>JBBQGG010000059.1:0-18482 GCA_038322815.1 Kapaibacterium sp. (SeqCode)
TGAGATTTTATTTATATTGTCTTTTTTTTATAACTATTCATCTCTTTCTGTTATGATTAAAAAATTATGTTTCTCGTCGCTGGGAATTCTTTTCTTTCTTATGCTGGTAGCATCTGTCATGAAAGCACAATGCCCGACTGATATAGCGCCAACAAGTATCGCTTGGGTAAATGAAGGTTCACAGACTTACACAAGTGGTGGCTGTACGGTAACTTATTATTATTGTGATCGCACAGTACCTGATCCATTAGGTGTTTATAGTATTTATGAAACATATGTCTATCAAGTGGAAGACTCAAGTGGATGTGTTGGGGGACCGACTTCTGCAATTGATATGGCAATTGAAGGTACGTTTAAAAATTCTACATATAGAGGAAATTGTAATCAACTTACTAAACCAAAACTTTCATCATATAGGAACAATTGTTGGGCACCAGTAACTTACGGTTGGCAAGCATGCGGTAATAGTTCAAGCTACTGTAAAGAAACCTGTGAAATATGTTATTCATCTGGTCAGATTATAAAATCCAACTGTTCATTTTCCACCATTGGGACACCTCCTTGTAGTGATCCACCAGGGGGGCATCTACCAACTCCTTGGACTAGCGGATGTTACAATATCGGTTGTGGTACTTCAGAAATACATTGAGTTATTTTATAAGAATAATCATTTTATTGGTCTTCGCGCCCATAACTTTCTTACAGGGCGCGAAGGCTCAATATATTTGGCGGGTCTCACATCCTGCAGAATACTTAAATTTTAAATATTCCATTTCAGCGCTTTCCTGTAATGGTTATAATTGCACTGCTACAGGATTAGTATCTGACATTTCCAGACATACTGTAAAAATAATTTTTTTTCGGAGTGAAGACGGCGGTAAAACTTGGATCGAACAAGATCCACATCTGCCTATACAAGTCGCACAAAATCAGAATCAATTCATAGCCATTCAACAAATTGATTCCTTGAATGCAGTTGCTGTTGGTGATACTGGTCTTCTCGTAAAGACTGTGGACGGAGGGAAAACATGGGAAAAGCAAAATTTACATACATCCGACTTTCTGAGCGATGTTCATTTCTCAGATCCTTTAACTGGTATCGCGACGGGATATGATAGCATAGGTATAGCTTTTTTTACAATTGATGGGGGTAAAATTTGGACTAAAATAACGTTGGGTGGTCGGTACAATAGTCAATGCCATTCTTATGGCAATGGGAAATTTAGAGTTTTTCAGGCCGGGCTGGGTCCTATTTACACCACCAATGATAATTGGAAAACTATTGACTCTACAAAACTTCTCATAGACTCAACGCAAGATTCTAACTTCAATTCTTTTTTCTTTGCAAATTGTAATTTCAGCGATGATGATACAATTATTGCCTATGGCAATTATCTTTTCCAAAAGGAGGCATTATTAATGCGTTCAACTAATGCTGGAAAATCATGGGAAAAACCCGTGATCTTTTCAAAAGTAAACTTCCAAGATATATTTTATATGACGTCATTAAAACACGATACTGTACTAGCAACGGGGTTTGGAATCAAAAAATTTATTATCAGCACTGATCGCGGCAAGACGTGGAATATAGATACATTACTTCTAGACACTTCTTACGATGCGAATTTTTGCTTTGGTTTGGCAATTACAGCAAATGGCAATCCTCTATCTGCTTTTAGTCATAGCCCAGCACGAGGTGCTGACGCCATCCTGGTCAGAGCTGAAAAAGAAAATGCACATGTTACTATTTATGATTATCCAATTAATAAAGCTTATCTTTTCCCTAATCCCGCCTCAAATTTTTTAAGAATTAAGTCGGTTGACCCATTGAGCCAAATTGAATTAATGGATATTTTTGGACGGTATGTCTTACATGGAGTAACCGATATTCAGGGAAATGGAATTATAGATGTTTCATCTCTTCCGCGAGGCATGTATGATGTCCTATTAAAACGAGGAGATAAAATGCTTATTGTTGATAAGGTTTCTTTAACAAGTAATTAAGTAAAAAGAAAATTCCGGAAAAGATTTTCATCTTTGCCGCAATTGAATCATCTGAAAACTCTTATGGATTAATGTACTGCCGGTCTTACCTGTTTATTCGGTCCTCTGCGTGGGAAACGCTGCCCGGGATGATTGGCTTTCCATTGCTCGACCCTGTCATGAATTTTCTCGCGTACTTTACGATTGAATTCTTTTTCAAAAACAAGTAATTTAGCACGCTGTCGCGGAGTGATCACCGACTTCAGGTTATTATCCAATTTTTCGTAGCGATCCTGAATCTGCTGATTGAGCGATTTAATGCTCTGCAGCGTCGGATCAACATCGCCGTCTTTATAATCGCCGCGGGTAAGCTGCACGAGTTTCAACTCTTGCTCCTGGCGCTGCTTGACAAGGCCGATCAGATCTTTTTCTGCCGGATCGTATTCGGAAAAAAATTTCTGCGAAGTCGCATCGTCAAGATTCAAAACTTCGCGAAGCTTCTGATGCTTTACTTCTTCAACTTTCTGGATAAGCAATTTTACTTTTTCCGGATCGACCTTGCGATGCGGACGAGGCACCGGTGGAGTAGTAGCTGCATCCTGCGCAAAAAGGGGAAGTGCAAAGCCAAGTACGAGAGCTATAAGCATTCCCGATATCTGCATCCTAAAACCTGAACGATTTGTATTCTTGTATGACATATTCTTATACTCCATTTCTAAAATTTAATTATTGCATCGCTTCGGCGATCTTTACTACTGATTCAAGATCAGATTCTGAAAGATTTTCATAATTTATTGGACCGTCGGATTCACTTCCGGTAAGGGTCTGATCTATCCCGGCAAAATTATTTGCATCGATCGCAGCATCTAATTTTTTATCCGTTGTGATCTTCGCGGCAACCAATGAATTTTTCAGAGTCTTCGGCACAGCAATATTTTTTTTCGGCGCTTCTGCAATATTTTGTCGAATCTGCGGCGGAGCGATCGGCTGTGGCGCGCTTAGAGCAGGCGCTTGCATGACAGGCTCTACATGAGCAGTTTTTGGTTCAGGCGTCTGATTCATTAAAAGCGCTGCAATGATAACTGCTGCAAGTCCTCCGGCAAGTGAGACGCTGCGAAGAGTAGATGCCCCAAGCCATGACCATATCGAAGCAAGGATATTTTTCTTTTGCTCGTTTGCCTCGATGCGCTCCATCAGATGAACTCTGAAATTTGCGAAGTATCGCTCATCCGGTTCGTTTTGAGAATATGGAATTCCTAAAGCGCGAATCCCATCCTCAAGCTCTTTTAATTCTTTTTCGTTATAAATTTCTTCTTTCATAATTTTACCCTGCCTTTGCCAGAGCTTCTAAACTGATATTACTTTTTCGCTGAACATATTCTCCGATCTTGTTTACGGCATGAAAGTAATTCGCTTTCAAACCACCGACGCTTGTGCCTAAGATTTGCGACATCTCTTCGTATGGCATTTCGTCATAAAATCGGAGCAGGAAAACTTCCCGTTGTTTTGGCGGCACCGTGGCGATGGCTTCTTCGATCAGCGCCGTCATCTCAGTCCTCTCCATTTTTTCTTGCGCTGAATATTCTCCATCGTCAAGAATATTTTCAACTTCATCAAGCCCGACATTTTTCCGGACTTTTTTGCGGCGCGATTTATAGATCACGGCATTCATCATGATGCGGTAGATCCATGTATAAAGCTTTGCGTCGCCGCGAAAACTATCTAATGCTTCATACACTTTAACGAAGGTTTCCTGCGCAATCTCATCTGCCTCATCGTGGTCGCCGTTTACTAATTTTCGAGCAGAATAGTAGATGCGCTTCTGATACCGTTCGACGATGATCGTAAAGCTCACTCGCCGCTCACCTTCGCGAAATTTCGTGGCAAGTTCTTCGTCGCTCAGTTGCGCATATTCTTGTCGTAAGTCCATCGGGGGATGTTATCCTTTGTTTTTCATCTATGCGCCCCTTTGAACGCCTTTTCTATACTATTAGAGTTCAAAACACCTATAAAAGTTTAATGCAAGATCATGATTTAATAAAATCGGAATAAATAATCCGCTAAGCCATTATAGATCAAATTGTTACTGAAACATATCTTCTAGTGGCTCTTTGGTTTCATCGTGTTGTTTCCCTAATAAAGCGCTTTGGAACCGTTCGAAAGTTTTTTGGGATTTGTTATCTTTGTTTTCGTGGAAGAGAACAATAAGGTTTCTGATCATTCTGAGCAATATCATCCTCGGACTTGCTGGGCGGATGAATGATTCATAATACGGAAGACCTGATGTATAAAGAAATTTCTTAATATCTTTCTCACGAAGGATGATGCCGTTATTATATGCATCAATAAATATCGGCTCGGTTTGAACTCCGTCGTAACGGATAAGGAAATGTCCCGGAGTACTGACTCCTGCGAATGGTAAGCCGAGGCGATGACTTGCTATAAGCACATAGAGCACTGCAAGTGAGATCGGAATACCCAGCCGTCTGTCAAGAACCTGATTAATATAGCTGTTATCAGCTTCCAGAAATTGTTCATGATTTCCTTTGAAGCCCCTGGTCTTGAAAAAGAAGTCATTAACTGCCGTAAGAACTTCGGTAGGAGAGTGAATCCCTTTCACTCTATCATGCAGCATTCCAGCAAGTGCATCGAGTTCTGCTTTATAATATTCGGTGTCGAGCCGGGGATATCCATATCTTGCAATAAGGAAAACTCCTTCTTCGAGTGCGCCGCGCTTTCTTTCTTCGAACTTGTGACGGAGATTTGCAAATTGCTCCAACAGCATTTTTTCATTGATCTCCTGCGCAATAACCATTGCACGCCGTTTGGCAAGATCATCAGAAGAGAGATCAATAAAATCCAGAAGCGGGTAAAGCATCGAATCGCCTCGTGCACGTAGCCGTTCTTCAACTGCCGTAGCCACGCGTACATCAGGGTCATCAAGCAGCGAAACAAGAGAGAGAAATTCACCATCAGCCTGATTCCCCGGTTTTACAGCCGTAGCCGTAAGATTAGTTTCGATTGAATTCATGATGTTATTATATGGCAACACACTCAAAAGATAATACCCTGAAATTTAACGAAGGGAAAGGTAGAAATAGCTCCCGAAAATAGCTTTTTGCCTACAGAGACAAATATTCGTGAAATCGGCGAATTGAAACAATCTCTTCCTATTGCGTATCTTATCTAGCAGAAGATGTTCTCTCCGGTTTCCGAATGGGAAGTCGGGACGATTTTGCGAACTTCTTTGGTTGAAAAAGCCTTTAAATATAGCTTCCTGTGGTCGAATGACTACGTTAGCTTTTTACACAAAAGAAAAAGCCTATAGACGATTTCTACGATTAAAACGAGGCTCTGGGGATAGTAGGGCGGATATTATTATCCGATCATGCAAGTGGAGAAAGATAAACGGACAAGAGTCCGTTCCATTATTAATAACGGGCAGGAATGTCTGTTTTACTAAAGGGCATAAATCCATCTCCGGTGTATCAAATAACATATTGAGACGTTATTAGCGTTGACGGCTGATTTTTTTAAGCCGGAGTCTATCATTATGCGTAGAAATACTTATAGAACATACTTCTTTTTGCGGAATTCGTTTCCGCTTGCTGCAATCGTGCTGGTTCTCAGCTTCACGAATAGTTTTGCGCAATCAGGTTTTACTGAAAAGTCTGCTTATAGTGTTCTCTCCTCAAATCCCAATGAAATTATCATCAGCGTCAGCCCTACTTACCATATTCATACGGTAGTAGATGAAAAGACCGGCGAAAGCTATGAGCGCATCAGCTTTTCAGGCAGCTCAATAAAAGGACTTTCACCCGGCGCTCCGGCAGCCGAATGGCTTTCGCTATCCGTGCTCATTCCATCGAAACAGCCTGCACATTTTGAGATCCTGAGTGTAGAATATGAAACTCCGCACAATGCAACGCTGGCACCTGTTCCGAATTGGACTTTTACGAATGATGGATTTAAGACGGCAATAGAGCATTATAACAGAAACTCCGAACTCTATTCTTCAGCCCCTGCCGAGATCATTACTTCAGACTCGCCGAATATTTTCCGTACTGCCTATACGCAAACGCTTCGAATAAATCCTATCAGCTTTGAGGCCTCTGCCAATATTATCAAACTTATCAAGAAGGTGAACGTGAAGATCAGCTTTGCACGATCTTTTGATAATAGCGCAGTTCGCCCAGTCTCTGCAAACGAAACAGAACTTTTCGGAGGCATTTTTATCAATGGTACAACGAAGGAATTTTATCACTCAGCAATAAGCGAAGTAACAAAGGCTCTATTGCCTTCATCTACAGTTTCTTATAAGCAAACTGCCTCACCAAATTCAAATGCGCAATGGTTTCAGGTTACAACGAACGATCAGGGAGTTTATCATATTACGGCAAGTGATCTTGCTAAAGCCGGCATTACCACAGCCGATCCGGCAAGTATTCAACTTTTCGGGTATGGTGGTGCAACAGTACCTGAAGATATCGATAGCGCAACGGGCGAATTGCATGAATGCACAGTTGATGTCTTAACCAATGGCGACGGATCATTTTCCGAAGCGCGGTTTTACGATCCGGGTTTGAATGAATGGTATTATAACCGTGGAAACGGACATACTTCACTATTCTGGCTTTATCATATTCTGAATCCTTTTACCACATCGGGGCATTATCTTTTGAAGATCGGCGGAGCATTATCAGCAAAAAGAATTTCATTGAAGCCGGAGAATCCGCTTTCGCCGATATCGCAGAGCACTGTTCCGACAGTGGTCGTGCATGAAAGTGAAGAACGGTTTGAAGATCGGTTTATCAGCCGTGAATTTGTGGGGGAGGAAATTCCAAAAGGAAGAGATGTAACAGTTGGACTTCCTGACCTTCCTGGTTATACAGCAGATTCTACTATTATCCGCCCCGGATTTAACTCCCATGCCCTTGAAGCACGTACGATCAATCTTACTCTCAATGGCGTACAACTTCCTGAGATTGCTGATAACAGTCAATATGTCCATACTGAGGATGAAATTGTCACCTATACTTCGAGGAAATGGGATGGAGAAATTCTTGCGGGATCTCTTCTGCGCACGCAGAATAATTCGCTGATACTTTCTGCGACTACTTCAGAAGAGGACTCGAAATTTTGGCTTAATTGGATTGAGATTTTCTACCGCCGCCAAACATCGCTTAATGCTGGGCAGATTCCTTTTTATCTTGTAGCAGATGGAAGGGGATTCAATTATAATTTTACTGAGGCAGCTTCGGGAGAGACTTGGGATGTAAGCGATCCATGGAACCCTGCGAAACTCGCTACAGCTAATGGGTCTTCAATGAATGTTCCTATTCAAGGAAATGCGAACGGATTCCGGCAGTTCATAGCATTTAATTCTTCTTCGATCAAGAGTCCGATTATTTCTGCGACAAAAACTTTGGTGCTTCACGATAGCGTATGTCAATCGGGTGCAGAGGATATTATAGTTACTCCTGCAGCTTTTTTAGATCAGGCAAATAAACTTGCAGTGCAGCGCAGAATGGGCGGACAGGCAACCGGTCCGCTACGTGTTGCCGTTGTGACCACTGAAGATATTTATCGTGAGTTCGGTTACGGCGCTTCAGATTATACAGCAATCCGGAATTTCATGGCATTCATGCTTCGTCACACAGCAGCAAATAATACAACGAAGCCTCTTTATCTCACCCTCTTTGCGAACGGACATTGTGATTACCGGAATAAGACGACACAACTTCCGGTTGGTGTTCCGATCTATGAGATATGGAAAAACGCTTCGGTAAAGAAATTTGATTGCAATTCATTTAGAAGTAGTCAGTTGGAATATATTCCTGATGATCAATTTTTCGTTCATCTTACGCCGGGTAACGATAAAATGGATCTTGCCCTGGGAAGGGTTGTCGTGCATAATGCCGATGAAGCCGAGGCATTCGTTTCGAAGGTGATCAAATATGAAACTTCCAGCGATCAAGGTGATTGGCGCGCCCGCACAACCATGATCTCCGACGATAGGTATGCATCTGAAGGACTTAAATATAACGATGGTCTTGATCATATAGAAGCTACTCAACAAGAAATCGTTCACGTTCCATCAAGAATAATACAAAAGAAAATCTTCGGAGTTGCATATCCGAATTTGTTTACTTCAGCAGGAAGACGGAAACCTGATATGGAAAAAGCCATCATTGATGCCTTTAACTCAGGCTCAGCGATTATCTCATGGGTAGGGCATGGCAATCCTTCGATCTGGGCGCATGAAGCAATTCTTAGTGTTCCTTCTACAATAAATAAGTTTACAAATTTCAACAGGCTTGCCTTTGTAACGACAGCCACATGCGATTTCAGCCGTTATGATAATTATGCAGCGCCGATCTCCGGCGGTGTGCAGCTTATCACTAAAGCCGATGGGGGTGCGATAGCATCGCTGGGTACAAGCCGTTCGGTAACAGAAGATGGTCCTAATGGGGCCGCACCAACATTTTATAAGGCTCTCTTTGACAATCCTGACTGTAATTCCTTGGTAGGATCAGCGCCAATTGGATTTGCCTATATCGCTTCTACTATGGCAAGTTCGCAAGCTGTTCTGTTTTATATCATGGGTGATCCTACGCAGCGGATTATTTTTCCGAGACAGTATATCACAATTGATTCGATCAATGGCATACCGTTTAGTGAATCAGTTGCTCCACGCACGATCCCTGCTCTTTCGCAGGTTACGATCTCCGGGCATATTTCCAATGCCTGCGATGGCTCCGATCTTGATGCGAACTTTAACGGCAATGCAGCCATTACGCTTTTCGATGCTCCGACTCATGTTGCGGTAACGACAACATTCCTTCAACAAAGTCCAATGACCGATAGATGGAGCATTGACGGACCAATACTTTATCATGGAAGCTCAACTGTGACGGGCGGAAAGTTCAGATCGACATTTATTGTTTCCAAGGATATCAAGTTCGATTCGAGCATTGCAAAGATAAGCATGCTTGCTTATTCGGATAATTTTCATTCAGCGCTTGGAGTAACGACAAACATTCGTGTATATGGCATTGAAACTGCACGTGTTGATTCTGATCATGAAGGACCAAAACTAACGGCGTACATCGGATCGCGAGCCTTTCATTCAGGTGATGTCGTGCCTGTAAATTCGAAGATCATTGTTGATGTTTCCGATATCAGCGGACTTAATACTTCTACAGCAAGCATCGGGCATTCATTCGTTGCCTGGACGGATGATTCCACAGCCGGTACTATAGATCTTGCTTCAACATACGTTTCCAAGCAGGATGATTATAAGACAGGAACATCGGAGCAGCAAGCGTTGCTTCCTGTTGGTACTCATGTATTGAAGGTTCGGGCCTTTGATGCGCTTGATAATCCGACCTTTACTGAAGTGGAGTTCACTGCACGCGATGTGCAGCCATATTCTCTTTATAATACGACGATCAAACCGAATCCTGTTCGAAATCAGGCAGTCTTTACTTTCTTACAGCCTTCCGCTCCGGAAAGTCCGGTTGATGTGACGATCTCGATTTTTACAGTTATAGGTCAGCAGGTTAGGGAGCTATCGGCACAAAGTATTTCGCAGAATTCAGTGAGCATTCCATTCGACGGAAAAGATAATTCCGGTGCCACTCTAACAGACGGAACGTATATCTATCGTGTGACAGCTCGTGAACGACTTTCCGGAGTTCAGACAACATCGGGAGGGAAGTTTATCATCGTGAGAAATTAAGAACATAATTTTTTATAGGAATACAGACGGACTAAAGTCCGTTCCATTACGTAAGAAAAAGAATTTTTTTTTTGAGAAAGATACATGCAACGTACAATTTATAAAGTAATCATCGGCGCCATTGTCGGAGTTATCGCTTTCGGTTCTGCAAATGCGCAGACCACAACGACAACAGCAGTTCCATTTCAGCTTATATCCCCTGATGCTCGTTCTAGTGGTATGGGAGATGTCGGCACAGGTATTGCTGATAATGCCAATGCCATTTATTGGAATCCATCCGGACTTGCCTTCCAGACGGGTAAGGAAGTTGTCCTGACGCATTCGCAGTGGCTGCCACAATTCAACAGCGATCTCTATTATGAATACGCAACATTCAAATGGAACAATGAAGAGTCATTCGGCGGCACGATCGGTGCACAGATCATTTTCTTAAATCTCGGAAAATTTATATATACAACGGAGTCTTCGCCGGACCCGCTCGGAGAATTCCATTCCTTCGAATATTCTATCGCCTTATCATATGCGACAAAACTCTCTCCGGAATGGGGATTCGGCGGCAATGTCCGATATATCCAATCTTCGCTTTCTCCGCTTACTGTCGGTCAGGAAAAGCAGCAAGGCATCGGCAGATCGGTCAGCTTCGATGTCAGCGCCATGTGGCGTCCGGATACGTCATATGTCGAAGAACTTGCTAACCGTCTTGCCGTCGGATTCAACATTGCTAATATCGGACCGAAAGTTAAATATGTAGATGTGCAGCAAGCGGATCCGCTTCCGACGATATTGCGCATCGGAACTTCGTATAAGATCATTAAGGATGAATATAATGATTTGATGCTTGCCGTTGATGTTGCAAAACTTCTGGTTCACCGCGATTCTGCTTCGGGGATTTCAGATAACTTGCCGAAGTCTTTTGTCACCGCATGGGATAGGATGACGGGCAAATCGTTGATGCTCTCGACCGGTGTTGAATATTGGTATGCTCAGCTTCTTGCTTTGCGAGCCGGATATTATACTGAAGGCAGTGCTGTCGGCGCAAGACATTATCTGACGTTTGGTGCAGGATTAAAATATGATGTCTATAGTTTTGATTTTAGTTATATTGATACCTTCGACGCAAATCATCCTCTTGCCAATACTCTTCGGTTTAGTTTAGGGATCAAGTGGTAAAGAGCAGACAAAAAAAACATCCTGAACAACACATTGGATCTGCGACCGATACATCGTATAAGGCTGAGCACATTTTTTGTGCTCAGTTTTGTCATTTGTACCTTATGCACCAATAACGCATTTTCACAGTTTCGCAACGATCCTCTTCCGAAACCTTTTTTCTCTGAGAATTCCTTTAATGAGGTAACATTTTTCCAGAATTCTTCAATATCGGAAGGCGAAAAAATACCCGGGCTTACTGGAGAAGAGAAAGTGATCACACCATCACATAAAAGTGCGTTTTTAGCGGCTGTGCTATCGTTGGCTCTTCCGGGTCTGGGAGAATATTATGTAGGCGATCATATATGGCGCGGCGTGATTTTTACAGTGATCGATGCAGGGCTATGGTATGAGCGCTACCATTTCATTGGTCGTGGAAATGACTCCGTTCTTGCTTTCCATGCCTTCGCCGATAGTTTATGGCTGCCGCAGAAATACGCCGATTCGTTAAATAGTAAGTTGGCTTTTGCCGGAAGTGGTTTTCGTATTACCGAAGTTGATGATGTTTCACAGATCAATATGGCAGAGGATTCTCTTACAAGACTCCGTTTCCAAAATTTTACGCATCGGCTGCCCGATAAAGGATCGCAGCAATATTATGAACTGATATCGAAGTATATTCAGTTTACCTATGGATGGAAGGATTTTCACGATATTGACCCTACACATTTTTCAGCAGACTACGAACGCCATGCGTTTATGCGTGAAGGTATGAATCATCAGTTTGAGATAGCGGATTATTTTCTGTACGGACTTTTTATCAATCGCATTCTTTCGGCGATCGACGCAGCACTTTTGGCAAGAGATCATAATTCACCGATCCATTTAGAGGGTGAACTTCAACAGCGAAGATACCCCGATGGATTAATGGGTTTCATGCCGACAGCAAAGCTTCGATATACTTTTTAAAAGTCTGACGGGATATTTTTCTGATTTTGTTTGTATAGATTAGGACTACGTAATAAATTTTAAATTAAGACAGTATGATGCGATCTCTATTTGTATATATAATTGTTTTTTTTGCAATCACTATTTCCTCGGCACGCGGGCAAGATAGTCCCGATGCTCTTGTTAATCGAGCTTCCCAACTTATTGACAGCACTGAGACAATGCTGAATATTCGTGCGCAGCGCTTTAACGAGGAAATGGTAAAGATGAATGCCTTAAAACCGCTTGAGATCGTCTCTCTTGCAAAGGAAACGATTCCAAAGAGCCGCGAGAAGATCAAAGACTTCTTAAGCTATCTTGAAGTCTATCGCAGTTTAAGCGCCAAGATGAAAAAAGAGATCGATGATTCGGTCAGTAATTTACGGTCGAAAATGTCAGCACATCATCGGGCTTCTTTTTTGAAAGAATTTCTCGATGCTTATGATCTCGAACAAAGCGCTTTGGATAAGTATACGGTTGGGCTGACAAAATTCTATACCAATATTAATGCCGTTCTGGAATTTATTGAGACTTCAAATGTGACTCTGAAAGATAATAAGCTCCAATTTACAAATAAAGAGGAATATGAAAAGTATTCCGAACTCATCGAAGCAGTAGAGAAAAGTAATAAGAAATTGATCAACGCCAGTGCAACATCACAAAAAGCCACTATTGATGCAAGTGCGATGATGCAAAAGGCGTATGGTGCGATCCGAAAATAATAGCAGCTAACTGTATGAAAAAATATTTTTTTAAGCATTTATTTTTATCAGGTCTGGGAGCATCGTTATTGTTTTGCTCTGTATGTACTTCGCACGTAATAGCACAGCCCAAGGAAACCCCCGATAGTGTGAGGTCCAAGGCTTTGGGTTGTCTCTACCGCGCCATCAAATCCCTTAATGACCGGAACATACGTTTCAAGGCAATGCAGGAAGAATTAGAAGATATGCGTCCACTCGAACCGCAAAGCATGGATTCAGTTCACTTCGCGAATAATCTTATTAAGGTATCCAAATATTTACTTTTTCTGGAATCTCACAGGAGGCAGATAACTCATAATACCCGAGTTTTTTCCGATAGCATTGAAAGATTTAAATCGTTAATGGGAAGTGAAGAAGAGAGAAAATCACTTACAAAATTTTTGGACGCTTATAAAGAAGAGTCCTCAGCGTTCATCGGATATTCTCAAAGATTATCACTTCTGCTTACAGATATCCGGACAGCTTTGTTTTACTTAGAAACAGTGCCGATGGAGCGAAAGGGAAATGACATCACATTCAATACTGATCGATCTGCCAACGAAAAATATTTGGATTTTGAAAGTATGATCACCGCCGGGCAAATGCATGTTGACAATGCGATCGCAAAGATGATCAAACTCACAGAAAAAGAAAATAAGGCAATACAGGAATCGATAACTTTACTAAATAAGTAACGCCGTGGCAGTTGTTATTCGCCGCATAACATCAAAAGCCGATAAGCTGAAATTCGTCCGCTTCCTTTGGGATATTTACGGATCAGATCCTTACTGGGTTCCGCCCCTTGAGATGGATAGAATGAAACTGATCGACGAAGTAATAAATCCGTTCTATAAACACGTTGATGTTGCATGGTTTCTCGCTGAAGATAACGGGAAGATTGTCGGGCGTATTGCCGCCATTATCAATCATTATCACAATTCTTTTCACAACGATAAAGCCGGTTTTTTCGGTTTTTTTGAATGTGTTAACGATGCAAATATAGCCGCAAAACTTTTCGAAGCCGCAGAAGATTTTTTGCGAAGCAAGGGCATGACGGAAATTTTAGGTCCGCATAATCCTTCGACCAATGATGAACTCGGATTGCTCATTGAAGGATTCGGTAAGCCGCCTGTTTTGCTGATGACCTATAATCCCAAATATTATATTGATCTGATTGAGCATAATGGATATTCCAAAGCTAAAGATCTTTATGCTTGGCTGCTTTCAACTGATACCTCGCGTTCAGAAAAACTTATCCGCGTGACTGAAGCAATGCAGAAGCGTGCGGGAATAACCATCCGCTCGTTCAATAAAAAAGATTTTGCAAATGAAGTGAAGAGGATCAAGGCGCTTTATAATGCAGTCTGGGAAAAAAATTGGGGTTTTGTACCGATGACAGATGAAGAATTCGATTTCCTTGCAGGTGACTTAAAGCAAATTTATGACCCCGACCTGATCTTCTTTGCCGAAAAAAATGGCGAGACCATAGGCTTCGCTCTTTCGCTTCCCGATGTGAACAAGGCATTTCATTCAGGTCCCGGAATTCCACGAGGCATGATGAATCTTCCGATAGCATTATGGAATCTGATGACGAAAAAGAAAGCAATCGATACCGTCCGCATTCTTACACTCGGAGTTGCCAAAGAATATCGCGGCCGAGGCATCGATGCGATGTTCTATCGCAAGACCATTGAGATCGCGGAGAAAAAAGGCTATAAATTCGGTGAAGCGTCGTGGATATTAGAAGACAACGACATGATGAACCGCGCCTGCGAAATGATGAACGGAAAGAAATATAAAACATACCGAGTTTATCAAAAAGTATTGTAAGGTTCTCCCAATCCCGTAAATTTGTGCTCTATACTATCACACTTTGTCAGATAAACTTTCTATAATTAATCGCATTTCTCTTCAAGACCGCCGCAGCATTGCACAGGCGATCAGCATTGTCGAGAATGATTCACCGCAGGCTGCTGAGCTATTGCATGAGCTTGCGCCGAAGCTTGGTAATGCTTATCGCATTGGCATTACCGGTCCTCCGGGAGCAGGAAAATCCACGCTGACATCGGAGATGACAAAAGCGCTTCGCAAGCAAGGCAAGACCGTCGGGATCATTGCCATTGACCCTACCAGCCCATTCACCGGCGGTGCATTGCTTGGCGATAGGATCAGAATGCAGGATGTTTCGATGGATAAGGGTGTCTTTGTGCGCTCGATGGCAACCAGAGGCTCTCTTGGCGGTTTATCGGCAAAAGCAAAAGATGCAGCAGATATTTTAGATGCTGCCGGATTCGATATAGTGATCTTCGAAACTGTCGGAGTCGGCCAATCCGAACTTGATATTGCGAAAGCTGCCGATACGACGATCGTTGTCCTTGTCCCTGAGTCAGGAGATGCAGTGCAAGCAATGAAATCAGGACTCATGGAGATCGCTGATTTTTTTGTGCTCAATAAAAGTGACCGTGAAGGAGCCGAGCAGGCAGTACGTGCGCTGAAAACCATCCTCACATTTCGTATTACTCATGCTGAAGACGAATGGATACCCGATGTTATTTCTACGGTTGCGAGTAAAGCAAAAGGAATTGTTGAAGTGCTCGCCGAAATCGAGCGGCATAAAGCGCATTTGCTGAAAACCGATACATTGGTAAAAAAGAGAGTTACAAGAGAGCGAGATCGCATCATCGAATTAGTAGAAAGTTTTCTGCGAGTAGATTTCTGGACTCCCGAGCGTGCAAAAAAATTAGAAGAGAGATTAAAGAACGTAGCCGCACATACGGAATCGAGTTATGATGTAGCGCTGGAATTGGTGAGCGAGTTTCGAGGGAAATAGAAGAGATTAAGTGGGGCGGACTCTTAGTCCGCCAGTCAAATCAGAGTGGACTAAGAGTCCGCCCAACCATCAGAAATCCTCACTCTCTTCTTCAATCTCTTCAACCACTGTCTCTTTCTTCACCCTTTCAATCACTTTCGGTACAAGGAAATATCCATCGGCTGCCTTCGGCGCATTCTTTAAAGCGTCTTCTGTAGTAAGTGATAGTGCAGAAATATCCGAACGGAAAATATTCTCTTCAACCGATTCATTGATATTCTCCATGGGCGCAACAGCAGATACATCAAGCTCTTTAAGCTGGTCAATGTAGCCGAGGACATTATTCATGTCTGTTGTCAACTTATCATATTCTCCATCGGAGAAATCCAGCCGCGCAAGTTTTGCTATGTGTTCGATGTTTTCGCGTGTTACCATAAATTATTTATTTCACTAATGTGTCATTGCGAGGAGTCGCGATAGCGACGATGGAGCAATCCCCTAAATCGTGGCAGACTGTAAGTCTCTACAAACTATCGGGGGATTGCTTCGACGGGCTAAAGCCCTACTCGCAATGAAACTGATTCTATTTTTGCTCTAAAGGTCTATAGACCATTATACCAGTCTGCTTGCTATTGCCGGCAAGATACTCTGCAAGCGGCATCGGGCTGATGATCACTTTATGCATCGCAGAGCTTGCATGCATGAAATGAACTCTTCCATCTTTTCCGCGAAGGGCAATGCCCGTATGCGAGCAATCTATTCCCGGAACACTCGTCGTAATGCCGATCAGGTCGCCGGTTTGAATACCTTCTTCAATATCCTCCACATCCTCTTTCGGAATGTAATAAAATCCGCCGCGCCTATTGATTCTTTCCTCAACCGAATCCATCTTCACGAACATGAACGGATCATTCTGCATCTGCGCATAAAAGCTCGGATGCATTGTCATAAAATTAATATGTTTTTTCTCACGCTTAGTATCTTTGCCGCCGATGATCTTCGTCATCTCTTTGAGATTTCCGCGCTGTGCATTATCATAGAAATAATCGGAAGTATAATGCAGACGAGATTGGAAGCCATTTCGGATTCCATCTCGATATCTGTGATTCGTTAATGTTTTCGTATAATCTGCAAATGAATGTGTATATGATGTTCTTATCGTTGTTGCCAGCGCCCACGTAGTTTCGAAGAAGGTAACGCAATCGAATCCCTCCAGATTGCATATCGTCATGCTTTCATCGTTAGTGACTTCTAAAGATTTTTCAATATAAGGTTTATCCAGAAGAAGTTTTGCAATGGCAGCCATTCGCAATCCGATAGCAAGTGTATCGATATCTTTTTCTTTGATCGTTGCGATCAAGTTACCGAAGTCATTCTCGCTGGTGGGATGAAAGCTATATATTGAATCGAACAACATCTCAGAAGGGTAAGCACCAAAACACCCGGATGTCGTATTTATCCAAGTGTTAGAATTCCCTATTCGCAAATAGTTATTACTTTGTGCAATGGTAACATCAGCGCAAAGCGCAATAACAAGCAGCATGAATATGAGAATGCGAAAAATTTTCATCTCACTCCACATTCTGAATTTGTTCGCGAATCTT
The DNA here is from genome assembly GCA_038322815.1 of Kapaibacterium sp. (SeqCode). Classification (GTDB taxonomy): domain Bacteria; phylum Bacteroidota; class Ignavibacteria; order Palsa-1295; family Palsa-1295; genus PALSA-1296. The sequence continues at coordinate 17,014 of JBBQGG010000059.1, forward strand.
TTCCATTTCTTCTTTTGCGCCGACGACGATATGCGAGACTTGCGGATCGTTCGTTTTCGAGCCCATCGTATTGATCTCGCGGTTCATCTCCTGTATTAAGAAATTCAGTTTTCTTCCGGCTGGTTCCGGTGCCGTTAATGCTTCTAAGAAAAATTTAATATGCGAGCGGAAGCGCACGATCTCCTCAGTTATATCAAGTCGTTCTGCGATGAGGGCGATCTCCATATCAAGCCTGTCCTTGTTAATGACATTGATATCCTGAGTTAATTCCAGGACGCGCTGTTTGAGTTTTGCGAATTCTGCTTCGGCAGTGCCTGAAGAAAGCTTTTCAACAGTTGCTACCTTTTCATCGAGATTGGCAATGCGCATCCGCAGATCTTTTTCTAATTCGGATCCTTCCTGTCTGCGCATGATATGCAGTGCTTCCAACGATTTACTGACTGCATCTTGAGCAAGTTTCCATTCGGAGGTTGCGGCATCGGCATTTGCAGCATCCGATAAAAATATATCGCTGAATCCTGTCAGATCGCGTAGTGTTATCTCAGCCGTCATTCCTGTAACGGTTCGGAGCTTATCGAGGAGCTGGAAATATCCTTTTGCAAGAGGTTCATTGACTTCAAGTGGAACGCTTGCCGCAGCTTCGCCGCGTGTGATTGTCACATTGATATTAACCTTGCCGCGCTCGAGGGATTTGCGGACAAGTTCGCGCACTTCGAATTCGCGCTCACTCATCGTGCGTGGCAAGCGTACTGATGTTTCGAGAAACCGGGAGTTCACACTGCGCACTTCTGCTGTTGCAGTTAAGCCGCCTTTATCCGTTGCACTTGTCGCTTCTCCTCTGCCGAAGCCCGTCATTGAAATTAGCATTAGTTATTTGAGAGAAAAAATAATTTTTTATGGCATTCTGAACGGAGATCAGATTGTGATAGCAATATGATCGTAGTGAAGAATCCCCTGAGGTTAAATAGAGAGGCTTCTCAGCTAACCTCAGGGGATTCTTCATTGCGCTTCGCTCCATTCAGAATGAACTGTGTTAGTTTCCGTTCGATTTTTATGTTCTTTGAAACTGATCATCATAGCGTGTATGCTTGGTAGCAACCGCGAATGCTTGTTTGACGAGTTTATTTGCCACAGCAATCATCGCCACCTTTCCGGGTTTTCCCCGTTGGCGCAGGCGTAGATAGAGTGCACGACAGCTGGCATTATATTTGACAGCCGACCAACTACAGAGATACAGGGTTGCTCGGATATGCCCCATTCCCATCTTGCAAATATGCGCCTTTCCGCGTACCGATGATCCTGATTCATAGTGCCGGGGACTCAGTCCCAAATAGGCAATGAGCTGTTTCGATGAGTCGAAGGCCGTGAAGCCGTTGGTGGCCATGACCAGGAGACTTGCCGTCTGCTCTCCGATGCCGGCAATACTCACCAGCGATTCGAAAACTTCGCTGTAGGTGATCTTTGCCAAC
>JBBQGG010000060.1:0-18335 GCA_038322815.1 Kapaibacterium sp. (SeqCode)
GCATGAATTGCCTGAGCAAATATAATAAGGTGTTGGTTTGCTCAAATATATCAGAGGGTATTGCCCGACCATCGACCAGTTCTTCGCAAAATCTATTGATTTATAAAAAAAAACTCGTAAACCAATGGAAAAAAACACGGAATCTGATTCAGTCGAAATAAGTGGATGACTTTCTGCTGCATCATCTAAAACTTTAGTAAGACACTTCCCGGGAATATCATATCTATAAAGTGCCTGATCCTTATAATTAGAAACTCCACAGAGGATGGAACTATCAGGATTATAAATAATATCACTTACAAGATAATTAATCGGCACTGAGAATAAGCTATCCCAAGAACTTCCGAAGTCGGATGAATGATATATTTTATTTCTGCTTGCAAGGAGCATGTTCATTCCTTTAGGGTCAAGGAGTTTCACACTTTCACAGTGCTTAGGAAACTTTTTTACCCAAAGCCCACGACCGACTGGCTGCTGGCTGCTGTGGCACACATAAGACAACCTATTACGAAAAGAAACTTCAACATCTTGTTACGGGAAAAATGATGATTCTTAGTAATGCAAACTAAACAACTAAGATTTTCTATTTTAAAGTTTCCGAAAGCCTTGTGGATAAGTTGTTAATAAAAACCCTGTTTGAGCACCTTGACAAAAGGGAAAAAATTTCGTATATTTGTATTCGAAAGTTCGGCACAGAAATAAAAAAGCTAAAACATATTCGGAGTAAACCCGGGCATGTTTTAGCTTTTTTGCCAAGAAGGGGTTTGTGTGTGTGCGCGAAAAGCTATACACTTCATTTATATGAGGTTACAGGGGGGCTTTTGGCAGTTTCTGAAGGAAATTTTATCAAAATTTATGGCAGTAGAAACTAAAACAAAACCGGCAAAAAAGAGCGAGAATAAGGACTGGACCGTCCGCATCATCGGATTTCCGATGGATCTCGGAGCAGGCAGACGCGGAGTGGATATGGGACCATCGGCGCTGCGCATTGCCGGAGTCGGCGATAAACTTGCCGGACTTGGGTATAACGTCATCGATGCCGGCGATATTAATATTCATAATCCCGAAGTCGTCAAAGTTCAAGATCCGAAACTTCGCTATTTGCCGGAGATCGCTTCAGCCTGTACTGATTTGGCGCGTGAAGTCGAATCCTCTCTTGACCGTGAGGAATTCCCCATCGTCTTAGGCGGCGATCACTCCATGGCAATCGGCACGATCGCCGGAATCGCAGCACATTGCAAAAAAAATAATAAACGGCTTGGCGTGATCTGGATCGATGCACATTCCGATATTAATACTCCCGAATCATCTCCAAGCGGAAATATCCACGGAATGCCCGTTGCTGTAAACTTAGGTATCGGAGCGCCTGAATTAGTGAATATCGGCGGCAATTATCCGAAATTACAACCGGATCAAATCGTTTTTATTGGTTTACGGTCTATTGATGAAGGCGAAAGAAAGCTTCTGAAAAAATTGAAGATCGAAGCGCATACGATGACCGATCTGGATAAATACGGCGTACACAGGATCATCGCCAAAGTTCTTTCATCCATGAGAGCGAAGGTGGATCATCTTCATGTAAGTTTCGATCTCGATTCCGTTGATCCATCCGTTGCAAGTGGAGTCGGCACACCAGTCCCGGGGGGATTAAGCTACCGCGAAGCGCATCTTATCATGGAAGCAATTGCCGATACCGGATATATGTCATCTCTGGAGATCGCCGAAGTGAATCCGATACTCGATACGCGTAATGCCGGCGCTGAATTTGCCGCCGATCTGATAGCGAGCAGTATGGGAAAGAGAATATTATGAGTTCTTAGTTCTTAATTAAGAATTAAGAACTAAGAACTAAGAACTAAGAACTGCGAATTGAAAAATTATTTTTTCAACACAACAAACTCCACTCTGCGGTTCTCGGCTCTGCCATCTTCGGTATCGTTGGTCGCGATAGGATTATCTTTGCCATATCCTTTTGTGGTAATACGGCTGGCAGAAATTCCGTGAGCCAACAAATAATCTTTGACGGATTCAGCCCGGCGATGGGAGAGATCATGATTGTAAGCATCCGTACCTTTGGCATCGGTATATCCGGCGATCTCAACTTCCATACTTGGGTTCGCCTTCATCAGATGAACAATGCGCTCAAGTTCCGGGTAGGATGATCTTTGCAATTCTGACTTATCAAAATCAAAGAAAATAAGCAGCCGCGTTCTGCCGCTTGCCTGATCGAGTTTTATATCATGATTACCGCGCAGGATTCTTCCTTCATCATCAACTTCATAAAGTGCTGAGCCGAACAGATAACCGTCTGCATCGGCAGTAACGGAATATCTTCCCGGCGCTTTTACCCGCACATTATATTCACCGTCATCATCCGTCTTTGTTGTCGTTACGGTTTCATTACTGTTAAGATCGGTAACGGTTACATTTGCCTGAACCGGTTTTCCTGATTTTGCATCGGTGACTTTACCTTTAAGATTAGTATAACCCTGCGTAGCTTTATCGTCTGTCGGAGATGAAGTTGAAATCATATCAGCTCTCGATGTAGCGCCGAACGGGAATTTCAAAGCAACTGAAAGCGTGGCATACCACATTTTTGGAGGAACTGCATTATTGGCTGTATATACCGCTTCAGTAGGAGCTGAAACCAATTGAGAAAGTGGGATGCCTAAATTAAGCTCCGGAGTCAACACCCAAGTATTGCCGCCCAAAGGTATGAATGTTCCGATCCCTAACTTCACTGCCAACTGTGATGATTTAAAATAATTATTCGTCGAGCCAAAGGGAATATCAAATTCCGAAAAACCGGTCTGAGCACGAGATGGAAGGAAGAGAAACTCAGAATTATTTGTCGTCGCAACGATCTTCTGATGGATTGCAACTGCATCGCTTAAAAGATCACTAAAGCCCAAGCCCAATAGACCGTAAAAACTTTCTTTAACGAATTGGAATCGCAGCCCCGCATCGACTCCGAGAAAACCGAGTCGTGTTCTAAATGTTGTCTGAATATCTGCAGTACCCGGATTTGTACCGTCGGGATTAGTTGTATTGAATGTTGATGTTTCTGTCGAACTTGTTGAATGTTGTCTATATTGGAGCTTACTATAGATGCCCAAAAAATCGGAGATTGCAAGATCAAGTGTACCACCGAACTGAAACCCAATGCCAGATCCCGGATTACTGAGTGTAAAGGCTACGGTCTGAGGATTACTCGGATTATCGAGATATGTCCAGTCAAACGTAAAAAAGTAATTAGTAGAACCCGGAAGCCAAGTATAGTTTGCACCTGCTTCGAGGCCGACATAATGACGCGAGCTGATGAGATTCGGATCGCGCTGCGCAAATCCATTGCCGATAAATAGCGGACAAAGAAGTAACAGAAGAAAGCCAATGGCTGCATTCCGTGAGAAAAAATTGTATTTCATAATATTATTGAGAAGTTTAGACTGCAAAAATACAAAATTATCTGAGCCTTGCGCCGAAATGGAACCCCGAGAAGTAAAAATGTGTAGTAACGCGCGAGCAAGAATGAGATTATTCATCATTTATAATTCATCATTGCCCAAACATGGCGCGTTCATCTAGCGGCTAGGATACCGCCCTCTCAAGGCGGGTACACGGGTTCGATTCCCGTACGCGCTACCGACGAAAATTCCCTTTCAGATCAATTCTCCTTAGAGGTCATATCTAAAAACGCCTTATAAATCCATGGGTTGGCAATTAAAATTGATGAAATCTAAAATTAAGAAATTTTTTTCAGGCCTTGACAGAAATATTTTTTTGCTTACTCTTGCGTCGTTCTTTGCCAATATTGCTTCGGAAATGCACTCTTTTGCTCTTAATACCTAATATGCATCGGAAAATCGCGAAGTAGTACTATTTCAAAACGGTGCTCTTAATCATTCGGAGCACCTCGTTTGATCCAACTGATGATTGCATCGATCTGAGCTTGTGGCAGACGCTCATGTCGGGATGGCATTAGCTCACCAAAGCCATTGCTCTCGTCAAGTGTAAGTTTCGTTACAAGAAAACTCGATTCCGGCTTATACGGAACAACGAGAACTCTGAAGTTCAGACTCCTTGCCGAATCGTTGCTGATCTGATGATTGAATAATAATTGGTTATACGCGCTATCCGCTCTTAGCCACAGAAACGGTCCTTTCGTCCCATCACCATGACAACTGCTTGAAGAACAATGGGCACTAAGTGTTTGCTTCTGTATAGCGGAAAATTTATCCGAAAGAACCGGATAGTCATAAACACATCCGGCGTAAGTTAACAGGAAGAAAAGGATAATGACAGAACCTCTTCGCATACGTTCAACTCCTGCTTATTCTATTCTTTAATAAACCTTTTAGTCACTGTTTTTCCGGTGGAAGTAATTCGAAGCACATAACATCCGGATTTTAGATTTGTCAGAGAAAGTGAGAATGTGGATTCATTGCATTCTTCATCGATCTGCCTGATACCAAGCATATCGTAGATCTCGAAACGTTTTAATACCGAGGCGTCAAGATTATTTACATTAAGGACAGTCCGTGCAGGAGAGGGATATATTTTGACCTGTTCCAGAGACTGAACGGTTGGCGACGAATTTACTCCACTTTTAACTACAGTATCTTCAGTATAACGAATTATCTGGTCTGCAGCTACATTATAATATTTATTGATCGTTCGATTGCGGTATTTATCGCAGGGCCAATACACAACAACTGAATCTGCCACAGAAAATTCTCCGAGTCCGACATGCTGCATCAGTGAGCTTTGAGAACCAAAACCCCCTCCTGTTGAAACTTGGCGTGAATGTCGAATTCCACCCGCCCAAACATCAACGATCGTTCCAATACCTTCTTTTGCTGTACGCACAGCGGTAAATCGCATCTCAAGCCAATGAGCAGGAATTTCTTTATCTGCAGTAATATTTTTTAATAAACGAAAGTCATGTGATGTTAAACCGCTTGTACCTAATGACGCAAAGCAGAGATCAATTTTACCGTCATTATTATAATCCATATAAGCCCCGCCCCTTCCACCGATATCAAGAGTTATCTTTTTTCCGAAACGGTCGATCAGAGCATTATCAGTGTAATCCTCGAAAAAATTACCGATGTTACGAAAAAAAATGGTCGTGTCTGCTCTGTTCTGATTAGCAAGCCAGGGAGAAATGCCGCCTTCATAGCCATGAACGATCATCGCGTCTTCCCATCCGTTATTATCAAAATCACCAAACACCGGAGTCCATGTCGTTGTCATATAACTGCCATGGCGTTCAAATCCGTTAGACCCGAGTCCGGCCGGAAGACTGCCACCCTGAACTATTTTTGAAATAACATCAGTAAAGGTATTATCTCCGTTGTTTTTGAAAAAGCGCTCCGGTCCTATAGATGTCTCATAGAAATCAAAATTACCATCACGGTTATAATCATTCGGAGCGATGCCCATGCAGAATACATGCGCTTCAAGACCAAGTTCTTTCGTCACATCGACAAATTTTGCTTCGCCTGTTTCCATAAGCAAATTTTTAAAGACCTGATTAGGCGTTAGATCAACGCCAAAGTCATTTCCGACGAACAGATCAAGATCACCATCACGGTCATAATCAAAAAAGAGAGCAATATTTGAAGTACCTGTATCGCCATCAACTTTGAATTCAAATGCACGTTCGGTAAATGTACCGTTACCGTTATTTACATAAAACCAATTCGGAAAACCTTTATGAGCATATCCGGTATCACTGGTGCCGGTTGTAAGAAATTTCGATTCCTCTATCCACCGCGATACATAAAAATCATTATACCCGTCACCATTAAAATCTCCGAATGATGAACTGTTACTTTCATTTTGAGCTAATGGAAAATTCAAATTCGCAAGCCGCGTCCTATCGGTAAATGTGCCGTCGCCATTATTATGCCAAAGAATATCTCTGTTCTCGCAGCAGACATAAATATCCGGAAAGCCATCGTTATCATAGTCAAATGCTGAGCCGCTGCGAGGAAATATTTTTCTATCCGGTGAGTGGATCGCAAAACTGCTTGTGGCAACATTCTTGAACGTGCCGTCATGTAAATTTAAAAATAATTTGTCGGAATCTAAACCGCCGGGAAGATAGATATCGTCCCAACCGTCGCCATCAAGATCGAATACTACTACACCCGGACCGGCATCGAGAACTCCGGCCGTATGCATATCGATCTTTGCAGGAACGGTGGCATCTTGAAAAAGAAATTGTGCTTCTGCCATTGCAGGCATAAAAAGAAAAAGAACCAACAATAATTTAAAGTATCTCATAGTAAGCCTTTCATTAAAACGTTAAAACGAGTACTGCCATTACCCTTCGAATTATGGGGAAATGGCATTATATAATCTTATTTATGTCCCATTAGTTTAATTTATCATAGTATGTCTGACCATTACGCCAAGATGGTGAGAACCATACAAAGAGATTGAAATGCTCTTCAGTTGCAACATGTGGACCAAAGGAAAAGGTGTTGTCAGTCGGATTTACATATATTCCGGTTAAACGCAGGAACTGCCCTTTCTCAAGTTTAATAGGAGTAGCAAATACTTTAAATTCCGGTTCATCCCATGCGATACTTTTATAGATATTAGTAATAATAGAATCGCCGGTAGCCTTCCCCTCTGCATCATAAAAACCTTGCATTTTATCTACAATGAACTGTTTTCCCCTGCTATGGAAATGACCTGTCATACCTAAAAGATAAATTGGCCACGGTATATCGTCAGTTCCGAACCTGCAATCTTTAGTTAGCGTAGTCGTTGAATGGGGAAGAATCTGAAAGACAGGCTTAATGGAAAATAGCATTGAAGCGCGCTCCGGTATTACGTCGGCAGGTGCTTTCCATAAATTTACGATGAATTTCCCTTTTCCGTTAGGAGTAGTTTGACTTACTGAATCAATGTTGACAAAATGGTTTTCAATAATTAAAGTGTCATTTGCAGCAAAATGCACTACGGATTGCTTACGGTCGGGGAGTGCGGGTAACGCCCAATTTAGATATGGTTTCTGAGCTTCTACTAACATATCCGATTGATTCCAGATAAGATTTGCCCTGAATTGAGCTTGATATGGTATGCTTACTGTATCGGCCTTACCATGAATGTCCGTATAAATAATTTTCCTGGCATTACTTGGAATTGAATCAGGGGGTGCAAAAAGAGATGATCTATACATATTCATATGGTGCGTACCACTATTCATCGCGACCTCGATTCTGCTTATATCTAAGTCAATATCCGAAGGAAAACGCAGGTAAAAATTACCCTGAATTTCAGTATTGTTGGGAACATCAAAAGGCATAGCTTCTATTTGAACTCCCTCACCCAGAGGAGGTGCTGTCATCCAAACATTTCCGGATGCATCAACTCCATGGCTGGAGGTACCAGGCGTCGGCGGGGTTACAACAGTTGACGATTTGCAACTTACCATCATTACGGCAGCAAGAAGCACGATTAAAGGTAAAAATTTCTTCATTATTTAGTGCAATAAATATTAAGTAAAAATGATCAAACTGATTAATTAAGAGATGATGCTATATTTAAAGACACAAAAAGTGTCACCAAGGTTACAAAATTTCCTCGCAATTAAGGATTTTCAGATCTCAATATGAAAGCTCAATTATAAACCCTTTAGATTGTTTTTCTTTTTTACCAGCAGCCCACTCTTTTCGATTAGGTTATCAGACGCTATAAGTCTTTTTAATTCATCACTTACAGCATGGAGCGCAAGTATTTTCTCGTATGACTTTTCGGCTTTTTCGATTGAGGTCAGTGCCTCTCTCCGGCGGCGTACAACTGAGAATGCAAAACCCATAACGACAATTAATATTCCAGCCCATACAGCATTAATGTAAGGCTTGATAAATGCTTCAATAGTTAGAACTTCCTTCAAAGGAGGAGGCGGATTATCCTCATCGAGTGTAGTAATAATAATTTTTGATTTTGACCGATCTTCTAAATTCGGGCGTAATTCAGCAAGTTGAATGTGATATTTTGTGCCGGGTACCAGAACATCTTCCTGCTTAGCTTCTCCGGTTTTTAGGTTACGAGTTACCGAAAGTTCGAGAGGGATCGGTTTTGCATTTGGATTTTTCCTATCCTTTACTTCAACATTTGCCTTAACCCTAAAAGGCTGCTGTGACATCATCTTAGCCCGCTCTTCAGGAGGAAAGTCGAATTCATTGAACTTGATATTCAATGCGCCGCCAAGAGAAGTAATACTCTGACCCTTTTCCATTGAATCTTTGGGCATTCCGCCTTCTTCATTAAGTCCTACGATGGTAAAATACAGATCTTTCGAAGCATATTTTAAAATGCCTGGATTGAGAATAGGTGCAGTATGATTATTGAATTCCGTCCAGAACATTAAGGGGCGCGCTTGGCTTACGTTACCATCCTTATCTTGTACGTCAAGGACAAAGTGATAATTCTCAGGTTCGGAGAATTCATGATGTGTATAGGTAATCATGTAATTACCACCGAATGCCCTCACCGGTTCGCCTTGTACAAGTTTACCGTATTGCTTCTTCTCGTACTTTGCAGAGGCGATAACTCCGAGAATAAAAATGGCAAGTCCTGCATGAGCGAGGTACGCACCTAAAAATCTCTTATCAAGTTTGAAATGCGGATAGCCGATTACCGTAAATGCGAAGGCTACAATAGCAAAAAAACCTAACCAGTATAAACCATATCCAACAATAATATCTCCGAATAAATAATAATCACCATGCGAAGCTATAAGCAATGCAATAAAGCCGATGGTCAGACTCCATTTCAATGCGCTAATAATTCGCGGCTTCAGATCACCTGCACCGCTTTGATAATTCAGATGCACACGGGTCTTCAAAAGCTTCGCTGCAATTTCGATATTCACAAAAAGTCCGAAACAGTCCGCGCTTGCAATTGCAAGATAATCAAGATCGTGTAAACCAGAAATATAGAGCGCAATTGCGGCGACCAACGCAAACCCTAATGCCATTGCACCTTTTTTTAATGTCTCGCCCAGTCCCGATTGCTTCCATTTTAAAAGCATTGTTAAACCATTGACCAGCATCAATGCAATAGCAATCGGAACGTGGAGATTGCCATAGAAACTGACATCAACTTTTTTCGAAACAAGCGGAGCGCTTGTACCAATAAAGACAACGAGCGCGCTCGCTCCTAAAATTGCAGAGCCAATAGAAAGTCCCGTTTCGCGGGAAAGAATTTTATAATCATGTGAGGCGACACTCATATTTTTCCATCGCATAATAAATATAACCAGCGATGAACCGATAAAGACTACTAAGCCTATGACAAGCAAAGTAAAAGCAAGATTTCCCGGATCAGCAAACGAATGCACCGATGCTTCCCCCAGCACACCGCTTCTTGTCAGAAATGATGCATAGAGTACGAGCGAATAGGCAAGCAGCGTCATGCCTATGTTTGTTTTTATTAAGCCGCCGGTCTTTTTCTGCGTAAGCATCGTATGAACCCCGGCAAGCGTGATGAGCCACGGAAGCAAACTTGCATTTTCTACAGGATCCCAAGCCCAATATCCTCCCCATCCAAGTGTTTCATACGCCCAAAAGCCGCCAAGCATGATCGCAAACCCCAACACCATAGCTGCGCCAAGTGTCCAGGGAAGTGATGTCGAGACCCATCCCTGATAATCACGCTTAAAAAGTCCCGCAATTGCAAAGGCGAACGGTACAGCAAGAAGCGTGAAGCCAAGAAAAAGCATTGGCGGATGAATCACGATCCAAAGATTTTCAAGTGAGGGGTTTAGGCCTTTTCCGTCTTGAGGAATAAATCCGAGCGGTGCCTGCCCCGGATGAGCGGAATAAATTGATTCAAAAGGACTTTTTGCAACAAGCATAACAGCAAGAAAGGCAAATACTGCAAGGTAAACTGCCATGACAGGAGCTTCGTAACGCTGGCGCTGCGCATAAGGGATTAAAAAAATTGCGACGATTGCCGTAAGCAATCCCCAAAGCATAAAACTACCCTCCTGCGAAGCATAGAACGTTGCGAAAAGAAGCGGCTTCGAAAGTGAGCGGGAGACATGCTCATACACATAATTTACATCGAAGCGGTAATTGAAGATCAGATAGAGCAGTGTTCCGGCTGCGATAAACATTGCCCATATCGCAATATGAGTCGAGATGCGTGCTGCAGTTAGGAATTCCGTCTTGCCACGTGCTACGAGTATATAGAGGATCACTCCACATACCGTTGCTGCAAGAACCACTGCCATTGCAATTCCGCCGATCATACTAATTTAAAATTAATTTAAAAATGCAAAAATTATTCTGTCATTGCGAGGACGGGCTAAAGAACTCAGCTTTTCGGCGCTGCCCCTTCATAGCGTGAAGGACATTTTGTTTGGATATCTGTTACCTGAAAAACTCCTCCTTCTACTTTGCCGACGCAGACAACTTGCGGAGCTATCTCGAAATTATTTGGTTTAATGCCAACGTAACGAACAGGCATAACCACTCCCTTGTGATCTTTCATACTAAAGGTAAAAAGTCTGGCATTCTCATCGTAGTTAGTGGGTAATTTTTTCTCCCATTCGCCGGAGACCTGAACGCGTTTGCCTGTTCCCTGGGCAGATGAAAAATCGGAATAGTCGATTTTATTATCAACAAGTGCAAATGCTGCTATACCGATAAAAAGCAGCGCAACAACAAGAGCAACTATGTGTTTTTTTTTCATATATGTTTTCTGCTGTTTATTAAACATCCTTTGGATATAAGAGGTTCGATTTTCTACTAAGTCACTATTTAAATCTCCATTTAGCAATCCAAAGTGAGTATATTTTACGTAACAACTGAAGCAATAGCTTTAATTATGAGAGTGGCATAGAAATTGCTTATCTAGTTAATAAATGACTATTCCCCAGTTAGAACAAGCTATTTCACAACTATATAATTCATAATGATAAATTTCAAAAAATTACTCGCAACTACGGCTGTTGTGTTATCTATGGTGGCAGTTACGTCATTTTTCGCAGCATGTTCGAGCAGCACAAGCAATGCACCTTCAACAACAGCTGATAAGGCAACCAATAGGACTTCGACGGGGATGCAGCAAGGCGCTGTCACATCGATAATTACCGGTAAATCATTTTCTATTTCCGGAAATTATGGTACAACAGCAGATTCTGTAGTAATAACGAAAGCACGCATTGTTATTAGTACTCTCAAGTTACATCTGAGCGGCGACGCGGAGAACGATTCTCTTGAGCATGTACATGATGGAGATAAAGATGTTATTAAGGCCGGACCTTTCATAGCTGAATTCGACCTCGGCTCAGAAAAGATCATTTCAACTGTAGTAATACCACCTGGTACGTACGATCATATTAAATTCGAAATTCACAAACTCAATGAGAACGAAGATCAATCACTTTTGAATGATCCGTTATTCGGAGATTTTGTTAATGGAGGTCGTTATACTTTCATTATCGACGGAATTTCGTACGTTAATGGAGTCGGTTATCCATTCTCATTTAAGTCGTCACAGACCGACAATGTAACATTCTTTTTTGAACCACCCGTACTTTTTGATGCCAATCATGCGTATGACCTCACCCTCAAATTCGATCCGAAACTTATGTTCGGACGTCCGGATATGAGGCCTCTTGATCCAAGAGATACCGATAACAAACACGACATTGAAAAATTATTAAAGTCAGCAATTAAAGCGTTGCGTACTCCCCGGTAAAATGATCAACGTTCTATAATGACCAGAGTTTTTAAGTGCAGCCTTAGGTTGCCCTTAAAAAAACAAAGTTTTAACACTCCCCCTTTCGTACATATTTTCGTAAATGCTCCCCGCAATTCACAAAAAAATAATATTGATAACCATGAAAAATAGATTCCAAATTACAGAAACCATAACAAGAACGTTTTTCGGTCTTGTTCTTTTTGCAGCTACTTCACTCCTTATCGGAGGATGCTCAAGTTCATCAACCAGTCCTGGTACTTCTTCGACAGTAACGGCTACCAATGACATGCAAAACACAACAATATCGGGCACATATCAGAAATCTCCTTCACCTTCTGACGGACCTACTGTTGATTCTTTAGCTATAACTAAAGTGAGGGTTCTCATGAGCGGCCTCCATCTTCACGTCAGTGATGAAGCTGCTGCCGGCGTAGGAAGTTTCCAGAGCCAGCCGACTGTCGTGACTTTCACACTTGGCGCAGTTAATTCACTTGGTTCAGCGACCAATGTACCTGTCGGAATCTATACGCAGATGATCTTCGATCTCCATAGCCCTGATGCCGTAGCAGATGCTACCCTTCTTGCCGCTAATCCTGATTTCCTCGTTGGCGGATCAACTATCATTATTGATGGAGTCTTGGTGAAGAATGGAACGAAGTCATCCTTCACGTATAGGACCAATATGGTAAGAAATCTGAAACCGGTGTTTCTCCCATCTCCATTGATCACCGTCGCCGAACAAAGTTACTCAACAAATTTGAGATTTGACGGAAAAATCGCCTTCGCAATAACAAGCGGAAAAGCTTTGGATCCGACGGATGCTTCAAACAAAACTGCCCTTGATGATCAAATTGCAAAAGCATTCTTAGCGCAGCACTAATTATAATTTAGAAATATTTTTTTTCAAAAGACGGATTCAACGTGAATCCGTCTTTTTTTTGTACGCACAATTTTATTCTCACTTTCGTAATTCGCTGCTTCAGTTCTCCTTATTTTTGTATTATGATAAAAAGAACTGCAGCCAAATTCTTCGCGATGCTATTCGTGATAGTTCTTTTTTTGGGTCAATTGTGTCAAAGTTCATACGCTCAGCATAAGAAGCACGTACGTCACCATCACCTTATTGATAGCATAACAGCGAAAATTTACCCGTCGCTTTTCTATCCTCAAAATCCTGAAAGCGGCATTATCACATACGGCTTAAATCTCAACATCACAATTGCACCGCGCCAAGTGGTGCGCGACGAGATCAGACAAATTCCGCAGCTCGCATTTGCAATGCGCATCGGATTGCCGGGTAACTTCGGAGTCGGTATACGTCTTGCAGGAAATTATATTGCAAATCAATTATCACTCTACCCCTCATGGTCATATTCCTCCGGACCCTTCTCGATCGCATTTCAAAATAAATTTTCAGTGTGGCTCGGTACTGCGGATTTTTCAGGATTCAGTACGTTCGGCATGGGATTTTCAAACGCTCCGGGAGTAATTCTAGGATTGCGTACGGATGAATTTCTTCTTTCAGTGCGTACTGAGTTTATCACGAATTATTGGCAATATACAAAGTTCGGTTCCGATGTTGCCAAACGACATCTTTCAGAATTTGAAGGTGAAGTCTTCACCTTTGCTATAGAACAAGATGCTTTCGGAGGCAGCAGGATCAACTGGGGCATTCGATTTAATTATACCCGCCCTGACTATCAGCTTTGGCTTGCCTTTAGCGACACTCGCCAGCGAATTTTAGCTCCGGAGTTATTTTTTGGTATCATCCTATGAAATTACAGCAACAAGTGCGTATTAAAATACTAATCCTTTCGCTATGTATTTTTACCTTCGTCTCTTGCGTGGAGAACGACAATCCCCTTCCAAGTCCACAGCGGGATCCGCAAAAAAGCAGACTTCTTCGCTCGACTCCGATCTCGCACACATCGCTGCGCAAACTTGAAGGAGTTTATACTGTTGAACAAGGAAAAAACTCTTTTGGCGATCATGTTATTGTAAAGCAAATCGGCGACCGTATCGCAATTTTCTGTGTTAAAGACACCTATTTTGTTTTCGAGACCGGCGTTGTTGATTCATTAGCGATCTTTGAAGGATACTGGCGTTTTGATCTCGGTACGCAGCAAGGCTACTCCACACTTGAGATTTCTTCAAAATTCGATTCGCAGAAACTCGATTCAAATTTTGTAATAAAGGGACGTTACAATGCTGCGCAGCCTCTTCAACTCAGATTCAGTCACGCTCTTAAAGATACGACGAATTCTTTTTTAATTTTTGATCATCATGGTGGATATAATGGCGCAGGCCTTCCCTATTCAGAGAATAGCTTGAATAGTATCCGATACGCTCAATTTGAAGGTGCGAATGGAATAGAGATAGACGTGCGATTAACTGCGGATAATATTCCAATACTTTTTCACGATGCCGATCTGACGACAAATATTATTAACGGTGAATTTGCTATCGGACCAATCACAAATTATACGCTTGCACAACTACGTGCACTTTGTACGCTAAAAGATGGCTCTCCTATACCTACTTTACAGGAAGCGCTGGATGTAATCTTTAATGAGACGGGTTATCAAGTTGTGTGGCTTGATATTAAAGATGCCGGAACCGTGCAATATGTCCTGCCAATCGAAATAAGTTTTCTTAATAAAGTCAAAGCCGCCGGAAAAAATATTACTGCTTGGGCAGGGCTTTCGACAAGCGATCATGTCACAGCCTACCTTGCCGACTCACTGCATTCCCAGGCTCCGAGCCTTTGTGAATTGAATCCTAGCGACGTCGAGAATGCCAATTGCGCAGCCTGGGGACCGAGATGGACATTAGGTGACCTAACAACCGAAGCAAAGCCGCTTCGAGCTGAAGGAAGAAAAGTTGTGTATTGGACACTTGATAAACCGGAGTTCATTAATCCATTTTTGACTCATGGCGGCTTGGATGGACTCCTTACCGATCATCCCGGAACAGTTGCATATTACTATTATATCCGAAATTAATACTTGAAAAGTAGCATCAAATATCTTTTTTTTCACGTTGTGATTCTCTCACTTGCGACAATGGTCGCGTATTCGCAGCAAGTTACTAAACCTTTTAACCTTCTGATTGATGTCGGCGTTGGCTATGCCCGAAATATTTCACCGGGCGTTCCACATACTTCTTCATCAGGTGCTGATTACACTAATGGCGGGATCACAGGGCTGTTCCGAATTAGTGGAAGCAAAAGTGATTTTATAACGATCGGACTTGAAAGCGGTTTCCAGCATATTTCTACTGTCTCTCAGCAGAATGCCCAAGCTGCGGGATTCGGTTCGACGAATATTACCGGATCACTCAATGCTATTCCTATAATGGGAGTTGTGTCGATTCAAGATTATAACATTCAGCTTCACGGCTCATTCGGATTTTACCGATTGATCTCGACTACAACAGTTTTTGGTAGTACTGTTACAAGCGCAGTATGGGATATGGCATTCTGTATTGCTGCGGGATATGAATTTGCAGTTTTTGGAGATTACAAGATCGTGCCGGAATTCAGATGGACACGTATCAATGACGAACAAAAATCATTTCTTTCATTAATGATTCATTTCGAACTTCCAAAGTGGGATCCGTTTTGAGGTTCTTCATTTATTTCTAATTAACCACTATCTCCTCTCCAATCGACCATTTCTTCAATTTTTCATCCACTTGAGTCATCTGAACATGCAAGCCATCATTCGTGCGTAATAGTTTACAGAAATGATGTTTCCGCACAAGACCTCCCTTAAACAAATCTTGCCTTGGCGAATCTTTTGGTGGGTTTTCAAGCCTTTGCCTTGGTCCGCCGCCGCCGGAAACAATAAAATCTTTTCCGCCAATATGAAAATGTTCGTAAGAATGGCAATGACCGGAAAAAAATAATTTTGCCTTTGTTGTGCTCATATATATTGGTACGAAATACCTCTGCACATCCTCATCATCGGAGACTACAGTGCTATTGGTATAGGGAGGCTCGTGGCAGCAGACAATAATCATCGCAATAGTTGAATCTGATTGAAGTGAATCCATCTGGTTTCGATACCACGTGTTCTGCTTTGTGATCTGCTCTTGCGATAAATGATTAAAGTTTGCATTGAGCGTTATAATCCCAATATCTTTCCATTTTTTTAGGTACCAGAGCTTATGCTGAATTTGAGGGAAACGTGAAAAATATTGGTGAAATCCTTCTTTATGATTTCCGAAATATTCGTGATTGCCTGGCAATGGAAAAATAGGGATACCTTTTATATGAATGGGTTTCGCAAGATCGTCAAAATCCTCCCATGAATTTACCGAGCTGCCGGAAAAAGTAAAATCTCCTAAGACCAGAACAAATGACGGATCTTCTTCAGCAATTTTTTTCAGGAGTCCACGGACTGCATCTTTATTATTTTCTCTTCCAAGAAGAATTTCCGGATCTCCTCGGAGTTGGACATCACCGATGAAAATAAAACTTGACGCCGTATCGAGACGTTTAGAAGAGCCGGAATAATCCGGAGTCTGAGCATCGGAATAGTCAGAAAAACAAATGAAGAGAATGAAAGAGAGAAAAAAAACAAATTTCTGATTTCGCATATACTTTAGAACATCACTTTTTTCGCCACAATACCTTTCGATGTTTTTAGCACCAGAAATCCAAACCTTACCATCATACTTCCTCTATTCTCTTGATCTCCGGCGCTTCGAACATAATGGCTCGTTCGATTCCTGCACGGAGTGTCATCATCTTTAGCGGACATGTTACACAAGCACCGAGAAAACGAACATCAACTATCCCAGCAGCTTCATCAATGCTGACGAGTTCGATGTCACCTTCATCAACTTTCAGGAATGGTCGGCAAAATTCCAGCGCTTTTTCTATGCGCTCACGAAGGTCGTTCATTGGTTAGTCTTCAGTACCAAGAAGAATTTCAACTGGTTTCTGATTTGGAAGCAAATTTGCAATGCTGACTTGCTGCGCCATACTCTGTGCAATTTCTCTGAATGAATGCGCCGCTTCACTTTCCGGTCCGCTGATGACGATCGGAGAGCCTTCATCACTTCCGATACGAACGGCAGTTTCAATCGGAAGTTCGCCTAAGAAGGGTACTCCGAATTCCAATGCTGCCTTGACAGCTCCGCCATGCGAAAATATTTCTTCCCGGTGATGACATGCCGAGCAAATAAAATAGCTCATATTTTCGACAATGCCGAGAACAGGTACATGTACTTTCTCAAACATACGGACTGCTTTACGGGCATCGGCAAGTGCCACATCCTGAGGAGTCGTGACGATCACTGCACCAGTAAGAGGAATCGTTTGGCAAAGAGTAAGCTGAATATCGCCAGTGCCCGGAGGAAGATCAAAGATAAGATAGTCGAGATCACCCCAAAGTACATCGGACATAAATTGCTTTAATGCTCCCGATGCCATTGGTCCGCGCCAGACAACTGCCGTATTCGGATCGACAAGAAACCCGATCGACATGACCTTCACTCCATGCGCTTCCAGCGGCACCATCATCGCCTGCCCATTCACCTGCCGAGCTTCAGGTTTTTCATTCTGCAAGCCAAACATTAATGGAATACTCGGACCATAAATATCGGCATCAAGCAATCCAACCTTTGCACCATCTTTTGCAAGAGCCACAGCTAAGTTCGCAGCAACTGTTGACTTCCCTACTCCGCCTTTTCCGGATGCTACAGCGATTGTATTGCGAACACCGCTTAACGCCGCAGGTTTATTCACGCCCTGTTGCATTGCAACACTGGCAGTCATCGTCACTTTAACATTTCCTTCGCCGGCAATTTTTTCAACGACGGTTCGCGCTTCCAATTCAAGTCGATCCTTGAGCGGACATGAAGGCGTCGTAAGCTCGAAAGTAAATGATACTTTTTCACCTTCGATCTTAATATTCTTGATCATCCCAAGCGATACGACATCTTTATGAAGATCGGGGTCAATGACGGAGCGAAGCGCATCAAGCACTCCGGCTTCGGTCACCAATAAGTTATTTTTTGAAAAGAATCCCATTTAAATATATTTTTTAACTGGCGCTAAAACAGTATGAAGGAGGCATCGGTTCGGGATGAACTATTCCCTTGCATTATGTGCCACTATACTATCGGTAAAAGTCCGGATTTCATGCCTTAAAATTGGAGTAAGCTTTTTCGCTTTTTTTGATTGTTCTTTAATAAGATACTCTTGAATATCATCTGTTGGTATTTTATTAAGGGATATACTTTTAACCCAATATTTATACGACCATTTATATTGCGACATTTCGAGTTTTTTATAAAACTCATCAACGAATTGGAAACTGTAATCTACTGCATACGACGGCAGGAGTTCAGGGTCAGTAGCCCATGGATCTCCCAACCGGTAAAACCTGAGAAAAAGAAAATAATAGAACGGGCGAGTTATATCATTCTTTGACAATAAACTGTCAAGAATTGAATAGGTCATAGGATCATCTTCTGTTGGAATAAATCGAAGCAAAAAGAAATTCTTTGCTGCAAGAGAAACATCGACGCGATTAAGATAAAATGAAACAGGACGTCCTTCGATAAGAGAATCGCCCGGGGGAAAAAGCTGTTTCATTTTC
>JBBQGG010000061.1:0-18001 GCA_038322815.1 Kapaibacterium sp. (SeqCode)
TGTTCCGGTGGAGTGCCGCCATCCTTTACCATAAGCAGGCGTACTTCATTCCCAACGGTGAAAGCAGTTTTTTGTAAGGTTTGGTCGCCGTAGTCATTTCGGGATTTAATCCGTTCGGAAGTTTCGGAAATTCTAAATAAAGAACAATTCTGTCATTGAGCATGCATTACTACCCAAAAAGCAGCTTCCCGTTTTTCCGATGCCGGCAATTGATCAAGTAACGATAAATCTCCCAAGCGGTGACCTGCCACTACAAGTGCAGATATATGACATAGCCGGAAGGCAGTATTCTGCTCTTTACAAAATACAAAATAATACCATCCAGATAGATACTCATGATTTACCGGCAGGTATTTGGCTTGCCATCATGAAGCATACTTACGGCACGAATACGACGCGATTTATCATTCAGAGATAATGATTATACTCCTGCCAATTGCAAATACAATAACACCATCGGAGCAGCGAAGAGAATAGAATCAAGTCTATCGAGAACTCCACCGTGACCCGGAATAAGATTTGATGAATCCTTTACGCCTGCATCGCGCTTCAAAAGTGATTTACTGAAGTCACCGAACTGCCCGATAGCTCCGGTAATAATACCAATAATAATTACATGATGAAGAGGAAGAGCTGATAATTTATAGATCACTAATGGTGCTGCGATCCAGACTGCAACGCAGCTAAAAAAACCTGCAATGGCGCCTTCCCATGTTTTTCCAGGGCTGATCCGCTGACTGATCTTATGCTTCCCAAATGCTTTGCCGGCAAAATATGCAGCGCTATCACATACCCAGATCGAGACAAGAAGAACTACTATAAAATATCCGGGAGGCATACTATCGAAATGATCCATGCCCGTATTTTTGATCGTAAAGTATTCACTAATGCCGAAAACGCTGCCCATTCCGACTCCGATATAGATCGCTCCGAATAGCGTGATCGCAGTCTGCTCAATAGGATCAGGCAGAGCGCGGTAAAGCTCCACACAAAGTATTACAATTGCTCCAAGCATAATAAGTACTCCGAGCATTTCGAATTGCGGCGAAATGACAGATATGCCGAGTGGGGCGATAAGCGATTGCAAACGAAATTTTCCGAAGCTTAGGGCAATAAGCATTGTCAGAATAATACCGATCACAATTTGAGGTGAATATCCCTTTACTTTGGCAAGTCCGTAATATTCATAGACGGTAAGTCCGGCAAGGATCACGGCAAGTGCGAAAAGCGCTATAGGCTTAAAGAGTACGATAAATAAGATTATCGGTATCGCAATTATCGCAACCAGTATCCGTTGGACTAAATTACTCATGGTTTTTTATTAATAACGTTTTATCATGTCATTGCGAGCGATAGAGTCGGGCTAATGCCCTTCTCGTAATGACCTTGTTAATCAGATTGCATTTCCAAAAAATTATAATGCTCGATAACACGGTCGGCATTGCCTCTTGCCTGGATCGGCTCCGTCATTTTTTGAAAAACATAGAGCAATCCGAAAAGTATCGGAAGTGAAACACCGAGCAGGGCAAGAGTATCGCCAAGAGGCATGGGATTTGTTCCGGTCAGTGAATCAATAGTTTTCTCATCTTTTATTAAATAGGCTGCAATGACAATTGCTCCGTTATTAAACGCATGGGCTAAAATACTGACTCGGAGATCACAAGTTCTGTATGCAAGCCAGCCAAGCGCTAAACCTATTGCTAATAGTCCCGGAAATTCCAAAGGACTAATATGAAGAGCGGCGAAGAGGATCGAAGTAATGATCAGGGCGAGATATGGACGCGATCTGTCTTTTCCGCTTCGCTCGATATTTGTCTGGATAAAACCTCTGAAAAAAGATTCTTCGCAAAAAGCAGGGACGATGGCAACTCCGAAAAGCAGAATCGTCACTTCGATAGGAGAGTGGGCTGTGGTCAATCCGCTCATCATATCATCCATGGTCTTCTGAAAGTTTTGAAGCGATGAATAAAGATCGGGAAAATAACTTAAGCCAATCATCCAAAGGGAAGCAAAACCTTGTCCGACAAATTGTGCAAGGATGATGATCGGAATTCCGATCAAATGAACCACGAGCCTCGTTTCACTCATGCCTTCTAAGCGGAACGTCTCGAAAAAATTCTGTTTCGATGAGCGGGCAATAATGATCGGAAGCCCAAGCATCATCAGGATCTGCGCGATGGAATTGGCAAGAATAATGACTGATGGTGATCCTGACTGCACATTTATTCCATAAAAAAGAACGAGTAAAACAACTCCCAGCACGTTAAATGCCAAGGCAATCATGAAGAAGAGTGCAATAGATCTGATTATTCCGAAATACCCGTTGCGCATAAGAAAAGCTTGATTTTTAATAAATAGTCGAAGTTTACAATACAAATATGCACAACGTTGGAGCCAAACTTGTTTAGAACGGTTTCTGTTTACCATTTTCAGTTTAAAAAGGGGCACTGATTTCTACACCTTCTTCTTGGATTTCATACGTAAGTTTTCTCGTTTAGGAGGATGTAATTTCTTGTTGTGCCGTAGATTATATTATATTTAGCTTCACTTGAATACACATACATTTAGTTTACGAAGGGCGCTCCGAGGCATGGGGTCTCTGATTATTTTTTCTGCACTGATTTCTTTAGCGAGTCTGAGCTTTGCTCAGACGGGTGAACGGCAGCCTCTGAACCGGACTGCTGTTGCCGATACATCTGTCGAGCGTATCCTTGCTCAGAGGCAGGCAATCCGTTCGGGTGTAGATGGGCAAGCACTTGAATCTGCAATCGATCCGAAAACATATATTCTCGGTCCCGGTGATGGAGTCTATCTTGATGTCTATTCAGCACATTTCCTCGATCAGGATCTGACCGTCACTCCTGAGGGCAGGATCATTGTTCCGCGCACGGGGCAAATAGATGTAGCCGGACTTACGATGCCGGAAGCCGAGAAAAAAATAAACCAGCTTCTTGCCCGTGACTATAAAAATCCGCAGGCATTCCTCTCACTTCGCCGACTCAGGACGATGAAGGTCAGCGTACTCGGAGAAGTTCTTTCCCCAGGAGTTCATCAGGCAACTGCAATGATGCGAGTTAGTGAGATCATAAACCGCGCAGGCGATTTGACTGAGCGCTCCTCTCTGAGAAATATAGAAATTCATAGTTCCGATGGTTCTCTTCGCACGAAAGCCGATCTTATAAAATATTATAATACCGGCGATCTGACTGCCAATCCGGTCTTGCAGGGCGGCGATGTAGTTATAGTACCCCGTGCGACGAAGCTTATTATGATAAACGGAAACGTTGCCAGCCCAGGCTCGATAGAATTTGCAGATGGAGATAAACTTTCCTCTGTTATCGCACTTGCAAAAGGGCTTAAACCTGGTGCCCGAACCGATTCAATCGAGATCGCACGTTTTTCGCCTGAGGATGCAGTTCATGCACATAGAATGTATGTTAATTATGGTGCAGGTGAAGATCCGCTTATTAGTGAAGGTGATGTTGTTTCGATTCGCGGCACTTCGCAATACCATCTTCCGCGCGTAGTTACTGTAGGAGGTGAAGTACAGTATCCGGGAAAATATTCGATCGAAGTTGGAGAGACAAGATTATCAGATGTTCTACGCAGAGCAGGCGGAATCTTGCCGAGTGGCTCGCTCGATGAAGCCATAGTTCTGCGCCGCACGGGAGTGGGTTCCTGGGAAACCGATCCGGAATATATTATGATCGAACGTCTGAAGGGTTTTGATGAAAAAAGACTTACCGACGATCAATTTAATTATTATATGGCTCGTTCGCGTCAACTTGGGAGGTCAGTTATGGTTGTAAATTTCAGAACACTTCTGGAAAAAGGTGATGCGTCGCAGGATATTCTCATGCGCGATGATGATTCAGTGGCAATTCCTCGTGCAAGGGGATTTGTCAGCGTGATAGGAAGCGTCAATAGCCAAGGTAATGTTGCTTTTATCGAAGGAGCAAAATTTAATGATTATATCGAACGTGCAGGTGGATATACGTCGATAGCCGATAGGAGCGCCGTACGAGTGATCAATTCGAAGTCCAGTACCTATATCAATCCGCGTTCCGATGGAGACTATAAGATAGGCGCAGGAGATACAATTGTAATTCCTGCAGAAAAACATGATTTCTGGAAGAATTTTGAAACAGTGACAGCGCTCACAGCGCAGATCATTACCATTATTGCAGGAATAATCCTGCTCAAAAGATTATAAAGTTTTTTTGAATGAATACAATAGAATTATCTAAGGTAGATTCGGGCGAAACGCCGATCTTGATACCGCAAAAAAAAGATCCGCATTTATTGGATTTTTTTACATTGCTTGCCAAGCATAAAAAGGTTGTTCTTTTTTTAACATTATTTTTAGGTATTTGCTTTTTGGCATTTACCTATATTATGCCACAAACATTTACCGGTGAGTCTTCGTTGATTCCGCCTGAAAAGCAGGGGCAGAGCGGATTAATGTCGTTTCTTACCGGTGGGTCCGGGGCGCTTGATCTGATGAAGGGCGCAGAAAATCCGGCGATTGATATGTTCAAGAATGTTCTTGACTCCCGTCAGCTTTCCGAGCAGATAGCAAAAGATCCGCGTATTCGTCGGTACTTCGCAACATTCGATACATCTGAAAAAGGTATTGTCGGATCTGTTCATAATTCTATGCTTTCCGAAGCGTTGCGCAACAGTATTTTTACATTAATTATTACGGTAAAGACACATTGGATGCCTGATCAGGCGGAAAAAGATTCTGCTAAATTCCTTGTGCCGTACATTGCAAAAGTATTTGTTGATCATCTTGATCGTTATAATCGCGAACGTTTGATGACGACAGCACGAAATACGAGAATATTTGTAGAAGGTGAATATAATAATCGTATGGCTCAACTTGATAGCGCTTATGGACGACTTCAAGCATTTCAGGAGCAGCATAAAGCGATATCACTGACCGAACAGCTTTCAGCATCTGTCACAGGTGCTGCACTACTGGGTTCTCAGAAGCAGCAATTAGAAATGCAGATCGGAGTTGAAGAACGTGATATGACTCCGAATTCTGGAAGAATCCAAATGCTTCGAGCACAACTCGATGAAACAAAACGGGAATTAAGAAAATACGATCAGGGCGGTGTGGGCGATTATGTAATGCCTTTTAAGGATGTTCCGACCCTCGGGCGCCAACTTGCAAATCTTACACGCGAGGTAAAGCTTTTGGAAACACTTAGTGCATTTTTGCGCCAGCAATTAGAGCAGGAGCGAATTAACGAACAACGGGACCTTCCAACATTGCAAGTGCTTGATGCAGCCATTGCACCTGAGAAACGAAGCTCTCCGAGCAGATTGAGTATGCTTCTGATCGGTATGTTTTCGGGGTTTGTGCTTTCAATTATCTATATTGCCATCCGAAATTATTATGCTAATGTTGCATTGAATCCTGAAGAGCATTCACGGTATTTGAACTTTGTCGCTATGCTCAAGGGAAAAAAGCGTACCGGAATAACAGTTCGTACTTAGCCGCTCTCCTGCAAGAGAACGGATGGAAATATGACAAAGCAACGGACATTTCAAGAGCGTGCATCGAGAGGGTTTGCCTGGAATTATCTGTACAAACTTACTGAGTTCGGACTAATGAATTGCTATACCATTTTAGTGGTGCGGCATTTTGGTCCGGATATCTCAGCACCGTATGCAGTATTTACTGCTCTTTGTTCAACGCTTTCCATTGTTTGTGCCTTTGCTGTCGATGGAGTGCTGTTGCGTTACATTCAAAGGATATCAGCGAATGAGAATTCCAGAGATATAGATGTAAGCAATATTGAAAATTTTGGGTTACCTCGCTTTTTAAAAACCCTTTTTGCCTTCCGTATTCTTGTGGTCACAGTCGTATCATTCCTTATTTTCATAACGCTATATTTTCTGCCTCTTATAGTTCCTTCATTTGCTGAAACTCTTGGCTCGGTCAGGAAATTTAGTCCCTTCATGATCGTTTTTCTTTATGCCCAGGCAGTTACTGCTTTTTGCACATTTTCTTTGATAGGATTACTTGAGACCAAAAGAGTTTTTTTTGCGAGTCTTGTTTCCAGGGGATTATTACTTGTCGGAGGATTGATTCTTATATTTGAGAGATCACTCTCACTTGAGTATGCTGTCGGACTTTACATTATTAGTGCATTAATAAATGCACTGTATCTTCTTTTCGCATTCAGTGACGATATTAAGAAATGCTCAGGCAGCAGTTCCAAGAGTAGCTATCCGGTTTCCTCAGTAATAAGAGAAATTTGGAACATGATTACCGGAGTGCGTTACGTCAGACTCTTTCTTGCGACTCCGTTAATGCTTTACGGCATTACAACCTGGGGTTCTGATCTTCTGAGCACTGTGCTTGGCAGGCAGCCTGATATCTTAATGATGCGCGCAATGCTTGGAGAATATTCTCCGGAGATAGGATATTATCTTTCTGCATCAATATTGCTGTTAGTAACCGAATATATTTTTCTTTTTGGTTTGGGTGGAACTCTTGTCTCGATCTTTTCCAAACTTGCCCATGACGATGAGAAAGTACATCAAAAGAAAAGTTATCCGAGCTTGCGTCGGGCTCGCAGAGAGATAGCCGGATTTCAAAATGTTGTACTTCTTCCTTTATGCGCTTATATGCTTGTCTTTGCACCAATTGTTATGCGAGGAGTGTATGGCGATAAATATAGTGCGGCAACGCCAATGATCCGCGTCGGGCTTGCTGCACTTGCTCTGGCAGTAGGGTTCTTTGGCGGAGGAATGCAGATCACTTCCTTGGTTGCTATCGGGAAAGAACGCTTAGTATTCCGCAACCGATTATTTTGGGGAATAACCAATGTTGCAGCAAACTTTTTTCTTATCAGAGCCTATGGTGGTTTAGGGGCAATCATCGGTACGCAGTTTGCCAATGCTTTTGCATGTGGAAGCGAATCTTATTTTGCCGGAAAACTGATTGATACTTCGTTCGATTTTTTTGGGACCTTCCGTATTATTGCAATATCTGCTGTTTCTGTCGCTCTTGTATATTATCTGTTGCAATTGACGGGAAATGAAGATAGTTATTTGCTCAATTCGGTAATTAGTTTACTCGCTATGGGAATATTAACTGCCGGCCTCTATATTTTGTTAAAAGTACCGGAGGCTACGAAAGTATGGCATCGGATTGAGGGATTATTTCAACAAAAAAATTCGAAGGTGGTGAATGAATAATTACATCATTATAGAGACTCCAGAAATGATGGATCCAGCCAGGCGCAGGGCTTTTTTCTCCATGCGATATGCACTTTACTTTTTCTCCTGGCTCTGTATGTGGCAGGGCTGGCATGTCAGCGGATCGATCTTTCAATTGAATTTTGTAAGTGCTTTATTGCCATCTCCTCTGTATCTCCACGAATTATTTCTGGCATTAACATTGGTGTTGCTCTTAATTGAAAGGATCATAAACGGCGATCTTACCTTCTCGCGTTCTTACTTTTCGGGTCCTATCCTACTCATGGGTTTTGCTCTTGTATTTTCGTGGACACGAGGGATGATCATTCGTCAGGAATTTACCTATGTCTACGAAGCCCATGAGTCCATCCTGATAGTTATTTCGTTTTACATCATTTTGAATATTTTTCGAAACAAGGAAGAGCGCAAAGTACTTCTTATCCTTTTTTTCTTTGCGACGATTATGAAGGCCGCAGATTCAACATGGATAAAGTTCTTTTCTACCAGTGAAGAAAAAGGTTGGGGTACTGTCCTTTTTTGGAGAGATGGTTTCCTGCTTTGTATGGGAATTGTTATAGTACTGATCGTTACACAATATCGCGGAAAACAACTACGATGGTTAAGAACGACAATGCTTTGGTTCTCTCCGCTTATCATGTACGGACTTATTGTAAGTTATCGACGCACGTTTTTTATAGCGCTGTTTGTATCGGCGGTGACAATGTTTATTACTATCGGGAAAGGGCGAAGGAAAAAGCATGCATGGATTTTCGTAGCACTGCTTATCGGAACGCTGATCTTTGTTTTTGCGACCGATCCAGTTGGTATTATTGCACGAACTGTCGGAGGTATATTCCAACCTCAGGAAGAAGGCTCGTCATATATCCGTTTAATGGAATACCCTAATATCCTTCAAAACATCTATCATAATCCGATTTTTGGTGTACCGATTGGAACGCAATGGTTTCAGTATTACAAAATGCCGATCTTTGCTAACTATACGACTCTGGGTTGTCATAATACGTATCTATACTGGCCTCTCCGAACGGGTATCATTGGAACGATCGGTTTCCTTTGGCTTCTTTTGAGGATCTGGAAATCGCTGATTATTAATATAGTACTTCAAAAAACAGAAGAAGATTTTCTCATGAATCAACTATTAATTCATTCCATTATTATTTATAACATTGCATCATTTTTCGGGTTGATGTATGCTGATGCGATGGGTATAATGACGAGTTTTATATTAGTTATGATTCAGCTTCAGATGTTGCACGAAAGTGATAGGGTGAATTATAAAGATGTTAATATTTGGAAAACCTGGCGCAGGAAGGAAGTTGTTCTTCGCAAATCAGATCCACTTATTCAGAACATGAATATTGCCTCATAAATCGTTTATGTTTTTAGTTTAGACGCTGTAACTTCTTTGTTTCTTTGTCGTAGTTTTGTCATCACTTCATAATCCTAATTTCTTCTATGAATAGAACGGCTACCATTTTTATTTGCTTTTTTTCGCTTCTTGTTCCATTCCTGCTTTTTGCGCAGCCATCGAACTCATTGCGAAGCGAAACTGCATTCCCAAAGCCGGGTGTGCATATCGAGTTCTCAGTTGGCGATACGACTTTTCTTTCCAGACTTATTCATGGTGATCTACTTCGATCCCCTCTGCAGTCTTTTTTTGCACGCCGTGACAGCACAGATAATGATCTATGGACTTTACAGGATTCAACTGACGATTCACTCTTACTTGATCTGAAGATGGGGGATTTTAGTCATCATAAGAAGAACCGTTATCATTCCTATCTTATAACAAACTCCCCATACGACAGGGAAATCCCACATTTGGAATCCATGCCCTTTATAGATTACAACCGTGTTAACGGTTTCTATTTGGGGATCGCAACTCCGACGATGGTCGATCTGGGGCACCATAGTGAGATAGGAGTTAAAGGCGGGATCGGATATGGATTCACGGAAAAGAAAGGTCAATCGCAACTAGCCGCCGAATACCGAATTCCGCTTGCATCGAACGACACATCTATTGCTGCGGAACGATGGAAACCTGTGCCAACCCTTGCTCTCGGAGCAGAGTATCATAATGTGACCACTACTGACGATGCCTGGCGAACCGAAAAAGCAGAGAATGCTGTCTATGCATTTTTTGCTCGTGAAGATTTCAGAGATTATTATAAGATCGAAGGTTGGAATGCGTATGCTGCCTTTCGCCCTGATCGTAAGAGTGAACTTCGTCTTGAATACCGTAGCGATAATTATTACGATCAACCGCGGCGCATTATTCATGGCACATGGGGCACGAGTAAATCGCTTCCACACAATCCTCCGGTCACAACCGGAAAATTAAATTCGTGGGTTATCACGGCTGCAAGAGAAGATGCACATTCGGAAACTATCGAAGCCAAAAATTTATTCGGTGATAGCGTGAATTATTCGAGAATCAGAGGGAGAGTCTATCTTCTTCAAGCGGAATTTGGAAAAAATACAGATGCCGGCAGCAATTTTCAACGCTATATTCTCGATGCACGAAATTTTAATCCGGTTATTCCCGGAATTTCAATAGATACACGATTCAGGATGGAAAGCGGAACAGGAGGTATGCCTATCCAGAAAATGCAATATCTCGGCGGGCCCTCATCACTTCCTGCTCTAAAAAATAAAATTATCGCAGGTAATAGACTTGCCCTTTTGAATACGGAGATCCGGCTGAGTCTTTCTGCCCTAAGCTCTTTTTTTGAAAGTAGTAATACGGAACTCCTTATTCTAAATGACTTTGGTTATTGCGCAAGAGTGCAGAATGATAATAATCTACTACAGGGTTTTGGCAATATAACTTTCAATACGATCGCATATAATATAGGTATAGGAATTGGTCATCCTTCAGGTATCAACTTTGGCCTTTCCTGGAGAACCGATATTAAGGAGACGGGAAGATTTTTCTTTAGATTCCAACGACCGTTTTAAGAAAATTCGTAAAATTATTTCCTTTTTTTCTTGAAATAATCTTTCAGTATTCCGCCGCATTCAATATCGAGTATACCACCTATTGTATGAATGCGATGATTGAGCTTGTCATCTTCGGTGATCGTATAAAGTGTGCCGCATGCTCCCGCTTTTGGATCATAAGCGCCGAAGACTAGACGCTCCACACGCGAATTCACTAGTGCTCCTGCACACATCGGGCATGGTTCAAGAGTGACGTACATTGTGCAGCCGGTCAGAAATCGTGAATCGACAGTTCCGTTTGCAGCTGTAATGGCTATCATTTCGGCATGAGCAGTCGAATCTTTAAGTTGCTGGGTCTGATTATAACCTCTGCCTACAATTGCATTTTCTTTAACGATCACGCATCCGATAGGCACTTCATCAAGTTCGTACGCCTTCTCCGCTTCGCGAAGGGCAAAGCGCATCCAGTATTCATGTGGCTGTACAAAAGGATTATCGGTCATAGGTTGGAAATTGTGGGCCCTGCAGGACTTGAACCTGCGACCAATCGATTATGAGTCGACTGCTCTAACCAACTGAGCTAAGGGCCCCGGATTCAAGCGAAAAGCGAAAAGCTCAACGCTAAAATTTTTTAAGGCGATGTAAAACTATGGAAAGGTGATTCGGATTCCCTGGTATTAGAACTTTGCCCGGAGTTCTTTCAAAGGAGCATCCGGTATTCTATGCCCGCCCTCGAAATTCATGATCTCAAATGGTATTGCACTTGATAGATAATGCTCCTGGCTTTCTTTATAAATTTCCGGCGTGATGAATTCATCGGTTTTGCTATAGATAAGCCATTTCCTAGATTTTTCTGTATTTATCTTAAATTTTGCAAATGCCAGATCACGAGGCACATCACCCGACCATAAAACGATCTCATCTAGAGGAGATTTTCCCTCTGCCTGCCAGCGTAATAAAGCAGGACATCCTTGAGAAAAACCAAGTCCTATGATTTTTTCGGGAGGTTTCTTCAGAGTAAAAGTGATCTCTGCATAAAGATTATCCAGATATCGTGTGTAATCCACGATTTCACTCATCCTATCTTCGCGAGTCATCCAGGAAGCACCGACATCTCCGGCAAAGCCCTTTGTATAAAAACGTGAAAGAGCTTCTGGTGCGATAATAAGTGTATCTTCGCGTGCGATAGATAGAAAATTATTGATAAAATCTTCAGCTCGTTGACCATAGCCATGAAGTACAAACCATAACTGTTTGATCTCGCATTCAAAAGAACCGAGAGAATAATAACGAGCTGTCCGCGTCGTTTGGATGCGATGTTCTGTAATTGACATTAAAATAAATTTTTATTTTCCTGTCATTCTGAATGAGCAACGAAGGAAAACCCTGAAGTATACTGAAAAACTTCTCTAGCAAACCTCAGGGGATTCCTCACATCGTTTGTTGCACTTCGTGCAAAAAATCTCCGTTCGGAATGACAGGTTATACCAACAACTCAAGTTAGGGACAAATCCCATTAAAAACGCGTTTAATGCCACGATATGCTAATCGCCGCTCATACGCTTGGCTGTAAACTTAACAGTGCAGAAACTTCGACCATTGTCGGGCAATTCCGTTTGCGCGATTGGGAAGTGACGCAATCGGTCGAGAATGCAAATGTTTATCTTCTCAATACCTGCTCGGTAACGGCAAATGCCGAAAAAGAATGCCGACAGATTGTGCGCAAAATTTTACGGCAGAATCCTAAAGCTTTCATCGCTGTTACGGGCTGCTACGCTCAGCTTCGTCCCGAAGAAATCGCAAGTATTGACGGAGTAGATGTTGTACTTGGAGCAAAAGAGAAATTTAATATTTTTTCGCATATTACTTCTTTCGAAAAACTTTCAGCACCGAAGATCTTTTCATCTCCTATTGATGAAGCAACTGAATTCCATCTTGCTGCGACTGCAGATACCGATGAGCGCACCAGGGCATTTTTGAAAGTTCAGGATGGCTGTGATTATACCTGCTCCTTCTGTACAATACCTATGGCTCGCGGAGAGTCACGTTCTGCGGATATTGAGCATATTCTTTCAGAAGCAAGACGACTTTCCGACGATGGATTTCGTGAGATCATCCTATCGGGTATAAATGTTGGAGATTTTGGTAGAAAGATCGGTACAAGTTTTTATGATCTTTTAAAAGCTATCGAAGATGATGTAAAGATCACAGCTCGCATTCGTATCAGTTCGATTGAACCAAATCTTCTTTCAAATGAGATAATCGAACTTGTTGCGGGATCAAAGAAATTCTGTCACCATTTTCATATTCCCCTTCAATCAGGCTCTGCCAGGATCTTAAAACTTATGCAGCGGCGATATACGCCCGATCTTTATCGTTCTCGAATCGAATGTATCAAAAAACTTATGCCGAGTGCAGGAATCGGCGTCGATGTCATTGTCGGATTTCCCGGTGAGAGTGATGAAGATTTTATTGAGAGCTACGAATTTATTCGTGATCTTGATATTTCCTATCTGCACGTCTTCACCTATAGTGAACGTCCGGATACTAAGGCAGTAACAATGGGTGATCCGGTGAAGATTGAAAAGCGCAAAGAACGGAATGCCATGCTCCGGATTCTCTCAGAAAAGAAGCGCCAAAAATTTTATTCTGATCAAAGCGGATCGGTCGTAGATATACTTCTTGAAAGCGGTATTCATACATCAGATTCCGGTAATAGGAGAACGGGATATTCGGAGAACTATGTTCGTGGAGCTTTAGCTGTGGATTCATTGCCCTTAAATGCTGAGTTCGTCCGGGTATCCCTATGCGAAACAGATGGTGAAGTTGTCAATGCAGAACTTTTGGAAGTGCTTTCGTATCGCAGTGAATTATCGCTGCTCCCCATACTTTAAGCAATAGTGCTTTTCGATAAACTGAATTTTCTCACCCAAACCAAACGCAAGGAGCAGATAACACTGCTCGTTGTTTCCGGTATCGTTTTTATTATACAGATCCTTACCCTCCGAGCACCCGTCGGTATCGGAGAGCCATATTGGCTCGCAAGAGAATTAGCTGCCGGTCACGGTTTTGTTTATCCTTATCCTTTCGATCTTGCATTTGCCCCGACATGCTATATTCCGCCGTTATATGTGTGGTTTCATGCGGCTATCATTTCACTTGGCGGCGGGTTAATAGTTAGCCAGATCATCGGTCTCTTATTTTTCCACTGCGCGAATTATTATTTTTACCGTTTTTTCCGCAGGATCACTTCTCCGGGAATCGCACTTGCAGGATTTATTGCACTTGCCCTATATATTCCTTTGTGGCTTTTGTCACAGAAACCTGATCCTGATGGATTAAATCTGCTTCTCATTGCTCTGACGATCCTCGCTCTCGATGAAGTTAATGAACATCCCCGAAAAGAGATATGGATCCTACTCGGAGTTTTGATTGGAATCCAGATATATGTTCGTCCGGATATTTTAATGGGAATTGTCTTTTTCGGGCTTTGGCTACTTTTTTATGCAAAGAACGCGATTGATAGAAGAAAAAAACTTATCGGCTATATCGTCGCAATTGCGATTGCATTATTGATGGTCCTGCCTTGGACGATCAGAAATTATGTTCAATTCGATTCATTCGTATTAGTGAGTGCAAATTCAGGCTTCAATTTTTATATGGGAAATAATCCTCAGGCAACAGGGGAATTTCAGCAGGGACCAGCAACTGCAGAAGGTATTGTAATAGACTCTGCTCGTGCAAAGTATTTTCGTGAGCATCCATCGCATGTTGAACGTGATGCGTATCTGCTAAATGTGGGTGAAAAATGGGTGCTTTCTCATCCCGTTACTGCTTTGGAACTTGACTTGAAAAAATTTTATTGGCATTGGCTGCAGCGTGATTCTGCCGGTGGCAGTGTTAACGCTTCTGCATGGATGATCACCGGATATAAGTTTGTTTCGTTGTTCTTACTCGTCTTTGGTTTTTTTGGATTATTCTCCTTGAAATCAAAGAGTGTGCGAGCATTGTTAATCACGCTTTTCTTGTATTCGACAGTGATTTCTGTTATCTTCTTTACACAATCAAGACACCGGGCTATAAAAATAGATCCGTATTTAGTAACATTAAGCATCATCGGAATCGATGCAGCAATAAAAAAACTTAGAACTAAAAATAACGAGCTATGACAAAAATCATTTCTTGGAATGTAAATGGCATACGTGCCGCAGAACGCAAGGGTTTTCTGGATTACATGGTCAAAGAAAGCCCGGATATTATGTGTCTTCAGGAAACAAAAGCGCATGTTGATCAACTCAGCGATGCGCTTAAAAATATTCCCGGTTACAATTCTTATTTTGTGCTTGGTGAAAAGAAGGGCTATTCCGGAGTTGCGATCTACTCGAAGAGCACACCGAAGGAAGTGACGATAGGTTGTGGCGAACCACGGTTCGATGCTGAAGGAAGGATCATCTGTGCAGAATATGATGATTTTATGCTTTACAATATTTATTATCCGAATGGCGGCAGAGGACCGGAGCGAGTACAATATAAACTTGAATTCTATGATTTCATGCTTGCAAAATGGGAGGTGCTTCGCAAACGAGGGAAAAAACTTATTTTAACCGGCGATTTCAATACAGCTCATAAAGAGATCGATCTTGCACGACCGAAAGAGAATTCGAAAAATACAGGTTTCTTACCTGAAGAACGGGCCTGGCTTGATAAGCTCACCTCAATGGGATATGTTGACGTCTTCCGTACATTTAATCAAGAACCGGAGTGGTATACCTATTGGGACCAATTCACTCGTGCTCGCGACCGCAATGTGGGTTGGCGCATAGATTATTTCTGGGTAACGCCTGATGTGATTCCTATGGTAACTGCAGCGCCGATACGTATGGAAATTTTAGGCAGCGATCATTGTCCGATAGAATTGCATCTGAAATAGCCTTCTCCAGTAGGATAAACTGTTAGTCCGTTTAACACGGATGTTTAATGTGCATTACCTCTTTTTCCAAGTTTTACAGGAATCGTAAGTACTTCTTTTCCTCTCTTAACTTTGAAATCCACTGTATCATCCGGCTTAAACTTTCCTAAAGCTCCCGTATAATCATAAATATTCTTGATCGTGATATCAGCAAATTTTATGACGATGTCTTCGGCTTTCAATCCGGCTTTATCAGCAGGTGAACCCGGAGTAATATCGGAAATTTTTAATCCTTCTCCATCGTAGCCATAATCCGGTACTCCGCCCACATATACTTTAAACACGCCAACTTTTTTTGTAGTATCTTCAGGTACAAGCGTAAAAGGAATTCTGTCGGGTTTTGATTGAATTGCATCGATGCTTCTCCGGACAAGACTCAGTACTTGAACTTCGCCTTCATAATTGATCTTATCTTTTGTATCGGTTGCCTTGTGATAGTCCTTATGCAAACCTGTGAAATAGAATAGAACGGGAATATTTTTTCTATAAAATGATGAATGATCGCTTGGACCAACGCCATCAGGTTTATAGCGCATTGCAAAATTCTCATGCTTCAATGAATCCATGAGAATCTTCCAATAAGGAGAAGAACCCATGCCCTCGACAATCAAAATACTATCCTTCAATCTTCCTATCATATCCATATTGATCATTGCCTGAGTTCTTTCGAGTGGTATATTAGGATTCTTCGTATAGTTGATACTTCCGAAAAGACCCTCTTCCTCTCCACTAAAGGCAATAAAGAGCAAACTACGTTTAAGTGATTTTCTGTGTTTTGAATAATACTCAGCAAGTTCAAGTAAGCCCACTGTACCGCTTGCATTATCATCTGCTCCGTAATGGATCGTCTTCACTGTATCCAAGGCAAACATCCCACCAATTCCGAGATGATCATAATGTGCGCCGATTATGACGACCTCATCTTTTAATTCTTTATCATTACCGGGAAGAAAACCAATAATATTTGCAGCTTTTGTCTTAGCGGTTTTCGTTGAATCGAACATTTTTTCTGAGAATTCATAGTTCTGATAATAGCTTTTTGCAGAATTCAGGGGAAGCAACCCTATACGTTTAAATTCTGAACCGATATATTTGGCAGCTTTTTGGCATCCTGCTTCACCGCTTCTTCTTCCTGAGAGCGAATCACTTGCAAGGATATTCATACGAACACGTAAATCCTTTGCGGTAATTAAAGATGTAGTTTGGCAAAACACATTAGTGGGGGGGATGCCCAATAGTACAATGCAAAACAAAGTAAGAATAAATTCGGAAATTTTCATAGTATGGTGTAAATGAAGCATAAGGATACAAAAATGGTATCTGAGTCTCTTACGAACGAAACCTAACATTTGCTCTGTTCGTAGAATTGCATAGTTAAAATAATCTAAAAATGGATACGTTTGGAAGACCGGAATATAGTTTTACGCCTGATGCAATTGCTCTTGTAGGCGACGCACGACTTGCTTACATTCGCAAAGTTTATACCTACTTTGCTTTTGGAATTGCAGCAGCAGTCGCAGGTTCTCTGATCGCAATGAATACTGGTCTCGTCTTTTTTGCGATTGCACATCCATTTATCGGATTAATTGCTTTTTTTGGAATGGCGATTTTTGCATCGGCTAGTGCGAACAATCCGACTCGTGCAGTTCCTACTCTCGTTGGTTTTACATTTGTCAGCGGCGTTATTATTTCGCCTACGTTATTTGCAATCGCACATGGATATATTGGGGGAACCGGGTCTGGCATAATTTATGATGCCCTTTTTCTCACATCCCTTGTCTTTGGATCATTGACAGCGTATGTATTTATTACGAAGAAAGATTTTTCGTACATGGGTGCGTCGCTTACGATAGGACTTTTCATGGTAATTGGCATATCTATCGTCAACATCTTCATTCAGTCAACTACAATGGATCTTGCTCTCTCGGCTATCATTGTGATATTATTTTCAGGTTTCATTCTCTATGATACTTCGAGAATCCTAAAGAATGCACACGAAATTCCCCCTACATTAGCTGCGTTGAATTTGTACCTCGATTTCCTAAATCTCTTCATGGCGATTTTGCGATTGCTCTCACGCAGTAGAGAATAAATATAATTTTGAAATAGGAAAGCGGAACTATGAAAGATTAATTTTCATAGTTCAGCTTTCCTATTTCATAATTTCCCGTCCCTCTCGCCGTATTTTTGTACTTTAATCAACCTGACTCAATGTCTGAACTAAAGAATTTGCTTCTTCATCGCGATGGCTTCGTTGCCACCATTCAGCTAAACCGCCCCCAAATGCTAAATGCGCTCAATATGGAATTGATGGATGAATTGATTGGTCTGTGTGACACACTCGATAAGGATGATTCAGTGCGTTGTATTGTCCTCACCGGCAATGACAAAGCCTTTGCAGCTGGTGCCGATATTAAGGAAATGGCAAATGCTACGGCAGTCGAAATGCTTACGCGTGATCAGTTCTCAAAGTGGGACCGTATACGCAAAGTAAAAAAACCGATTATCGCTGCAGTATCCGGCTTTGCTCTTGGAGGAGGATGCGAACTGATGATGCATTGCGATATTATCATTGCAAGTGAGACAGCGAAGATCGGACAGCCTGAAATAAATATTGGAGTCATGCCGGGAGCTGGTGGTACGCAGAGAATGACAAGAGCTGTGGGTAAAGCCCTTGCCATGGAACTTGTATTGACAGGGAGATTTTTGACTGCTGAAGAAGCATTGCAAACAGGGCTAATTAATAAAGTTGTGCCGGTGGAATTCTATCTCGAAGAAGCTCAGAAAATTGCTAAAGAAATTTCAAATCGTCCCCCGGTTGCCGTGCGCCTTGCCAAAGAAGCAATACTCAAATCT
>JBBQGG010000062.1:0-17671 GCA_038322815.1 Kapaibacterium sp. (SeqCode)
GCTTATGCCCTCACCCCAACCCTCTCCAGAAGTATCGGGAGAGGGAGTTTTTAAACGCGATGAAATTATTGTCGTCTCCAAAGGCGGGTATATTCAAGGCGAGAATTTCGAACGCATTTCGAAAATTGCCGATGATGAAGAAACTGATCTATCGTCCGGCTCGGAGTTCAGCGAACTTGTACGATATAGCAATGGCTTATGGCATTCGATCCACCCTGATTTTTTGAAGGATCAGATCACCAGGTCGCTTGAAAGATTAGGACTTGAAACGATAGACGTCTATCTCCTCCATAATCCCGAATATTATATTCAGTGGGCGATTAAAGATGGCATTCCCGAAGATGAGGCGCGGGATACGTACGAGGCGAGAATTCATAAAGCTTTTGCTTATCTCGAGACTGAAGTTCTGCAAGGGAGAATTAAATGGTATGGCGTTAGCTCGAATACTTTTGGAAAATCTGAAGACTCGGTTGATCGTACAGCGCTTGAAAGCATCTGGAGATCAGCACAGCCCTCACCCCAGCCCTCTCCCGGTGTACCGGGAGAGGGAGTTGGCTCTCATTTCGCTGTCATCCAGCTTCCGATGAATCTTTATGAACGCGGCGGATTACTTGAAAAGAATCAGGAGAAATCTACGAAATCAGTTATCGAATTCGCGCGAGAAAAAGACCTTGGTGTTCTCATTAATCGTCCGCTTAATGCTTTCGGTAATAATACTCTTATTCGTCTCGCTGATTATCCGGTAAGAGAATTCCCACCTGTGACGGAAATATCAGAGTTGGTACACGATCTGAAATTGCAGGAAGAAGAATTCAAAAACGGACCGCTAAAAGATATTTCGCTTAATCCTCAAGCCTATGATGCGGTTAAGAAATTACTCGCTGTTGGCGAGTGGCTCGATGGAAAATGGGAACATCTCCCATCATTCGAAGAATGGCGCGATCTGCTCTATACCGTGATCAAGCCCCGCGTTCAGTATGCGTTCGATCTTCTGCAGAATACAGTAAAGACCGATCCGGAAGTTTTTCAAAGCCTGCAGGATTATGCTGAAAGCATTGACATTGCAATGGAGCATATTACCAACTTTTATCTGACAAAGGCAAACGAGAAGTCGCTCGGAATTCATAAAGCCCTCGATGAAATTCTTCCGGCCGAATATAGTGAACTCTCGCTTTCACAAAAATCAATTCTCATGCTACGCTCTGTAAATGGTATCTCATCTGTTCTTGTCGGAATGAGAAGTGATGAATATATAGATGACGTAATGTATGGGTTGCAGGCGAAGAAGATTGAGGATGTAGAAGATATCTGGAGAAGATTGGAGTTGTAAGGTGTCATTTCGAACGGAGATTCGTTCGACCGATGGGAGAACGAATCGGAGAGAGAAATCTTCTAATAAAAATAAAAACCTTATTATTCTTTGATGACACATCAGTACTTCGTTTATATTCTCTCGAGTGCAAACCGCACTACGTATATTGGCGTAACGAATAATATTGACCGCAGGCTTCAAGAACACCGGAATAAAGTTGTTGAAGGTTATACCTCTAAATATAACGTTGATTCACTTGTCTATTATGAATCCTTTAATGACATTAAGCAAGCCATTGCTAGAGAAAAGGAAATTAAGAAGTGGAGAGGAGAAAAGAAAACTGCGTTAATAGAATCAAAAAATCCCGATTGGTTAGATTTAAGTGAGAACTGGGAGAAATTAAGGATCTATTTTTTTAAAGATTTCTCTCTTCGTCTGCTGCTCCTTCGTCGCGGCAAACTCCGTTCGAAATGACAGATACTAAATGTAGTATAAACCCAGGAAATTAGGAGGGATAAACGCTAATCCTCTGACGGTTCAAACGAAAGCGCTCAAACTTTACCGTGCCATGTGAAAGAGCAAATAAGGTATCATCCGAACCGATACCGACGTTAAGCCCCGGATGGAATTTCGTACCACGCTGACGAACGAGGATATTTCCCGCAAGCACTGCTTCGCCGCCGAATTTCTTCACTCCAAGTCGTTGTGCGTTGGAATCACGTCCGTTTTTAGTAGATCCGCCGCCTTTTTTATGTGCCATAACCTGTTAAAGCAAAAAATAAAAATAAAAAAATTAGATGCTGAACGAATTGATGTTCAAAACAGTAAAATTCTGGATATGTCCTTTAGTGACACGATAGCGCTTACGGCGCTTTTTCTTGAATACGATGATCTTTGAATCGCGATCATGCTCGGCGAATGTTGCCTCTAACTTGACCGAACCACCGACAGCAACCTTGCCGTCAGATCCCTGAGCAAGTAAAACCTTGCCGAATTTCACTTTTTCACCGTCTTTGGCGCCATCAAAGTAGGCAACGCGAAGTTGTTTCGCGCCGTCCTCTATGCGGTACTGCTCTCCTCTGAATTCTACAATTGCGAACATCTTTTTAAGTTTCTTTTATTAGCCGAGTGTAAATGCCTTTAGGGGGAAAAAAGTTCACTAAATTGTCCGGAAACGTACTTTTACTGTCTGTGTATCAAAAATACCGTGAAATTTGAAGTTGACCTTAGTAATTATTGTACTCGTTTAATAATAACAAGCGTAATATCATCGCTGACAATTAATTTAGTCTCCCGAAAAAGTGCCTTTTCCAAAACCGAGGGGGAAATGTCATCTGTTTCTACAGATGATAAAAACATTTCAACTCCCTTACCTCCTAACATCTCTCCGTCGCTTATCGCCTCTGATAAACCATCGGTATAAAAGGCACAATATGAGCCAAGACTAAAATTTGTTTCCAGAGGTTCAAAATCATATTTAGCGATCACTCCAAGCGGAATCCCACTTGTGGCAAGTTCTTTAAAATCTCCATTTGGCAATGATACTATCGGCCTCGGATGACCACAGACAATGGAAGAAATTTTTTCTGTCTCAGTATCGAATATCGCAAAGACAGCAGTTATATATCGCTCTGAAGTTGTACTTTCATAGATCAGACGGTTAAGATCACTTATCATTTCACGGAAGCTTAATTGGCCGGAGCGAAGCGGCGATATAAGCGCACGTAAGGAAGCTTGCAAGCCGGACATCAAGATTGCCGCGCTGATGCCTTTGCCCACCACATCTGCAATTGCAACGAATACCTGGTATTCATTCAGTTTGATAATGTCATAATAATCGCCTCCGACAAGTTCACTTTGTTTTGAAAAAGCAGTAAAAGAGAGACCGGGGATCTCAGGCACCACTTGAGGTAAAAGTGATTGTTGAATCTCACGAGCTAATCGAAGTTCAGCTTCGTAACGCTCGCGCAGACGTTCATCTTCGAAAAGCGCTGCATTCGTCAGTGCAATTCCTGTAAGAAGTGAAAGTGATTCAAGATAATTATGCTCAGTCGATACATCTGCCTCAGGCGATAGAGATTTGCCAAAACCTAAAAACCCGATGATCGTCTGTTGTTCTGAATCAAAAATAGGAATTGTAAAATGTGTTCGCCCCGGCGGAGCGAAAAGCCAGGTTTCAAACATCTCAAAAGAAATTGATGAAGGCAGATCAACTTCGCGAAATCCCGATTTGGAAATTAGATTATAGATTGGATCTGCATATTCCATTTTCTCCGATAGATATGCAAAACCTTCTGTGATTAGCCCCTTCCCCATGATCGTCCGCATAACACTTTTGAGAATACCTTCCGGACCAAGATCAGGTGTTAGTGTACGGGCGAATTCCAGCAGTGAACGCATTGCAAATCGCTCACGCAGCAGCTCGCGATCGGGATCGGGTATCGGGTTCAGGGTATCGGGTTTCGAAGTCGTACTCAATTAATCTCTATTTACAATAATAGGTAACATTTAGAGGATGTGTTCTGTTAGCGTAAAACTTAATCTCATCAAAACTTCCTCATGAATATTATACTCCCGATTTTTCTTGCAATTGCTTTAGGTTTGTCTTCATGCACCTCGACATATGAAGACTCAATGAAGGTTTATTTTTCGCCGAAAGGGGGAGCGGAAGAAGCAATAGTTGAAGCTATCGAGAATGCTCAGTCCGAAATACTCGTACAGGCTTATAGTCTTACTTCGCAGCCAATTGTTGATGCGCTAATCAAAGTCCACCAAGATAACGTTAACGTAAGACTAATACTAGATAGACGTGCAGAGACAGGGGAAAAAGAAAAAAATGCACTCCGTCAACTTAATACCGAAAAAATATATGTAAAGATAGATACAGTTGTTGGTTTAGCGCATAAGAAAGTTATGATCATAGATTCAATCATAACGATTACAGGAAGTTTCAATTATTCTAAAAGTGCTGAGGAAAAAAATCGAGAGAATTTGATCGTAATTAGAGATAGGACAATTGCAATGGATTATCTCGATCATTGGAATATGCGAGATTCAGCATCAAGAATAGCTAAGAAAAGACTTAAACGTCAATAAGAGAAGATATTGCCAATGAGCGGGAGACGGGATTCGAACCCGCGACATCAACCTTGGCAAGGTTGCACTCTACCAACTGAGTTACTCCCGCATTTCCAAGCTAAAAGCTAAAGCTAAAAGCTAAAAATTTCATAATTGCTGCACTCTAACAACAAAGACTACCTGAGAGGTTTCCAGCCTTTTATCATAAGTCTTTCTCCGACCGGACATTCCGAGCAGCGTTTTGCAGTGCAAAAATTCCGATAAAGGTATAATGCGCCTTGTTCGCCAAGT
This sequence comes from Kapaibacterium sp. (SeqCode), assembly GCA_038322815.1. Taxonomy (GTDB): domain Bacteria; phylum Bacteroidota; class Ignavibacteria; order Palsa-1295; family Palsa-1295; genus PALSA-1296. Next base: position 4,682 of record JBBQGG010000062.1, read on the forward strand.
GTAGAGCGAATGTTCTCGGACTCCAAAAGCTCTTGTTCCACTACATTAATATATTGTGCACTCGACCGTGAGGAATACTCACCCCATTCTTTGCGAAGCGGCTTAACTCTGCTTTGTATTTTCTCCTGCTCGTGACTTTTTCCTTTTGCGTGTTCTGTTTCAATTACGATTCGTGCAGGGAATATCACATTTAATACGATCGCCCTTTTTCGCTCATCACCAAGCAAGGCATGAGGTTCGTCAAGCGATTGCTTGAATGAAATATGTTTTTCCCAAAACGGAGAATCTCCGAGTTCATACGTGATATCTTCGTAAATTGAATAGTCGGTACGGGAAAAATATTTTCTTGCTAAAACTGCAGCAAGGGCAATGCGGCGATATGGTGTATTCAAAGGACGGACACGAAAAAAAGCCCAGTCATTTTCGGCAAGATGTTCAGAAATATCGTAATCAACTTTTAATGCTTCCCACTTTGCAGAAAGATCTAAGAGATATTCATTTACATCCGGCTCGAATTCTTGCTGCGGCTTAGAAAGAAGCCCTGAAGCACCAAAAAATAAAGCTTCAAATATTCCATGAATGTCCTGAGCAGATTCTTTAGCACGTATTTTCTGAAGAAACGATCGAGGCAACAGACGAGCAAGTTGTATGAAAGGCATTCTATTCTCTGAATATCCAAAAGCATCAAAAACAAATTCATAGACTTTATCGTGAATGAACTCATCGGTTATAGGTGAACCAACCTCATGTACTATTCTCGCAATTCTTTCATCTAATCGCGCTTCTCCCATCTTTGCTACGACCTTTGATTTGAAGTTCATCGGAAGCGAAAGATTATGCGGGAAGCACGGCAATTCCGGAGACCTGGCAAATTTTTTCTCAAAAAGCTCCTGCCAGAATGTGCGTTGGTCGAAAGCAAGATTATCTCGCAAAATCAGCACCGGTACTTTTGGAGAAGCATTTTGTAACTCTTCGATATCTGCATCTAAGACCACATGCAAAATGACTTGTGAATAATTTTTATCATCTGAATGCCCATGATCATCCCATCCGCCAACTCTTTTATGAAGTTCTATATCGCCTTTGATGCGCATTCCATCAAGAGCAATTTCAGCATTCATAAAGTCAGGACCACCGCGATGATCATTATACTCTCCCCGGCTGATAATTTTTATTTCCGTTCCGTCGGATAGAATAGGATGTGGGACGAGGAATCTGGATTGATCTTTCCAGATCTCATGTAAAAGCGATTCAGCTAACGTATCAGATTTCATTCTATCGGAGTTTTTTAATGTGTCATTGCGAAGAGGACTTTAGTCCGACGCGGCAATCTAAAAAAATTAAGATTTACTCCATGGTCAAATATTTTAGATCGCTACACTCCCTTCGGTCGCTTGCGATGACGTGGTTTGGAATCATCTCATTATTTCTACAAGTTTAATCGCCGCCGCTCTTGCTGCCTCTGCAAAATCTTTTTCCTTCGATGCACCGCAGACGGCTCGGCTGACATTGATAATTGCAATGCCATCAGCATTCGCCTGCAATACTTCTTCAAGCGATCCGCCCTGAGCACCTATCCCGGGAATAAGGAATGGTAACTCGGGCGCACGTTCACGGAGAGCTTTTAATTCTGATGGCTTTGTTGCACCGACAACAAGACCACAATTACGTTTCGATGCGTTCCACTCTCGGACTTTATCTGTGACTTCTTCATAAAGTTTTTTTCCACTTTTTAGCTCAAGGTATTGAAAATCTTTTGCACCCTGATTCGATGTCAGTCCTAAGAAAAAAACGCCTCGATCTTCCCTTTGTAAAAAAGACTCTACAGAATCAGTGCCCATGTACGGACTGATGGTGATCGAATCGAAATTGAATTTTTCCTGGTATGCAATCGCATACTGATCGCTTGTCGCCCCAATATCGCCGCGTTTTATATCTGCAATAGTGAATATTTCAGCGGGAATATGTGCAAGCGTACCTTCGAGTGCTTGAAAACCTTTCACTCCATACGCTTCATAATATGCCACATTGGGTTTATAAGCACATACAATATCTTTCGTTGCATCTATGATCGACTTATTAAATGTTAGAACCGGATTCGTTTCGCTATGCAGAAATTCCGGAACACTTGCAAGTGCAGTGTCCAAACCAATACAAAGCTTCGAATTATTTTTTACTTGGGCTGATCGTATTTTTTCTATAAATTTCATATTGCGATATTTATTTCAGAGTGTCATTGCGAGGTCGGCTTTAGCCTGACGAAGCAATCCTCAAAAAGTATTGGTAACAACGTGTCTGTCACCATTAAGGGGATTGCTTCGTCGTCCGCAAGCGGACTCCTCGCAATGACACGTTCAGAACTAAGAACTAAGAACTAAGAACTAAGAACTCCCTGAGTCAATAATGCTGCTCCTATTATACCGGCTTTCGTCCCGAGTTTTGATTCGCGTATCTCAACAGAATCCCTCTGATGCTCAAGAACATTTTTTTTCAATGCCTCTCTTGCAGGATTTAAAAGCAGGTCACCGGCTTGTGCAACACCACCTGAGACAAGGAAAAGCGGAATATCTAATAGTACTGCAACCGAGGCAAATCCGATCCCGAGGATCATCCCTGCCTCAGCTAAAATTTCTTTAGCAAATCCATCACCCGCTTGTGCAGCTTCATAAATATCTTTTGGTTCAAGATTTCCCGAAGGCAAGAACGAACGAAGTGCAGAAGGTTTTTTACTGGCTCGTATTTTTTCGATCGTCCGTGTAGAAAGATATTTCTGCCCGATATATGCTTCCAGACATCCCTTTATTCCGCTTAATGAATCCGGTCCTTCATAATTGATCATGATATGCCCAAACTCCCCGGCTCCGCCGAAAGCGCCACGAAATATTTTTCCATCAGCGATGATCGCGCCGCCAATTCCTGTGCCGAGAGTTGCAAGGAGAAAGAATTTTTCATCTTTTGCCGCACCGAATTTTAGTTCGGCAAGCGCTGCAGCTTTTGCATCGTTATCCATGACCACTAACTCAGAAATAGGAACTGCTTCCTGAACATAATCAGCAAAGGGCTCAACTTCCCATTTCGGAAAATTCGGTGGGTTCTGGACGAGGTTTCTTTCCATATTCATCGCACCCGGAACGCCGATACCTATGGAAGTTATATCCGGGTATTGATGGATCAATACATTGATGTGCCGCGCAAGCATCCCTGCAGTATCGCGGGCAGTTGCATTCGGAGTAGTGAATGACGATTCGCGGAGGATCTTTCCTTTAACTAGATCTACAACACCAAGTTTAATCGTTGTCCCTCCAATATCAACGCCGATGACGAGGTCGGGTTTCGGGGTTCGGGGTTCGGGTGTCGGGGAAAGCGAATCAGTCATTAGTCTTTAGTCGGTAGTCGTTTGCAGAAAAATTTGCAATAGCTTAACGACTAAACACTACCGACTATTCCTGTCTTTTCGATAAATTATTTCGTCACGTTTTTTCAGATGGTACCGCTCGCGGGCAATACGTTCGATAATTGTCGGATCTTCTTTGCCGAGAAGATCGACCCGTGTCTGAAGTTTTTGCTCTTCATCAGTCAGTGAAGCATCTTGAGATTGCAAGGCACTAATGTCCCGACGAAGTGAAACATGACGCCAGATTCCTTTATTCGCAAAAAGCAGAGTAGTAGAGAGGACAAGAATCGTCGCCGTAATAAGCAAGAGCTTTGGCGTCTTAAGAATTTTTCGAATGCGCTTTTTCAGCGACAGTTTTGGCATAAGGCGTTAATCACAACTTTGCAAATATACGAAGATTTTAAAGGCATGGTGGTGATTTGTGGGGATTTGGGCGATATTGTTTAATTAGTTCTTAAATTGGTAACTTTAAAGAACCTTAATCGTTTTACTTAAAACGTCCTTTACACACAGTATCATTTCGGAGGATATTATGAACAAATCTTCTATTGCTTCATCCACATCGATGAACCCATACACCGGAGCGTGGGGGTTCCCACAGGCTGCCCATCTTCTTCGGCGGACGATGTTTGGCGCAACGGCAAATGATATTGCGACCATCGGAAAGATGATAATGTCTCAGGCAGTAGATCTGCTGCTTGCTGAACAACCTGCTCATTCTGATGCTCCGTTAGTTTGGTATCATATCGAATCAGGCGGAGTAGGTGACGGACAAACATGGATCCATCTGGATTATAATACCGTAAATGATTTTAACCGGTCCCAATCATTGAACGGATGGTACACCAATCTTCTGCTTACGCAGAATATTTCTATTCGCGAGAAGATGACATTGTTTTGGCACAATCATTTTTCCTGCGGCTCTATGGCAGTCAGTGATGCCAGATATATGTATAAATATAATCTCCTTTTACGAGCCAATGCGCTTGGAAATTTCAAATCATTTGCAAAAGCTATCACGCTTGACCCTGCTATGCTCAGGTATTTAAGCGGAAACCATAATGTTGCCTCGGCACCTAATGAAAATTACGGACGAGAGCTTCAGGAATTATTCACGATCGGAAAAAGCGTTGATGTTTCCACCGGAGATTATACAACCTATACTGAAGCTGACGTCAAAGCCGCAGCACATGTCTTAACAGGCTGGAGCGACGATCCAAAAACTGTGGGCACAATATTCACTCCCCAAAACCATGATACATCCGACAAACTATTTTCCCTTCGATATGGAAATAAAGTTATAAAAGGATCGACAGATCAAGCCGGTGCCGAACGCGAACTTGATGATCTGCTTACTATGATATTTAGTCAGGATGCAACGGCAAAATATATTTGCAGAAAGATATTCAGATGGTTTGTCGATTATGTGATCGATGATGCGATCGAACTGAATGTTATCGCGCCGCTTGCGCAAACACTTATCACCAATAACTTCGAGATCAAGCCGGTGATGGCTCAGTTACTGGCGAGTTCTCTTTTTTACGATCCGGCATATGCAGGATGTATTGTTAAGAACCCTCTTGATCTGGTTGTCGGAACGGTACGAACACTTGGCGTGAAACTACCTCATCCCGAAGAACTTACGGCTCAATATTATGGCTGGATAACAGTTCGGGAAACTGCGGCAAATCTTCAGATGGCACTCCTTGATCCGCCGAACGTTGCCGGCTGGCCGGAATATTATGAAGCGCCTCAGTACCATGAATTGTGGATCAATTCAGGCACGCTCGACTCCAGAGTAAAATTTTTAGATGACATTGCAACAAACAAGTTTCAGAATGTTGTACAGACATACTATACTGCAACTCTCGATCCGACACTTCTTGCGCAGCAAACATCCGATCCTACAAATCCTGTCACCCTTGTTGCTGATCTGGCAAATCTGCTCTATCCCAATCCGCTTTCATCCGATCAGTTAAAAACGCTGCACGATACCCTTTTGCCGGGACTGCCGGATTATGAATGGACTAATGAATGGTATGCGTTCACTGTCGATCCGACGAACACCACAAAGAAAGCAGCAGTGAATACGAAACTGACTAACTTGATAAAATATATGCTCGAACTTGCTGAATATCAATTAATGTAATAATAAGCTTATGAAACGTAGAGATTTCCTCAAAGCCGCAGCGCCTGCAACCATCCTGCCATTTCTTGTCGGCGGATTTTCTGTGAAGGCATTTGCAAATAATCCTTTCCTGCAAGCGATGATGCCACAAGGAGGATCATCCGACCGTGTATTGGTGCTCATCCAACTTATCGGCGGCAACGACGGATTGCAGACCCTGATCCCGCTTGACCAGTATTCTAATATTATGGCAGCGCGTGCGAATATTGCCATCGCGGAAAAAGACACACTGAAAATTTCCGATAAAAATGCATTCCATCCGAATTTTGCAGCAATGCAAAATCTTTTTAAGGACGGTAAACTTGGTATTGTACAAAATGTAGGTTATCCTCAGCCTAACTTTTCGCATTTCCGATCAATAGATATTTGGCTCACCGGATCCGATTATAACGAAGTGCTCTCAACAGGATGGATCGGAAGATATCTCGATCAGGAATATCCGGGCTTTCCTGCCGGATATCCGAATGCAGCAATGCCCGATCCTATCGCGATCCAGATCGGTGCATCTGTTTCACTTGGTCTCCAGGGTACGAACGGGAATGTTGGAATGGTATTCAACGACCCCGACAGCCTTCACAAATATTATTAATGATACGACAACTCCCACACCGAATACCCGAGCCGGAAACGAACTGAAATATATCCGCTCTATCGGTCAGCAGCTCCAAACATTTGCAGCGCCAGTAAAATCTGCAGCCGGCAAAGGAAAAACTCTTTCTGGACAATGGCCATCGGGGGGCAAAAATTCACTTGCCGATCAGCTTCGTATCGTTGCCCAGCTTATTGCCGGAGGTTTAAAAACAAAAATTTATGTCGTTAATCTCGGCGGCTTCGATTCCCATGACAAACAACGCGAAGGGCAGGATCCTCTGCTCTTAAAACTTTCTACGGCTGTCTCAGCTTTTCAAAATGAATTAAAATTGAACGCACTGGAAGACCGGGTTATCGGAATGACATTCTCCGAATTCGGAAGAAGAGTAAAATCCAACGATAGCCTCGGCACCGATCACGGCGCTGCCGCTCCGTTATTTGTTTTCGGATCAAAAGTTATTCCGGGAATTCTGGGAGATAATCCCGTCCTTCCGGCAAAGGCAACATTCGAAGATAACGTTGCCATACAATTTGATTTCCGCCAGATCTATGCTTCTGTGCTTAAAGAGTGGTTCGACACTCCTGAGGCAGAGATAACAAAGACCTTGCTCAAGTCATATTCAACGCTTCCGATCATTCAACAGCAATCGGTTGTCGAAACAAAAGCTCAACCATCCACTACTGAATTACTGCAAAATTATCCGAACCCGGTAAACGAAGCAACGAACATCGCGATTCGCATTCCTGCCGGAAATGCAGTACTCCGAGTTTTTGATGTGAATGGAAGACTCGTCAGAACACTTCTTGACGGACCCGTTACAAGCGGAGAACAAATATTCAGTTGCGATACTCGTGGTCTGGCAAACGGCACCTATTTCTATCGTTTAGAATTCGATGGGACTTCTTTAACGAAAGAAATGGTCGTAATGCGATGAGGGTGGATATGTAGCCAAAAAAATAAATTAGAGTATAAAGGGAAATTGAACGTATGAATTTTTATTTTCTTAATTCAATAATCTTTCAAATGCAGGTTCAGCTTATTAAAAATACGTCGTGATCCTGAAATACCAATCCGGCTGAGGATGATATTTGAACTCATACCCTACTCCCCCACCCACGGTAAATATTCCTTCGATGCCGCTGCGAAGTTCTAAGCCGCCGCTTTGCAGCCAATGTGTTTTTCCGATAGATTTCATTTCGACTGCAGGATAGTTCGATGGAGTTTTATCATACCAGACGCTTCCTATATCAAAGAATGCTACAAGAGAAGGACTTAATGAACCGATGATCGGGACTAAGTTGCTGAATAAAAAATCCGGAATGATAAACTCAACCGATCCTAACATTAAACGGTCGCCGTAATAAGGTCTCCGAATTCCACGAAGACGGTAACTATATTCTAATGATAGCGGATTAAATCCATTTTGAAACACTTCATCGGATCTAAACCCGACATATTCCTGGGGTATCTGATCGCCGAATTGAGCAATTACTGCACCCCGAAGTCCGATAAGCACCGTCCTATCATCATCGAAAGGAAATTTATAACTGAAGTTAATTTTTGCGCGGGTATAGGTCAGATCACCGGAAAGTTTTTTATCGGCATGCAGAAGTTCCGTACGGACTATCAGATCACGCGAAAGGAGAATATATTGTAAAGCAAGGTCTATTCCTTTATAGTTGATCGGTGTTTGTTCAAATTGCTGATTATCAAAATCATGAATATTTACCGGTTCAAGCTTTCTGTACTGTGCAGTTAATGCCAGCGAATGGGAAGTTGTGATGGAATTCGGAGTAGCAAATACCTGTGAGATCGTAAACGCCCCTCCCTGATCGCGTTGGTAAAGCGGTTTGCCTTCTAAAATTCTTACAAAGCTATACGTGTGAGTTCCGGTCAGAGTTATATTCTGATATAATTGCCTATTCGTATAGCTTAAAAATCCACCAACTTCATTACTCTGAAAGCCGTAATCAAGAAATGCATTCATGGTATGTTTTTGCATCGGATCGAATGCCGTTCCGATAAGTCCATAACGCAATCCAATCTGTCCGTCCTTTCCCTTATCGCTTGAAAGTACCGGCAGCACAATGATCGGACGAATATGGGTAAGTGAATTATATACACCCGGATCATGTATGACGACAGGCAGAATTGAATCGTAGGTTCTCGTACTAAGCGGAAAGTGTATCGTCCGCCAATCGGAATATTTATTTTTCAGTTGAGGCAGAGGCGCGCTTTTCACGTTCCGATTACTTCCTATCCAATAAAGACCGACTGAATTTCGTGCATCGTATGAAGTCACTAAGATCGAATCTTTCGCACCCGACCAATCCCAGGGATACATCGCACCTGCAATATCGGAGAGTTGAGCAGCCTGTGAACTAGTCCTATTGGTTGCAGATATTCTATAACAATTCGGAATGCCATTGCGATGTGAAAGAAAAACGATATCTTTCCCGTCTGGCGAAAACATACTTGCGCGGTCGTTTACAGAATCATTGGTGATAAGCGTGCTTTGTTTTGTTGCAACGTCAATGACAGCAATATCACGCATGCCATTCGTCCGAAAAACCGAATAGGTAATCTGTTTTCCGTCGGCTGACCAACGTGGCGCATAGACTTGCGTATTGGCATCGTTATAATTAGTCAATTGCTCGGGATGTGATCCGTCAGAATTTAAAATATAGAGATCGGAATGATTTTGTTCAGTACGCACAGCAACGATACGATTGCCTTGTAAGGCTACATCCGGTTCTTCATAACGGCCGTCATTTGTTATACGAGTAAACTCTCTCGTTTCAATATCAACGCGGTACAGATCATGGATCAAATTTCCGTTTGTTCCGAGGCGATACTTCGAAATGCACAGTGCCTCATTTCCGGGATACCATGAAATAACAGGCTCAATACCTGCCTCATCACTGAGCAAAATTGGCTCACCGCTTACATCATTTTTCAGAATATAAAGCCTTGCAGGGCTTTTCTTCGTGCGGTTACCAATAAGAGCAATTCGTTTTCCGCCCGGTTCCAGACGTGCGGCAACCGTAACGGCTAATCCTGATGGTATCGTACGGGCGAATTCATTTGCTTCTTCTTTCTGTCCGTAGTTCGAGTTGAAATAAACATTCAAAGTTTTTTTCCAATCGTCGATCAGCGTAAATATATCTTTCTTTGTTGCCGATTCTACTGCTTCGAAAAATTCATAAAATATCCAATTCCGGTATTTCAGAATTTTCACAAGCGCCGAATCGCCGTACGTCGCGGCGATGTAGCGCACCAGTGATTGTCCGCCCTCATACGTCATTCCTCCGGATAAATAATCATCGGTCGTGCCGAGATCGAGATGCCCTGATACGGTAGCTACTCGAAGCAGAGCTTCGAGATCGCTTGTCCAACCGTCAGGCTCCATATATCGCGCCAGGCCTTCATTGAACCAACGGGGAATATCGCTTCCTGAAGTAAAAAAAGATAAAATATCTTTCGTAGCATGTGCTATAACGATATGAGTGAACTCATGCGTGATAACGGAGCGAAGCCATTTAGAAGTACCGCTTGAACGAAAACCGTACGGAAGATCATCGAGAATGCCGCGCATCCATATAAAAATATAATCGTCTTCGAATGCGAAAGCATTTTTGATCTCATCATAATCAGATAGATAGATCCTGACCTTACCCTTGAGCGGAGTTTGTAGATTTGTCGTAACGACATGATATACTTCTTCAGCAACAGGGGCAGCTTTTAATGCAATGCTATCTAAACCGTCATGATAGACGATCGTAAAATGTTCTGTGGATAGCTCATGCCAATGCAATTCAGGATGGTTGCCGCCCGTGGGAGGGAGAAATTGGGCGTGGAGTAGAGAAATATTTATACTAAAAAATAGTACTAAAAATGGCAGCAAATAAAGGGACGTTGCAAAGTGGGGCAGACTCTTCGTCCGCCCGTCTTTATAAAGGTGGGCAAAGAATCCACACCATCCGAGAATTGCCTTGTGTCTGTTCAATTTATTTCCTTAACTCCATTTTCTTTGTCTGTTTCTCTTTTCCACATTGCAGTCTGCAATAAAAATCTTCGCCTTCTTTAATACTCTTAAGATCGAGTTTTACTTCATAAACTCCTGCATCGCGCTGTCCTTCTATAAATGATTCTGCTGCCGTGCCCATCATATCATAGACTCCGAGCAGCACAAAACTTGATCTCGGAATCGAAAATTTTACTGTTGCAATATGGGACCTGAGATCAAGTTCGCAGGAAATAAATATAAAATCAGGCGCAGGGATCTCGTCAAGTTTTTTTTCTTTCGCTAACTGACGGGCAGAAAGTTTTGCTATGAAAACATCCTGCGTATTTTCCAAAGCCTTAATATGCGCCTTTCCGAAATCAGCAGTGTCCGTAAAATTTCCTGTCATGACAACATTCCCTGCTTTATCAATACTCAGCGCTTTGCCTAATATCATTCCATGACGCCCCACTTGTTTTCCCCACTCAGGTTCACCGGATGTGTTGTATTTAACCAAAAAAATATTTTCCGTGCCCGATCCACTAAGCGTGATCGTACCAAACGAAGCAGTATCACGAAACGTCCCGAATACGTAGGGATTTCCTTCGGCATCAACTGCAGATGCATAAGGATTTTTCGCTCCGAAACCAGCGCTCGTGCGAAGCCAGATAATATCTCCGGATGAATTATACTTTGCTAAAAACATATCCGGAAATCCGAGATTTTTGCTTACTCCCATGATCGTATCGAATGCTAAGGTACCCGTCAATGTCCCCGTCACATAGCAATTACCTTTTTTATCAAGTGCTATACCTTTGCCGATCACTGCCGAGCCGTCGTTTCCTGCCGTTTTTAACCATAACATCTTTCCGTCGGAATCGTATTTCGTAACGAAAAATGCATAGGTACCCTGATTCGTAATTTTTTTTGTATCGAACTCCGCTTCGCTTTGATAAAAACCTGTAAGATAGGACATACCTGCCGGATCTGTTGCAATCGCAAGACCTTCGTTCTGTGTCTGATAGCTCGAACCGCCCAAAGTTTTTGCCCATTGTAGATTTCCTTTAGGATCGTATTTTGCAAAAAACATATCGTAGGTAGAAATGCGCTTGCCGATGATCATCACTTCAGGTGAGAACCATACTGTATCTTTGAAGTAGCCTGCAACATAACAATTTCCTTTCTTATCGAGCGAAAGAGTCATGGCATGATCCTCATAATATCCTCCGGCGCTTTTCGCCCAGATCTCCTCGCCCTTTGAATTATATTTTGCAAGAAATAGATCATGCATTCCTTTAGCAGTTAACGTATCTTTTCCAAAAACTATCTGCACTGCAAACGAGCCCCCTAAATAGAAATTGCCCTCTTTATCCAATGCTATCGTATTTCCGAAATCATCGGCTCTGCCGCCGACGCTTTTTGCCCAAAGCACATTGCCCAGAGGATCGTACTTCACGATATAAATATCGCGTCCATCGGCGCTCAGTTCGATATCGCCGAACCTACATTTGCCAAAAAACGTACCGGTCACATAGCTATTGCCATGCTCATCGCAAGCAACTGCTGCTCCGGTAGTAATAATTTTTGTGCCACTCTTGCGAGCCCATTCGAATGTCTGTGCGCAAAGAGAACAATGTGATATGATGATCAGAAAAAAACAAAACGAAAATATTTTTTTCATTGCAGGTGAATAATTTCATGCAAAAATACGGGTTTTTCAGATTTTTCCTTAGAATTAAAAATTCATAGGAAAAAAAGTCGGGGACTCCTTTTTTCATTCTGCAATTATTAAGACGTGCACCTTGCCACGACGACACCTTTCATCTCACCATTCATGATTCAATATACAAACTTTATTGAACCATACCGATTTTATTTTTGTCCTCCATTGCACACGACGGGATATTAAGATGAGCCGGCACAAAGGTTTATTTTAAGGGTCAAGACAAGTTAAGGGGATTATTTTTTAGCAGCTTCAAAAGCATTTTATAGAGAGAATCATTCCGATAATTGTAGCGGAACTCGCACTCTTTGAGATGCAGATAAAACGTTTTCTTATTCATGCCCTTAAACTTGACTAATCGTGTTTTTGCTAATCCCCAGAACCCCTCAATGCCATTGATATGCGAGTGTCCTCGTACAAACTCATCACGTCCATGGTCGAGGCGGTAGTGTTTCTTATAGCCGAGATCAACCAATCCGTTATACCCTCTCCACTTGTCGGAGTGAATGGTACTATTCTTGTTCACCCGCTCCGTGATAACCGCTTGGAGCGTGGCTCGGGAACAGTTAGGCACGATCTCGGTATAGACAGTGCCACCTCGTTTGCAGATACCAAAGACTATTGTTTTTCCCAGCGCACCTCGTCCGCGCTTGCCCTTTTGTCGTCGTGCACCAAAGTAGCTTTCATCAACTTCCACTTCACCGCCAAACGGTGAGAAAGTCTCACGATGCCTTGCGATCACCTCACGGATATGACGCACTATCGTGTTGATCGTATTACGGTTCACGCTGGTATTCCGAGAGATTTGCGTTGCCAGAAGGTCCTCGGAAAACAATAACACGATCTCCCTAAATTTACGCTCTGAAATGCGCGACCGAAAATAGTATCTGTTATCCATTAAGCCTTAACAAGTTAGAAGAATAAAATCTTCCTTAACTTGTCTTGACCCTATTTTAATATCCTGTTTATTTTTAAAACCATTGGTTTGCCAAAGCATTATGGACGTTCCCCATAATAAAGAGGAAAAGAAGCCGGATTTCGATGAAAAAGAATTCCGAAGTAATTTATTGAAAAAATTTCCTGATCTAAA
>JBBQGG010000063.1:0-17171 GCA_038322815.1 Kapaibacterium sp. (SeqCode)
GTCTGACGTGCTCTATGTGCGCACGAGGTACAGAAGAAACATTAAAACGTCTTGATTTTATAGATAGCATTGATGTTGATCTTAATACACTTATTGCTCATATCACATTCAAAAAGAATATCAGTGCTCCAATGGAAGACATTGTCAAGGCAGTTGAAGATGCAGGATTTTCCGTTCGAAATATCACTGCTACGTTTAATTTCAGCAACCAGAAAATCGGCATTGACGAGCATATTGATTATGGTAATGACGTCTTGCATTTTGTGGGAGTCGAAGATCAGACATTAAACGGTCCTGTTACATTGCGTTTTATTGATAAGCCATTCGTTTCGAAGAAGGAATTTAAAGAATGGTCAAAGAAAACTTCAATGAGCTGCTATAAAAATAATAAGAAGGATGTATGCTGCCCGCTGAACGTCACTCCGGCAAAGCATCTCTTTCATGTAACATTAGCGTCATAGACCTTTCCCGTCCGGGGCGGACAATTTGTCCGCCCGAAGAGACTCTGTGTCCGAAAGACTAATCAAGCATGAAATATCTAATCCTTATTTTCTTCATGGGATCCTTCATTGGAAGATCCTCAGCGCAAGAACTTTTTATCTATACCGAGCCGGCAAGTAATATGCCTAATCAATCGTATGGCTTCGTCATCGGCGCTGAAAGTTTTGGTAAAGCAGGGTCTTTCTTTACCCGTAATGATCTTGGATTTATGTACGAAGTGACTGCCGCCCTGATGACGACGGCAACACTACATGCTTCAAATTATTATGGCGGTTACGCCTTTAATAATTTTGATGCGTATGCAAAATACAAGTTCTTCAGCGACGATGGATTCAAAAAGCATTTTCGAATAGCGGCTTATGCACAAGGTGCAATCGGAGAGCAGCGTAATACGTTTGCAGATGTCGAACTTGAAGGTGGTAACAGAGGCTTGGGAGCGGGGTTTATTTTTACGTTATTGCAAAATCGTTTTGCACTTTCTTCTACGATCGGAGTAATTACGCTTGTTCCGAATGTAAATGCTGCCCCGGGCATCATATTTCAAGATGTCAGAAATTATAACTATTCCCTTTCAGCCGGATTTTTAGTTTATCCCGCTCACTATGAAAGTTACAGAGACCTGAATTTTAATCTTTATGCTGAGTTGTTAGGAAAGTACATCACTTATGATCAAATAGAGACCTCAATGCCGGGAATGATCATGCATGAACACGGAACAGTTCTTGATCTGGCTATTGGACCGCAGCTCATTATCAATTCTATTTCGCGAGTCGATCTCTCGGTGCGTACAAGATTACTATCAGGAGTCCCAGGCTTTCCGAAGCCCTGTGTATTGCTTCGGTTCGAGCAAATGTTTTATCATTGATCGCCTCAAATACCGGGAACCGGTCACGTCTGCTGACATAAAACCTCAATTTTCTGTCAGCAAATTATACCACTTCCCATTTTCCGGCGCACTGACTTTTGTACCGGGAAAGGATTCCATAATAAGTTCTCCGAATGCGTTCATTGCATCGGTATCACCGTGAGTGAGCACCACATGTTTGGGACGCAAGCGGTTAATAATTTCAAGCAATTCTTCACGTCTGGCATGAGCACTGAATCGGAAGCGTTCGATCTCGCACCGAACCGGAACTTCGCGCTTCATCGAGCCGAATTTAATACGTTGTCCTTTCTCGGCATGCGAAACAACATAACCAGGAGTACGCGGATCGGTATAACCAATAAAACAGATGGCAAAATTTTTCTGACGGAGCCAACGCTGAGCAAGGAAATAGCTCGATGTGCCGGTTTGCATCATTCCGCTTGAAGCCAGCACGATGCTCGGAGTCTTAAAATATTTACCACTGAAAAGATCTTCACGCCTCGGCACTTCGAATTGAGGAATATCCTTCAGAACTTCCTGATGGTTTAATCGGGAATCACTAAAAGCAAACTTATCGTAAATATCTGCGATACGTCTTCCCATTCCTCCGGTATAAATATCTACGGTCGGAATTCGTTTAGCCCGCATCCCGTCCCAAAGCATTGCAAGCGCTTCCTGCATTTTACCAAGAGCAAAAACCGGAATTAACACAGAACCGCCTCCTTCGAGAACTCTTGTAAGCGTAGCTTCAAGACGTACCAATTCTTTTTCGCGCGAATGACTTAGATAAGCATCGACTTTGCCATTCGTACATTCACTGACGACAACATCAACCTGCTTATCAGGAAGATCTGCGCCTCCGATCAGGTACTGAGTATGAAGTGAGGTATCACCGGTATGGAATAAGCGTTTACCATTGTGCTCAATGAGTAACCCTACAGCACCCAAGATATGTCCGCTCTTATAAAATGTAACTTTAATTTGCTGCTCCTGGGAAGCCGTATCATTGAGAATAAAACTAGTATTGATCTTGCGAGGCTCTATATTTCGTAATATCTCGTCAATTTTTTCTAAAGAATAATAGGTGAGTTTATCGATCACTTCCTGAGGATGCTGGCGCGGAAGAAGACTTGACGAGTTAGAAAGCATGATTCGTGCAATGTCCGTAGTTTCAGGAGTTGCAATCACACGTGCCTGAGGTTGAGATTGCAATAAAAATGGCACTCCTCCGAGATGATCGGTATGCGCATGGGTGATAATGAAGGAGTTTACGCTGTAAGGATCGAGCAATTCTGCTTTCGGAAAAGCATCCCAGCCTATTTTTTCCGGATGCAAACCGGCGTCGACAAGCAGACCATAGCCGCCGATCTTATAAAAATATGCATTCGCGCCGATCTCGCGCGCCCCGCCTAATGCCAAAAATTGAATTTGTTCCAAGAAGCCTTTTGTTTATCTCATACGAGTCCCATACATATTATGAGATTTTCATAGAGAAAAGCGTTTTCTATGTGTATTTTAGCCCAATTTAACACGCGAAGTTATTCTAAGAGTTGCACAATTTGTGATAGATACAAGCGAAGAACATATCTTTGGTGCGGTAATCCGTGAACGAATGATCGCCAAGCGGGCACTGCTCCTTATTGCTGCTATCGTTGAGCTTGCTACGCATTTCGTTCTGACAAATGCCCGATATTTAGGGCAGGGGCTGACTCCCCAATTCTTTCGTTTCTCGACACGAAGCGATATTATATCAAATGCACTTTTTCTCTTCATCATTTTTCTGATGCTTCGCGGTTTATTTGATCCATCCCGCATGAGTTTCCTGCGAACGATGATCGTCATTCTCATCGGATTTGTCATTTTTTGGATCACCCTCGGAGCAAAGAACTTTGAAGTAGCCGAATTCCCTCGCGCTGCTTCGATCACCTACCTCCTTGCCCGTGCACTTTTTATCTCACTTCTTCTTCCGCGCAAAGAGTATAATTTTTCCCGAGTATCGGGAGCATTACGGGTACTCAAAAGCATGCTCTTCGTCTTTTTCGGAGCAGTGATCATTTCTTTCATCTTTTCATTTACCTATGAAGTTACTTCTGATTTCGAAGAAATGCGCCGTTTCGATGCCGATGCAGGAGTCATCTTAGGTGCTGCAGTTTGGCATGGAAGCGAGAACGGAGACCGCCCAAGTCCGACACTGCTGGAAAGATTAAAGCTTGGCGAGCAGTTACTCAGGCAGAACGTGATTCCGAAGATCGTAACCACAGGTTCGAATGCTCCCGGAGAGCGAGCCGAAGGTGAGATCGCAAAACTTGAACTCATAAAACGCGGAATTGATGATAGTAAGATCATTGCCGAAACAAATTCTCACTCAACATTGGAGCAAGTTCTCTATATGCGAGATGAACTCGTTAAAAAACAAGGATGGAAAAAATTAATTGTAATAAGCGATCAATACCACCTTGCCCGCGCGTTAGAAATGTGTAAATTTAACGGTGTTAACGCCATTGGAAGTCCTTCAGGTATAAAACAGACATTTTACGATCTTGCGTATTACAGACTCAGGGAAAGCGTTGCCTTATTGGCGTATTGGATATTAGGGAAATAATTACCCCTAATGTCATTGCGAGAAGTCGCACAGCGACGACGAAGCCTATGCTGCCTAATCGTCGCATACCCTCGCAATGACAGTTATTATCAACTTTCAAAGGAACGTGACTTACACTTCAATTCGTTTTATGGCTCATAAGCGATGTAGGGAGATAACTCCAATGAGTTAACACACAAATCCCCTCTATTTTCATTCTATCTTATTACCGATACCGTTGATGTCAGCCACAAAAACAGCTTCAATGCCAATCAAAACTGCCAGCACAAACGGCAAAACTCCAACTGAGCTGACCCCTGCCGAATCCCATGAGCAGCGCGGAATTTTTGATATTGTAACCGAAAGAGATCACGAGCAAGTCGTTTTTTGCTCCGATAAAGCTTCCGGATTACGCGCAATCATCGCTATCCATAATACCACACTCGGACCTGCACTTGGCGGCGCCCGCATGTGGACCTATGTAAACGATGTTGAAGCGCTCAATGATGTACTTCGTCTTTCGCGCGGTATGACATATAAAGCTGCTGCAGCAGGACTAAATCTCGGTGGCGGAAAGGCAGTGATCATCGGCGATCCGCGCATCCAAAAAACCGAACAGCTTTTTCGTGCTTTCGGACGTTTCATCGAAGGACTTGGCGGCAGATATATCACTGCTGAAGATGTTGGAACAAGCGTCAACGATATGGTACATATTTATCATGAAACAAAATATGTTACCGGAATTCCATTCGAACTCGGTGGATCAGGCGATCCCTCACCTGTGACGGCTTACGGTTCATTCTGCGGTATCAAAGCCTGCGCGAATGTACGATATGGCAATGACTCTCTCGAGGGAAGGCGTATTGTTATTCAAGGCGCAGGGCATGTTGCTTCCGGACTTGCAAAATATTTAACTGATGCAGGGGCGAAAGTTTTTATCACCGATATTTATCCTGAAAAAGCACAGCAGGTTGCCAAAGATTCAGGCGCCGTTGTCTTCGCACCTGAAGAGGTTTTCGATATTGATTGCGATATTTTTGCACCTGCTGCATTAGGCGGAGTGATCAATGATAAGACGATCGTCAAATTAAAATGCGAGATCATCGCCGGACCTGCAAATAACCAGTTAGGTGATGAAGAAAAACATTCGAAAGAACTTGCTGCGCGCGGAATTATGTATGCTCCCGATTATGTGATCAATGCCGGCGGACTTATTAACGTTGCAAGCGAACTCGAAGGGTACTCTCAACCACGTGCACTTAAGCAGGCGGAAAATATTTACAATACGCTCAAGAAAATTCTGCTTCGTTCACAAGAACTGAATATCACGACGATCGAGGCGGCAAATCACGTTGCCGATGAGCGTCTCAACGCCATCGCTGCAACAAAGCGAATCTATGCCTCACAGTCGCATTTTTCCGGTAGATTCGGGGAGTCCTGGAAGAGGAATGATTGAAATTAAATAAAAAAATGTATCCCTATATTACTTCTGGTTGCTATTTATGCAATGTGTATCAATATCTTGCAGCTAATGGTCATAACGGACAACTCCGTAATATTTACATTGCTCTAGGGTTTACTATCGTAACGGGTGTTTATATCACAAGCAAAAGTTATGGCTTAGATACTTTAACATATACATTAGTTCAGTAACAGTAAAGTTATGTTAGCGTCCTCTTCGAAACTACTTTCCCATCCTCATCGATCTCATAAACGATAGGCACCGCATTCGGAATATTTAATTCGACTACTTCTTCTTTGGTAAGTTTATCAAGTTCCATAACAATGGCACGGAGGGAGTTACCATGCGCGGAGACGAGAACATTTTTTCCCTGTTCAACTAAAGGAAGAATCTCTTTTTCAAAATACGGAAGCGTGCGTATTGCAGTATCTTTTAAGCTTTCACCGTTCGGAGGCGGCACATCGTAACTTCTGCGCCAGATCTTTACCTGCGCCTCGCCGAATTTCTCAACGCATTCTGTTTTATTAAGTCCCTGCAGATCGCCATACATTCTTTCATTAATCGCAGCATCTTTCATCACCGGAACAAGCTCCTGGTCGGCTCCACGCAGAGCTTCAGTAAGTGTGTCAATGGCGCGGATAAGCACTGAAGTAAATGCATAATCGATAGGAATATCTTTGATAAGCTTCCCTGCTTCGAATGCTTCTTTTTTTCCTTTTTCAGTCAAACCAATATCGATCCAGCCGGTAAACCGGTTTTCTGAATTCCATTGTGATTCTCCGTGACGAAGAAGAATAAGTTTTCCCATAATAGTTGGCTATCAGCTAATACAAAGGTCTTCGTGACCAATAATACATCGGTACTATCGCTGCAATAACGGTGAAGAGCGTTCCGAGTCCGCCGCGCTCTGTTGCGTATGCAATAAAACTGAGTCCGCTTCCGGCAGTAAAGAAAAAATAATAGATGAGATTAGCGATCACTGAAGCGGCAAAAACAAAAAGTAAAAAAGGCCAGTTACGAAGACGCTGCTTGGCAAGCTCTTCGCTGTAAAAATAACCAAGCAAAAAACCGGCAAGTGTCAATGAAAGAGCATGCGCACCGAGAGTTCCGCTTGAAAGAATATCGAGCGAGAGACCTAAGAGAAACCCGGTGATTTCTGCCACGACCTGTCCGCGCATAATGATGACATATACTAAAAAGATCAGCACAAGATCGGGCATTGCTCCGCCGATGGATAGATAGTTACTTGCAAGGACCTGAACGATCACAAGCAACAGCGCAATAACTGATTCGATCAAATATGGCACGTTCTATTTTGTTTTTTTCTTTTTGGCAAGATCGGATTTTTTACTCATTTCATCCGATGCTTTTATTTCGAGAGCGGCTTTTTCCTGCTCTAATGCATCATCTTTTAGCACCACATAGCAATGCTCTACACGGAATGGATGCGCTGCAGGTGTTACATAAATTTTTCTAAACATGGTATTCGGCTCCGGCTCCAATCTCGTAATAACACCTACAGTCACTTCCGAAGGAAAGAACGTAGAATATTCGCTTGTCACAACCAGATCGCCTTCTTTAACATCTAATGCTTTTGGCACATTGCGTACGGTAAGTTCATCGCCGCCCTCCCAACCGAGAATTCCATCCACTCGTGTACGGGCTATTTTCACAGCAACACGCATATCGCGATTAAAAAGTCCTTCAACAAGACTGAAGCCGCCGTTGGTGGAATAGATCCGTCCTATTAATCCGCCGTCCGTCATGACTGCCATTCCCTTCTTTATACCGGAGCTTTCTCCGACTGAAAGAGTCATCATATTCCGGTCTCCGATAGATGTTTTTCCAACTATTTCTGCAGCAAGTAATTTCCACCCTGTGCGAAGCTTGATGCCGAGAAGTTTTCGCAGCTCTTCATTCTCGCCTTTGGCGCGGCGAAGTTGGGCAAGCTCAGATGAGAGAAGAATATTATGTTCGCGAAGATCTGTATTTTCTTTTGAGAGAAGAAAAGGGTTAGGAATCCAGGAGTAAAGAGATTGCAAAGAACCAACGAATACCGTTGTGATCGCCCGAAGCGGTTGAACTTCCGTCGAACGGGACAACGCCATAAAAAAAAACGAGAGGAAAACAAGCAGCGTCAGAACGACGTACTCTTTGAAGAGGATGAAGAAGTTCAAGAGTCGGCGCATCAGCTTTTACTCTTTACATCATTAATAACGCTTACCTTTTAAGAGCACTCGCATATATTTAGGCAGATCTTCCAGCACACGTCCTGTTCCGCGCACTACTGCAGTCAGAGGATCATCGGCAACGTGAACAGGAAGATTTGTTTCCAAACGCAGCCGCTCATCTAAGCCTTTAAGCAGCGCACCGCCGCCGGAGAGCATCATGCCGCGATCTAAAATATCTGCAGATAGTTCAGGTGGTGTGCGTTCCAAACTGCGTTTAACAGCTTCGACGATCTGATTAACAGGTTCTGCAAGCGCCTGGCGGACTTCGATCGAACTCACTTCGATCGTCTTCGGAATTCCTGCTACCATATCGCGACCTTTCACTTCGACCATCAATTCTTCTTCAAGAGGCATTGCACTTCCGACCTGACATTTAATAAGCTCAGCAGTACGCTCACCGATAAGCATGTTATAATTCTTCTTGAAGAATAGTACAACTGCATCGTTGAGTTCATCTCCGGCAACGCGAAGAGATTCCTGATTAACAATTCCACTAAGCGCAATAACTGCGATCTCCGTCGTGCCGCCGCCAATATCAATAATAATATTTCCGACAGGCGCATCGACATCAAGCCCGATACCGATTGCAGCAGCCATAGGTTCGGAGATAAGATGCACTTCTTTAGCTCCGGCATGTTCGGCAGAATCACGGACAGCGCGTTTTTCTACTTCAGTAATTCCGCTCGGCACGCTGATAATAATTCTACGCGAAGGAAGCCATGAAGGATGCACTTTTCGGATAAGCTGACGGAGCATGCCTTCGGCAATTTCGAAGTCAGCAATAACGCCGTCCTTCATCGGACGAATCGTTTGAATATCACGATGCGTCCTGCCAAGCATAGCCTGAGCTTCGCGCCCAATGGCTATAAGTTTTTTTGTTGTCGTATCGTAAGCAACGATAGAAGGCTCGTTCAGGACGAGGCCTTTGCCTTTCATATAGATCAGCGTATTGGCAGTGCCAAGATCAATTGCAATATCAGCGCTAAAGAGATTTAACATTTACAGTCTTGCGTTGAGAGAGTATAACTAAGTTTGTAGTACAAAAATACGAATATTATACGTTGCCGTTCTGAGCATTCTGGCGCGCCCATAGAAGCGACAACGAAAATATTTCGATTAGAAATATCAGTGCTTGAAATGTCTCATGCCGGTCATGACAAGTGAGATATTTCTATCTTCTGCTGCGCGAATCACTTCTTCATCGCGCATAGAGCCGCCCGGTTCAATAACAGCGATAGCTCCGGCATCTGCTGCTTCCAAAAGGCCATCAGCAAAGGGAAAGAAGGCATCACTTGCAACAAGCGATCCTATAAGTGAATGTCCAAAACGTATTGCACTTGCAACTGCAAGACGGCTTGAAGCAACGCGGGATGTCTGTCCGCAGCCGATTCCGAGCGTACGGGCAAAGCCACTATCCGACCGCGCATAAACAATTGCATTGCTCTTTACGTGCTTACAAATTTTCCATGCAAAAAGTAATCCATCGCCTTCGTCGTTCGAAACGGCTCGCTTGGTTACTGATTTTATTTCAGCATTCGCAAAAAGCTGATCGTCACTTTCCTGCTCCAAAATACCTCCGATAATTGAGCGAACATCCTTGCCTATTGCAATTTGCTTTTGTAATTCGTTAGGATCATACGTTAAAAGCCTGCGATCTTTTTTCTTCTTTAATATCTCTAATGCTTTATCGTGATATGATGGCGCAAGAATAACTTCACTAAAGAATTCATTAACTCGCAAAGCAAGTTCCTCACTGCATTCTCTGTTCATGACGATAATGCCGCCAAAAGGACTTTCCGTATCAGTTGCAAACGCCTGTTCGAAGGCATCGAGTACATTTTTGCCCTCTGCCATTCCGCACGGATTGGTATGCTTGATAATTCCTACAACAGCTTTTTGAGAATCTAAAAATTCTGATATCAAAAGAAGTGATGCCGATGAATCAAGATAATTATTATACGATAATTCTTTGCCCCAGAGTTGATGATACAATTTATCAAGAGCAGTACTTGTCACTGTTGCGCTTTGATGAGGATTCTCACCGTAGCGGAGCGTTCTTCTTTTTGTGCCGCCGAAATAGTCTGCGATCGCTCTGTCGTATTGCGCCACATGTTCAAAGGCTTCCGAAGCCAAACCCAGACGAGTTTCTTTTGAGATCGCACCATTATTTTTTTTCAGCTCCGCAATAAATTGTTCATATTGCGAAGGAGCAGTAAGCAGCGCAACGCCTTCATAATTTTTTCCGGCGCTGCGAAGCATTGCGGGACCGCCGATATCAATATTCTCAATGATCTCTTCATGAGTCGAATCCACTTTAGCAAGAGTTGCTTCGAAGGGATAGAGATTTACGACGAGCAGATCAATGGATTCAATACCATGTTCGCTTGCCTGTGCTGCATGTTCTGCAACATCCCGGCGATAGAGCAACCCTCCATGAACCATCGGATGCAGAGTTTTCACTCTGCCATCCATCATTTCAGGAAATTTTGTGAGTTCGCTTACACTTTTTACTGTAAAGCCGTTATCGCGAAGAAATTTTTCTGTACCACCGGTCGAATAGAGTTGAACACCAAATGAAGAAAGCGCATCAGCTAATTCCATGAGATAGCTTTTATCCGATACACTTAAGAGTGCAGTTTTGATCTGAATATTTTCTATCATTTATTTTGTTGAGATTTTATCAGCGATAATTTGAATTGCCTGCGGCAGAATTTTATGTTCAATTATTTTAATGCGTTCGGCAAGAGATTCAGGTGTATCGTTATCCAAAACAGTACAGGATTCCTGTAATATGATCTCGCCTGAATCATACTCACTTTCAACGAAATGCACCGTAGCTCCTGAATTTTTTTTTCTCGCTGCAATTATAGCAGTATGAACATTCAGTCCATACATTCCGGCTCCGCCAAATTCAGGCAGCAGCGCAGGATGGACATTAACGATCTTCCCATTATATTTTGCAAGTACTTGTGCCGACAGTTTTTTCATATATCCGGCTAATGCGATAATATCTATTTTTAGAACCTCCAGAATATGAAGTGTTTGGTACTCTAACTTTTTTGGATCGCCCTCACATTTCAAAAGAGAAAGATGGATTGCCGGAATATTAATTTTTTTTGCAAATGCAAGTGCTCCGGAATTTGAATTATTCGAGATAACTAAACTAAGTTTTACTCCTGTAAGCGAGCCTTCTATAATACTATTATAGATAGCCTCTAAGTTCGAGCCTTGGCCGGATGCAAAAACAGCAAGTTGTAACAAACGTAAATTATTATATAATGGAATCTTGTAATGCAAATTTACGGAATTTATGAAATTACGATCAGAAATGCAATCCGATCCCCTGAAAAAAACGCAAGCTTATCTTGTAAATACATAACTTATTTGGGGATAGGGATTCGTATTTTTGCTGTAGTTTAGAAAGTTAAACTGATTTTTCTTATGTGATTGATTGTCACTTTTTTTACTTAAACATATTTTATGAAACATCTACTATTTGTTATTGCTCTTGCCGGATTTCTTTCGGCAGCTACGTCATCTAAGACGTTGGCACAGTTCGATATTGGCGCACGCATCGGTGCGAATATTTCCAATTATCAATTCAGTACAACACCGACCAACACGACAACTTCTGCTTCGACCGGCATACTCGGTGGTTTACAGATTGACTATTGGTTCAATACCATGTGGGCATTTAATGCTCAGCTTCTTTATATTCAAAAGGGATCGAAGTTTACTTCGGTAGCAACAGACCAAGGACCTTCATCATCGGGTACGGTAAGCGCAAATTATGTTGAAATCCCGCTGACTGCAAAATTGCGTTTCGGCGATGATGGTACAGTAAGAGTATATGCTACTGCAGGACCAACGATCGGATTTCTGCTCTCTGCAAATGCAAATTCCTCACTTAGCGGAGGGTCTTCCCGCCCATGTACCCCAATCGTCAGGCAATCTTCAGATGTAAAAGATCAATTTACTTCAACGGATTTTGGTATTTTGGGAGGTGTAGGATTGGATATTCTTGTCAGTAACAGCATGACGATCTTTGGCGAGGCTGCCTATAGATTCGGTTTCGCAAACATTAATAATACTACAGGCTCTACCGATACAGAAAACACTCGCGATATTCGTCTCAGCGCAGGTATCGTCTGGACGCTTTCAAAATAGTCAGTAATAATAGAAAAAATAAAAAACCCATTGCATTGCAATGGGTTTTTTATTGTAAATACCTGAATTTGAGTTCTCATCTTTTCACAAGTTTCAGAGTCTGGCGATGTTCACCATCAGAATTCACCGCCACAAATCTTGCAAGGAAATCTACTTTTTATTTCAAAGTATAGGAGATCAGAAATTTATTGCTGCCGCCGGTTAAATTAAAGCCAAGAGCTTTTCCCTGATCGGTTAATTCCTGATGGGTAATATATCCGATCGAAGGAGCATAGGAAAGATTCAACGTTGCAGGAACATGGCCGGCAGACAAAGAAACGGCATCGACATTCATTGTAGCCTTCTGAGTATTAAGAGTTTGACTTGCGACAATACTTGTCCCTGTACCGGAACCTTGAACCTTACCCGTAACTGTCACCGTATCGATAATAAATCCTTTCAGCGTGGGAATATCGGAAGTTGCCTGACTGGCAAAAGGAAACGTCACCCACTCACTGCCGACATTAAAAGGTCCCGCTTCGAATGCAGCATAGACTGAGAGATCGCCGTTCGCTTCATATCTCTGATAAACGGTATCGAAGCGATTAGTGACGGCATCGTGAGTCCCGACGAACATATATACATTCGTTTTACCGGCAATACTGGCATTTGTATCGACAAGGGTATAGACTATTACCTGACCTGAGGAATGCATGTCCATTAAAGAAGTATCTTTATAATACACACTGTCCGAAAAAGTACTTCCGACTTTCGGCTTTACGGCAGTCGAGGAATTATTATTATTATTCCCGGGCGAAGTTGTCGTGGAGCTGCAGCCCACAACAAAGAATAAGGCGACTACGAGAACGGCATTCTTTATGCTAATTTTTTTTATAAAAGGTATGACAGTCATTGTTGTTATGTAATAATTTTAAATACAAAATTTCGTATCTGAGAACGCAACAGAATAATGAGGAGTTCAGAGCGTTGCAAATTAAACTTCCTCACCACAACCGAATTTGCAGCTGCAAATCTTGCAGAGTGTATCTCAGCCAAAAGGTTGAGTACTGGCTTTAGGATATCAAGCTGAACGTAAGTGACAGCCCTCATTGTTGGAATCATGCCTTATTAAAGGCTCTTTCAAAAAAATATGAATATCACTCGAAGCGATTTAAAACTCTCTTGGGTTTCTATTCTTCTTGGTTTCTCCACTGTTTTGGGTTGCCATTCTGCGACCAGTCCTACCACCGGAGGCAACGGAAATCCGAGTGGGACACTTTATTTTAATGCAGGAAACGGTACAGTATTCGGTAACGATGTCATAGCGCTTGATATGAGTTCGGGAACAACGACAAGAATCATTAGAGGCGACGACCCAACTATTACATCCGATCATAAAATCATTTTCGTAGATGGTGATCTCAAAGAGTCTGATCTCCAGGGAATGAATGTACGAACCATCGCCCAACTTGATAGGAACTCAACGACCGATAATTCGCATTACTCGTTCGGGAGACCTCAGGTCTCTCAGGATGGTCGTTTCGTTGCATATCAGGAGTCTAAATATACTGACCAGGTCTATGTCGTCAATCGGTCGGATGGAAGTTTGGCTGCAACGGTAATCGCAAATCCCGGCACGTTCTTTACACCGTCCTGGACGCAGGGAGGTAGCGTAGTGGTCGAAGGCGGTTCGACGAATCCGGGACTCTGGATAACAAGTACTACTGCTAATACTCAAATCCCGGGAGCCGAAATTGGAGCCGGACCCAGAACAGACCCTACGGGCACAAAGATAGCTTTTACAAGAAACGGAGATGTCTATACTATTAATGTTGATGGGAGTAGTGTGAAAAAGATCGTTTCCGACGGAAAAAATTACAGTACACCAGTTTGGTCGCCAGATGGTAAATATCTGGCTTTTGTTCTCGATGCACATCTTGTCTATGCTGACATCGCCACAGGTACCGTTCACAACCTTGAAGATGTCTATCCTAACATCCTGAATAATTTTCATAATCAAATTACTACCGGCAGACAAATGGATTGGAAGTGAAATGTTTTTATTCTTTTACTTCTTCACGATCTTCTTCATCACCTTCAATTGCCTCCTTCAAATTTGCTTGCAATTCAACAAGTGTTTCGCCTTGCGTAGCGCAACCCGGAAGCGAAAGCACCTCTGCCCAAAACATCCCATTCTCTTCGTGAACTATTGCTTTAAATATCATAACTTGCTTTGTAATGATTGACTAAACTCAACCGATGATGTCATTCTGAGCGATAGCGAAGAATCTGAGCTTTCGGAATACTTGTATCGCAGATTCTTCGTTTCGCTTCGCTGTCGCTTCTATGGGCGCGCCAGAATACTCAGGATGACAATTCTTTACGAGTTGAGTTTAGTCAATCAGTGCCACTTGCTTTGCACTCTATGTAATTGAAATAACAGATTTGAAGCCTTTTGTTCATCTTCCTTTTCCCCTTCTGATATCGTGGAAAATTACTATTTCCCGGACATCAATTTTATATATCTGGGATACATCCGAATATTATCAAAATCCGGATCAGATCTCGTCTCACGGACTTTTCCCGGCGCAAATGTTGAGAGTTTTTCAAGGGCATCAAGCGCTTTCTCAGTTTTTCCTTGTCTGGAAAAATTACAAGCAGCATTAAAAATTAACCGCCCGTCCTTGGGATAAACCCGCATCAGCGAATCGTATAAATGTTCCGAGGTTGTCACTTGTCCCGCAACATCAAGGGCAATGCAATAACTGGCCACAAGGTCGAGGCTATCGGGATGTGCCTGTATTTTTTTTCTTAGTACGTCTGCTCCTTTACTGCCCATTTGTCTGGCAAGTCCGCCATCTTTGAGCCGGTCGGCAACGACTCCGGCTTTGATATAATAGCTTTCGTTCGTCGAATCGTATTTGATCGCCTGCTGAAAATAACCAAGCGAGCGGAAATTATCATTGCTGATTAAAAGCATTGCAAGATCGGCAAGCGCCGCCGCATCACCGGGATGATCGTGAATATATGTTTCCTTCGTTTTGATGAATTGTTCTCTTGAAGAGGCATCGCGAAGATAGGCACAAACATCCTCGCTGATTTTATCGCGGACATCAAATATTTCTTTACTATTACCTTCATAGAGCTGCTCCCACATTTCTCCGCCTTTTTTCAGGTCGAAGATCCGCACTGCAATATGATCCACATCACTCTGCTTGCGGACAACCCCTTCGACAATGTAGCGGGCTTTGAGTTCTCGTGCAATCTCCAACACATTCAACTTCGATTCTCTATATGGTGCGGACATTGTTGTGCCGGCTGAAGCAAGGCTTGTCGTGGAAAGGCGTTTGATGATCCCATCCGAAAAAATATCGAGATTCCGGATGCTGTCCTAATCGAGATTCATCGTTGCGAAAGGAAGAACAACAATCGAATTGCTACTGATTTCTTTCTCGGCAGAATTCCGGCTGAAGAAAAAGAATCCGCCGGCAGCAAGCAAAATAATTGCAACCGGAGTGATAACTTTTAGCCGCCGGCTCATCCTCCGGCTAATTCTATGCTTGGACGGTTCCGGTGATTCTATACCCTCTGATCGTTCTGCTATTTTTTTTATCGCATGAAGGATGGCATCTTCATTATGAAAATCTGTCTTCTGAATTCCGGCAAGAGCATATTCAAGGCGACCGGGAAGAACGATTCTTCCGATCTCGATCGGAAGAATCGTTTTGCCAAATTCGGCAGCTAAACCGATCTCTTTACCTACGTTCGGAGATGAGACGGATGAATGGGAAAGAAGTGCGATAAATATATCGTAGCTTTTGATATTCTGCACGATCTCATCGGACCATATCGATGCACCGGGAATGGCTTCCTGATCGATCCATATTTCATATCCCTCACTTCGAAGCATTGAAAGCAGGTGAAGTGCCTGCTTCTGATCGTCACGAGAATAACTGATAAATATACCGGGACTCATACTTCTTACTTTATCTTTGGAATTCTTGTAAACTCGTGAACTTCACCATGTGGACCTCTAATTGTAATAGGAACTCCACCGCCGAATATAGGGTCATCAAGTTTACCCGTGATAGAAATATGTTGAATTCCACCCGGTCCGGGACAATCAATAGTTGATGGCGTTGCCCGAAGATCTGTTACACACCATAAAATACAGGAACTGGCGACAAATGCTATCAGAAGTAAGGCGAATATTTTGCGCATGGTAGTTAGGGATAAATATTCAGCAAATATACGAAAGAAATCATAATGCGAATTCAATGTTAAATGCCAGCCGGAAGGTGGTGCCTGCCTATCTCCGAACCAATATACAAAGAAAAATCTCGACCAGAAAAAATCAAAAGCCCCGATGGTAGCGACGGGGTTTTGATGGATTTGAAATTATGCGGCAACTTTCATTTGCCGTGAATAGGTATGAGATTTTGGAATTGGCAGACCTTCTTCTCGCATCATTTCGAGATGAAACTTAAGTGCTTCGTTCATCATGCTCTCAACTTCTTCGCGGGATTCAGCGGCGGCGACGCAGCCATCAACATCCGGCGAATAAGCCGAATATCCTGTTGGCGTTTCTTCGATGATGACTAAATATTCGTTCATTATTTTAATCCTGCTTGTTTTAAAATGCTTCGCGCTGTGCCTTCTGCTAAATCGACAGAGGGTTTGCCGGCAATCGTAACGATTCCTTTTTTGATAGGATGTTTGAAATGCCGGTGGCTTCCGCGTGTCCGAACGAGGTACCAATCATCTTTTTCAATAAGCTTGATTGCCTCGCTAACCTTCATCTAAGATAAACAATATTTTTCTAAATTCCGTCTCCAAAATAACAAAACCCCGACGCAGAGCGTTGGGGTTTTTATTTGGATTGGAAATCCGTCACCCAAATTCAAATACCGGAACTGAGACTCTTTTGGTAGGGCGAGCAGAGCTATGGAGCATTTCACGGATATGCTCGGCAGTATCAATATCGAAGATCACTTCACCACATTGCGAGCAAATTTTGGCAGGGATATGCTCGACCAGCGCCGGTTCTCCTTTTATAAGAAAAACCTCGTTGACTAATTCTTCTTTCGCCCCATGCGAGCCACAAACATGACATGTAAACATATTTATCTCCTTTTTGTATAACCACCAGTCCATTCGTTTTCGTTCGGTTCATAAAGCGTTATGAGCCTGACGCTTTCATTATCAACTCGCGAGAGATGTAGATGTAAAGGACGCGCATTGTCTGTAAATCCGAGTAACAGACAACTCGGAAAATACTTGTCGTTGGGATAATCCTCGATCTCATTAGCCGATTCTCCTGCTTCAATTATTTCCTGTTTTGAAATATTACGTTCAACGATACGATGTAATGCATGAGCAGTAAGT
>JBBQGG010000064.1:0-16734 GCA_038322815.1 Kapaibacterium sp. (SeqCode)
CCAATGGTGTATGAATTGGGATTTTTGAAATTATAAAGAGAGTAAGGATGAAGGATGGATTCCCAGGTACGGAAAAGATTTTGGAACGCGTTACAAAATTCAAATGAAGAAAATAAGTATCAAGAAGTTTGAGCGATTAAAAACAATGCCGAAAAAAGCAATCCTTGCGGCATTACTTCCCTTCGTAGAGAAACCCCGTGGAAGACCGAAGGGGAAAAAGCCTCCCCTATCCCCTTATGAACGGATTAAACGTCATAGGCAGCGTCTTAAGCGGCTCTAATGACAACTATAATCTCTTTCTAAACAACTTAATTTATGAGTCAATAACGCGTTTTATTTCTGTAGCATGTAAGCATCACTTTTCCATTCGCAGAAAAATAGAATGAGATATGCTTATTTACAGTAAAACCCTTCGCTTCGGAGGAAGTGAGAAAATCTTTCCCCTTCCCAAGCGATCAAGCGCCCTCTTTATTTTTTCGTTTAGCTCCGGTGTTTCGCCGTTCTCTTGAATCAGTGAAGAGATTTTTTCAGAGAGTTGCTTCCGTATGTATTCGGATCGTTCATGCTCCCGTGCCTCGTTGTAATACTTTGTTGCACGGCGAAACATCTCCGGTGAAAGTATCCCTTGTTCGAACAATTCTTTATGGGCGGCATATCTCCTCTCGCTTGCTGAAAAAAGACGAAAAATTGCATTCTCACTTTTGATTTTTGAAGGAATCGGATTCTCCACTTTTTTCATAAAACGGTTGAACGTGTGTTGGTAGTAGCGAGCTAAATTCAGAAACGTCTTTTCATCTGTAAGGTCTGAAGCAAGAAAATAGTATTTATTTTTATCCCAAAACTTCCCTAATGTTTGCCGGACACTCTTGTTTAATTTCAACTCTGCACGAAACAGTTCAGGGGTGAAGGTTTCGGTGAATTGACTTTGTAAGGGCTCGGGATATTTTCCTTTCCACTCTTTTGTCTTATTGTAAACAAGCATAATGAGCCGTCCGTTTGCGCCGTTGTAATAATCTCCGTCTTTTTGTTCTTCATAACGGTATTGTTTTGGTGCTCGAATCATTGATCGGTAAACCAAGAAGGGCTCTGGTATCTGTACAGTCATGGTAATGTGTAATTCGCAAACTCTCCCGTCCGAAAAGTCAAACCCTATTTCTCTTTGCACTTTGTTGAGTGCTTTTTTAACCTCTTCCGGTGATGCAAGTTCTACATTCTCGTACCGTAATAGTTTCGCCGGACAAATACAAAGTGTAACCTGTTGTGATCGTAACTGAAAAGCTATGTAGTTATTTTTATTTAAATGCCATTTATTATTACGGAAAGTACAGTTGCTTTTCAGGTATTGAATATCCCCTTCGCTTAGCGCTTTATATATGCGAATGTAGTCATACCCTAACGATACGAATGGGATCCTCATGCTACGGCTCCCGTTCTAATGCCTAAAGAATTTAGCACCCGTGTATCTGCTTCTGAGAGTTCGGGATGTTCAGCTTCCGGTGTCAATGCTGAAGAACGTTCTAAGGAAGGTGTTTGCAATTCAAGGCGGTTCATCTTCTCACGTATTCTGTCGAGAGGGAGGTTACGTGTGCTTGCGTAATGCTTTTCAGTTACTGCGATACTGCTATGCCCTAAAAGATAAGATACTTCAGCCATTAGGAATCCTTCGTTCAGCAGGTTTTGACCGAACGAACGACGTAATGCGTGGAAAGTAACCTTCGTTCGTTTGGGAAGTGATTGCCTTCTGCACCCCGTGAAGTATTTAGAGAGAGTCTCCAGTATTAAGTTGCCCCCTTTCTCAGTACAGAAGAGACACTCACTCTCCCTAACAAGCGCTGAAGTGTGTTGAGACTTCAGCCGGAACACATGATGAAGTATCTCTCTTGTTTTAATGGTGTGGGGGACATCCCTGTTCTGTTTGGACTTCGGTATGTGGTCATGATATTTGCGTACCAGTACATTTTCGCCTGTTGTGTGTGTAACGCGAAGGAAACAAATTTCAGCTTGACGCAACCCAGTGTAAAAGCTGAATGCACTTGCAAGTCTGCACATTTGCATTTGGAATGTATCTGTCCGTGCCTGTTCGTACCATTCCCTAAATTCTCTCTCTGTTAGCTGTTCGGGATCGGTTTGTGGGAGTTTGGGCTTGTCGGTAAACTTGAAAGGATTCTCCATTATTCCGTACTTCGTTCGGAAGTTTATGAGTTTGTTCCAAAGTGTCGAAAGGTTTGCACGGTGCGTTATCCGTTGATTAGGTCTTAAGATTGAACGAAGGAAGGAATCACATAGCTCGAAAGTTACACCTCCTATCTGAAAAGCATTATCTCCGGTCTCTTTTCGAATGAACTCTACAAAGTACCGGATTGAACGTTCAATCTCTCTGCAAGAGGAAGGGCGTAGGTTTTGGTTATCACGTTTGGAGTCGAATGCGTCGTTCAGAGCATTTGCAACAGTGAAGGGTTGTGATATTTTTCTGTTGCCTTCAGCTTGTTTTACTAACCATTCAGTTTTGAATAACTTTGCCTGTGCCTTGTTATTACTGAATGTTGAGATTCTGCGGCGGAAGGTTTTCCCCGCATGATCCTTTTCATGTATGATAAGCACGAACTTTTTCCGTTTCTTATCGTACCAAATATCCGGTTCGTTTTGCAACATTTCCCTTTGAACAGTTACGAATGTACTGTTCTCTGGAATGTCGTTCGCTATTAAGTTGTGAAAGGGTATAGTCTGCACTCCAAATCCTTTTCAGGTTTATTGAAGTGCTGGTTCAGTTGCGCCTAACGCAACAGCACAAATAATTGAGGTGCTTGCCTAAAGGCAAAAGCAACTGTACTTTTACACCCCCGCTATAATTTACTTTTGAAAATGCTCTGTTCACATTCCTGTTCACACTTTCACTGAGAACGCCCTTTTCAGAACGTATTCTGCGAAAGCCAACAGTTTTCAAGACTGCTGCAATACCATTATGCGAGCCCTCCGTGGAATCTCTCAGACCATAACTCTTTCTACGGAAACGTTGTTCCAAGAACATTCGAATTTTTTAAAAATTATTCCTTATGCACAATTTCGGCAAGGAGATACGCAAACGGTGGCTGCTCGATGAAGATGTTGCATTTATGAACCACGGCTCATTCGGAGCTTGTCCGCGTGATGTCCTTGTCGCCCAAAGCGAATGGCGGACGAAGATGGAGCAGCAGCTTGTCAAATTTATAACGGTCGACGCTCCGATAGGATTAAAAGATTCACTTACGAAACTTGGAGCATTTGTCGGAGCGAAAGAACAGGATATCGTTTTCGTCGAAAATGCCACCTCGGGGGTAAATGCTGTTGTGCGCTCGCTCATGCCGACCTTCAAACCCGGTGATGAGCTCTTTACTACCTCCCATGTTTACGGAGCAATGCGAAAAACATTGCATTATGCTGCCGATGTAACAGGCGCAAAGGTCGTTGAATGCATAATTCCCTTCCCAATTCAAAGTGCGGATCAAGTTGTCGAAGCTGTAAAGAAAGGGATAACCGATAAAACAAAATTTGCTATTATCGATCATATCACTTCCCCATCTGCACTCGTCTATCCTATTGAAAGGATCATTCCACTTTTCAAAGAGCGCGGGATACCTGTCATGGTAGACGGAGCGCATGCTCTGGGAATGCTTGATATTAATATGGAAAAATACGGAGCTGATTTTTATACGGGCAATTGCCATAAGTGGCTTTATGCACCTAAAGGCTCTGCATTTCTTTATGTTGATCCAAAGCATCAAAAGAATATACATCCGACAAATATCTCCCATAATTATTTAACAACATTCAAGGCGGAATTCGATTGGGCAGGTACTCACGATCCTACTGCGTGGCTAGCGGTTTCAGCATCACTTGCTTTTATTAAAGAAATCGGAGTCGATAAGATGCGAAGTTATGGACATGATCTTGCTATCGAAGCCCGAAAGATGTTAACTCAATCCTGGGGCACTAACTTCGTTGCCCCCGAAGATATGATCGGCATGCTTGCAACACTTGAACTTCCCGGCAATCCGAAAGATAACGACAAGCATACGGCAACATTGCATGACAGACTGCGCGATGAATTTCATTGCGAACTTCCGGTGATCGTCTTGGGCGATCATACCTACGTTCGCATTTCGTGTCAGGTCTATAATGACATATCCGATTACGAAAAGCTTGATCTCGCAGTGAGAAAGATCTACTCTTGAGAAACAAGTAATGACAATCGGAATCCTCAGTGCAATGCATGAAGAGATTTATCATCTCTCATTAAATATTACAGATAGACAAATCACTACCATAGGCAACCGCGATTTTATTAGCGGGACGCTTGAAGGACAACAGGTCGTTGCTGTCTTTTCCCGTTGGGGAAAAGTTGCTGCTGCCCAAACGGCCACTACGCTTATAACTACCTTTGCCGCAGAAAAAATAATTTTTACCGGAGTAGCCGGCGCTGCAGCCCCTGAAATTGAGATCGGAGATGTCGTTATCAGCAAAGACCTCGTGCAGCATGATATGGATGCAAGTGCAATTCCGGCTTTTAAGAAATTTGAAGTACCACTACTGGGAATTACGCATTTCAAAGCTGATCACGATCTGTCGATTCTTGCCTTAGATGCTGCACATAATTATCTTTCGCTTATTAGATCACAAAATATTGAGCACTCGGCACTCGATGAATATACTATTCATTCGCCCAATGTTCATTTTGGGACTATTGCAAGCGGCGATCAATTTATTGCTGATCGTGCGAAGATCGAGGAGTTGCGCCATGCTATTACAGGCTTATTGTGTATAGAGATGGAAGGCGCTGCAGTGGCACAGGTATGCCACGAACATCAGATCCCATTCGTCGTCATTCGAGCAATTTCTGATAAGGCAGATTCTAACGCCATTCACGATTTTCCAAACTTTGTAAAAAACGTCGTCTCGCATTATTCTTATGGCATTGTTCGCGACATGTTAAAGAATTTATAAATCGTTTACTACTGTTTATATCCCTCTATTAATTACTAAAATTTCTTATGTACGGAAAAATCCAAGAAGAACTTCAGGCAGAATTAGAATCTATCAGAGAATCCGGTCTCTATAAAGAAGAGCGCATTATTACTTCTCCTCAGGGCGTAGAGATAAAGGTAGAGGGGAAATCCGGTACATATCTTAATTTTTGTGCGAATAATTATCTTGGACTTTCATCGCATCCACGAGTGATCAAAGCTGCACATGATGCTCTTGATAAGCATGGCTACGGCATGTCCAGTGTGCGTTTTATCTGCGGCACTGAAGATCTGCATAAAGAGCTTGAGACAGAGATCTCGAAATTTTTGCAGACAGATGATACCATTCTCTACGTTGCATGCTTTGATGCTAACGGTGGAATATTCGAACCTCTCTTTGCCGAAAACGATGCGATCATCAGCGATGAATTAAACCATGCCTCTATTATTGATGGCGTTCGTCTTTCCAAAGCTCAGAGATTCCGTTACAAGAATTCTAATATGGATGAGCTTGAAAATATTCTGAAAGAAACACAGCAGCTACGGCGAAGAATTATTGTCACTGACGGAGTTTTTTCAATGGATGGATCTATTGCAAAACTCGGGGCGATCTGCGATCTGGCAGATAAATATAATGCACTCGTCATGGTAGACGATAGCCATGCTTCCGGATTTATCGGCAAGACAGGGCGGGGCTCTATTGAATATGAGAATGTTATGGGACGGGTCGAT
The DNA here is from genome assembly GCA_038322815.1 of Kapaibacterium sp. (SeqCode). Taxonomy (GTDB): domain Bacteria; phylum Bacteroidota; class Ignavibacteria; order Palsa-1295; family Palsa-1295; genus PALSA-1296. The sequence goes on from JBBQGG010000064.1 coordinate 5,733, forward strand.
ATTATCACCTCGACTCTCGGTAAGGCTCTTGGCGGAGCAGCGGGCGGTTTTACCTCCGGACGCAAAGAGATTATTGATATGCTTCGCCAGCGCTCTCGCCCGTACCTTTTCAGTAATTCGCTGCCACCTGCAATCGCAGGAGCGGCGCTGGAAGTTATTCGAATGCTTGGAGAAACTACAGATCTTCGGGATAAACTCGAAACGAACACTAAATATTTCCGCGAACAGATGACAACTGCCGGATTTGATATTAAGCCAGGTGTTCATCCGATCACACCCATTATGCTTTACGATGCACCGCTTGCACAAACATTTGCTTCCGATCTGCTCAATGAAGGAATCTATGTCATTGGATTCTTCTACCCGGTTGTTGCAAAAGGGCAGGCAAGAATACGTGTACAAATATCTGCTGCCCATGAGCGGGCACATCTTGATAAAGCGATAGCAGCTTTTACAAAGGTAGGAAAGAAATTGGGAGTTATCTGAACCTTGATTTTAAGAGATTAAAAAGGTCTTTGAGATTATATTAATTGTCATTGCGAGGGTATGCGACGATTAGGTAGCATAGGCTTTAGCCCGACGTGGCAATCTAAAATCTTAAACTTTTCATTAGATTTGACATTTTAGATTGCTTCGCTTCGCTCGCAATGACATGGCTAGGATGACACTCATATCCCTATTCTCACCGCCACTCTACTCTGCTAAAACTATTTCCATCACTCTGAAAAAGCAACGCGCCTTCTTTATCAGTTCGCAAAACTGAAGCGCCTGACCTAATCCATCTTTTTATAACAGTTGGCGTTGGATGCCCAAAGCCATTACGCTTGCCAACCGATATGACAGCATATTTTGGTTTCGCAGTTTTCACAAACGCCTCCGATGAACTTGTATGACTTCCGTGATGAGCAACTTTTATGATATCGCTTCGAAGAAATTCTCCGTAACGGTTTACTAGCCTCTCTTCATCACGTGCTTCAATATCCCCAAGCAAAAGAGCACTTGAATTTTTATAGATAACTTTCAATGCAAGTGAGTGATGATTCATTCCTTCAGACGATTGAGCCAACATCACCTCATCGGATCCTGTTTCCGGATTAAGAACGAACACATGCAAATCCCTATCAAGAGTTAATTCATCACCTTGGTGAACTCGGATTACAGGAATATGCAATGCTTGTGAAATACTATCGAGACGGTAGGCAGCATATCCTTGTGTTCTTTCGCCGGAGGTATAAAGAGTTTGGCAATGGATGTTTTGAATCGTCGAAACAACACCTCCATAATGATCAATGTGCATGTGCGTAATAAATCCTCCGCTGATATCACCGATGCCTTCGGCTTTGAAAAGAGGCGCTATCGCCCTATCGGCAATAGCAGCATAGCTTTTCGTTATCCCGCCGAAGTCTATAAGATATGATTTGTTGTTTGGAGCGACAAGAAGCATAGCATCACCCTGACCGACATCAAAGAAGAGCAACGAAACATTATTATCATTCCTAATAATTGAGTAAGCAAAAGGAATACGAATAGAGAAAAGGACGAATACTACCGATGCGATGATAAATGATCTTGCCCAAAAAGTCCTTTTCACTTGTGCATGACTCACATATAAAATTGCCGCTAAATAAAAGAGAATGAGAATCGTTTGCGGACGTGGGAGTTGAATCACTGACCATTCGAATCCCCCGGAGAAATGCGCTATTCCGGCAATGACCTTTGTCATCCAAAGTGATGCTTCGCCATATATAGAACCTAACCATCCGCTTATGAGTGAAAGAGGCACGAGCAGAAAGCCAAAAATAGTAATAATGGCAGCAATGGGAATCCCCAAAATATTTATTGCAAGTCCAACGATAGAAACACGATGAAAGTGATACAAGGAAACCGGAAGTAATCCTAAAAAGACAGATAGCGAACCAAAAAAACCTTGCAGCGAACGATGCACTGTTTGATGAAAAAAAGTTTTTCCAGCTTGCAATTCTTTTGTAATAAATAATCTTTCAAATGACGGATATAAAAAGACGAGCGAAAACACTGCACCGTATGAGAGCTGGAAACCTATATCAAATAGATCATAGGGATGTAGTAGTATCGTCACGAATGCAGCGGCGGCAGTTAGATTTCCTACATCAGGCTTTCGTTCGATGAGCATTGCGATAAAAATAAATTCAATTACAATCAGCGCACGTACAACACTTGGTTCAAGGCCTACAACTAAACAATAAAAAAGAACAGTTGCCATTGAAAGTGCAATGCGCAACCTTCGATACGCTAATCCTATAAGCCGTAAAATATAATAAACAAGCAGCGCAACAATGCTGACGTTAAATCCACTAACGACAAGAAGATGTGTAAGTCCTGCGCGCTGAAAGTCATCAAGCGTTTCAGTGGAGAGTCCGGTTTTATCACCCAGTACAACTGCATTTACAAAACCTTTTGTGAGGCTATCATCGATAGAATTAGCAATAATTGTTTTCGATCGTATAAAAAGATTGCGAAAAAATATTACTGCTCTTTGCGTGGCAGTCAATCGTTGAACCGAATCTAAAATATAAAGATCAAAGGGAGAACGAAGATATGCCCTTGCGCGAATCCCTTCTTTCTCTTTAAGATTTATATCATATGCGATCTCATAAGGATTTTTAGCCGTTTCGATGTGCTCCAGGACAGCAAAAAATTTAAGCTGTTGCCCTATTTTTGGCAGAAATTGCGAATTGGCTTTTTCAGGATGAGATACTGTTACGAATATTTTTTCTTGCGCCTGAAAACCGGACGAGTTAACAGTAAGTGAATCCGTTTCTAAAAAAAATGATACCGATGATACAGAGGTAATTGGCTCTGAAGTTACCCGACCGATTATCTCAGATTCAGCTGAATTGATAGAACTTATCCGATTAATAATAGAAGCATCAAAAGCAAATTCTTTCGCCGTAAGTAGAAGAAATCCGAGAGAAATTGAAGCAAAAATGCCAAGTATATAAGAGATGGATCTAGATCTTTCTCGAAGGAATAATCCGATAATTCCCGAAAGTATAAAAAAAATTAGTCCAATGAATATTTCCGTGCAGGAGTGAGAGCCTGAGATTCTTGCAATTGCAATTCCGAATGCACAGGAAATAAATCCTATTAAAGCAGGACGTGCAGAAAAAACAGCCGATGTGTGAACTTCAGAACTCAACGCACGATAACCATCTTGCGGAGTTTGGATTGACCAGCCGTTTGCAAGCGGACATAATACATTCCGGGATTCATATTCGATGCATCCCATTGGATTTCATACGTGCCTGGCTTGCGGCTTTCATCTAAAATGACTGCGGCTTTATTGCCGAACATATCCATCACATCGAGATGGACGACATCAGTTTGCGGCACATCAATCACAAATTTTGCGCGTCCGTTAAATACCGGATTTGGACGAACCGGTTCTATATAACTTTCCTGCGGATAAAGTATGGTATCGTTAAGGAGATACACGGTCTCACAAGTTGAATCCAAAATGATTCGTCCAACAGGAGCGACCGATAGCACACATCCGCTGGGTACCGGACTATGATCAAAATCGACTTTGTAGTTAATGTCAATATCCTGATGGAAATGTACTGCATCGTCAGCAGGATTCAGATTCGATTTGAACTTTAGGTAAATAAGCGGCTTTGGCTCCGTATCACTGCCCCCTGAAACGATGCTTCCGTCAAGGGTTCGATAAGAATATTTACTATATCCGCTGGAATCATTATTCACAATCCATTCCCCAAATTCGGTCAAGGTATTTGTCTGTACAAAACCGAAAGGATCATCCACAAGATGCGACGGGTCATAACTGATCGTCAGGACAAAACTTGTGCTCCCAAAATTATGCATCGGTGTCTTTGCATATATCGGGAAAAGCACTTCTTCCGTAGGCAGAATATGAACATTGTTCCTTGCCCAAAACCGTGAACTTAATTGATCACCAAAAGCAGTGAACTTCAGCGTATCGGCAAATCCTTTCGGAAGATCAAAACTTACTATTGCCTGCGCGCTGCTTGTTCCTGGAACGCTTGGAGAGTACTGAAGTTGTATTTCAGCTCTGCTCGAAGGTGGTATGGCGAGTGGAATAGGAGTAATAACGCTGAAATCTGCAGGGTTAAGTCCACCCAGATCAACACTATTAACCGTGATCTGAAAATCATTTGGATTATCCACAAAGAGGCTTCGAATTTGGTTCTGGCAAATAAATGCTGTATCGAAAGTTGCGTTCAGAACAGTACTCTTTAGAATCGTTTTTATATGCGCAAGCAAAATTACTTTTCGCTGCTGCCCTTGTGTACTTATGTCATATTCCGCTTGATAAAATCCATTAGGCAGACCTGTCGGAGTAAAACGCAACGTTATTTTTGCACTTGAATCTTGTAAAGCAAGCAACTTACTATACGGATGTAATACATAAGGGGGAATGACCGGACGAGATTTAATCGTTCTTGCACCGGGTATATTTGGAATGGTAAAATCAGCAACATTAGGCCCAATAATATTATCAAGATCTATTGTAAGATCTACTACGCCTTTATTAGCAACATATACGAAGGAATCCTTCGCTACATCGGTTGCCTGTAGTACACCAAAATCTAACGTGTCTATTGGTAAAGTAGTATTCGAATCACTATATATCTGTGCATTTTCTAAAATTCCTCTACCCTTAACCTGAACTACGTATGCCTGTAAATGTGGAGTTAACGCCTTGATCGTAGTCTGCATTTCAATATATGCACGATCCGGAGTAAACTCTATAGTCATTGAATCACGGACGCTTGCAGCAATTGATTTAGGGTAGCGCGTCACGTTAAAATTAGCAGGTGCATTTCCTCCTTTAGATACAAATCCATCGATTGCATAGGGATCACTTGAAATATTCTGCAAATATACAGTTGTATCCCATTTGTTCCAACCTACGGCATGTCCAGTAGAGGAATAAGGGGGTCCGGGAGGTGTGAGTACCCTATCACCAAAATCAATAACAAGATCAACCGTTTTAAATGGTGTGATCGTTTTTAGAAGTGTTCCGCCCGGATAGGCATAACTATCAACTTCACCAAGAGCGTAAACGGTTATGCCAAATGGTTTTGTGCTGTAGATATTATGTGCACCTTGTTTGCTTGCGTCAAATGAAATCTGCGTATAGACATAATTCGATCCCGGTATCGGCAGGAAAGAGGCATTATAAGGTTTTCCCGTAACGAGTGCACCATCAAGTGTCATAGAAGCAATACCTGTAGGATCAGCTACTACATTAACATAATTACCGGTGAAAGTCGGATTTTCAACGAGCATGAATGTATAGGCCGTATCAAATTGCTCTACTGGAAAGATCAATGAATAGGCAGGATCCCCATACGGCTTATGTTGAGGATCCCCAATTCCATAAACACTCGTATGCATATACTGCCCCACTAAGATCGGGCTTGTTGCCTGAATGGAAATAGGTGTTGTAAGCTGTTTGATCTCCCAAAAATCACCTGCTTGCAATGTAGTGACCACTGCTCCGTTTATACTGAGGACATTAGCATCCTCTGAAGAAACGATGCGGACAAGATCGGGAAGGGATTCGTTATAACGAACTACAAGCGCCGAATCTCCCCATGCACTGACAGGTGGCAATTGCTCGACCAGATGATCACGGCTTGTGCTCGGTGAGTTCTTATTCTTAAATCCTTGAGGAATCTCTGTACGAACATGTCCGGAAAGAACTGCAATAGGTTGGTCTGATTCAATAAGAGATCCCGTAAGATCATTTTTAGAGTTCTGGTCATCACCTTGCACGAGGAACACATCACCCTTATACATCAACGCTTTGATCGGCATGCCCGCAGGACTGCCGTTTCGCGTCATTGCTTTCGGGATGATCGTTACATTCGTCGAATCCGCAACGGCGACAACCCAAAATTCACCAGGCAGCCCTTTATTACCAGATCCATTTGGCTGTGATGTTTGGTAATTGAGTGTACGATATTCTGTTCCGAGCACATCAACGGGCAGTGCCATAAAAGCATCACTCGAATAGAGTTTATGATTCATGCCATAGACAGCGATTTCCTCGTCAGAAGTAATATGGACTGCCATACCCTTAAGAATCTGTTCACCTATCGTGCATTCAACGGTTGGATCATTATTCGTTTTCCCGTCCGGAAGTTCTATTGTAGTAATTGTTCCGGGTGTAGTGGTAAAGGTGACGTCATATCCGATTCCGGTTACTTGAATTCTACCACTCGTTGGTACTTTGCTGGTAATAAAAAGAGCGAAAAAATTTTGATCTTCATTTTGGTTGACTTGGCCACCTTGATTCTCAGCAAACGCTACATAAAATTCTTTTCCTTGATTATCTTTTTTTTGCGCGTACAGGGAAACCGGAAGGAGAAGAGCCAACATGAATATCAAAAATATGTTTTTCAGGGAAACGGGGGCATGTTTCATAATCGTACCAAAAAATCGTTAACTTGACTTACCTATAAAACACTTTCAAGGGGTGGAAGTTACTAAAATGATGTAAAAAAAATGTCATAAATAGGGCAATTCATCGGGCACAAAATCATAAGTTTAAGTTCAACCCTATAAATTATTTTTCTTCCCTTTTCGCTTTAAAATTATGGCTTATGTCTTTATCTACTTTACTACCGTAAACTTTGAAGAAACTGTTGTTTGGGCACCGGTATCGGAGTCACGAACAGTTACTACAAGTGCATGAGCGCCGGAAACATTGATTTGTTTCAGAGGAATAGTAAATGAACCCTCACCACCGGAGATCGGAGTCTCAGCCATCGCAGCCTCCATTACTCCGCCAGCATCATAAACCTTCCATGATAATAATAAATCTTTCGCTGCATAATACGAGCAGGTTATACCATTAGATTTCAAAGTTACAGGATCCGGAACAGGCGCGTGGATAATGATCGGAACGCGCGAAGCAAGCAGTAGCCCTCTGATGGTCTGGTCTCCGCATTCATTTGCATAAGAAAGCCAGGTCGAATCTTTCGCCACTCGGTAAGCACAGGGACCATCAATAAACGCGACGAACGGAGTAATCCTGATCCCTGTATCCTTTGTCAAATATGCATTACAAAGAAGTGTAAAAAGCAATGTGTTCCTGGATTGATCAGTAGATACATGCAATCCGACGCACGGAATGCTATACGTCGATGTTGCCTCATCCCATATCGGAGGGGGCTGCTGAGGAACACCGTTTGCCGTGGTGGATTGGCTCAGCGATCCGGTTCTGTCAATTCCAACAGGTTTGATCAGTTTATTGGAGAACACAAGTCGGAGCGTATCGTTATCCAACTCAGGCTTCCCGAGACGATCTCCATTAATATGAATCGGAAAACGAAATGGCTGATCTCCTGCACTTGGACGGTAAGGTGGTAAAACGACGCTTAAATTCAGAAGCACCGTTTTTCTGGTTAGAGTTACGACTACCGTATCATAATTTACGGACCCGTCATCACTGCCGGTCGGCCGTGTCAGTATAATCTTAACGGTCTGCGTACCATTCAGTGAATCTGCCGGAAAACGGTAACGGATATGAAAGGTAAAATTCCCATTAGCGGGAATAATCACAGGGAAATTCAAAGTAACAGTATCGCCATTATTGTTAAGAGGATGAGTACGATCAGTATCTGCCAGTTCAAATCCATCCGTATCTCCGACAAAATGAACAGCACTGATTTTAACACTGACACGATACGGATTGTATATAACAATTGTTGTGTCAACTGGTAGGCAATTTGATATAACACCTAAAGAATCTGCAGGGATCTGTGCTATACCTGCCCGTACTTTTGCCTTGACAATAACTACGGGTTCATGGCGAGAATCATTATGAGCATAGATCGTATCAATAAAATCACCTATCTGCGTCACATTAAAATCAACTGCGAACGGAATAATAGCATTCTCCTGAATCGTCGTTCCATCGGAAATAGTAGTCGGACTCGTTGCTTTTAGTGAGAAAAATGTAGGGTCACTGTGCCGCAGTGCATTCAGAATACCAACCATACTACCCTTATTAAACAGCGTATCAGCTTTAGTCAGGAATGCCGGCGATGCTAGTAAAGGATTCGTGATCGTACCAAAATCAAGCACGGGAATCGTTGCAACAAGCCATGGTTCAGCGCCGATACCGCTCAGAGTATCGTAATATATATTGCCATCAGCTGTTACGATCCTGACAACTGCAAAGCGATACCCTGTATCAATAATATTATTTGCCGTATCAATCTTGGGTGAGAATGTGGCACTGAAAGAGTGTGAATTTTTCAGACTCTGAAACGTATCAAGTGTCCAATCGACGGAAGGGTAGCCCGGTAGCGTCATAGGATCAAGGATAAAATCCTGCGGATCCCCATCGCTTGTAAATGAAATGGATCTGATAGCGGTCGTATCATCCCCGGTATTTGTTACAGGAATAGAAACTGAATTTGAAGATTTTCCGACTCTTATTTTACCGAATGAATAGCCATTGGAATTAATAATAAAATTAATGCCTTTGCCGATCAGATATACTTTCTGAGTGTCCCTCCTGTTTTGAGAATTGCTTGCCACATAAATTGAGTCTTTAAAAATCCCTCTAACAAGTGGCTGGAAATAAACCGTCTCAGTTGGAAACTGAGTGAAAGGGGGTATGTCTCTGGATTTGATATACGAATCTGCACTAAATGCACTTCCTAAAAGATAATTATTATAGGTCAAGGGACCATCGTGAATTGCTAAATTATCTGTGCCAACGCTTTTGATAGTGAAGAAAGAATCTTTTTTATTACCTACATGAACTCGGCCAAAATTTATGGTGGTAGGATCAATAGAAATAAGTGGAGTGCCGGAGCTGCCTGTCACCGTGATAAATACATCATCCGTATTTGATGACCAGACCCTAAGTCTTGCTTTGAAATCTCCATCGCTTATCGGATGAAATTTGAAATTCACTTGCATCTGATATCCCGGAGGGATAGTGAACGGCTTCTTGATGGTATCGAGTAATGCGAAAGAATTCGAATCTCCGTTTTCCCATGAATAGCCATAGATCGTTATCGAATCACCGAGAGGCATTGGAACAGAAACCGATTGCAAGCCGGTCAAAGAGTCTTTTGCATCTCCCGTTGAGATCTTTCCAAAATCAAGATCTTTTGCAATGAGATCATGTAAGTACTTAAAGCTTCCGCCGCCGGAAAAAGAATAGGAATCAAACGGACCGTATCCATACGTTTCGGCATAACACGGCAGAGTACTTTCAACTCGCTGTGAACCGGCAAATGTCCTCTGTGTCGTCCAATAATACCGCGAGCCGGGAACAGGTGCAAAAATTCTGGAATTAAGGGGAAAACCGTTTAATGTAGTCGATCTCAGTGCAAGCGAATCGGCAATGATCGTAATAAAATGATTAAGGAAATTAAATCCATCGGCAACGGTCGGAATTGAGTAGAACATACTCATATTCTCCAGCGGTGGCACTACGGTCAGATCCGGATCACCCGGTGCCGCAGAATCAGGCAATGCTGTTCGCAAATATTTTACGACAAGAGCTGGATGAGTAGTTTCGATATAGGCAAGTTTTTTTAAAGGGAATTGTGTGTATGAGCCTTTAATAAGTTTAGCCTGGAATATCCCGTTTACTAAAACAACGGTCGAATCAGATGCTGCAATAACACGGATAATATCGCCGGTCTTTGGTCTCTTGCCGTAATCATCCTGCACCGAAGCAATAACCACAAAATGCTGTCCCCAATTTTCCTGCGGAGGCATTTGCTCCATCAAATGATCTCGCGACACACTTGGATGATTATCATAAACATATTCTAAAGAATCAGGTACTGAAGCACGTTCATGTCCACTGAAAACAGCAATGGGTTTATCAGAAGTAATGGTCGAACCGGTGAGATCACAGTCTATGCCATTTGCAAGTTGGCCGATCCAGCTGAGTACGCCATAGAATATCCCTGTCTGTGCAGTATCGTGCGCCATGATCTGTGTTGCCTCTCCTTTATTCATCTTGAAGGTAAAGGGTATACTCCGACGAATGTTTCTGGTATATGAATCAGCAGTAAGCGTTACGGTTATAGTAGTATTATCTTCTGTAGCAGCGATTCCAAACTCACTTCGAGGATTAATGCTTGAAGCAAATTGTGGATTTACTCTTCCCCCAAAATAATCTAATGCATTACGGACGCTGGCAATAGTATAACTTCTGCCTAATGCCTCAATCGGAAGAATAAGGGATCCATCCGTAGAAAGCCATTTATGCGAAAGACTATATACGGCGATCTCATCCTCTGCTTCGATCTTAAATACTTTCGGAATAATAACTTCCGTTTGAAAACTCATAATTTCTGCCCAGTCAGGAAGATCGATTGCGATCAATCCTTTAGCATTCGTTACAAATGACTGTTCCCATGCTCCGTTTGCTAAACTTATTTTTCCGTGAACTCTGGAGCGAGCGGAAATATAAATTCTTCTGAGCGACGGGTCGTTGGATGACTCGCTTCCGACAGAAGCAAGGAAGATAAAATGAAATTCTTTGCCGCTGGATTTATAGACCGGGAGCAGAACTGACTGCGGAGTCGGAAGATATTTCGCAGATGCAATCTGCCTCGACGAAAGAGCAGTTGTCAGCTGTCGAAAATCGACAGTCGATTGCCGATTGTCGGGAACATTGACCGCCGCCTTTTGCTTCACAACCTCTGATTCTGAAGTTTGACAACGTGACGCGGGTATCGCAAAAAGAAAAAGCGCAGCAAAAATCGAATGTGCGAAATTTCGCCAATCGAATTGATGCTGCCAATCTATTTTCTTCCCAGCCTTCATATAAATACTAAGTTCGACTTAACGGTCTCATTCGATGACGATCAAATGTTTATGTTCGCTGATACCAAGTTCAGGAGCAAGAAGTTCAAGAGTGTATTCTCCTTGTGGAATACCTTTCGTACTGATAGCAATATCCTGATCTCCTGAATTTACTATCCCTTGCATCACCGTA
>JBBQGG010000065.1:0-16598 GCA_038322815.1 Kapaibacterium sp. (SeqCode)
CTATCAATAATGCACTCAATGTGGTTAAGTAAAAAACACAAATACTGATGCAAGTGTAAAAGGGCGGTGATTTCACCGCCCTTTTATTTTTTAGAAATAATTAGAAAAAGAAAAATGAAATACTATTGTTCAGAAAACGCAATGTTTGGTTTCCCTGAACGAGTTTTTTATTTCGAAACAGTTACAAATTCAGTTCTTCTGTTTCTTGCTCTGCCTTCTTCGGTGATGTTATCTGCTATAGGAACACTATCCCCAAAACCAACAGAAGTCATTCGCACAGCAGGTATTCCGCGTTTTACTAATTCTGCTTTTACTGCATCGGCTCTGCGCTGCGAAAGTTTTTTATTGTAATCGGGATCGTTGCCGGAATTGGTATTATCGGTATGTCCCCGCAGTTCGATCTTCATCGTCGGATATGCTTTGAGCAAGTATTCAGCATTCTCGATCGAAGGTGCAGATTCCGCAAGAATATCAGCTCTGTTAAGCTCGAAGGTAACATCGAGGAGTGCTATATCTCCGATCTTCGGAGCATTATTGAAGGTGCGCGTTGCAAGCGCCGTCTCATGCGGAAGGCAAAGTTTCAGCGATACTGAATGCTCGCCATATTCTCGCGGAGTGTATTCCAGTACGTAATAATTTTTTAAGCGGCGATAGATATCGGCAAAGACAAGATCGAATTCGGAAGTGCGATAGACCTGATGATGCGTGCCTCCGGTTCCATCGGCAATAGCATTCATATAATCCTTATCGATATTCTCGCCGAAATCCACGGCGCATACGATCGTATTTGTTCGGCGCGCAAGACGAATGAGCGAATCTTTTTGGATCTTCGAACTATTATCATGACCATCGGTGAATACGATGATGGCATGATGATCGTACGCTTTTGCATCCGAGACAATATCTATTCCTGCGCCAATGCCATCGGCAATTGCTGTCGAACCGCCAAAACCTGTAAGCCCGGTCTTTTTCAATTGCTGCTGAAGCTGCGCCTGATCACCTGTCAGCGGCGCTTCAACAACAATTTTTGAATCGTATTTAATAAGCGTCAGAGCATCTTCATGTTTTAAGAGCGCAATAAATTTTTCCGCAGCATCCTGCACTGCATGAGCGCGTGGCTCACCCATCGAACCTGAGTGATCCATGACAAGCGCGATCGCATACGGCACGTTCATATTCTCAGTGACTTCTTTTATCTTGAAATCCTTTACATCGCTTGTCTTTCCATTGCAGACATCGGAAACTTTGCACCAGAGATTTTTAGTTTTCGGCGCTCCACTTAAATAATTTCCGTTGGAATCCACAAGATGCACATAAAGCTTCACTTTGCTCGGTCCGCTTGCTTCGACACGGCTCATCTGCACTGCTGCTTTATTTTTCAGATCTTTCGGATACGCCATAGTATTGACGATATAGAGTGGATTATATCCAAGCGGAGGCGTTGCATCGGCAAGCGAAGCAGGCTCGCTAGCTCCGCAGCCTGAAAGGATCCATAACGATAGTACGGCAAGTAAAGAAAATTTCATGTTTTTTTGTGGCTAAATGTTTTGCACAAGATCAGGGGCACAAAAATACAACCATTTTAACCATCCTCCCTGATTCTGAAGAAAAGAGCCGGTAACAAATTCCGTAGGAGCAACTAAAGGATTCTATCTATATAGTTGTAACTTTGGGGTTTGAGACGTGTTTATTTATAGAATTTAACAAAATAGTCAAAAATTGACCATGAAACACACAATTCTTTCCTTTGCAGTGGTTTTCAGTATTTTATTCTTTTTCGGTTGTAAAGATGAGGATACTCTCTCCGGCTCCGAACAAACCGGCGACCTCACCGGTCAGGTAGTTCTTCTTGATTCAAATGAGCATTACGTTCAGGATAAAAGCGGAGTAACCATTCAAATTGAAGGTACTTCGTTTAGTGCACTGACCGATACTGGCGGGTATTGGACTATCAAAAACCTTCCAAGTGCTACATACTCTCTGAGTTTTTCAAAACCCACCTACAATACTTGGAAAAACACATCTTTTGAGTTTGTCGGTGGAGGCTTGACTTGGTTTGGTATGGATTTCCCAATTAATGGCTCAACAGTAAGAATTGAACAATCTCCAACATTTACCATATTTCTCGATAGTATCGGAGTTGCTGGTGGTGACTCCGGAATTGTTAATACTGACCCTTCAATTTACGGACGGTTTTCGACTCCTACAACAGATGCCAATCGTAAAAACTTGCGTGTTTTTATTAGTCGAAATCCAAATCTAATCATCGACGATCCGAGTACTTGTTTTTCTTATACTGATTTTCAGGTGACGAATTGGCAATACCAAAGTAAGACCGCTGATGGTTTTAAAATTAATATTCCATCACAATTTTATTTAACAGGAATAGCTCCTGGAGAAAAACTTTACGTCCGAGCGTATCCAATGCATACTAGTGGATTAGGTGGGTATTATGATGTTAAAACCCATAAAACAATCCGCTATGGGTATGGCACTGCATCAAATGTAGTATCATTCATACATTGAATAAAAATTGGTTATTTGATAGATCAACAGGAAAGTCTGTATTTTTGCCGATAATAATTCACATAGAACTATGGCAAAAAATTACTGGCTCTTAAAATCCGAACCCTCGGCGTATTCTATTGATGATCTTAAGCGCGACGGAAAAACAGAATGGACGGGTGTCCGCAATTATCAAGCGCGCAACACCATGCGCGACTTGATGAACAAAGGTGATCTTGCTTTTTATTATCATTCAGGTGATGGCTCAGCGATAGTCGGCACCTGCGAGATCACAACGGATGCAATTTCCGATAAAACTGCCTGGGATGCGAAGGGCCATTACTTCGATGCGAAAGCCTCGCCGATGAATCCTATTTGGTTTTGCCGCGAAATAAAATTCAAGCAGAGATTCAAAGAACCTCTTCTGCTATCAGACCTCCGCAACATTAAAGGTTTAGAGAAAATGATACTTCTTCAAAAAGGCTCGCGGCTATCAGTGCAGCCTGTAAGCGAAAAGGAATGGGAAGTTATCATGAAGATCGCGAAGTAGGGTCACGGTAAATAGAGTTTTAATATTTCACGAAGTAGCGTGTCTCACTCGCATAATTTGAGAGTTCATTTAAGGCTTTACGATGTAATTCCAAATCAGGCAGGACGGGTAATAATAGATTTAAGAGTCTATCCAAAATATGCGTTTTTTCAAAGTAAATTTCATGCTCGATCAAAAGTCCCTTAAGATATTTTTCTATGCATTGCTGGCAATGGAAGCAAACAATTTCGTTAAGAGATCTTTTTTTACTTTCGAAAAGCTGTTCGGCTGCTGAAAAATCATTTTCGGCATGCTCGATCCACTCATGCGTTACTTCTTTCATAAAGTAATTTTCCTTTGTTCGCGATCTCCCGCATAATGATATCACCCATCTTTGCTCTGCGTTCAAGATAGTCTATGCGCGGAGTACCGTAGGCATACGAGCCAAAAAGGATTATTTTATCAGGATCGAATTTTTTAACGATCTCATCGGAATATGCTTTTATATCTTCAAGAGTTAACATCTGTTTCATTAACAGGAAAAAGCGAAAAGTTAGTTCTACATTTTTCTCATTTTCGCGATCACGTTCTGCATATCTTCGGGAAGCTCCGTAGTCCATTCCATTAATTCACCTGAACTTGGATGATGCAGACGCAATGTTTTAGCATGAAGCGCCTGACGCGGCATATCGGACAACAGATTATCAGCCCATTGCTTGAATTTCGGAACGTCATGACGGACAACCGTTATTGCTCTGCCGCCATAAGTCACATCACCAAAAACCGAATGACCGATATGCTGCATGTGAACTCTGATCTGATGCGTCCGCCCAGTCTGGAGTTTTAATTCAATAAGTGAGAATCCTCTGAATTCATCAACAACAAAATATTCAGTGATAGCAAGTTTTCCGTCTTCGGATACAACAGCAAATTTTTTGCGATCTTTGGGATGCCTGCCGATCATCGTTTCGATCTTGCCGAAAGCGATCTTCGGATTTCCCCAGCAGATCGCATGATAAATGCGATGCGCCGTATGATTAAAAAATTGTTTTGCAAGCACGCGATGAGCTTGTTCATTCTTCGCGACAACGATTAAGCCTGATGTATCTTTATCAAGCCGATGCACAATTCCGGGACGCTCGGGATCATCAGCTCCATCAGCAAAATTTTTAATATGGTGAAGCAACGCATTGACAAGAGTACCGGTATTTGTTGCGGGAGTTGGATGAACGATCATTCCGGCAGGCTTATTGATAACGATGATCTCGCTATCTTCAAAAACAATATTGAGCGGAATTTCTTCAGCCTGAGCTTTCATTCTGCCACGCGTAGGAATGCGAAGTTCGATCTCATCGCCGCCTTTTATCTTATATGATCCGCGAGTGAGGATGGAGCCATTAACAGAAACTAACTCGCCTGCAAGCCCCTCTTGAACTTTGCTGCGTGAAGTATTGGCGATCATCCGCGCAAGATATTGGTCGATGCGTTCAGGCGTTTCGCCTTTAGGAACGGCAAGAGTTACTATGCGATATAAAGGCTGAACGTCGTCAGTCTCTAATTCGTCATCTTCGATATTGATCGTTTCATCGGACATATACGTCCTATTCTGAAACTTGAATATTGGGACTCACCACTACTTCCTGAGCCGGAGGCTTTTTCTTAAGGAGCATTAGCGTCAAAAGCACAACTCCGATGCTTACACAGGAATCAGCAACATTAAAAACAGGCCACCAGTTTTTCTTATAACCAAAATCTATGAAGTCAACAACGTGACCGTAAAAAAGGGACTCTTCTCCATACAAGACTCCGTAAAAACATCGGTCTATAAGATTACCTATTGCTCCGCCCATTATCATCGCCAGAGCGATCAATTCCCATTTAGGCAAACGAAATCTATTGCGTTTAATATAAATAAAAATGCCTATAGATGCTATGACGGAAAAGATGGAGAAAAATATTTTCATTCCGGGAATCTGAATACCAAATGCAATTCCGGGATTCTCGACGTAGGTAATACGAAAAATATCATCAAGCAGCGGGCGCGAACTTCCGTATGGAAGACCTTTAATACCGAAAAAAGAAGATCCCTTGATCAGGATCTTTGTGAACTGATCAATTACGACAATAATTGCTGTGATCGAAAGAAGACGTCCAAGCGTGGGACGGGTCTCGCCGGATGACATAAAGTAAAGTACTAGTCTTGAGATTCTTCCGGGGCTATATAAGCAGCCTCAGAAGAGGTTGAAGAAAAAGTCTTCTTCTGCGTATTATTTTTGCAAAGCACGTGCTTCTGCGTGATAGGTACTGCAAAAAGGCGCTGCTTCTCGATCAGCTCACCGCAAACGACACAAATTCCATACGTGCCGCGCTGAATGCGCTCATCAGCTTCATCAAGTTTCTTAATATAGTCACTGGTGCGCTGAGCCTGCAAGAAATGTTTTTCACGCTCCATAGCATCCGATCCCTGCTCGGCAGTATGCAATGCGAAGGATTGGTTCTCGCCATCGAACTCACCGGAAGTATCCATTAGCTGCTGCGAAATAATATCGAACTCTTCGCTTGCTTCGGCACGCTGCTCGACGATAACCTTCTTGAACATATCAAGATCTTTTGCATTGTAACGAAATTTTGAATTAGCCACGATATCATTATCGTTAGCAGTAAGCTGCATGGGTGCTAAATTCTTTTTATTCGGGGACGCTTTTTTTGATTCGATCAATTTTAATTTTGCTGTCTTAGTTGGTAATGGCGCTTTCTTTGCTGTCACTTTCTTTATGGCAATAGCTTTTACGGCTTTCTTAGGAGCCGGTTTCGGAATAGCTTTTTTTGCAACAGACTTTTTTACCTTTTTTACTTTCGTAACGGGCTTTGCCTTAGGCTTCGCGGATTTCTTCGTACTTTTTGCCATAAATACTCCTTAGTATTTTAATTAAGTGTATTGGGGAAAAATGAGTAACGGCGTTCAACAAAGTTCGGGAGCAAATGCTCCCCGATTTCTTGAGAACAAAGTGTCATTGCGAGGAGTCACAAAACGACGACGAAGCAATCCCCTAAATTGTGGCAGAACGTAACGGTCTATAATCTATATGGGGATTGCTTCGTCGTCCGCAAGCGGACTCCTCGCAATGGCACTAAAAATCTCTACGCCTTCGCCAATCTCACATTTGCCTTCTCATCTCCGATTTCAACTTCGTGGTTATCTCCTGATAATCCATCGACAGTTAGCTTAATATCAGAGGCAAGTGTTTCTTGCTGAATATAGACTTTATGTGAATCAAGTACTCCGCCTAATGCGGGACTAAAATTCGTAACATCTATGACTATCCGATCCGTGACTTCAAAGCCCGAATCCTTGCGAATGTTCTGAATGCGATTAACGAATTCACGCGCAATGCCTTCGCTGATAAGAGCGGGTGAAAGCGATGTATCAAGCGCAACCGTCACTCCCCCTTCGCTTGAAACCAACCAGCCTTCGACATCTTCTGCTACAATTTCGATCTCACCGCGTTCGATACGAACGTCATTGCCTTCAACTGTAAAATCGATGTGGCCTTGCTGTTCGAATGCACGAATCTCATCATCGGTCATGATTGCAATTCGTGCCGATGCAGTTTTCATCTGCTTGCCAAGCTTTGCGCCAAGCAATTTGAAATTCGCTTTCGCTTTGCGCTTGATAACGTCGGAGTCCCCAAACTCGATATGTTCAACTCGCTTCACATTTACTTCATCCAAAATAATCTCTTCGACTTTGCGAAGCTCTTCGATGTCTTTACGATTCGCAGAAGGCACAAGAAGCCGTTCAAGAGGCTGACGCACTTTTATCTTCGCCCTCTCGCGCATTTGGCGAACGAGGGAGGATATAACTTGCGCCGTATGCATCCGTTTCTCAAGTGCAGTATCAATTATAGATTCATCCGCAGATGGATACAACATAAGGTGAACGGAATCGTGATTCGTGCTTTGTAATTCTTTATTCGTAAGAGATGCATAAAGTTTTTCAGAAAGAAATGGTGCTACCGGAGCCATTAATTTTGAAATTGTCAACAGACACTCGTAGAGCGTTTCGTATGCTGCCTGCTTATCGGTACTCATCTCACCTTTCCAAAACCTTCTGCGGGAGCGGCGTACATACCAATTCGATAATTCTTCGATCACAAAATCCTGAATTGCACGACATGCACGGGTGATGTCATAGCCGTCCATGTGTGTGGTGCAATCTTTGACCAGAGAATTTAATTTCGATAGAATCCATCTATCCATTTCCGGCCGGCCACTGGTCGTCGATCGTCGATCGTCGTTATAGGTGAAGCCATCAATATTAGCGTAGAGTGTAAAAAAGCCATACGTATTGATCAGTGTGCCAAAAAATTTTCTTTCGACATCAACAAGATCGCTTTCATTATATAATTTGGGTTTCCAAGGAACAGATGCTTCCATGAAATTCCAGCGGATGGCATCAACGCCGAATTTTTTCATTGCTTCGAAAGCGTTTACTGTATTGCCTTTCGACTTCGACATCTTCTGTCCCTGCTTATCGAGGACAAGGTCGTTCACGATAATATTCTTGAACGCAGGTTTTCCAAAAAGAAAAGTATTGATAGCATGAAGTGTATAAAACCATCCTCGAGTTTGGTCAATACCCTCGGAAATAAAGTCCGCAGGAAATGCCTTGTCGAAAAGATCTATGTTCTCGAAAGGATAATGATACTGAGCGAACGGCATCGAGCCGGAATCGAACCAGACGTCAATAACATCGGGTACGCGCTTCAAATAGCCCTTATCCTTTTCAGATTTAAAAACAAGTTTATCAACCAACGGTTTATGCGGATCGAATTTTTTTGAGTCACTCTCTGAAAATATTTTTCCATTGGGTTTCCCTTCTTCATCAAGCCATTCTGCGCCAATAAGATCGGCATAACTTCCTACTCCCTTTATTTCTTCACCATCATCACTTATCCAAATCGGAAAAGGAGTACCCCAGAACCTTTCACGGGAGATTCCCCAATCCTTCAGATCTTCTAACCAATTCCCAAAACGACCTTCACCAATCTCAGGTGGATGCCAATTGATCGTTTTATTTTGCTTGACTAATTCATTTTTATAATCAGTAACTTTGATATACCAGGAATTCCGAGCATAATAAAGCAGAGGAGATTCGCAGCGCCAACAAAAAGGATATGTGTGCTCGATCGTTTCTTTCCGATAGAGTAATCCTTTCTTTTTAAGATCATCCATGATCTCAGGGTCTGCATCTTTGAAAAATTTTCCGGCGTATCTGATAATATAGGATTTAAAATTTCCGGATTCATTCACTGTAACGACGAACGGAAACCCGTATTTCTGCGAAACCCTATAGTCATCTTCTCCATACGCAGGTGCTTGGTGCACGATACCCGTTCCATCTTCAGTCGTGACATAGGTATCGGCAACAATCCGAAATGATTTTGCAAGCTTTTCTTTATAGTCAGGTTGTTTTAATAATTCTTCGCTCGTCGTCAGATAATCAAAAAGCGGCTCATATTCTTGTCCTTCAAGATCACTTCCCTTCTGGCGATGAACGATCTCATATTCACCATCAAGTTTTTGCAAAAGCAGTTCCGAGAGAACCAACCGTTCTTCCGGTTTATCTTTTCTTTTATTAATAACTGTCACGTATTCAACATCGGGATGAACTGCAAGTGCCACATTTGAGATCAATGTCCAGGGAGTTGTCGTCCAAGCAAGAAAGTATTCGGTTTCTTTTGTATTCTTCCTCTTGAATTTTACAAAAACTGAGGGATCTTTTGCATTTTTATATCCAAGAGCAACTTCGTGCGAACTCAGCGCCGTTTCACAGCGCGGGCAATATGGCTGAATTTTATGCCCGCGATAGATTTTTCCTGCATCAAAGAATTTCTTCAACGCCCACCATACCGATTCAATATAATCCGGAGTGCAGGTAATATACGCGCTCGGCATATCAACCCAATACGCCATGCGCTCTGTCATTGCCTGCCATCCGTCTTTACGTTCGATATTTTCATAAACAGAATCGCGGCAAGCCTTATTGAATTTTTCTATTCCATATTCAATAATATCATGTTTATGTTTGAAGCCAAGTTTTTTCTCGATGGCAATTTCCACAGGAAGTCCGTGAGTATCCCAACCAGCTTTGCGCTCGACACGGAAGCCTCGCATTGTTTTATACCGGCAGATCGTATCTTTTATCGTACGAGAGATCACATGATGAATTCCCGGATCGCCGTTAACCGTAGGCGGGCCTTCGTAAAAAGAAAAGATTGTATCGGCATCACGCTCACTAACGGAGCGATTAAATATATCTTTCTCTTTCCAAAAGCGTAAAATTTCGTGCTCGCGCTCGTCCGGAGTAAGGGATGTTTTTAATTCAGGGTACATTCAGTTGGTAAAATTTACAGAATATAGATAACGCAGGGAGAGGTTGAGAGAATCCGCTATTCAGATTCTTATTTAACGGACTAATCCCGAATCAATAGAATCCTTAGCTCATTTATACACTAAACTTATCGATAAAAAATCCGTTTGTCACAAAAAATACGTAGAAAACGTTATACATATTGAGTTAGTCTGTACGATTTCTATAATTTTGCCTTATATTTGTATTAAGACTGACCGACCCACTTAACGTATCTTGTATTTACATCTTATTATTTATCAACCATGAGACAATTCTTGTTATCACTTTTTGTTGCGGTATTCTTTGCAGCTTCGCTTTCAACTGCGAATGCTCAGCTTCCGCGTATGTTCAGCTATCAAGGTGTTGTGATGGACGGGACGGGACATTTTATCCCTGATGGACCACATAATATTCTTATTAAACTCTATGATGCACTTGGAGCGTCAAATCCGATCTATACCGAAAATCAAACAGGTGTAGTCATTATCAAAGGTATTTTCAATGTAATGGTAGGTTCGGTAACTGCTATTCCTCCTGCCGTTGGATTTGATAAAGGATATTTTCTTGGTGTTGCTGTTGATGGTGGGGCTGAAATGAGCCCGAGAACAGCGATCTCTGCAGCTCCTTATACAATGTTTTCTGCATTATCAGGAGGTCTTATTGCCGGAGCAACAGGAGCAGTAACTTCAATGAACGGGCAATCCGGAGCCATTACTTTGCAGCAAGGTACAGGAACAGTAATAACGAATACAGGTTCGACCTTTACTATCAGCTCGACCGGAGTTGGCGGAACAGGTATTCAAGGCGTACAAAATAGTGATCCTTCTATCGTTGTGGCAAATCCTACAGGACCAACTGCTTCGGTAAGCGTGGCTATCGGAGGAATTACTACTACTAAACTTGCTGATGGTGCTGTGACTGCAGCGAAAATTGACGGAAGCGGAATTTCATCCGGCATGGTACTTACGGCAAACGGACTCGGAGGTACGGCATGGCTTACACCTGCGGGCGGAGGCTCATTAACACTGCCATTTGCGGGTTCTATCGGTGCTGCAGGAACTGCTTTTGGAGTAGTAAATACGGGGCTCGGTTCAGCCGGAGTCTTTGGTGTAACAAATGCTTTAAGCACCCAAACATCCTTGTGGGGTAATACTACCGGGGCTGCAGGAAGTACTGCAGTATATGGAAGCAATACCGGTCTTGGACGTGCAGGAATTTTCGAGGTCAGCAATGCCCTAAATAGCGCAGTTGCTCTTACCGGAATCACTAATGGAACAGGGCAAGCCGGGTATTTTAGTGTATCAAATGCAGCCAGTACTGCTGTCGCCTTAGAGGGTACTTCCAATGGAGCTGCTAATAGTGTTGGATTACGTGGAGGCAATAATGGCAGTGGACGAGGAGGGTTCATTGAGATCACTAACATCAACAATTCTTCAACTGCATTCACAGGGAAGACTCAGGGAAAAGGAGACGCTACAGATATTATGATTGCGAATTCCGCAAATTCTTCAGATGCACTTCATTCGACAACCGATGGTACCGGCAGAGCAGGATATTTTGGAGTAACGAACTCTTCCCCTACTGTACCTGCGTTGGAAGTAAAAACAGCAAGTACGGTCTCATCAACTGTGGGGATACTAAGTACTATATCAAACTCATCTTCAGGACCAAGTAATATCGCTGCAGCTATTAAAGGCGACCATCAAGGTACGAACGGTATCGGCTCCGGTGTTTGGGGTCATCACGGAGGTACAGGTTCCGGCGTATTTGGAAGTGTTGACGGTGATGGAGGTTATGGTGTTGCTGCAACTGCCTTTGGTGCAGGCTCCACTGCACTGTATGCAACGTATGCCGGTGGTGCAACGGCTGGTACTGTTCTTGAACTTAATAACGGGTATCTAAAAGTATCAGGAACAAATAAGACATCGTTTGTCCATACTACTACTGTTGCAAATGTTTTTCTGAATAGAACAACACTGAATTATCCAGGTATGGCTATTACGGATATCGTAATCGTCACCCATAGTTATAAGAATAACTTCCTTAAAGGCGGTTATGGCGTATGGTGGAATCAAACAGCCTGGACGATCTTTAACGAGGATAATACCCTTAATATGCCAGCCGGTGAAAACTTTAACGTTCTCGTTATCAAACAATAAATATTTTTTAACGTCAGAGAGAGTTCACTTGAGAGGCAGCCGAATACCGACTGCCTTTTTTGTTAGGTGTACGTTAAGAAATCCTTGCTCCGACCTTCGTATCCTTATCAGGAATCAGAAGTACAACTTCTTTATTTTCGTTTTCAATTCCGAGAACTAATACCTCCGATAAAAAATCGGCGATCTGCCGAGGTGGAAAATTTATTGCAGCGATGATAAGCATTCCGAGGAGTTCTTCCTTTGTATAAAGTTTTGTGATCTGAGCACTGGATCGTTTAATTCCGAGCTCTTCACCAAAATCAATTACGATCTTATATGCAGCCTTTCTTGCGTTAAGAAAATCCTCAGCAGCGATGATTTTCCCGACTCGCATATCAACTTTTAAAAAATCTTCAAATAATATTTGTTCGCTCATTATGCGGATTTCTTTGTAATGCAAACAGAAAGAAGTATTTTTGTAATACGTTGTTACAACAAAAATAATGTAGTTGTCATTTCTTTAG
This sequence comes from Kapaibacterium sp. (SeqCode), assembly GCA_038322815.1. Classification (GTDB taxonomy): domain Bacteria; phylum Bacteroidota; class Ignavibacteria; order Palsa-1295; family Palsa-1295; genus PALSA-1296. Next base: position 12,112 of record JBBQGG010000065.1, read on the forward strand.
TTAGTAAAATGGTAGGCACGGGCTTTAGCCTGCGAGAGTTTTTTTTCATCATCGCGTTTGCAGGCAAAAGCATTCAACTATCAAAAAAGAAATATCAAAAGTAATCCCTCATGGCAAAACAAACAACTGTTGCACTTCTCTATAATGACATTCCGACAGGAGAGGCAAAAAGCACGCCCGTCGATCTCTCGCCGGAAGCGTTGGGCTTTACTCCATATTTTGATCTCGATGAAACTCCTGCTGAGCAGGAGTATGCGAATATCGAAGAAGCACTTGTAAATGCTGGATATAAAGTTATCAGCTATAATGTAAAGGATCGTTTCGAGCGTCTTTTCAAATTCATGGCTCGTCGCAAATTTGATGTAGTCTTTAATCTGATTGAGTTTTTTCACGGACGTCCGGAAAATGAAATGTGCGTTGCAGCATTTTTTGATCTCTTGCAAGTACCCTATACCGGTGCTCCTCCGCTGGCACTTGCAACATGTCAGAATAAACCACTTGCAAAAGAATTGCTGCGCTCGCACCGATTACCGACTGCTAATTCTTTTACTGTTCGAACAATGGCAGATTTCCCGACACGCCATCGGCTAAAATATCCGGTTATCGTCAAACCAGCCTGTGAAGATGGCTCCGGAGGAATCGAAAATGCAAGTATTGTTTCAAACATGAAAGATCTTAAAGCGCGTGTGGAGTTCACGCTGATGGATTTTAAGATGTCTGCGCTTGTCGAAGAGTATATAGAAGGACGCGAGTTGAATGTTGCCGTGCTTGGCAATGGTAATAAACGCAGATCCCTTCCGATCTCAGAAATTGTTTTCGATGATATGCCTGATGATCTTTATAAGATCGTCAGCTATCAGGCAAAATGGGATCCTCATCATCCGGCATACCATACGACAATCCCCAATTGCCCTGCCGATCTTCCGGCACCAATTGCATTAAAGGCAAAAGAGTATGCGCTCGAGGCAGCGGAGATCATGGGAACGAGAGATTATGCACGAGTTGATATGAGGTTGAATAAAAACGGTGAGCTTTTTATTCTTGAAGTGAATCCAAATCCGAATCTCTCCGAAGGAACAGGAATTGCCCGCAGCGCCGGGACAGCAAAAATCTCTTTCAGCAATTTATTAAAAGAGATAACAGAAGCGGCTCTCGATCGCGCGGAGAATATTTCCTAACTGCTAAGCGCAACGCTTTAGCCGGCGAACGCATTTCATCTTTAACAATTCACGCAGGCTAAAGCCTGCGCCTACCAAACGTAAAAACTATGCGTATCAGCATCATTGGCGGCGGACCCGGAGGATTATATTTTGCCATCCTTGCAAAAAAGAATTTTCCTGCATGGGATATTCAAGTCTATGAGCGCAACGGACCCAATGATACGTTCGGCTGGGGTGTCGTTTTCAGTGACAGAACTCTGCAATACCTCGAAGAATATGATAAGCCTTCGCATGATGAGATCACAAAAGAATTTGAGACCTGGGAAAATGTTGAAGTTGTTCATAACGATGAGCACATCTTGATCGGCGGAAATAAATTTTCAGGAATTTCGCGATTGAAGATGCTAAATATTCTTCAAGCCCGCTGCGAAGGACTTGGAGTTGATATTAAATATAAAAAGGAAATTACTGATATTAAAGAAGTGAATGCTTCCGACCTTGTACTAGTCTGCGATGGAGTTAATAGTACAATTCGCAGAAATTATCCTTCCTATTTCGAACCTGAGCTTAGTACGCGTAGCAATAAATACATCTGGTTCGGCACGAATAAATTATTTAATGCGCTTACATTAACTTTCAGAAAAAATGAAGCCGGTATTTTTGCTTCCCATTCGTATAAATTTAATAAGACAACGAGCACATTTGTTGTTGAATGCGATCCTGATACCTGGAAAAACGCCGGGTTCGCTTCGATGAGCGAAGATGAGACTCGAATATATCTGGAAAAAGTTTTTGAAAAAGATTTAGACGGCGATCCCCTTCTTTCGAACCGTTCACTTTGGATAAATTTTCTCTTAGTAAAAAATAAACATTGGGTTCATGAGAATATCGTAATGATAGGCGATGCCGCGCATACGGCGCATTTCTCGATCGGAAGCGGTACAAAGCTTGCTTTGGAAGATGCGATAGCGCTTTTCAAAGAATTGCAAGTAGAACCGAATATTCAGCAGGCATTAGTACAGTACGAAACGAACCGAAAACCCAAAATCGAAGAATACCAACAGGTCGCCTACGATAGCCTCGTACTCTTCGAGAACCTGAAACAATTAATGGACCTTGCTCCTATAGAAATGGCATACAAGATGATGACACGCAGCAAAAAATTGACGCATGAAAAACTGCGACAGAGGGATCCGGAGTTTGTAGAGAGAGTAGAAAATTTTCGGGAGGAAGGAATTAGTTGACGCGTTGAGCTTTGACGAAAGAATCCGTGCGCAAGATCGTCGCCGCACCATTCGCCGTGCCCTGAGCCCACTTAAGTTGTACTATACCGCCTGTTCCGACATTTCTCACGATACCATGAATCCGAATATATGTTGAAGTTCCACCAGCAATATTTACTGTTTTAGCGACTCCGGAAGCCGTTAACACCGACGCTCCTCCTGAAACACCTCCATCTTCAACACCTTCGTAATAAATTTTCATTGTAGATCCGGCAGGTGTAGTAAAAGCAATTTTCACATTTGAAGCGTTTGCAGTATTATCTGCGTGAAGTTCTCCATGTATTTCCCATGTTTCATTTGCATTTGTGCTGAATGAAATGTCATTGTCATTGACCAATACAATAGAATTTATAACACTCTGATCAATTGCTTTTGTTACATAGGCGATAGAACCAATGGGTCCTGAGAAAGAGTTAGAGTTCGTATTTGTCATAACCCATTGGTTATTTGTTGCGTCGTAAATAAATTCAGCAGAAGCGTTTGTTCCTTTGAGAACAACATCTGATCCTGTTGATGAATAGATGCGGTTCGCCGCCGTTGAGGAGGCGCTTTGATTTGCAAGAGTCATATTTTGAGAAGTAGTATTTACAATTCTCAGTATCTGCCCATCGCTACCTCCTGCAATACCTGTGATGGTAAATGCTGCCGTGGGACCAATTATCCTTGCAAACGATTGATTGCCCAAACCTGCCACATTATTGTTTGTTCCATTTGACAATGTAACATTATATGCCTCCGTGGCAAGTGCGCCGTTAATATCCATGCTGACGTTTGGATTTGTAGTGCCAATTCCGACATTTCCATTTCCGGCAATGCGTACATGTTCGGTTTCAGCCGAAGCATTATTCACAGTTGAGAACGTCAAAGCACCTGTACGATTTGCATCTACAGCGTTCGTCCAAACCCCCGCAACGCGTGCCATTTCTTGATTGATATTGCTCGGTATAGGAGTAGCTGACCCTAAACTGTCATCTCCTTTGAAAACTATTCCCGATCCATATCCTGCAGTTGGTCCGTTTACATTCGTTGTCGAATGAGTCACTGAGATAAGATTTGAAATCGTGTTGGAAGCACCGTCATATTGTCTAACTACCAACCGCGTATCCGCTGCCGGAACGGGATTAATATTATTATTGCCAATTCCGATGTTTCCTCCTACGAAAATTGCAAGGTATTCAGAATCATGGGCACCTGTTCTCCGACGGAAGGACATATGCTCACCTTGTCCGCCTGTGCCTGATCCCGCAACTCCCGGAGTACCTGTTGCATAAATGTCCCACCATTGGTTAGCAGCATTTCCTTGGTTATCGTTTGTACCACCGATAAACTCCACGGCAGGATCGGTGCCACCTGCGTTGCTGTTGAAACGCCAAATGCGAACAACCGAACTTGGATCTATCATATTAAAGACACGGTTCGTATAGGTCGGTACGCTATTTAATCGAGTCGTACTGAGCGAATCACCAAAAGCCAACCGTCCTGAACCGATTGTGAAGGTGGTATTCGCACTATTTTTACCGAAAAGCATGTTTCCGTTAAAATCAAGGATCATACGGGTATTGGGACCGCCGGATCCACTAACAAACCGGACTAATGTGTTATCTAAAGTCCCGAACAGATTTGATACGTTGTCAACTAATCCCGTATTTCCGGTGGTCAGCCAAGAATGATCAATTTGCCAAGTTGGAACGCCGCCAAGGATCGTAAGCGTTGAACCATTTGCTCCCACATTAGTCCAATTTAAATTGTTAACTGAACCCCCTGAAGAATAAAGCAGGGAGTTTGCACCTGGTGCCGCAGTCGGCCACGTATAATTTAGACTCGTTGCCCCTTGAGCGCCTGCTTGGAAAGTAGTTAACCCAGAGCCTGTTCCTTGCAACTGTAGTTGATAACCAGTTCCGGTATTCGAAAGCAACAGATTGCCATTTCTGACTTCTAATAATTGCGTCGGAGCTATTTGTCCGATTCCGACATTGCCTCCGCTAAAAGTAGCAGCATAGTTTGTCGTGCCACCGCCTGTAGTTACATTCAAGCCTGTCGATGT
>JBBQGG010000066.1:0-16403 GCA_038322815.1 Kapaibacterium sp. (SeqCode)
TCAACTCAAAGAACAATTTGAAAGCAATTCACAACTATAAATAACTTTCGTATTTTTGCAATACAACTGTAACAGATCAACTCAAAGAACAATTTGAAAGCAATTCACAACGCCTTCAAACCCACACGCTGAGTTTGGAAAACTTGAAAGCGCGTCGCAAACCTGCGTGTGAGTTTGAAGGCGTTGTGATTGAATTAAATATTTAAAATTCCTCATAGGCTTGAATCCTATTTTGCCGATTCAGAAAAATTTTAAATCCCGAAAAATTTGGCAAACTTCTTATGCTAACCATTCTTGTATCGTCGGGGATTGTCGTTGCGAGATGGTGCCGAAAAACATAGTACATTGAGGAAAGTTTCTGAACCCTGTAAATCTTCTTGCTTATCTCGGGATAGTTTTTGGGATCTGCCAGGTCAAGATCTTTGAGATCAGGTCCGAATGCAAACAATTCATTCTGTTGTAGGGAAACGAGAAGCTTCCTTCCCTGCTCATCTACTCGCCTAATAATTTCCTGTCCGAGGATTTTGCGGTTAAGCGCTTCCCAGAATGTCACGACTTCTTCATACCGTTTCCCTTCTTCATCCATGTAGATTGCAACGTGATGATTATTACGGGTAAAGACGAAATCCTTCAACTCCCCAGTTTCCGAATCGGTATGGAGTGGCGTGAGTTCTTTAGCTCTGGCGCGAATCCTAACGGATTTGATTTGAATGCCGTGCTCCTTATTGAGCCAGAGAGGATTGTTTTCTAAATCCTTAAACGCTTCACGGGACTTTGACCCGTTTGCTTTCAGTCTTTCACTGACGGCATCACGTACCGCATGATCGATAATATCATCGACATTCTTCTCTTTGAAACTCACGTTCAGAGGTACTTTATAAACATAGTCTTCGTCAAAGATCGTAACAGCGGTAATAGGGCGCGTCTGTTCTTTATCAAACCAGATAGGATTCGTATCGAGTTTTGCAAATGCTTTTTTCGGATCGTTCTTAAACTCAGCAAGACGGGCAAGAACAATTTCTTTAATTTGGGGATGTGTGATTAAAGCGGCTCGGTCAAATTTTGCATCAAGTTTAACACGCTTCTGACTTTTTATCTTTCCGTAGATTGTTTCCTTATGGAGAAATCCTCTCGGAGTCCATGTCACCTGTGTAGTCTTTTTCCCGCCATGCTGTTTTATATGGTTCTTGCTCTTCGTCGCAACTCGCTTTCCGGATTTGAAAGAAACAAGTACAGAAGCAATTGCCTCTTGTGCTTTCTGCCTGAAATCAGGCGAGGGCGGCGGAATGCGAGGACCGCTTTCCTTCATATCTTTATAATACTTATACTCCTGATTCAGCGTATTAAGTCTTTGCACCATTGATTGCTTCGTTGCAGCTATGACAATAGCATCTACGGCATGATGCCGGTGATCGTCACGTTTCGACCAGCCGTCAATTACTTTCTTCATCTTACCGGATTCTTCGTCCTTAATTTCTTTAATGCGTCCGAGGCTTTCATAATGCTCCCAATTAAGCTGTTGGAGTATGTCATTCATGCCCCAGATATGTCGCAAATAATCCGTTACAGTGCCGGAAGTCACACGAACTTTGCGGCAAACCGGAGCGAGTATTTCTACTGCCTTTTTCGTGATATAGGCTGTTTCATTTAATTGGCGGTTGATAAAATCCTGAATTTCATTTTGAGGCATGAGTAAATAGTCAAACTTCTTCTTCCCAACTTTATGATTTGCCCAATGTGAATCAACGCAAGCTTTAAAAGCGGCAAAATCTTGATCGGAGCGTGACTTCATATAATCAAATCCGCACATATCACCCTTAGCACGGTTGAGTTTCGTAGATGCGATAGTTTTGTTTGCAAAAGAATCATCGAAAAGTCTTGCTTTGGGGATGATGTGCTCGACTTCATAAAGACTTTTATCGAAGAGATCGGTAATGGCAATCTTATGATTCGGTTCATAAGGTGAGACATTCCCAAATTCTTCCCATAACTTATATTTTTCAATATCGGCACGTCGCGGATGAGTTATCCAAGGTACGTCTTCTCTTATTCGATCGCGTATCCGGTCATGATTTTTTTCGCGTTCGGCGTTTGCATCCGTCATATATCTTCTGTCGCTGGCATTTTTTTGCAGTTCACGTGCAAGCTCAACGCGAATTTCATCGGGTCTTCCAAGTTCAGGATCGGCAATGATGCCATTAACGATATTGATGAGATGATTCAATATCTTTTCGACGGCGGGATTTCGGAGTGAATTCCATTTGAGAAGTGGCAACGTATCAATAAGCTTCCGAACTTCATTTTCTTCAAGTGTCAGATAGTCGCTATGACGGTATCCGGCAAGGGCGCAAGCATCCGAATATCTCTTCCCTTCCTGTAAGAACGGAAGAATTTTCTTCGTTGCCTTTACCGATAGTGCAGAGTAATCCTGTTCGAGATGTACTTTCGTAACAAGTGCATTCGCCTGCTCATCGCTGAATCCATATCGCTCTTCGAGTTTGGACTTCAATTTTTCAGGATCTTCCGAGGAATAGAGAAGATGCCAAAGTTTATATAATGGCTGTGAATCTGGTTCTTTAGCATAGTCGAACTCCAAAAGCGACATATCCGTCCATCCTGTTTCCTCAAGTGCCTGACGAATTTGAAACTTGGTTTTATTACCCACCAGACTTGTGGAGTCGTCTCCGTTTTCTTTCTTCGGGAAATTAATATCGTACTCATTTCTGCTGAGGTTTAAGAGTTTACGGATTGCAACTGCGCTCAGACTGCCTTTTGACTCAAGTTCGTTAAGTAATTTCGTACGCATATCGTTTTGAAGCAGCCCGCCTTCAGCTGCGAACGGTTCGGTGCGATCAAATCGACGCACAATACGAAGGTTGTTCACATCCTGATATATTCTTCGCAATTGATGGAACGGCGAACTCCTTGGGCACACACGAATGTCTGTTTCGAATTGACATTTGGAAACAAGGTGTTTCGAGGATTTAAGTCTTCGCTGGAAATAAATTAACCTGTCCCGTATTTGGCGAAGATTTGCTTCTGTTAGGATTTCAGGATAGAATTTTTTTTGGAATTCCCAAACCCTATTGAATTCGTCGACGTAATCCTTCCTCAGGAAGATCGTGTCTTTGATCCTGAAATGAGGATCGGCTTGCAATTTCTCGAAACAATACTCGCCTATAGTAATCCCGCGATCATGGAGCAGAGCGGAGAGATCATTAATATTCTGGACATAATCAGTTTCTTTCTGATTTTCCTTCAGATCGGTTTTGCGATTGCTTTTGTAGCCTCTGCGTTGGTTCAAGTGAAAGAAGACGCGCCCCAACTCCGTCGGCGAGAGCCGTTCTTTCAGTCCCTTCGCCCGCAGTCCGAATAGCTCGTACTTATCGAGATTCTTCAGTTGATCTTTACTAGGCAGGAAGCCTATCTCCTCAAGCTTTTTTAATAGCGACGCTCTTCGAATCTTATACCGGGCAAGATTTCGTCTGGCACTCCTCTTCATTCTGCGTCCTTCGTTGACGGTCTGTTTTAGACCTCTGGAAAATTCTTTTACATCCTCTTCGGAGGTAAAGACTATATGGGATCCTGCTCGGAGAATTCGAACATCATTTTCATCTTCAGCTAAGAATGCCCAACCAATAGAAGTCGAGCCAAGATCAAGTCCAAGTATTTTTTTCATGGTTTTGTGTAGTTTGTCTTACAAATATAGTATATTTGTAGCGAACAATAGAAGCAATTCACAATAAGGATTTTATTCCGTTGTGAAAACACGGCGGCGGGGGTAACTTCGTCGCCATTTTTTTGCCTTATAAAAAAAGTGTTTAAAAGCACTTAGCTATGTTGGCTGAGTGACCGTTCATTGTCACTATCTTTCTTTTTCTTCCTAATCCCTTTCCTCACCCGTATCGAGATAAACAACTTCATCTTTGGAGTTGTAGCCGATGAGTTCGGCATAGCGGCCCCAATCTATGATGGTATCGAGGACGGCGGCGGAATCTTCGTACGGCATACGCGTGGCATAATCCTCGATCAGGATTTCGCGTGAGACTTCGCCGTTGTTCTTGGAAAGTGTTACAAGAAGAAGCTGGAAGTTCTTGAGTTCGCGTATCTGCTTATTCAGAAGAGTCTTTTGTTCATTCACTCCGCCTTCAACAAATTGTTTGCCCAACGGCGTAATGACAACATCTTGTCCGGGCGTCTGTGCAAATTCCAGTAACTCTGCTGCTTTGACGATCTGCAGCGTTTCATGAAAAGGATGGCTGATGCTTTCGGAAAGGTCGCCAATATCTATCGATTGATATTCCGAAAGTATTGTAAGAAGCCCGATCACTTCGCCAATGCTCACTGTCGGCATGATCTCGGAACGCACTCCTGACTTTGCTTCTTCGACGAATGGCAACACGGTATTTGTGATCAGTGAATAGATCCTATTCGATAGCTCCTGAAATTCCGGTGAGCGCGGGTTGCGCGGGTAAGGAAGCGGGTTAGCAAACTCAGCCTTGATCCTGCCGGGATGCGCATCAAGTATAATTATTCGGCTTGCCATTTGCACGGCTTCATCTATCAGATGCGTCACCATCAGTACTGCTTTCAGAGTTGTATCGTGCGAGTGAAATAAGTGCAGCACTTCATCGCGCAAGTTCTCGGCAGTCAGGGCATCTAGCGCGCTAAAGGGTTCGTCCATACAGAGTACTTTCGGCTCGACAACAAGGGCGCGCGCAATACCGACTCGCTGTTTCATACCGCCGGATAATTCCTTCGGATATGCTTCTTCAAAGCCTTCAAGACCGACGGAATCAATAACAGCTTTTACTTTTTCCTTAATTTCAGCTTCCGCCATTTTGAGAGCCTCTAAACCAAGCGCAACATTTTCCTCGACACTTAGCCAGGGCAAAAGCGCAAAAGATTGGAAGACGATCGAAGTTAACGGATTAAACCCCTTTATCGGATTTCCTTCGACAAGAACTGTGCCCACGGTTGGCTTCAAGAGACCGGTCAGGATCCGCAAGATCGTTGATTTCCCGCAACCAGACTGACCGAGAAGGCATAAAAATTCATTTTCCGCAACGGTCACATTTATATGCTCCAATACAGGCAGCGGCTTGCCGCCCGGCGTTGAAAAATTCATCGAGATATCGCGCAACTCAATGAGTTCTTTGCCGCTCGGCGTGACCGTCATAGTGTCAGGCGCGCTCAAGGGTGTTGTCGTAGTTAAAGCCATAGTTTATAATAACGATTATTATATGAGTGTCATTGCGAGGGTATGCGACGATTAGGCAGCATAGGCTTTAGCCCCACGAAGCAATCCCCAGAGGTTTGGCAGAATGTAACTTTCTACAATTTATCAGGGGATTGCTTCGTCGTTCGCAAGCGAACTCCTCGCAATGACACTCTGAAAAACATCTCAATAAATAATCCTTTATTTATTCAATGCGTATCGGTTTTGTGCGAGGGCAAAGAGCCGCCGCCAGAAAAACTTATTTATTAAGATAACAACTAAACAAAGAGCCAGCGTGCTTGCGATAAGCATCGGAAAATTTTCTTTTTCGCTGGCAATGCTGATGAGTGCTCCGATACCTGTTGCAGTCAGCCGTTCTTTCCCGGGCACAACATAATTTTCAGCAATAATACTTGCATTCCAGGCTCCGCCTGCGGCAGTGATCGCTCCCGTAATTATCGAAGGGAAAAGCGCCGGCAGTATCAATTTGCGCCACCGAAGTTTGCGGGGAAGTGAATAGCTTGTGGCAAGTTCTTGAAGATCGGTCGGAATTGCACTGGCTCCGGCAATAACGTTAAATAGCATATACCACTGCGTACCTAAGAGCATGAGCAGGACTGCGCCGACATTTATGGAAATTCCAAGCTGAGCCAGGACAATAAGCACAAGCGGAAAAACCATTGGAGCTGGAAATGATGCCATGAACTGAATGAGCGGCTGCAATCTCCGCGAGAGATTTGCATTCATGCCGATTATCGCTCCGACGGGAATCGTCCAAAGTCCTGCGAGAGCGACGGCGACGCTGGTCCTCAGGAATGTTGCAAACGTGCCGATTCCTATTGCTGTCCAATCACCAAGAGTGAGTCCATGGATGAGTAATAATCCCGCATCGACAATCGCATAGCTAATGCCGGAGAAGAGTACAATTGAAACCACCCATACGAATATTTTACGAAAAATAGGGTCCTTCGCACCAACGAGAGTAAGTAATCTCTGCGCCGATAACTTTTTCTCTTCAAGCTTTGCAGTCTCGCTTTTTGCGCGCTCCTTTTCTTTTCGCACAGCAAGCCTTTCACCGATCCATTTCACAAGTCTGGAATCTTCAAGGATATTGAGAACAAATGAACTCTCAACGACAACGTCAGAAGTTTCTTCCATGCGAAATTTCTTGCTCCAGATCACCAGTGGCTTCCAGAGAAGTGTGTTGAGGACAATAATCATGACAGCCATTGCGACAACCGCTGCGATCATCGCAGAAGTATTGCCCTTCCCAATGGCAACGCTCATGTAACTTCCGATTCCCGGCAAACGGAAATCACGGTCGCCTAGGGTAAATGCTTCGCAGACTGTCAGGAAGAACCAGCCGCCTGCCATCGACATCATCGAATTCCATACGAGCGGAATGGCGCTTGCCGGAAGTTCGAGCTTTGTGAGGATTTCTTTTTTACTCAGGTAAAAACTTTCTGATGCATCGCGCATATCGGTCGGAATACCTTTGAGAGCGCGATAAAATGCATACGTCATATTCCATACCTGCCCGGTAAAAATTGCCAGCACACAGACAAGTTCTAAACCGATATTATTATTCGGGAAAATTGCGATAAGAGCAATTGAAAATCCCGGTAAAAAACTCAAGACGGGAATGGATTGCAAGACATCGAGCATTGGCATCATCACGCGCTCAGCACGTTGCGAATGCGCCATGAGATAACCATAACCGATTGTAAAAAATAGAGAGATGAGGTAGGCAACAAGTCCGCGCGTCATCGAATAGAGCGTATAGAGCGGGAGGTAGCGAAACTCCGTATGGATCTCTACTGTCGGCTGGACATGCGCTCCCCATTGTCGCGCAATAACTGCGAGCCAATAGATCAACCCGCCCAACGCCGCAATAACGATAAAATCGGCGATGCGAATCTTCTTCGGAAATTCTATGACCGAACGTACGAAACTCATGGATAGTCGTTAGATTATCAGGCTTTAACCTGTATAAGTCTTTAAGTTAAACCATGCAAAATCTTGAGATAGAAAAAGAAAAACCCCTTAATGGGGCTTTGAAACAATCTGTGTATCCCGGTGAGGAAACTTGTTCTGCTTATGCCCCCTTGTAAGAGTTTTAGCACTGAATAACTTATCCTGAAATCACTTTCAGAAAGCTGCATTATGTTAAGCCTTAATCCGGCAAAACCTGTTCTACCCATTGGCCTCTCTCGAGGTTTCCGGGCAGCAGCCTGTTTTCATTCAGTAGCCTCACCTAACAGGCGTAACTACATTGAGAGAGTATTACAATCTAAATTTCTTTCGGGTTCCAACTAATATGTCATTCTGATTGAAGCGAAGCGGAACGAAGAATGACATACTACTACAAACCTGCGCCATGACAATTCTTATACTTCTTTCCGCTTCCGCAAGGACAAGGATCATTACGTCCGACCTTAGGTCCTACTTTAACGGGTACTTTCGGCGCATTCTGCTGAGGCTGCATTCCAGCTTCAGGTCCATTATAACCCCCTGCTGATGCAGTAACGGTCGAACTGTATTCTTGCTTTGTCGCAACCATCCGCCTCGGACTTGGCTGACGATTTGGCATCAAACGTCTTGCCGCTTCCTGAGAAGGTTGTTGGGATTCAACCTGGGGGTATAGCTTTAACGACATTTCTAAAATTCCATCGCGAATTAAAGTCAGCATCATGATAAACATCCTATACCCTTCTTGTTTGTATTCGATGAGCGGATCTTTCTGACCGTATGCACGAAGATGAATTCCTTCTTTCAAGTCATCCATTTCGCGAAGATGTTCTTTCCATTTATCATCAATGACTTGCAGTGTCGCGTAGCGTTCAAGCTGCGCCATGAGTTCAGAGCCAAGCTGCTGTTCTTTACGTGCATAGAAAGCTTTGGCTTCCTCAGTTAATTTAGCAACGATACCTTCTCTGCCAAGTTCTGCCCACTCCGCCCGATTGACAGGAACATCCGTCATAAATAATCGAAGAATTTCATCATGAAGCAAATCGTACTCGCCCTGTTCATAATGAATATCTACAACCTCGGCAATTGCTTCATGAAGCATTTCAAGAATTTCATCTTTCAAGCGTTCTCCATAAAGAGCATGGCGGCGGCGGTCATAGATAACTTCGCGCTGCGAGTTCATCACGTTATCATATTCGAGAAGACGTTTGCGAGTTGCAAAATTATTCTCCTCTACTTTTTTCTGCGCACGCTCGACAGATTTTGTGATCATCGAATGCTGAATCACTTCACCTTCTTTTAAGCCCAGACGCGTCATCACTCCTGCAATACGCTCGGAGCCGAAGAGGCGCATCAGGTCATCTTCAAGAGATAGAAAGAATTGCGTTGAACCCGGATCGCCTTGTCTTCCGGATCTTCCGCGAAGCTGTCGGTCAATACGGCGGGATTCATGACGTTCAGTACCAACAATATGTAATCCACCAACATCGGCAACGCCTTTGCCGAGTTTAATATCCGTTCCACGGCCTGCCATATTGGTAGCGATAGTTACAGCCCCCGGCAAACCTGCATTCTGAATGATCTCCGCTTCACGTGCATGCTGCTTTGCATTCAAAACATTATGCGCAACATTCAAACGCTTCAGCATTCGAGAAATTGTTTCCGAAACTTCTACGCTTGTTGTACCGACGAGTGTGGGCTGACCTTTTGCTTTTGCATTTTGAATTTCTTCAATTACTGCATTATATTTCTCGCGACGAGTTCGATAGACATTATCTTCGCGGTCATCACGATCGATCGAACGATTTGTCGGAATGACAACGACATCCAATTTATAGATTTCAAAGAACTCGCCTGCTTCTGTTTCGGCAGTACCTGTCATGCCGGCAAGTTTTTTATAGAGACGGAAATAATTTTGCAGCGTGATCGTTGCCATCGTTTGCGTATCGCGTTCTACCTGCACACTTTCTTTTGCTTCGATTGCCTGATGCAAACCTTCGGCATAGCGTCGACCCGCAAGAATACGCCCAGTGAATTCATCAACGATCATTACCTTTCCATCCTGCACAACATACTCCACATCTTTTTCATAAAGGGAATAGGCGCGAAGTAATTGGGAAATAGTATGCAAACGGTCCGAACGATCAGCATAAACAACATTTAACTGATCTTTCTTTATTTGCTTTTCCTCCGGAGAAATATGATCAACTTCCATCTGTGAAAGTTCGGTTGCAATATCCGGCAGAATAAAAAGATCACGGTCAGTACCGTTTCCTGCAAGCATATCTCTGCCCTTATCCGTTAGATCGATCTGGTGATTTTTTTCTTCGGTGACGAAATATAATTCATCGTCAATGATATGCATATTGCGGCTCGAATCACGCATATATTCAAGTTCAGTCTGCTGCATAAGCCGAAGCATTTCGCCATCGGAAAGTAATTTCATCAGGCGTTTATTCTTCGCCATGCCATGCTGTGCGCGGACTAGCAGAACACCTGCCTCTTTACGCTTATCAGAATCTCCTGTTTTCAAAAGCTCTTCGGCTTCGCCGATAATTTTTGCAACAAGATTTTTCTGTGCATTAATAAGTCTTTCAACATGAGGCTTCAGCTCATCGAATTTATGATCAGAGCTTTCAACCGGACCGGAAATGATCAGCGGCGTACGTGCTTCGTCGATCAATACGGAATCAACTTCATCAACGATCGCATAATTATGTGGGCGTTGTACCATATCTTCGACGCGCGTTACCATGTTATCACGAAGATAATCGAAACCGAATTCATTATTAGTGCCGTATGTAATATCCGCAGCATATTCTTTGTGACGATCCCAAGGCTGCATTGGCTGCAAGATCACGCCGATAGTTAGACCCAAAAATTTAAATATCTGCCCCATCCATTCGGAGTCACGCTGTGCAAGATAATCATTGACCGTTACAAGATGAACACCTTTTCCGGGCAGTGCATTAAGATAGATCGGAAGTGTTGCGACAAGAGTCTTACCTTCGCCAGTTGCCATTTCAGCAATCTTGCCTTGATGCAATACGATGCCGCCTATAAGCTGCACATCGTAAGGAATCATATCCCATTTTACTTTTTGTCCGGCAGCAAGCCATTCTTTTCCGACATGACGGCGGCAGGCATCTTTAACAACAGCAAATGCTTCGGGAAGAAGATCATCAAGGATTAACTTCGTTTCTTCCAATAATTCTTTCTGCAATTCATCAAGCCTGTCAAAGATCGTCATACGCTCATCATGGGGAAGATCTTGCTTTAAATCTTCACGCAGCTGAGTCATCTCATCTTCGATTGCGCCTGTTGCTTCTTTGATACGTGCACGGAATTCATCCGTTTTCGCTTGAAGTTCTTCATCGCTTAAGGTAGCAAGCTTTTCATATTCTTCATTAATTTGATCAACGATAGGAAGCAAGTCCTTAACGTCCTTCTCATTTTTTGAACCGAATAATTTTTGTACGAATTTTAGCATTATAAAATTTTTTGAAGCAGTGTCATTGCGAGAAGTCGCGAAGCGACGACGAAGCAATCCCCTCAGGGATTGGAGAATCTGGAATTCTTCTCTTCCTCAGAAGATTGCTTCGTCGGACTAAAATCCTCCTCGTATTGACACAATAGATTTATATTTCCACAAACCGCACTTCGCGGCCATAGACTTCCTGAAACAGCATTTTCTTACGCTCCGCTCCCCAGATTTCCAACTCTAAGTCACGCGATGCGTTTTTCTTCGATTTTAGACGAATTTCGACGTTATTTCGGTGTATCTTGCAGTTTACGCTTTGGATAATACCGATGTTTCCGCGATCCAACCCTTCAGCAATTCTTAATATTGCCGAAAGTTTGCGGACAAGATCACGATGCTCATCACTTTGAAGACGGGCAAAACCCTCATGTTTTAATTTCGGATGGGACTTACGATGATACCGCGCAATATTAGCGATGATCTCGATCTCTTCATTCGTGAATCCAAGAAGATCGGCATGAGAAATAATATAATACGAATGCTGATGATGTCCGGTATGCGAAATATGATAACCAATATCATGAAGCAGCGAAGCGTAATAAAGATATTTCCTATCTTCAATTCCAAGATGATGAAGACGCTGCGTTTGATCGAAGATCGAAAGGGAAAGTGCGGCTATATGCTCCGCATGAGTTTGTTCATAATTCGAACTTTCCGCCAAATGCCGCACACTTTGCTCACGCACATCCCGAATTTTTCCATGAGCACTGACATCGCTTCGCAAATGGCGAATGTAATCATAGATCACGCCTTCACGGAGAGCATAACTGCTTACAGTCAATTCTTTTATGCCCAGAAGCCGCATTGATTCTTCCAAGATCAATGCACCGGCAATAATAATATCCGAGCGTTTCTCATCTAAACCGGGAATCCGTTTACGGTCTATGGCTGAACCAACTGAGAGAAGTTTGCGAACAACAACTCTTACTTCGGCAAATGTGAATGTAAAATTATTTAATCGAACACTGATGGCTTGTGAATTAGTCAGTCCGGTTCGCATTGCCGCAATGATCGAAGCTACTGCTTGAATCGTACCGCTTGAACCTGCAGCGATTACATATTTTCGCTTCCGAATTTCCCGCGATGGAGGAGTCAATTCTCCGATAATATGCCGACGCGCATCTTCAATAGCTCGAAGCGAGGGGCGTTCGGCAAGTCCGAATTTTTTTGTGAGACGAATGGCTCCGAGTTTTAGGCTCGTAATATATTTTATACTTCCCCGCTCGCCGATCACGTATTCTGTTGAGCCGCCTCCAATATCGATCGTTAATGATCGTTTCGCAAAAAAAGGAAGAGCCTGAAGCATACCAAGATAGATCAGACGGCCTTCTTCAACACCGGAAATAATATCTATTGAAATTCCAACTTCTGCCCGCGCTCTGCGAATAAAGACTTCGCGATTTCCTGCTTCGCGGATAGCGCTCGTAGCAATAGCACGAATCGCCTTCACCTTCCGCGCAGCTATGATAGCCTTGAAGCGGCGCAAACATGCAATGCCGCGCTCCATCGCCTCTTCGGTCAGAAGCTTCATATCGGCACCACTTTCGCCAAGCCGCACCATTTCCTTCTCGCTTGCTACAACGCTGAACGAGCCATTCGGCTTCGTCTCAGCAATCACAAGATGAAAAGAATTTGTTCCGAGATCAATAGCTGCTATGCGCATATGCTTGAATGAATTTATTCAAAAATACGAATACTCTGCTCACCCGAACCATTCCAATAAAGCACGAAGCATTGAGGACTAAGAACTCCCCCACACCCAGACTTATAACTACTTTACATAATAAGAAGCCCCCAGAAGTTATTATAATTCAACAATATCACTGTGCACACACGCCATACTTTTCCCCATATCAACAAGTTATGCACATCAGCTAACACCCTCAAATAACTGCTGTAGTTTATTCTGCCAGTCGTGCAAATGGAGTACCTCGAACTTGATCGGCTTCGTATTCATCTCGAAGCCCAATTCGCTAAGGTGCTTGGGTTTTGCTTTATTACATTCGGCAAAGATTTCCTCAAGGTATTTCGTTTTCTCATTGCCTACTAAATGTAGACCTTTTGACTCGATAACAAAAACCTTATCAATGCCGTATGTACCGTCAGGTTTGCGGGACGTTGAAATAAAATCGGGGTAAAGTTTATGTGGTTTCCATCCTTGCAGGAAGTAAGAGCCTTTCGAAGAATAATTACGCATCCAAAAGAAAAGCTGTTCGTATTTATCGAGCCAGAGAGCTACTTCTTTTTCTTCCTTATTGAAATCGGTTGTCACGATTGCTTCAGCAGAGAAAAGACTTTGCTGTAAGCCTGTAACCCCTAATTCCGGATGACGAATAGTAATCGCATCTTCATCAGAAGAAACAGTCATTTGAGCCGGAGGTCTCCATGAATCCGTGAAGAAGACAAATCTGATTTCATCCTTCTCCATCAATTCAAAGAATACCGTTCGGGCAAGTTCATCCTTCTTGCCGCGAAGCCACGTTCTGAACGAATCGGCAATGTGATACAGGTTATGCCGAACTTTCGCTTCGTCTTTTTCTTTTTTTACAAGAAGTTCTAAAACGTTTTCTGCAAGTTCATACGCCATCCAGGGATTCGGGACAACGTTCATGATTTCCGATGCAAGATATTCCGGCGTTACGTCGTGATACGTATTGACGATCTCTCCTTTATTGGAAACGTATGAGATCGAATCGTCTTCGCCAACTGAAACAGCATCGTTTGTCGTAATGAGTGTTTCGTTCTGAAATGCAAAGCCTTTGATAAAGGGTTCGAGCTTTAAGCCTGACCAATCAAGCCGTGAAAGAATATCCGCCTCGTAATCAAGTCCCCGCGCGCTTTCGTTCTTTACATAGACGAATGTCGGCAGGATAAAATGCTTAAGCGCTTTCTTAAATTGGTCGCGGATAGGATATGTCAGTGGCTGCCCGGTTGTGGTCATGCCATTCCGCGTTCCGTCAAGGCGTATCTGGCTTGAAAGTCCGGTTAGACCTTCTTCATCAAAACCCTTCTTAATATCATTAATAACATTATTCTGTTGGTGGCTGATAACGTACGCTTCGTCTAACAATTCTATATTCGTTTTTTTAGCATACGGCTGGCGAAGGATTCTGCCTACGAGCTGTGTTGCGCCTGTCTTTGATTTTGGAGTATTAAGTAAACAGAGCACATAAGCGAATGAGCAGTCCCATCCTTCTTTCAGTGCATCTTTCGTGATGATAAAGCGAACATGGTTATTCTTTGTCAGAAGTCCGTTCGCGTCTTCAAATTCATTAAGGTCTTTTTTCTCCGAAGATTGAATTGCAATTTCATTTTCATAAACGCCCTTTCGTTTTAGGAGTTCTTCTTTTACAGCTTCAGAATGAATGTAACCGCGTTCTCTTTGGTCTTTACCGGTTCTCTCAACTTGGATTAGGCATATCGGGCGGATAAATTCACCTGATGATTCTTCATACTTCTTAGCCGATTCGCGAAGTTCATTCAGCCGAACGATTGCGGACGAAAGAGTATCTTTCCAATCCGCATTCTCAACGTTCTTCACATTAATAGGGAGTTTTACCATTTGCTCCTTGAGCAATTGCTGCCCGGTAATCTTTACCAGTACGTTACTCTGTTCATGCGGAGTTGCTGAAAATTCAATTATCGCCCGAGGATTAAAACGTGCAAGTGTTTCCTGCATATTCAGGCTCCGCGCTCTATGCCCTTCATCTAAGATAATGACAGGTTCCAGAAGCCGGATCGTATTGCCAAGAGATGATTTTATCTGCCGCAGGTGAAAATCCGTATGTGTATCCATCATTGGATATTGCTTGAGCATTTCCTCGTGCAGATCAAGACGCTCCTCCGAAGGAAAGAACTCGGTGAATTCGGAATCGCGGTACATCCTCAAAAAATCGTTCGTCACGCGCGAAGTCGATTGCATCATCAGAAGCATTATTACCAGATTGCCTTGGACATCGCTGGGAGAAAAACGCTCGTGCTTTTCAAGGATCATGGTTCTTCCACCCGAAGCACGGTCAAGCACTTGGCGGTAGGGATGATCTTTTGTACGGAGCGATTTTAGTGTTTGCCTGTATATCTGCTGAGTCGGAACAACCCAGAGAACAAGTCCTTCTTTGTGATGCGTTAGATATTGTTTCGCAATGTCAATGGCATGTGCGGCAATAATTGTCTTACCCCCGCCTGTCGGTACTTGTAAGCAGACAAAGGGCCTCGAATCTGGAAAGTCTTTAAGGCAATTATAATTAAATCTTGAAGTCTCCCACGCGGCACGAGCGGCATAGCGTGGATCGGTTACTTCGAACTCGCGAACGCTTGCAAAGTATTCGCGAAGCGTAGTCAAGCACTGTTCTTGATATTCCTTAAGCTGCATTATTTTTTCGGAGGCAGATAATTTTTCCCAGTGATGACTTTATTGCCCGTTCTTCCTTCGAGTTCCTGACGCGCTTTTTTTGCAATTCCGCCGCCTTTTTTACTTGCTTCTTTATTTTGTTCTAAACCACGCGCTTCCATAGTTTCAGCAATCTGGCGTGTACTCATTTCTGCTAAAGCAGTAAAAATCAATTCTGCTTCAGTCATATGATCTCGAAGGTTTTGCTTCCCGATCTGTTTTAATGACTTGTGATCCTTTATGGAAACCCCGGACCATTCCTCATGAATGATATTTGTCAGTATTGCGAATTCTTCTCCGGGTTTTACTTCGTGACCTGCCCAATAATCCGTTAGCTTGCTCCGGGTCTCCTGGCCCATCATGCGCTGCTGAATCCATTTTTCCGATCTGCCCTGTCTTTGCCAATTCTCACGTGCCCGGTCTACAGATTTTTCCGGATCTAATATTTCCTGCATTCGCTCATAGCCAACTTTCGCAAGCCATTGTTTGAATGGCTCCGCTTTCGGACTTGGAACAGATTGGATCAATCGAAGAAGCGTTTGGGGGTCAGCTACGTCTGTAATCCTCATTTTACCATCAGGTGAGCGCATTTTCAAACCGTTACAATTTGTAACGGTTTCATTTGCGCCTTCGGCCAAGAGCCTTTTCTTGAGGACTCGCCAGTATACTTGAGGGTTTTCACTGTCCGTAAGGACGGCAAGTATATCTACCACAGAAAAGTACCACGTTTCGGTCTTTTCGTCATAAATTCTTCGGACGTTATGCTCCTCAAATGGGATAATAGAATCTTTCATATTTTTTCTTTAAGCTCCATCCTCTATCCTCCGATACACTTCATAAGGCAACTGGCAGAATTCCATTCCGTAATCCATCATTGTTTCCTGATTCACATAACGGACAGCTCCGAAGATAAGCCGTTTCTTCCGAATAGCCCCTCCTTTTGAAGGAGGGGTTGGGGTGGTTATCTTCGAAAAGCTTTCAACGAAATCAAGCTTCAGCGCACACTCAGCCGATTTAAGCTTATCCACGTTCGGCTCATAGAAAAGATAAACGTCATAGAATTTCGATGAACCGATGAAATGTTTCTTCTTCTCTATCTTCTTCGGATCAAGCGTTTCACCCGTAGCTGTTTGGAATACATACGCTGCCATATCTTCATACTTAGGCAAATTCTTGCCCGAAAGTATTTTTGCCACGTCATATTCCGTGCCAAGCGTTGCGTAGGTAAAACTTCCGCCCAAACCTGATTGAACCCCTCGCCCGGTACTCCGGGAGAGGGGCAGGGG
>JBBQGG010000067.1:0-16104 GCA_038322815.1 Kapaibacterium sp. (SeqCode)
TATCATCGAATACATCGAACTCTATTACAATAACGAACGATTACACTCAGCGCTCGGATATAAAACCCCGAACGAATGGGAAGAAATGCAAAGGAAAAAAATACAATCAACCATAAACAAAATCACACTGGACAGTGTCTACTAAATCGGGGCAAGTCCAATTCACACATTATTGGGCATTGATCCATGAAGCAGCCCGTATGTCATTCTGAGCAAAGCGAAGAATCTGAACTCTCGTTTGTCGGAAAGATCGGATTCTTCGCTATCGTTCAGAATGAAACCATTGATTGAGTTAGTCAATCATTACACATTATTGAAATGTGAGGGAAGGATGGAGTTAGTACATTAAATTTTGCTGAGCGCTAAAACGCCGGATCAAACATGTACCGGTTCACGTCGTATCAATACCTCAGGAATGGGTATTTCAATATTTTTAGGGCGGTAGTGCTCTGAGCGGGTAAGAATTGCCACGCATTTCTGAGTAAGTTGTAGAAGCCATCTTTTGGGCGGACCAAGTTCAGGTTTATACATCGAAGCTTTGTTCCGGACTTGCACGAATACTTCCATTAAAGTATTCTCGGCATCGTCAGTATCTTGTAATATCCTCAATAAAGCCCCGTATATGAGCTTCGAATGGCGGTCGTAAAATTCCGATAAGGCAGTGGAATCGCCGGAGGAGGCAGCAACGAGTAGTTCTTCGTCAGTTCGCATCATAAATGACATACATTTTTCATAATTAAAGCCAACTGAGATTTTCAGTTGACTAATCATGCAAATTTATGGAATACGAGAGGCGAATCAGTTATATAATTTTAAAAAAAGGTTGTAATATTCCCACATCCGGTTCCTAAACGGACTCGTAACCACTTTTAATGATGGTTAAGATCACTTTAAATCGTTCGTTCGCTAAGAAAATATTTGGCAAATGCGCCGGAAGAACTATAGCCTGTCCTGTTCGGAGCATATTCGAAACTCCGTTAATAACAATCTCCGCTTTACCGTCAATAATTTGAGCAAACGTATCGAAGGGAGATGTTTTTTCTGTTAATCCTTCTCCGGAATCGAAAGACATTACACTGACATTTCCTGTTGATTTCTTTAGGATCGTTTTGCTGAGGACGGCATTCGGCACATATTCGATGATCTCGACAATAATTACAGCTTTTGATTTTTCTAACTCAATACTTTCCATTTGTTTTTATTTTTGTTACATAATTATGAAGAGAAATTACATAATTCATGCATAAAAAGTTTCTATGTGTGAATGATGTAACATTTAGACAGCAAGATGTAACTTTTTTTACGTAAGATTCCCGTAAGTTTGTAATTGTATTCTGAGCCGTAATAAAATTCTGGTTTTCTATTAGATCAAATACATGATATTCATTGCTGACCATCACTACAAGATCACGTATAAAGCCGCTGCATCTGTGACCTTTAAGGCTATCGATAATAACGCTGCTTTCCACCTGAAACGTGTTTCGATAGGAGATGAGCAGAGCTTTCTTTATAAACTCGTAACAGAAGATCTGGATACGCTGGAAGAAATATATATGCCTATAGCTGGTTCGAGTTTTGATTACGGGCAAAAAATGGATCAACTGTCAACAAGAATTATTTCCTGCTTATGAAAAGAAACATAGATCAGAAAAGCCTGCATATTCTTCTTGCAGATGATGACGAAGACGATAGCGAGATGCTCAGGGAAGCAATTGAAAGTGTCAGAGTGGGGGTTTCCTTGCATCACTTCGAGAATGGAGAGAAATTAATGGCTCACCTTTCCTCGTGCAATGGAAATGTACCTGATATGATCTTTCTGGATCTGAATATGCCCAGAAAAAACGGACTGGAATGTCTGACGGAAATCCGAACTCATAAAAAATTCAACGATACGGTCATTGCAATGTATTCAACCTCTACGTCTGAGAAAGATATCGACAACACTTTTCATGCAGGAGCGAATATCTATATTAAAAAGCCGAAAGATTATGTCGTATTGCAAAAGGTTGTTTCAGAGGTTATTTCCATTAATTGGCAATATCATACTTCCAAATTAAAAAGAGAAAATTTTGTAATGATGAGATAAACAATCGTAGTATAATAGCTTTATAGATCATCAAGACCGAGAAGTCGTTTATTTTTCAGGTGTCTGAAAAATGTAGGAGTCAGACCGGTGACTTTTTTAAACTGATTTGATAGATGCGCAACACTTGAGTAGTGAAGCCGGTAAGAAATTTCCGTTAAACTAAGTTCATCATAGACAAGCAGTTCTTTAACCCGCTCGATCTTATGTTTAATGATAAAATGTTCTATGGTTATGCCCTCTACCTCTGAAAATAGGTTGGCAAGATACGTATAGTCGTGATTTAGCTTTTCGCTTAGAAAATCGGAAAAATTTACTTTCAATGATTCATCGGTGTAATGGATCATTTCGATGATAACATTCTTGATCCTTTCAATGAGGATAGCTTTTTTATCCTCCATAAGTTCAAGACCTGTTTTCTTTAAGGCAATTGCGAACTCCTCCCGCTGTTCAGGAGAAACATTTTCCGCGATATCAACTTCTCCAAGATCCAGCAGGGTATAGTGAAGCCCGAGTTTTTCTAACTCGTCTTTAACGATAACCTTGCATCGCAAGCTCACCATATATTTTATGTAGAGCTTCATTCAGTTTTTGGGGTTCTTATAGTCGTTGTAACTTAATAATAATAGCTATTGGTTGCACCATTCTTCGGAATATGCCCTGATTCCAAATATATTTTCTGCCTGAAAATGTTTGAATCTGGTAGTATATAAACCAGGAATGTTGTCAGAATATGCAAATATGGCTGAAATGGAGCATTTTTAATGCTTTTAATGCTTAGAGCGGGAGTTCAAGTTATGAAAACGAAGAAAACCGGGAAAGATTGCAGAGATTCTCTGCTAACTCTGTCTACCCATTTATTTTATACCGAAATTCCGGTACAAATCCATCAAACTCAACCACCGTGTCATTCTGAGCGACAGCGAAGAATCTGAACTCTCGGGTTTACCGGAAAGCTCGGATTCTTCGTTCCACTCAGAATGACAAGTTGAGGATTATACCGAAATTATATAATCACGCCGGAATGTAAATATCAAACTTGGCGCCTTTTCCAAGTTCACCGGTAGCGGTTATGATACCGTTGTGGTTTTCTACGATCTTTTTTACTATTGCTAAGCCGATTCCGGTACCAGCATATTGCTCTTTATCGTGAAGTTTTTGAAATACTTCAAAAATGCGGTCATTAAATTCAGGCTCGAAGCCGATCCCGTTATCTTCGATAGTGATATGGCAATATTCCTTTTCGGATGAAAGCTTATTGTTACCTATAGCACTACCTTTAACGTCTTTACTAGTAATCGTGATGCGCGGAGGAATATGAGGGTCTGAAAATTTAAGTGCATTGGCAATGAGATTATACAAAAGCTGACGGAATTGAAACCGGATGACGTTTGCCGGGCAAAGCTCTAATGCTTCAATGACGGCATGTTTTTCTTCAATGGTGTCTTTAAGTTCGGCTTTTACTTCGTCTATTATAGGACTCAGATCAGTATTGACAAATATTCTTTCAGCGGTGTTGACACGTGAGAAAGCGAGCAAATCCTCGATAAGGGTTTGCATTCGTTTTGCGGATTCCTGTATTCTATGAAAATATTCCTTACCTCTATCAGTAAGATTCTGGCTTTCTTTTGCAGAGATGCGATCAGCGAACGTTTGTATTTTGCGAAGAGGCTCCTGCAGATCGTGGCTGGATACATAGGTAAACGCCATGAGTTCTTTGTTTGCAATGATGAGTTCTGCCGCTCGCTTTTCTTTTTCATCATTTTGAAAAGCCAGTTCTTCATTGGCAATGATTAGCTCCGCAGCTCGCTTTTCCTTCTCTGCCGCACGTTTTTCTTTCTCGGTGTTCTGATAAGCGAGTTCCTTGTTTGCGATGCTTAACTCTGCCGCCCTTTTTTCTTTCTCATCGTTTTGATAGGCAAGCTCGATGTTCGCAATATTTAACTCTGCTGCACGTTTTTCTTTTTCATGATTTTGAAAGGCAAGCTCTTCGTTGGCAATGATCAATTCCGCTGCTCGTCGTTCTTTGACTTCGTTTTGATAAGCAAGTTCCTTGTTCGCAATGACCAGTTCTTCTGCCCGTTTTTCTTTTTGAGCGTTTTGAAAAGCAAGTTCTTTGTTTGCGATGATCAACTCTGCAGCGCGTTTTTCCTTCTCTTTGTTTTGGAAGGCAAGTTCTTTGTTGGCGATGCTTAGCTCTGCGGCACGTTTTTCTTTTTCTTCATTTTGGAATGCAAGTTCTTTATTAGCAATGCCAAGCTCTGCAGCGCGTTTTTCCTTCTCATCGCTTTGATAGGCAAGTTCTATATTAGCAATGTTTAGCTCTGCCGCTCGCTTTTCCTTTTCATCATTTTGAAAAGCAAGCTCTTCGTTAGCGATCACTAACTCTGCTGCCCTTTTTTCTTTCACCTGATTTTGATAGGCGAGTTCTTCATTGGCAACGACAAGTTCTTCAGCCCTCTTTTCTTTTTGATCATTTTGAAAAGCAAGTTCTTTATTGGCAATACTTAGCTCCGCTGCGCGTTTTTCTTTTTCTTTGTTTTGATAGGCAAGCTCTTTATTGGCAATACTTAATTCCGCTGCGCGTTTTTCCTTTTCTTCATTTTGAAAGGCAAGTTCTCTGTTAGCTATGATAAGCTCCGCTGCGCGTTTTTCTTTCTCATCATTTTGAAAGACAAGTTCTCGGTTTGCAATGAGAAGCTCCGCAGCCCGTTTTTCTTTTTCATCGTCTTGAAAGACCAATTCTTTGTTAGCGATGACTAACTCTGCTGCCCGTTTCTCTTTCTCTTCGTCCTGAAAAACAAGCTCTCTATTTGCAATGACTAATTCTGCAGCCCTCTTTTCTTTTTCTTCATCCTGGAAGAGAAGTTCTTTGTTCGCGATAATCAGCTCTGCCGCTCGTTTTTCCTTTTCTTCGTCTTGAAAAATAAGCTCTTTGTTGGCTATGACCAGTTCGGCTGCACGTTTTCCTTTCTCTTCATCTTGAAAGACAAGTTCTCTGTTGGCAATGAGCAACTCTGCAGCACGCTTTTCTTTCTCTTCGTTTTGAAAGACAAGTTCTTTGTTGGCAATGAGCAATTCTGCTGCACGCTTTTCTTTCTCTTCGTTTTGAAAAGCAAGTTCCCTATTAGCAATGTCCAACTCATCCGCTTTTTTTCTTTTAGCCATATTGCTGATTCGACAATGTCGTTTTGTGTAAAAAAGGGGGATGAACACATCTTAGAAGAACATACAAGTTCTTCAGGGTTATATTTTCGACTTACGTTGCTATTGGATCCTGCCCTGTGATGACAAAATCTTCTCTGGACGGTTGAGAATTATTTCCCTTCGCAATGAGAAGAAGTGCTTCATAGATCACTTTTTTAAGTTGTGAAAACTCCGCAGGCTTGCGGATATAATATTGGCCGCCCTTTTTATAAAGCAGATTCACCACATCTTGTTCAAAAGATGTCGAAAAGATTATGACGGGCATTTGTTTTAATTTTTCGTCAAGCTTTATTTCAGATAAGCATTCGAATCCATTCTTGCGTGGCATATTCAGGTCAAGAAAAAGGACTTGAGGCAGATCGCCGATCTTTTCTTTGAGCAACTGCATAAGTTGTTCGCCGTTATGTACGGTAGTAAGTTCTGTCGTTACCGGCAGTTCTTCCAATGCATCCCTAAAAAAGAGGCAATCGTCTTTGTCGTCGTCTGCAAGAAAAAGATTAAGATTCTCGGAAATCATGTTACCGTTCGTTAAACTGTTTAATTAATTGCATCAGTGCAGGATTTTTTAACATTTCCGGCTGTGTCTTGAGCCACTCTTCCGGTATTGGCGCTAAACCATCTGCTACTTGCTGGTGTAATGCTGTACCTGTACTATTACGTAAATATCTTACGAAGAAAATGTGATATTGATTCTTCAGACTGTCTTCATTCCGCATCCGGAGATATTCCTCATCCCGGAGTAATTGCTGCCTGTCTCGTTCATCACTACGTTCTTCCTGTTGACGGAGATGTTCATAAAGGACATCCCATCGCTTTTCTTCTTTATCTTCTTTAATATGCCGGGCTTCCAGATCGTCAGATGCCAAGCCCTTTCTCATTATCTCACCCTCGTCTTTTATATCTTTTACCTGTTGGGCGACGATCAGTCTTTCTTCGGAAGCTAATTCAACTGTTTCTTTCTGAAGACGAAGCGACTCATTCAATAACTCCCATCGCTCATCTTCTTTCTGGGCTTTTACTTCCCGTGCTTTGAGATCATCTAATGCTAATCCGATACGCATTACTTCGCGTTCGTCTTTAACATCCTTAACTTGCTGAGCAACTAAGAGCCTTTCCTCGGATGCCAATTCTCCTATTACTTTTTGTTGGCGAAGCGACTCATTGAGCAGATCCCACCGTTTATCTTCTTTGAGATCCTTGACATGCCTGGCTTCCAAATCGTCGGACACTAATCCTTTTCTTATGACTTCACCTTCCTCTTTGATATCCTTGACCTGCTGGGCGACGAGCAGCCTTTCTTCAGTAGCTAAATCTACCGTTTCTTTCTGAAGACGAAGTGACTCATTGAGCAAGTCCCAGCGCTGGTTTTCTTTTTCATCTTTCACCTTGCGTGCTTTAATATCGCCTCGCACAACCTGCTCCAGACGTATAACTTCTTTCTCTTCTTTCTGCTCCCTTGCCTGAAGCGCCTCCAGATCAACGGAAATAATTTCTAATTGATGCTCTGTTTCAGTTTCTAACCTGACTCGTATTTTCCCCGCACGAAGAAGGGTGACAAGATAAAGAAAAGATAGAGGGACGACTCCGATAACGCCTCCTGTAAGAATGACTCGCCAAACGATCGAATCAATTCCGCTATCACGAAAGAGATTATACAGCAGGGGTGCACTTAAAAAAGCAATACCAATTGCAGTTGCTAATAATCCGCTTGGAAAATGTCTGAAAGCGAGAATAAATAAATTATGACGCTTCCCGGGTTTGGGTGAATATGGCTGCATCGGTAAATTCTACATAATATGGCCTGGGGTGTATGCTAAGACAACCAATATTATCAAGGAACAGTGCAACCGAATTTTTTAAGTACTTTACAACGGCATCTTCGGATAAAACACAAAGAGCGAATGATCGTTGATCACTCGCTCTTTATAAAAAGAAAAACCTGAGATTACCGTTTATTTCTTTAACGCTTTAATAGCTCCTTTTAGGAATTCATCAATATCTTTTGCATTATCAGCATCGCGCGGATCTAAGACGTTTGTAAATTTAAAAGCGAGTTTCGGGCTGAAGAGCAGTGCAAGAGTTGTTGTTGATCCGCCGGCAAGAGTAATTTGCCCATTGAATTTCGCTTCCAGGTTTGCTGTAATATGACTTTTATAAACGAAATTTGCCGGAATTGAACTTCCTGCAGACCACACTCTGCCTTCGATGATAACTGTCGAACGCTCATTGCTTACGAAATCCGTAAATGTGGGGTCATTGAGAAATGTTTGATCAATTGAAGATGGAAACTTATGGATCTCAAATTTGATCTTTTCGTATGTTCCTGAAGGCAGTGTAACTGTCGAAAAAACTCTCGAAAATCCCGGAGTAAACTCGAGTATAAATGGTCCGGATTTTACTTCGCCATCATGAAGCGTATCATTTCCTTCAATATGGAGTTTTACGGAACTGAGCAGAAACCGGATGCGGGTAACTTCAATTGAATCTGCGACTATACCCGAAGACGGGCTGGATTTTTTCCAGAATGTTGTCGCTGCCTTCGAACCATCTGTTTCAGCGGCCATATTGACTGTTGCTGTATTTGAAGGGGTATCGGTGCTGCTGGAGCATCCGGAAGCCAAGAATACTGCACTGATCGAGAGAATGCCGGAAAAGAAAAGAATTATATTTTTTTTCATTATTCATTAATAATAGTTTAAAATACTATAAGTTTTTATAGAATCTTAACTTGTGGTACTTTTATAAAAAAAACTGTCAATTGATAATATTGAAAAGGGGTGTAAACCCTAATAGGAGTATACGCTTATTTCTCTGCTACGGATTTCTCTATTTTCGAATGTGGTTTTAAGAAATTGACGAATGCATCGAGATCGCGGGTAAAGCCGGGAAAGATAGCTAAAGACTTATCATCAGGAGAGACAATCACATAATAAGGTTGAGCGATAGTGCTAAAACGAACTTCCTCCATTGTGCGATTAGAATCATTCAGTGGAGTGCCGTCATCAGTATAAAGACGTGCAAGAACAAAATCCTTAAAAAGTCCGATGACTTCGGGTTTTTTGAAAATAGTGGATTCCATTGCCCGGCAGTTAGTGCATTGATAACCTGTGAAGTCGATAAATACATTTTTGCCAGTGCGTTTTGCTTCTGCCAATGCCTCGCTTAATCTCGGATGCCAGAATAATCCTGCATTCTGCTCCGCGTTCCGAGGCAATGACGGTGCGAATGAAGCGGTTGCAGGTTGGGCGTCATCAAATACCGGCGGGAGAAATGCATCTATTTCACCTAATGGTTTATTTCCGAAACCTGTGAACAGATAAATTCCGCACGTAAGAAAAATAATTGCAAAGACGGCGCGAATCGGTCCGATATGCTGCGATGGAGTATCATGCGGTAAATTAAACCTGCCCAGAAGATACAAGGTCGTTATTCCTGCGATCGCCATCCACGTTGCGATCACGAAATCTCTGGTAAATATATGCCAATGAAACACGAGATCAACGTTTGAAATAAATTTCATAGCAGCTGCGATTTCGAGAAATCCCATCACGACTTTAACGCTATTGAGCCAGCCGCCGGATTTGGGCAGTGCCTTGATCGCACTGGGAAAAAGTGCAAGAAGAAAGAAGGGGAGCGCAAAGACGGAAGCAAAGACGGTCATTCCTATAAGCGGTACAAACCATTGTCCCCGCGAGAATGAGACCATCAGCGTTCCGACAAACGGAACGGTACACGTAAAACTTGTTAATGAAAAAACAAAACCCATAAGGATTACCGAGACAATTTGATTCTCATGAGTGGAAGCTTTTACATGAAGTTTATTCAGTACTTCATTAGGGACGCCGAGTTCATATAATCCGAAGAGATTCAAGGCAAATGCAACAAATATCACGGCGATCAAAATATTAACGGCAGGATTTGCAGCGAATTTATTAATTCCTGAAGAACCGAAAAGAAGAGCAAGCAAAAAACCGAGCACAACGAATGTTACGACAATGCCAATTGCATAAAATGTAGCATCTTTGACTGCATGTTTTTTCGAGCCTTGATTGCGTTTTGTAAAAAAACTAACCGTGATGGGTATCATCGGAAAAACACATGGCGTAACAAGTGCCAGCAAGCCGAAGCCCATTGCAGTCAGGATAAAGCTCCAAATAGAATCACTCGCAATCTTATTAAGGTCATCGGCACTCACTCCGCCACTTGCAGGCGGTTGTGCTGATGTGGAAGAACTTGTTATGGATGTCTTCGATGCTGTATCATTAGCAGAGTGGGCAATTTCTGTCGAATCTATAGCGCCGGTTCCTTGAGTTATTGTTAATTGTAAAGGCGCCTTGCCTAAAAATAACATTGGTACGGTAAAAGTATTTGACGGAATGCAATTGCTTTCATTGCAGGTCTGGTAATTCATCAAAAGATAGAACGGATTTTTTCCGGGCTTTGCCGAACTTTTGACTTTTATTTTTGCAACAATATCAAAATCAGAATAAAATGCTTTTGTCGTTGCCATGAAATTCGAATCGAATGTGGGCGTGACTTTCCCATGCTCTTCGAAACCGGTAAGAGAAAAGCTGTTTATAAGATCATCAGGTATCGCAAGTTTCAAAGGTGAACTTGCTTCGGCATCGGATTTTGAACTATAAACGTGCCAATGCTTACCAATTTTAAAATGTATTTTCGCTTCAAATGTCTTACCCTGTGAAAAATCCTGCTGGGGATCAATAGAGAGCGAGAAGGTTGCGCTATCAGGAGCGAATTTTTCCCTGATCTTCGAAAGTTTTTGGGCGTAAGAAGTTGTGCCGAAGGGGATAAGTCCGGTCAGAACGAGTAAAATCAGTACACGGCAAATTTTCATTATACTAAAAACGGGCATCCGAAGATGCCCGTTCCAATTACTTATTTAGATAAACACAATTGCAAGCCTTACTTCACGGTATAGATTGTCACTCCATTCTTGGTGCCGCCATGGATTTTCGCTTTAGTATTCCCATCGGCTCGCATTTCTGCAAGGTGTTCCTGCGCTTCAACGCTATTTGATGTTGAAAACCCAGGCGCAGAATGCCTCATCGAATGAGAATAAGAATGTGCCTTCGGAGCGGGTTTGGTATTAATTTCATTTGTTGTTGCCGGCGGCGGTACGTCTTCTGTCTTCTCATTCATTGCCGTGTTCTTGCGCGCGGCAGTATCCTGCATAGCAGGCTGCGGCGGATTCGGAGCCATCATCGGCGGCGGTGGATGCATCATGCCACTATGCATGCGATTAAAATTATTTCGTTGAACGACGCTAATTAAAATAATGGTAAGCGCCATGATTCCTAAAATGCCGACAATAGCGCTTAGGACATTTACAGGCGACCATCCACTTTGCCGTGGAGGCGCATTGTAATTAGATCTGAATTCCTCTGCCATAGATTTTCCTTTTATATCAGAACCCAAAGCATCGCTTTTTGGTGCGCGTGAACCGTAAAGCAAGGCTTCGACGTCCTTTTCCGGTATGTGATAGCGATTCGCAAGCCGTTTAACCGGTTCATTTGATCCGGAGCCGGTTTCGGCATCAGCTGAGTAGAGTAGGTGTTGTTTCACTGATCTTAATTGTTGTTGGGGTAAAATACAAATCTGTGGTAATTTTCGTGCCCTTTTCTAAGAATTACTATTCCTGTGTATTTCTTGCCGTAAATTTACGGAATAATTTGGACAATACCAAATGAAAAGGAAAAAAGAACTAAAAAATAAATTGGCTTCAACAACGAGCCGGAAGCAAAGTCATGTCGAACTTGTCGTCTCTGAGCAGGTTTCGCACCGAAGTGTTGCTTCGGGTTTTGATGGCATTCGTCTGATTCACAATGCCTTGCCGGAGATCGCTTTAACTGACGTTGATACGTCGATAAATTTTCTTGGAAAGCATCTCGATGTGCCTATCCTGATCTCTTCGATGACAGGTGGGTACGAAGATGCAGAGCGTATTAATGGTGCTCTTGCAATACTCAGTGCAAAATATGGTGCGGCGATGGGTCTGGGAAGCCAAAGACAGGTGCTTGAGAGCAAGCTCTTTCATAATTCATTTAAAATTGCCCGGAAAGAAAATCCGACAGGACTGATCTTTTCAAATATCGGAGCAGTTGAAGTTGCGCGCCTTGTATCGAAAGGTAAGATCGGGAAGATCAAAATGCTTATTGATCTCATTGAAGCTGATGCTCTTATTGTTCATTTGAATCCGCTGCAGGAATTAATGCAGCCCGAAGGAGAAGCGGATTTTAGAGGAGTACTTAATGGAATTGAGAAATGCGTACGATCTCTGGGAGTCCCCATTATAGCCAAAGAAGTCGGAGCAGGAATTTCGAAAGAGGCTGCGAGAAGATTAATTGAAATTGGAGTGCGGGTTATTGACGTTGCTGGAGCCGGCGGAACAAGTTGGGCAGGAGTTGAGATATTACGGCATAAAAAGAAAGACCGCAGGAAACTCGAACCCTTCTGGGATTGGGGAAATCCGACGGTTGATACGCTGCTGCAAGTTCGGGAATTGAAAGAAAGCATGACGTTCGGTTTGATCGCAAGCGGTGGGATACGAAATGGAATTGATATCGCAAAATCCATCGCACTCGGCGCCGATCTTGCAGGTATTGCAAAACCATTGATCTCAACGTTTATGAATGACGGTGAAAAAGAATTGCATCGGATGATGGAGGATCTGATACTTCAACTCAGATATTCCATGTTTCTTACCGGTTCCGCTAATCTTCCCATCCTTGCGAAGCAACCGTTACAAAGAATTTAGCGTTCGAATCGCCGATGAACACGTCTGAGAATTTTCTTCACTCAACCGAAGCTATACGCGATCAAATTGAATTGCGTTTGCGCACGCTTATACCCGAATCACCGAAAAGTCTTTATGACCCTATCCGGTATATTCTGGAATCCGGCGGAAAGCATATCCGTCCGGTTCTGAGCTTTCTTGCCTCACGATCTGATCAACGTGCCGATTGGCTTCCCGCTGGCTGCGCTGTAGAACTATTGCATAATTTTACTCTTGTGCACGATGATATTATGGATAACGCCAAATCAAGGCGCGGGAATCCGACGATGCATAATAAATACGACGTGAATACTGCGATCTTAGCGGGTGATGCGATCATTGCCTTAGCAGAGGAATCGCTTGCCTCGGGTAAATATACATTTGCTTCGGAGATGATGAGCGAATTTGCATTTGCATTCCGCTCGGTCTGCGAAGGACAGGCGTATGATAAAGAATTCGAAATGCGCAATGATGTAACGACTGAGGATTACATTCGTATGATCGATCTCAAGAGCGCAAAAATGCTGGAACTTGCCGCAGTTCTTGGTGCATATTCTGCCGGAGGTGAAAACGTCGAAGCGGTGAGGGAATTTGCTCATCATACCGGGATAGCATTCCAAATACGCGATGATCTTTTAGATCTTGTTGCTGATGAATCATCGTTCGGCAAAACACAGGGCGGAGATATATCCGAAGGAAAGCGAACATATTTATTCGTAATGGCAATGCAGTCCTTCGATTCGCTCGATAATCACGATCAGGATCTGCTC
The DNA here is from genome assembly GCA_038322815.1 of Kapaibacterium sp. (SeqCode). GTDB lineage: Bacteria > Bacteroidota > Ignavibacteria > Palsa-1295 > Palsa-1295 > PALSA-1296. The sequence goes on from JBBQGG010000067.1 coordinate 12,854, forward strand.
TTGCGAATTCAAGCCAAACAAACGACGGAGCATGATATCCACCATGCAAAAAAACTTTTCACGCATATCGGAGTGATCACGAAGGCGCAGGATGCGATCGCTGAACAAACGGCGGTCGCAAAAAAGAGTTTGGAAAATATCCGAGACAAAGAAATGCGAGAGGGATTATCGGCTTTTGGAGACTATTTATTAGGAAGAACATTTTAAATTTGAAAACGGTGTCATTGCAAGGAGGACTTTAGTCCGTCGAAGCAATCCCCTGAGGATATATTGACTGTTGCTCTGTGCTAAACCTTACGGGATTACTTCGTCAGTAGCTATCGCTCCCTCCCTGCAATGACGTAATATTAATTCACCATTACCCACACGTGATTACCCGCAACGTAACAATACTTAACCGCGCCGGCTTGCATACCCGACCTGCTGCAGCAATCGTCAAACTTGCCAGCGAGTTTCAATCCGAGTTTTATATCAATAAAGACGGGTTCCAGATCAACGGCAAATCCATTATCGGCGTGATGACGCTTGCCGCCGCCCAAGGCTCCTCACTTGAACTGAGCTTCGATGGACCTGATGAAGAACTGATGGCAAATGCCATGACCGATTATTTTGCAAAGGGATTTGAGGAGATGTGAGTATCTGGGTGCTATGCCCGACTCTTTGTCGCAACTTGTAACCACCCTTACGGGTTATAAAACTATGGGCAAAAAACTTATACCTCTTGTTTTTGCTATTCTTATATTCGGCGGAGCATGGTCTTCCTGCCGTTATAATCCTATGGTTACACATCCCTGCGATACATGCAATATTAATCAAGATTCCCTAATACGAATCAAAGATTCGCTGGCACATGCTTTCACATGGCAGCAACTCTCTATTCCCGGTGAAGCATCCTTGACTGGTGTTTGGGTCTTTGGAGAGAATGATATTTATATTCTCGGATCAAGTTTGTGGCATTATGATGGGGCAACATTTACATTAGTTAATATTTTAGATAGAACTCACCACACAATGCTCAATGGTGCTTTAGCTGATGATGGGCTTTTTGCTTTCAGCAAATCGGATTTTTGGATAACATCATTTGGAGGCGAAGCCCTACATACTTCCGATGGAAAAAATTGTGACGATTACCGTTTTGGAGGTGTGAATGCTTGTTGGGGAACATCGAGCAGCGACATGTTTTTTGTAGGGAATGGAGGCAGTATTTTTCATTTCGACGGCGCAAGTTTTGTAAATATGAATTCCATTACGACGAAAGATCTCAGATCGGTCTGGGGAACAAGCAGTAGTGATGTGTGGGCAACAGGATGGAATTCTTCAACAGGTCAATCAATACTTCTTCATTACGACGGTATTTCTTGGGCTGAAGATGTATTTTCCACTTCAGGCAAAGCCAATCAATATGCCATTGGTAGTGTTTGGGCTTGTGATAGCATGGGACATACAATAACCGTAATTTCAGGGACACGAGTATTTCATAAAACAGATAATGGTAATTGGAGAGCAGATACATCCGAAGTAGGCAATAGTCTTGGCGGAGGAAATTATGTAGGCATAGGTACATCAGGAGTTAGCTCGACGGATCTTTTTGCAGTTGGCGGTTGGGGATTTGTTTCTCATTGGAATGGAAAAAACTAGAAAAAATATAACAGCTTATTTGATTACTCGAATGTTGATTATGGTGCTCAAGGATTCTCTATGAAGGGTAATACTGCATGTGTGATTGGTGTAAAAAGCGGAGCAAGCTGGGTAGCAGTAGGAACACGGAAGCAGTGAAAAATTTTGTACCCGTCATTATAGTGATTGCTTTAATTGCAGGAAGTATATTCTCCTTCTGTAAGTAAAAAATCATTTTACTTATTATAGAGAACCGGATTGCATTTGCAATTCGGTTTTTTTGTTTTTTAATGCTGATAAAAAAAATGGATACTGATTACCAATTCTCGCTGAGGGATTAAGCGGAAAGCATCCATTTTTTGAGGAATTTCCAGTTCTACTTTTTCTTGGTTGGCGGCTTACCTTTAGTAGGGGTTACTTTACTCACATTCTTTTCTAACAGCTTTAAATTTGCAATCGCTAATTTGTCGTATGGTGGTGTATTGCCCAATGAAATTTATTCTGTATTGTAGCGAAAAACTCTTGCGTAAGAGTGTTCCCCGGCTCATAGTCAATACTTGTAGTATATATTTCTCGAACCTTATAGTAGAAGTTCTTTTCACTCGTTCTTATGTCCCTAACGCGTTCGAGAAGCTCTTTGAAATATGGGTTTTTATAGCCCTGATCTTTAAGCCTTTCGTCATCGAGCACAAAGCCCTTCACTATATATTCTCTTAACCTTTGGGTAGCCCAAATGCGGAATTGCGTCCCCCTCAAGGACTTAACCCGATAGCCCACAGATATAATAACATCCAAATTATATAAATTAGTGGGTTTGGTAGAAAAATCGGAAATTCCGATTTTTCTAACGGTATCATTTTTGGATAGCTCACCCTCACTATATATATTGAGTATATGGTCGTTAATTGTTGAGCGTGACTTTTGAAAAAGCTCAGCCATTTGGTCGATTGAAAGCCAAACGGTATTATCATTCAAATGCACTTCCAGACGGGTAGTCCCATCTTGTGTTTGATAGAGTATTAGTTCGGGATTAGGCTGTTGTTCCTTTGCCATTATCTGAAATATAATTAAAAAAATTTATCTGTTCTCTTTCTCTCCTGATACTCTCGTCTAATTCGCTCTTCGGCACTTTTAAGATGCGCCTTACGAAGTTTGTGAAGTTCTCGAATTCGCTGTTGTTTTTTCCTCGTTCCTCGTTAGGTTTATTCCGCTCCGATTAGCTCCGTGAACTTTGGACGTTTTCCGAAAATCATTGAACAGAATTGTACGAATCTTCCGTAGTCATTAGTCCTTCTGTAATTGAATCTGAATGATGTAAGAAGAAAACGGGCAAACCAGATAATTGATATGCCCGTCGTTGAATTTTGTGGGGCGGTTTAATTGGTCAAAATGAGGTTCCGCAACCTTCCAAATGTGGGTTCGATGCCCAGCTGCTCCACGATTTTTATAACGTTTTAGATATTCTTTTTAGTGCTATTATGCCATCCTTAAAATAACAATCATGAAAGCTGTTGCCGTTGTGGGCAATATAATTAAGGAAGTGAGAACAAATTTTCTTTTTTGACTGGTCGTAAATTCTTCTTGTTTTAGAGCGTGTCGAAGTGTCAGCGACTGAGACAACATACGGCTGTAGG
>JBBQGG010000068.1:0-16061 GCA_038322815.1 Kapaibacterium sp. (SeqCode)
CTTCTTCTGGTTTGCTGCATACTCTAGGATATCATGTGCAAAAAAAGCAGAGATCATAAAGAGAAATGATACGAGTGTCATTTCCAATCCTCCGACGCACCAGACAATAAAGGGAGCAGTCAGGACAGCAAATAGCACTCCGAAACTTGCGTATAACGAAGCAAGCGGAGAATGTGAATAGATCTTTTTTACGAGAACAAAAAGCAATGCAAGCGTGAGTAAACCGAAGAGGTAACTCAATCCTTTTGCAAACCACATCAGCGCCAGCGGTGAGGCTTCGCGGCTGATCCCAAGTTTCGATGCTCCGGTAAGCATCCAAACCCAAAGAGGATCAGAATAACCTTCGACATTCTCGCCTGCATTATAGACAAAGCCCTGACCATGAGCGGCATTCTCTGCTACGCGCATTGAAATAAAAACATCATCAACAGTGAAATTGATATAGTCTATAGTTTCAACAGCAAGCAAAAGAAATGCAATGGCAAGAACAATCCGCGAGAAAAAAGAATACGATGGCAAGCGAGTTTCAGTCATGTTTGTATATCAAAAATACGAAAGAGTTGTCCCGACAACCAAAATTAATGGTAGGCGCATAATTTTTAGTCGTTTAATTTTGCTGAATCTCTTGTATCATTCTACCTTTATTTTAGACATAAAATGATAGAAAATAATAACTTATACGTAAATATCCTTTCTGTCGTTAATTACTATTCATTCTCTTTGGCACAGTCTTTGTAGTTAAAAAGATAGATTCACATAATCATGTACACGTATGAAAAAGCTACTTACAAAAAAATCTATATTCCAATCAGCTTTAGTTGGTCTTGCACTTTTCGGGATTGAAAGCTGTACCGTTAATCCCACATCACCGACTGATGGAGGAAGCAATATTGCGATGCGTACGCAATTAGATAATGTGGTTGTGCATTCGGGTTTATCGGGACATGCTTCGACCCCTGATTTCGGCTCTGTGGATTCATTGCAAGTAACAAGTGCGGCTTTCGCCGCAAGCAACTTCACGCTTCGCAGTGATGTATCCGATGATCAACCCGATCCGAATCTTGCCGAAGGAAATATCCGTCCGCCGCAATTTCTTCTTGCATTCGATGTTTCCGGTAGGCAATATATTGGTGAAAGTATTATCTTCTCATCAACATACCGTCGTGCCAGATTCGATATCCATGCACTTGTAGGCAGCCCCGATTCTCTTGCTTTTGCACTCGGACCATTATATACTTCACTCTTCAAAGCAAGTACAGATATACCGGCAAATACGACGATCGTTATTCATGGTAATGTATGGAAATCCGGTATCCAAACACCCTTTACCTATCGCTCGGCATATACAGGAAGCGGCAGCGTATATTCCGATCAACCTTTAGTTGTGACCACAGGTTCGCCGATGGAAGTATTAGTACGCTTTTCATCACAAACTGCTTTTACCGATGGAACAGGGATGATCTTAGATCCGCGCGATGTCCGGAATGCAGCAGCGATCGAGGCAAATCTGAGGACATCATTAAAAGCTTCACCAAGCATAGCAGGTTCATAACAATTTTCTGCAAAACGCAGACAACAAGACACAAATCTGAACTGGATTTACCGAACTCATTAATCCGATAAATCCACGTTCAGACTTTTATACTTCTTTTATACTTCTCAAGAGTAAAAAGAATATTAAAATTCTGCAGTTACGAACCAGCTCATAGAAATCCTTTCAGTTCATAAATTGCGATCTCAAACAAATGCAGCAGCTTGCCTCAATTCCCCTTCACGTCTTACGATCTGTTCCAATTGATTAAGAAACCACGGATCAATTTTTGTGATGTCGAAAATTTGTTCGCGAGTCATGCCGAGTTTCATTGCATAGCGAATCGTGAATATCATATCAGAGCGGCGCTGGCCGAGACGCTCACGTACCGTTTCCATTGTGCGAATTTTTTCTACATCGGACATCTCATCTATTTCGAATTCATCTTTGCCATCGGAGCCGAGACCATAACGCGATTGCTCGAGCGAGCGGATTGCTTTTTGGAAAGCTTCTTTGAAAGTTCTGCCGAAGGACATAACTTCTCCGACGGATTTCATTTGCACACCAAGCTGAGAACTCGCTGCATTGATGCCCTTGAACTTTTCGAAATCCCACCGCGGAATTTTTACGACGCAATAATCTATTGTTGGCTCGAAGCATGAAGGAGTTTGCTTCGTAATATCATTCGGAATTTCATCGAGCGTATAACCAACTGCAAGCTTCGCAGCAATTTTCGCAATTGGAAAACCTGTTGCCTTCGATGCAAGAGCCGATGAACGCGAGACGCGCGGATTCATCTCGATCACGAGCATTCTGCCATCGGCAGGATTGACAGCGAATTGAATATTCGATCCGCCGGTATCAACTCCGATTGCCCGAATAATTTTGATCGAGGCATCACGCATCTTCTGATATTCTTTATCCGATAACGTCTGTGCCGGAGCGCAGGTGATCGAATCACCTGTATGCACGCCCATCGGATCGAAATTTTCTATCGAGCAAATGATCACGACATTATCAGCCGTATCGCGCATCACTTCAAGTTCAAATTCTTTCCAGCCGATCACCGATTCTTCGACAAGTACTTGCGTAACAGGCGAAGCATCCAAACCCTTCTGCACAATGTCGCGGAATTCTTCAAGATTCCAGGCAATGCCGCCGCCCGTTCCGCCGAGAGTAAAACTTGGGCGAATGATCGCAGGAAAGCCGACCATATCAACTAGCTCCATTGCTTCGTCCGTCGTCTTCACAAATCCGCCGCGCGCCATTTCTAAGCCGATGGATGTCATCGTTGCCAAAAATTCTTCGCGGTCTTCGGCGCGTTTGATCGCATCAGGTTTTGCGCCGATAAGTTCGACTCCGTATTTTTCTAAGATCCCAAGCTCATTCAATTTCATCGCTGCATTAAGCGCAGTCTGCCCGCCCATGGTCGGCAATATTGCATCCGGTTTTTCTTTAATGATAATGGCTTCGATGTATTCCGGAGTGATCGGCTCTATGTAGGTGGCATCCGCCATTTCCGGATCGGTCATGATCGTGGCGGGATTGGAATTGATGAGGATGACGCGATAGCCCTCCTGCCGCAAAACCTTACAGGCTTGCGCACCGGAGTAATCGAATTCACAGCCCTGCCCGATGACAATAGGTCCCGAGCCAATGATCAGTATGGATTTTATATCAGTACGTTTCGGCATAGTTATGCAAATTTACGGAGAGAATAGTCCCGAAGGGACGATATAAGAATAGCCGATGGTTTCAACCACCGGAGATAGTTTATCACAATCCTTCATCTTGATCAATCCAATCGAACAAATATGCCTCATTATAAACAACTCCTGTTTTATGCAGGATATTTAAAAATTCTGTTTGAAATGGCTGCTTTGCATGATGTTCTTTTTGGCGCTCTACATAATAAATAACTTTCTCTTTGTCTGAAGAAGAATGCGAAAACACTCCATATCCTTCCTGCAATTCAAATTTTTCGCGGCAGAACTTCCTCTCATTAATAAAACGCGAACTATTACCTTTGACAAGTTTAATAAGATTAGCCCGTGATTCTGTCGGATGCAGACTAAGAAAAAGATGTAAATGATCGGTCACACTTCCGATAGTAAGTTGTTTGCTTTTAGTATTATTGAGAATACCGTGAATATAACGATGAAGATCGTCTCGGAAATCATCACGCAAACGATTTTCACGCTTCTTAGGAGCAAAAATATAATGTAGTAAAATGCTCGAAAATGATGATGCCATTATTTATGAATTCTTCTATCGTCCCTTCGGGACTAAAAACTATAACAAAAATTTTGCTCCGGTGGTTAAAACCACCGACTATTTTTATGTTGTCCCTTCGGGACTAAAGAGAATCGTCTTAATCCAATAATCTCCCCAAATCCAGGTTCAGGTAATTGTACTTCGGTAATAATTCAAATTTACAAAGAAAGTAGTCCCGAAGGGACGATAGAAGAATAGCCGGTGGTTTCAACCACCGGAAAAAAAGGTAAAACCAAAACGAGTCCCGAAGGGACGGCATAAAAATAGCCGGTGGTTTCAGCCACCGGAAAAAAAGGTTAAACCAAAACGAGTCCCGAAGGGACGGCATAAGAATAGCCGGTGGTTTCAACCACCGGAAGAAGGAACGACAGAAATCCCCCAATAATCTCCCAAATCCAGGTTCAGACAAAAGGGTACAAATTTTTGCCGTAACTAATCGGTATCTATTCGTGTCATTAGGACGTATATTTGTATTGATTATATGCATAGAACATCGTCCATATTCCCCTTCCTCCTCCTGGCTTTTGCGATAAGCCTCAGCAGCTGCGTGAATGAAGTGAAGAATTAATAAAATGGAAGCAGGTCTGATACAGGCAACTAATTCATTTCCCGAAAAAAACTTAAAGAACTAAGCGGCTTAGCTATTGTTATAAACACGGAGATACTCCCTATCCCCTTACTAAAATAAATTACATTCTTCCCCAAATCAAAAATAAAGCCAATGGAAAACAGATCGAACACTCAACCTAGTATTGAAAGCGAAGAATTTGCCTGCAATATCTGCGGAAAGAAATTCGAATCACTGAGCACATTAGAGAATCATAAGCTGCGTCATGGCCGCCCTGCTCTCACACTTGAAGATGAGCAAAGCGAAATGCGCGGCGATATCGGCGCAGCAGGTATGCCGGGTTCGCCGCTGCCCTAGTAATGATTAAAAATTATTAACCTGCCATTCTGAAACTCCCGAGGCGTTTTTACTTATGATAATGGCACGATGATTGCATCATTTATTGATAGATGTTTCATCAAGACTATTATGAAAAAGCAACTATTAGCTATTCTCCTTATCCTGTGTATCACCGGTTTAGCATCGGCACCACGGGCACAAATGCAATTTGCCGTTACGGGAGGGGTGAACTATGCCTACTTTAATACAGTACCGCCGGTTAGCGATGCATTCTCAAGCCTGGGATATATGATCGGCGTTCGCGGAAGTCTTGGCTCGAATTTCTTCGTTCAGCCGGCAATCCAATTTACATCATTTGGAAGTACCCTTACAACCAATGATGCAACTGCCCATCAAATGCGTGCGAATTATATTCGGGTTCCATTAGAAGCGGGTGTAAAACTTTTTGATGATTTTCCGGTCAATCTCGAAGCACGTGCAGGTATAGGTGAATCATTCCTTGTCGGTTATAACGATCAAGCGACAGGCGGCGGTCAGCCATTCACAAGAAGCGATATTAATGCAATGCGTACAACAGCGATCATAGGGGGCGGCATCCGCGTCTTATTCCTTAAACTTGACGTGGAATATGAATGGGGCCTTACCGATTTCTTCAAAAATAAAGGTGGTGCAGATTTCCGCGCATTCTATGTAATCTTAGGCGGGAATTTCTAACCGACAGCGCAGGTATGTCTGCGACGAACCATAATTCTTAAACGCGGACGATAAGCCCGCGTTTAAGAAATTCGAACTTTTCGCACGTGCTATACAGTTACTTTGCAAATAATCTTTTTGTAACGTGACCACTCGTTCCCTCGATCAGTTGAATATCGGTTTAATGCTTTTTTCATGTCTTCTGGCATTTCTTTTTCCGTTTCAACTCTTTCTTTTTTCATTTGCCGTATTAGGTCCGCTTCATTATTTCACTGAAATTCCCTGGCTGCAAGGAAAACATTATTACACAACGGGTAAATATGACTACCTGATGTTGATCGTTCTTTGCTGCTGTATTGCCGTTCTGCATTACCTGACACTTGATCAGTATGCCCCGGGATCAGGAGATATGATCCGCCTGCTCTCAAGCCTTGCATTCGTCACATTTTTCGGAGCGCTCGTCATGACAACGATGAAGAAAACATCGTATAAAATTGCAGCGCTTATCCTCATCGGAGCAAGTTCTTTTATTTTTTCACAGCTGGATTTTTTCGGAATGATCTTCGCAAATTTTATTCCGACAATCATTCATGTCTATATTTTTACCGGATGTTTTATTCTCTATGGCGCCCTTCGGCATAAAAGCATGACGGGAATTCTCTCGCTTATTATCTTTGCGTTTTGCACCGTTGCGATATTTGTGATCGTACCGGATGCGCAATCAGACCGCAGCCTCAATCATTATGTCAGATCAAGTTATCTGTTTTTTGCAGGTTTGAATCTCGACCTGATGAATGTTTTTGGTCTTCAACACATTGATAAGGATACAAAAGGTGTAACCGATATTCTTTTTAGATCGAATGCAGGCATAATCATCATGCGTCTGATCGCATTCAGTTACACGTATCATTTTCTGAATTGGTTTTCAAAAACTTCTATCATCAAGTGGCATCTGGTTCCGAAAAGGAGTCTTGCAATTATTCTCCTGCTCTGGCTTGCATCGCTCGGTCTTTATTATTATGATTATTTTATTGGCTTGCAAGTCCTCTATTTCTTAAGTCTTCTGCATGTTGTACTTGAATTCCCCTTAAATCATCGAACATTTATAGGGATCGGGCAGGAAGTAAAGAAGCTCTTGATTCGGAGAGAGGCAGTTGGAGCGTAATGAAAATTATTTTAGATAAAGCTGCATCGCTTGTTCCAATGATATTGCTTCGCCATCATCAACTCCGTCACGGGTTTGCAGCAATTGAATTGCTTGGAGTGGGTTGGCATCTTCTACGGGTGAATCGCTTGAAGCAAGGACATGAATACCCGCATCAAGCAAGGATTTCCAGCGGTATGCATTCTTCATTCTCTCTGCGCCTAACCGGTCTATCGCCCATTTTCTGTCACTTGCAAAAAATTGCGGCTGAATTACGGCTGTGATCCCAAGATCTTTGAATCGAATTAAATCTTTTTCGCTGATGATCTGCGCATGTTCTATTCTTCCATTTCGGAATTCAGAATCCGGACTTCGGACTTTTTCAAAGAGATTTAACGCACGGTGATTTGCTTTGTCGCCGATGGCATGAATTGCAATGGTCAATCCTATTGATGATGCAAGCTGCATTAATTCCAAAGCTTCATTATCATCCATTAATGATAATCCAAAATTTCCGGGATCATCACTATATTCTTCAAAAAGCTGCGCACCACGGGAGCCGAGTGCGCCGTCTAAATATATTTTTATACCGACAAGTTTAAGCTTCGCATGAGGTGAATCGTTAAATGTGCCGTTCTTTATTTTATCAAGAAAAAGTTTTTTACCGCTTGCTTTTGACATATCCAAAAAAACATCGGCATGGATCAGTGAATCACCTTCACTTGCGTAAAGCTTTTTATATGGCTCCCACCACTCCTCAGGAATACCCATATCATGTACTCCAATATGATGTTTTGCAAATTCTTGCAAACCAGCGCGAAGTGTTTGAGTGATCTGAGCTTCATCATCTTTCGGCATCACATCATAGATCAATTGCATTGCGTCATCAAGTAATATTCCTGTTGGATCGCCGGAAGTCGAAAAAAATATTTCGCCGCCTGGTGGAGTTTTAGTATTCCGTGTAATTCCAGCCATTTCCAGCGCTTTAGAATTGCACCACATTGCATGACCATCAATGCGAATAAGCGCGATCGGAATATGTGTCGAAAGTGCATCAAGATGTTCACGTGTCGGAAAAACTTTTTCCTCCCACTTATTCTGATCCCATCCACGCGCCATCAGCCAAGAGGAGTTTGAGTTTAGTAATGGGCGAAGAATATCCAGGACTTCTTCAATACTCAATGCCCCATCCAATTTCGGATGCAGCATTTTATATCCCGTTCCATATACGTGCGCGTGATAATCTACGAAAGAAGTTTGTTTCATTGCAAGTAGAAAACACGTAGGTTTCTAGAAAGTTGATGATCAAAGCAAAAAAACTTAATCCCGGCGATACGATAGCCATCATAGCTCCGGCAAGCACGCCGCAAACGGAGGAGAAAATATCGCGCAGCGTTGCATATTTCGAGGAACTTGGCTATCGTGTCATACTCGGCAAGCATATCACCAAAGAGCGCGGCTACCTTGCAGGATCTGATAAACAGCGCCTCGAAGATTTTCATGCGGTGATAGGAAATAAAAAAGTGAAAGCCATTTTTTTTATCAGAGGCGGATATGGGACGATTCGTATGCTGCCCGAAATTGACTACGATCTGATAAAACAAAATCCGAAGATCATCGTCGGTTATAGCGATGCAACTGCACTCTTTAATGCCATCTATAAAAAAACGGCGCTCGCTTCAATGTTCTACGGACCCATGGCAGGTGTTGACATCTGGAAAAATTTCGATCCTTTCGCTGAAGAGTGTATGTGGAAGATGCTGACTTCGGATAAACCCTTCGGTAAACTTCCCGCTGCAAAAGGAGAAATAAAATTATTGAATAAGAAAAAATATGATCATGTCGAAGCAAAATTATTCGGCGGAAATCTCACAGTTTTCTCTTCGATCATGGGCACACCATTCATGCCTTCATTAAAAAATAGAATACTTTTCTTCGAAGACGTTGCCGAAGAGCCTTATCGCATTGATCGCTATCTTGCACAACTTCGCGCAGCAGGAATTCTTGATTCAGCAAAGGCGATCTTGCTCGGACAATTCAGTGATTGCGATCCGGAGAAGGACAAACCGTCACTTACAAAAGAAGAAGTTTTTCATGATTATTTTCAGACGATTGGAATTCCAGTCCTTATTAATCTACCCTCCGGGCATATTCATCGGCAATGGACGATTCCGTTGGGAGCGAAAATGCACATTGAAAAAAATTCTGTCTCTATTATTGAATCGGTTTTAATATGAGCGAAACGCAATTCGATTTTATTACATCTGAAGAAAAGAAATCCTACGTCCGCACGATGTTCTCGGATATTGCGGGGCGCTATGACTTTCTCAATCATTTTCTCTCCTTCGGTTTGGATTATTATTGGCGCCGCAAAGCAGTTCGGATGGTTAAGCTACATCTCGACAATCGACAATCGACAATCGACGATCGACCAACCATCCTCGATATCGCATGCGGCACAGGTGATCTGTCGTTCGAATTATTAAAGCATATTCCGAGTGCAAAGATCACAGGCATTGATCTTGCCAAACCGATGCTGGATATTTTTCAGAAAAAAATTCATGAGCGTAAAGCCGCGATAATCATCGGTGAGGGTGACGTCGAAGCGCTAACATTTGCTGATAATACGTTCGATGCGATCACGATCGGCTTTGCCACACGAAATTTTTCGAGACTTGACGTTGCATTCAAAGAGATCGCACGCGTCCTAAAACCCGGCAGCATATTCGTCAATCTCGAACTCTCAAAGCCTCGCAGATTTCCGATGAAGCAGCTTTACGCATTCTATTCAAAACGAATCTTACCGATCTTTGGAAAACTTATTTCTAAAAACAGCGAAGCATACACCTATCTTCCCGACTCCATCCAGCGCTTCCCCGAACGCGAAGAAATTATGAAGATGCTACATGAAGCGGGGTTTTCGGATACTGAATGGAAAGATCTGACGGCAGGGATCGTGACGATGCATGTAGCCAAAAAATGACAATCCCTAATTTCTAATTCGTATTTCGTAATTCGTAATTTGGTACTGGCTCAATTAAACAAGCTTTAATTTTGTCATTCTGAGCGACAGCGAAGAATCTGAGATTTAGGATGTCTGAAAGCTAAGATTCTTCGTTCCCCTTCTGCTCCTGTGGTCGCAGAAGAATGCTCCACTCAGAATGACAATTCAAATTGAGCCACTACTCGTAATTTTCCCTCTGCAACTTTTCCCCTCCTTCTGTCTCTTACCTACTGTAACCGCGCGGCTGCTTTTACTTATACTACTGCATGAGTTTTCTCTTAGACGAGGAACAACAACGTTTTCTGAAATTACTGGAGCCGATCCGACCCGGATTGGCGAGGTATTGCCGCGTGATCACATCCGATCCGGAAATCGCACGTGACCTGGCAAGTGAAACGATCCTCATCGCCTACGAGCATTTTGCTTCGATGAATGGCGATGGGAAAAGTTTTTCAAGCTATCTTTTTACTACTGCCTCGCGGCTTAATAAACGCTGGCGTTGGAGGAGTAAACGGAAGGTTGCTTATGACGTGACGCTCGCTGAAAATATTCGCGATCCGAATCCTGCGCCCGATTCCGGCGCTGACATCGAACTGCTTTATGCTGCCCTCAGGCGATTGCCGAATACTCAGCGCGAAGCAGTGGTGATGTTCGAGATATCGGGACTTTCACTCGAAGAAATTCACCGGATACAAGGTGGAAGTCTATCGGGAGTTAAATCGCGAATAGCGCGAGGACGCGGGAAGCTTGCGAAAATGCTCGGGGCGCGTCGATCGTCGGGATCGACAGACGAAAGACGAATAACGAATGACGAATCACCTTCGGTAATGCATAAGATCGCTGTAAAGCCTTTTCTTTAAACAATGAAATAATGAAAAATACCAATAAACATCTTGATGATCTTTTTGCTGCAGCGCGGCGCGAGGAGCCTATTATTTCAGAAGAAAATGCTCGTGAACTTCTTGTGAAGAACGAACCCATGCAGGCATCTCCATTTATTTTTTCAACGAAAGGAATTATCATGACTACTATCGGACTCAGTCTTACTGCATTTACTGCCTATATAATGCTTAGCGGATCACCGCAAGCGCCACTGACTCATACCACTTCCGTGCCTGCAACAAGTTTATTCACTCACTCTACGAATTCCAATACGGACGAGCAAAAAAAGAGCGATGCTAAAGCGGAAATGAACACCACCATTGCAACAAAAGCTAATGATGAGGTTTTACCGCCACCTCTGACTCCGCCATTGCCACGTATTCCCCCGCTTCCATCTTTACCACGAATTATTTCAACTCCGGTAAAAATCATAGGTATTAAACCTATGGCACTTGCGCCGGAAAAATATGCGAAGATGGGTGTATCAAAAAGAGAAGATGGAACCGTTACATTCTCGCAAAAAAATGAGAATGGAAAAATTTTCTCGATGAGCTTCCCAAAAAATACCTGGGGAATAACAATTGGCGATCAGGATCAGAATGAAATTACCGATGCACCCCATTTTGCACCGCTTATTGTAACTGATACAAAAGGCAATAAGCGCATGATGCAATTTACCTCCGATATGAATGGTAAAAAATTGCGCACTTTAGAAATTCAATCCCGCGCAGAAGATGAGAATATCGATCCGCAGAAAATTACAGATCTTGTAAATAACGCATTGAAGATCGAAGGTATGATGCAAATGGGCGGAAAGGACGGAGATATTGACCAGCTAAGGATCGGACTTGATTCAAATGATATGAAAGAACTCCATAATGCGATCTCGATCGAAACTAACGTAGAAAATAATTCTGACACGTCCCTGCATGGCGAAAAGCATATTACCAAAGGGACGCGCGTAACCATTAATAACAACAGGCGCGAAGTTGATACGACGATAAACGGCATGCATAAAAAGATGATCGTCATGAACATCAACAAACACATATCAATTGATTCGACCATGAAGGCTGCACATGAATCCATCAAGCAAGCCGAAAAGGAGTTGAAGAATGTGATGAAAAGACTTCATCTTGAAAATCTGGACACATCAAAAGTGAAGATCAATGTTCAGGAACTTGAAAAAGAACTTGATGAAGTTAATACCGATGAAATTTCCAAAGATAATTACACCGATCCGCTTCATGATATTCTGGAATTGGAGAATCAAAGCAATCAATTAAATGATCTCGTCCCTATCCTTGTCCGCACTGCAACAAGTGAACATTTCAATCAGGAAGAAGGTATTACCTTTGATGACGGACTTATCTTTTGGTATAAGCCTGGAAAAGATCTTTTTGTAACGGTGCCTGAAGCACAAAGTTCAGTCACTTCATCTCAAAGTATTACAAGCGGAATCATCAGCAAAGCAGTCCTATACCCAAATCCTGCAAAAACAAAAACGTCGCTGCATTTTGATCTATCCCAGCCCGGTACGATTGCCTTTAGCATTCATGATCTTCTCGGCAAACGCGTTCTTGATGCCGGAAGCATCCGCGAAACATCTGCCGGAAGTTTTGAAAAAGAATTGAATGTAAGCGAGCTTACTGCCGGAGTATATCTCCTCGTCATCACTACCGATAAAGGCGAGCAAAGTATGCAAAGACTGGTTATCGAAAAGTAATTGTTTAACACAACACATTTCTCACCTTAACCCCTCTCTTTGTGAGAGGGGTTTTCTTTTTTCGAATTTCGATGTGACTTTTTCCTTCCGAAATGCACTTATATATCGTAACCGCGCGGCTACATTTTATTAAAAACTGCATGGAAACCCATATCAGGGAAAAACAGGAGCAATTTTTAGACCTTCTCGAGCCGCATAAAGCAGGCTTGCTTCGGTTCTGCCGCGCACTCAGTAATGATAGCGATACGGCAAGCGACCTGGCAAGCGAAGCGATACTCATTACTTATGAGCGCTTCGAGACTCTGCAAAATAAAGCGGTTATTAAAAGTTATCTCTATACCATTGCGGCGCGGCTTGCACGAACTGAGCGCAAGATTGCAAAGCGAAATGCAACATACGATGAAGCATCTTCTATCGAATATAGCGGCACATCGCCGGATGTCCTGATCGACATTCATCTTCTTCAGGAAGCCATGGATAAGCTTCCGGAAAAACAGCGCGAAGCGATTATCATGTTCGAGATCTCCGGACTCTCGCTTATTGAGATCAAAGAGATTCAGGGCGGAAGTCTTTCTGCCGTTAAGATGCGAATCGTCCGAGGCAGAGAGCAGCTTGCAAAGCTGCTTGGTGCAGAAGATGCTAAAAAGATGAGCAATAAGAAAGCCGAAGCGGTAACGGAATTCACAACAATAGTGAGGACGACAGTATTATGACACAACCAAAAAAACAACTTGACGATCTTTTAGGAAGTGTCTCGCACGATACGCCTTCACTCAAACGCGATGAACTACGATCACTGCTGGAGCAGAAAACTTCCGGTAACCTTCCGATGAGTCCTATGCAGACAACTATCATTAGCGAAGACCGCAGGCGCGGCTTCTATAAAAAAGGAATAATTATTATGACACTCATAGGAGTTTTCTTTACGGCGATGCTACTCTTATTTTCGACTCGCGAAGAGAATAAGTTGACAGCACCGAAAATGGCACTAACAGTACAGCATCAAGTACAAAATGAACCGATAACTACGCATCCGATACATAGCAGTGAAAATGCAACAGTGACTCAACTTTCGAAAACAAAAGATTCACTAAAATATCTGGGATTCAATCCTGTCGATCTTTCCTGTGTTAGTCCGGTTCAGATCACGACTGAAGATATGAATCGTATTGGCTTCTTACAGGCTGAAAATGGCGAGATCGTTTTTTATCATGCTTCAACAAAAGTTGGATTTCCGATGTCCGAAAAAACGAAGTCTTATCCAAACAGTGATAAAGATGAGCGCGTTAGTCACTTTAACAAGATACCTTTTCATCCATCCTATGCAACAGACGCCAAAGGAAATTTGCTGTTCATGTATAAATACACTAATGATAAGAATGGCGAAATTATTATGACGAACTTTGGAGATGATAATGATGAAGTAAATAAATTGCTGAACAGTAATTATATTCCGATTCAAAGTATTATTATTAACGGAGATAAAGTTGATTCTTCTCGTGCTCCTTGGCTCATAACTTCTCATTACCATATACGGAACGGTATTATGTCTTATGATACGGTGATGACCTGGAAGAAAGACGTCGAAACCCAATGGACACCCATTCAACCTATTATTAACAATCTTCGCGCCAAAGATTCAGTATATAAAATGCAATTCGGCGGAGAGCCGGGGTTGAGAATCAGATTCCAATTCCCAACTGAATATTCGAAGCTTACGAGAATCGAGCATACTATACAAGATTCTCTCAATAAAATTGAGAAGAAGTATTCAAACAGGAAAGAGCTGCTTGTCGCACAGCAATCATATCTTTGGTCAGTTGCGGAAACAACTATCCCCGATACTTTGAAACTCATCATCGAGCAACTTACCCGCAAGATCGGTTACGAAGGTTATATCCTTGCGCACCAGGAAGAGGAGAAGGAGCTTGAAAATATCACTACCCTCATCCCTATAAAAGTCCGCGAAAATACCGGAATGAAAACCGATGGGAAATATGATAACGGACTGATCTTCTGGTATGAGCAGACTACGGAATTATTTAAAGCTCTTCCGCAGCTTCAGAAAACATTAGCGGCGGAAATCTGCCCTATCGGAAATGGAGTTGGATTACAGAATGTACTACTATATCCGAATCCTGCGAATATGTATTTGTTTGTCAAATACACTATAGCTCAGACCACGAACGTCAGCATTAGCATCTTGGATTTATCCGGCAAACTGGTAGAGAAAAATATTCCATTACACTTAGCTCAAGCCGGCGAAAATAAAGAAAGCATTACACTTGGTGATATTCCGCCTGGTGTGTACATTGTCGTTCTCCGAACTGATTCCGGCGAGCAAAGCAGCCGTCGGCTGGTGATCACAAAGTAAAAGATGACTCTGTAGAGACGCGATAATATCGCGTCTCTACCATTTTACTCTACTATCACTTTCTTGCTCACTACTCCTGATTCCGAAGCGGCGCGGACGATGTAGGTGCCTTCGGAATAACCGCTCAGGTCAATGAGAATATTTTCCTTTGCTATTGCTTTTCGATACGCATGGTATACTTCGGCGCCGAGCATATCGAACACCGTGATGATCATATCCTGTGGGTATGACTCATTGATACGTATTATGAATTTTTTTGGTGCAGGGTTAGGAAATATTTCGATTTTCATATCACCTCCATGAACTTCCGGAACTCCTGCAAATGTACCGACTCCGAATTGGTGATAGATCTCCGCACCAAAATCAGTGCTGAAAGATTTGAGAACGGAGTTGCTTGCAGATTTCTTAATCCTCATTAAGCCGCTGCCCTGATTCGGATTCGCCCACCATGCAAGTCCGTCGCCGACTCCTGCATTACCTGCATCTGTCATAATGAATGTATAACATCCATCGGGAAGTGTCAGGGTATCACGGTAAAAAGTATTTGCAGTAAGTGTATTATCTCGCTGCCAAACAATATTTCCGTTTACATCAGTGATGATATATGAATCCTCTTCCGGAGAAGAGTTTGTTTTATATTCGAAAACAAGATTCGAGGGATAGACAGGCGGCGGAGTAAAATTGGATTCGAGAATATCATCTCCGGCATATTCATCTGCTCCTCCATTAGGATTACTGATAATTACCTTAAAACGTTTACTATCAGATGCCCAAGAGAATTTCCCAAGTTCAACATCTATTGTATCAAGGAAATTGAGCGTGCCTGTCCAATGATAGGTACTTATTGGTGCTCCGACAATTCCATACGTTATATCAAGACTTGTAAGCGGCTTCGATCCTCTATTTTGAATCGAGACTACCGGGTTTCCGCAGATGGGATTATGCCGTGCATAAGCATTTGTCGAACTCGGAGATTTTATTTCGGTGATCGCAGCATTTTGTATGAAATTCGGTTTGCCGTAACTGATAAGCTGTGTTTCGATGACCCAATTTGGCGTATTACCTCCACCATTACTGGTATAAGGAGTGATCTTATAATCGAGCGTTGCAGAATCTCCTGGCTTTACGAACGGAGTGAGTTCGAAATCATACGTGTGGACATCGGAGCCGGGGCACCAATTCGTGCGGCTATAAACCCACGTTCCGCCTTGCGGATACAGAGGATTCAATCCGCAATCCTGACGCCAGACATTCTGCCTCCACTGCTCAGTATTATTAACTAAAACCCAATGATCTTTCGGGCAGAACTCCGAGCAATTTTCCTGATCGCCGCCGCCATGACCGGTGGGACGAACTTTGATACGCGTATTCAATGCATCATTCGGAATTTTTATCCGAAGCGGATGAAGCCATGTTTCGATCGGAGTTTTTGTACCATACCAAAAATCTCCGTTCCATAAATTCGTAACTGATATCGGATCGCGAGGCGGAGTGCCTTTGACAAATTCAAACGTCACATCGACAAG
>JBBQGG010000069.1:0-16031 GCA_038322815.1 Kapaibacterium sp. (SeqCode)
GACGACCGATGGTATATCCATGAATGGTACGCATCATATTACCGCAACGCTCTACTCTGATCATCTCGGAAAAAATTCCGTATGGCAGGGAAGCTATGATGTTGCAATAGCGAATGGCATCTTCACACTTATGCTCGGCACCGGAGCATCAAAACTTCCTGATAACAATACAATGAACCGACCATTATGGGTGGGTATCAGCGTTGATGGAAGCGATGAGATGAGCCCGCTGACAGAGCTCTCTTCAGTTCCTTATGCGCTGAATATTCCAGATAAATCGGTCACGCAGGCGAAACTCTCACCCGATGTGCAATCTGCAATATTTAGGTCGGGAAGGAACCCAACGACTCAGAATGCTAATAGTGCAGTTTATTGGTCAGAGACTGGTAACAATTCCACCACTGCTGGCACTAACTATGTTGGAACTTCAGATAATGTCGCTTTGGAAGTCCATGTGTATGATGGTGATGCCGTCAACAAAGGAAGTAAGCGAGTGTTGAGGTGGGACCCAAATGGTACTAGTGCTAACATTACTGGTGGTTATCAAGGAAATAGCATTAACGCAAGTGCTGTGGGTTCAGTAATCTCTGGAGGTGGTAATAATGGAAATATTAACCAGATTGCCAACGCCAATTATTGCGGGATTTCCTCAGGTAACAATAATATAATAAATAGTACTTGTGCGTACGGGGCAATCGGTGGAGGGAACACCAATCTAATACAAACTGGAGGTATATCTGGTGCTGGCCAGTTTTGTACTATACCTGGTGGAGACCACTTAACCGCGCAGAGTTACGCGCAGACGATTCTCGGACATTATGATGCTGCCAAAGGCTCTTCAGTTGCAGGCGGTACCATTAATGGTGGCGATCCATTGTTACTTATTGGGAATGGCACTGCAATTACCGCATCAAATGCTTTTGAAGTTAAGGAAAAAGGGGTTTCTGCTGTATACTATAAAAATGGCACCGGAGCAATCAATGCCTCAATTCGAGGCGGTACATTTACGGATAATGTTATTTATGGCTGGGGCTATTATCATCCTAACAGCAATACGGCTGGCGATACCGCTATTCTACGTGATTTTGGTGTATCAAGTGTTACTCGGATAGGTGGAGTAGGATCGGGCGTCTTTAGAGTAATACTAAACATCGTAGATCAGAATGGGACTCCTACCTATTTAGACTATCCTGCCCCTGTAGTCACTCTTAGCCTACCTAACTCCTGTGTCAGAGCTGATGGTTTTAATGCAGGAGCAAATGGGGCAACTAGCTGTGATTGCCGTTTCGTTATGATAGGAGGAGTGATGGTAAATCAAAACAATCAGACACAATTTGACATTCACATCGATGAGCATATTCTTGCACTCAATGTATTGAACAACAACTATTTTTTGACATGTCAGCCTGCTGATAATGATTTCTCATTTATTGTCACAGGAAGACCCCATTAACAAATCAAGGGAGAGAGTTTTGGAGTACCCTATTCAATGGAATAGGGTATTTCATATAAAATTGAATAATTCTTAATTTTATTTTTTTACATTATGGGAAAAAATAAGTATCCTGAGCATGCTTTTTTCTTACTGATTATAGTTATTAGTTCAGTATTTCTTTGTGCCTCTTCATCCTGTGCCTACCCCAGAAAACACATCATCGAATTCGGAGGCACTTTTGGCTATCACTATGTCCCAAATTATCTCGAAGTAATAGTCGGTGATACAATTGAATGGAAGGGTGATTTCACCGTTTTCGGTTTGCAATCCGTCAAAGTTCCGTCTGGCGCGTTAAGTTTTAATGCTGATTCAGTTCCTGTATTCTTGTATGTCGTTAAGATGCAAGGTGAATATACTTATCGAAATCCAATTTACTATTCGATCGGTATGCAAGGTATCATTTTTGCTGATACAATCAGTCATGGATTAACAAATGAAGGTAGAGAGTTCTTATTAGGAACCCCCGTAACTCCGCCCTCAACTTTAAAATATTCATATGTGTATGCGATGATCAATTCCTTTTATGAGAATGAAGTACAAATTTCCTATTTTGATTCAAACGGTCATGAAACAGCACCTTTGGTTTATAATGTTGCTGCCCGAGGATTTTTGCAAATTGCCCTTGATGCTGTAAAAATGTCAATAGATACAAGTCAAGAGAAAGCGGCATATAAATCCTGCCATATTATTTCTAAGTTGCCAATTACAGTACAATGTTTTATTGTCAATCAATTTGCGGAAACTTATTTATCTTTGCCTCTTATTTCACTTGGGAAAAAATATGTTGTAGCAAGTTATAATGATAATCCTACGGGTGGCGGTAATACTGTAATCATGGGACCTTGTGGCGGCGTTTTTCTTATCATTGCATCAGAAGACGGTACCATTATTCAGATAACACCAACGACGACAACGATAGGAGGACATCCGGTTGTTCTGACTGGTATTGGAGCAACGGGGTCGCCTCGACCTTACACAATTCAACTTAGTAAAGGCCAGTGTTATTTAGTAAGATCGAACGGTCGTGATGAGGGTAACGATATTTCAGGATCTTTAGTGGTGGCATCACGCCCGATTGTCGTTATTGGAGGACATCAAGAAGCTACGCTCGGGAGCATATTTCCTGCGGGTAATTATCTGATAGAGCAACTTATCCCTTATGAATATTGGGATTCTACAGGGTATCTATCCATTCCATTTGCTGAACCGATTCCTCCAAGTGAGGAAGGGGAAGGGGATCTTTATCGTATTTATTCCTTTGATACAATCGGTTTTAATACTCATCTCAATGTCGGAGGAATAAGTGGCGGGTATGATCTTACTACGAAACGATTCCTTTTTCCCGAACGATTCGGTGTTACTAGCCCAGTTGAAGCCTTTTCTTCGAATGGTCATAAGTTCAGTATTGTTCAATATGACGAGCGCATGATTAGCAAGCCGAACCCAAAACAATCGCCTGCCCCATGCATGATGACCATAGTGCCAAAATCCCGATGGAAAAAATTTTATTCCTTTGTTGTTCCGCACTATCCGGCTGCATATAATTATATCAATGTGATATCAGCACATATGGAAGATATTAAGATTTCAGAATTGGGTCTTGCCCCAGTGCCGATTACAAGTCTTTCGCGTAGTCTTCTTTTCGGTGGCATTTCAAGTCAAGACAATTCACTTTTCGGCTCACAATATAAATTATCTATACCCTCTGTATCTGATAAATCTTTCCCCTATTATCTCTACTCCGAGTACCCTTTTATGATATTTTATTACCAAATTCTAACTTTCGGTGGTGGTGACTATGAGTATGCCGCACCCGCTGGTATGCAATTAAACACCGGTGTATCTCCATTATTCAAAATCATTATAGATTCTATTTCTAACTGCACGTCATGGCATTTCTGCGTGAGGGATACCTCAAAAGATGATCCCGGTATAAAAACCGTGATGCTTGTTGACGATCCTGACGGCATCTATTTCGAGCCGGGAGAGCAATTGAAGAATGTTAGTTTTGATACTACGCTGACATACATGCCGAATGAATTGCGTCCTCAGGGTTTAAAGGAATACTGCTTTGACGTTAATGTTATAAATCCACTTCAAGATGCAGTTGCACCAGTAGCAATAGTAGATAACGGTGGGAATGCCGTGGTTCTGAAACTGTTCAAATCTGCGACACCGCTTAAAATTTCAACAATTCCCCCGACTCTTCGTCGCGCCGACAGTATTGTCTTTCCTATTAAGAAGATCGGAGAAGAAATTTGTACTACGTTCGTCTTTCGTAACTCCGCTCCAAAAGGAAGTCCTGCAATGAAAGTCATTTCGGCTCAGCTATCAAATAAAGATACTTCATATAAGATATATTCAGTCATTCCCTCTCTTTCTTCATCAGTTACAGCGCAGGATTCAGTAACGCTGCAAGTGTGCTATACACCGAAGGATTCCTCTCGGCATCAGGATTCGCTTATTCTGCATACCGATTGCTTTAACCTTACCATCTCTCTCGATGCCCATGGCTCGACCGGATTAATCTCTGCAGGTGATCTTGATTTTGTGTCCATCGCTGTGGGCGATACACTTTGTAAAAATATAACTATCAAGAATGTTGGCTCGGCTCCATTCACACTGACAAAGTCTTTCGTTTTATCTGATAGCATAAATTTCTCCGTTGATGTAGGCAAACTTCCGATACAGATCAAATCCGGAGGAAATATTCAATTGCAAGTTTGTTTCCATCCGATGCATGAAGGATCATTCGGTGCAGGAATAGATTGGAGCACCGATCTCGAAGCTTCGTTCGCACATTCTGTGAAGAGCCATTCAGTACTTTCGGGTCAGGCAACTCCGAAGGCAGGACTGCCCTCACCCCTAACCCTCTCCCAGAGGCAGAGGGAGTTCTCTATTCATCCGAATCCGGCAAACGGGAATTCGGTGGTTGTAATGTTTCCATCATTACAAGGTAGTAAGTCCACGTTATATATGTTTGATGTTCTTGGAAGGGAAGTATTTAAGAGCGAAGTTCAGCCGGTTACTCAGATGGGGATTCCTATCATAAATCTTCCTATAGGGACCTATTATGTGCAACTAAGTTCTTCAACAGGTTTGGCGATGAAGAGTTTTATGAAAGTGAAGTAATCCGCACTCGAATTTTTCCGGACGAACCACGACTTCTGCGGCGTTGTTTTCCTCGAAATGCAAATGCCCGTAACGAATTGTAATCTATTAAGGAAATCGGTATTTCTTCTGCTGGTTTTTTCTATTTCTGCCTGCGACAAAGGATTGGCTCCGCCTCCGCCGCCTCCGACTATTTCCGGTAATATTTATTTCAAAGGGACTCCTAAAGATTCTGTCCAAACGCTTCTTGTAGTTCTTGTCGAAGCGAAGCCTCCATTTTTAGCTTCTTATCTTCTGGCAGGCGCTGTGGATGGCAGTATTTTAGCTGCGTCACTATCTATGACGTTCCATGATACGGCATATTCTATTGTTGTTAAACCTGATACTACATATAATTATCTTGCAGTCGCTCAGAAATATGGCTACGATGTTACAAAAGATTGGCATGCTGTGGCATTCGCTCATGATGAAAAAGATTCTGCGCTTACTTTCACGTTAAAACCCGGTGAGCAAAAGACCGGCGTTGATCTCATAGTCAATTTTGATTCACTTCCCAGACAACCATTTATCCCGTGAGAGTACTAATTATCATATTCACTCTCCTTTTGCCCTGTGTCATTTTCGCGCAGGAAGGACGCACAGTAGTGGTTCAATTAGATAGCTTACCTCTTTATGGTTTTCTTAAAGATAAAAAAACACAGGAGCCAATTGCCGGGGCGACAATCAATGTGCTCGCAAAAGATAAACACTCAATTCGCAAACAGACTACAAAAGTCAGTGGAGAGTTTCGCCTGAAAAAAAACGATATTGCTTTCATTCGTATTACTGCTCTCGGGTATAAGGATACAATCGTAAACCTGCCGAATGGAAATAATCTTCTTGTGTATATGGAACAACAGCCGGTGCTTGGTGAAGAAATAACCGTCACGGCTCAGAAACATACAACCTTTACTCAAGATGTTCCGATCTCAATCAGTGTTGTGAAAACGAAGGAGATCACCGAGCGCTCACCCGAGGCATTGGATTACACGTTGAGATATATTCCCGGAGTAACTGTTACTGAATCCCAAGTCAGCATTCGTGGTTCCTCGGGTTATGCGCGCTCGGTTGGATCGCGGGTTATATTCTTACTCGACGGAATTCCATATCTCTCTGCTGATAATGGTGACATCAAATTCGATGCATTGCCGATCATGAATATCGACCGTATCGAAGTAGTTAAAGGTGCAGGCTCTGCTCTCTATGGATCGAGCGCGCTCGGTGGCGTCATTAATGTTATTACTCGTAAGCCGAGTGACACTCTGCGCGGAGCTGTAAGTGCAAACGTGGGAATGTATGACGAAGTAAAATATCCAGAATGGCGAATTCCCGGCTTAGGCAGAAAATTTGCTGCAATAGAAGGAGGGCTGACAGGGACTACAGGTGAAACAGGACTACTCGGGAGTTTTGCTATCCGTAGGAATGAGG
Organism: Kapaibacterium sp. (SeqCode); assembly: GCA_038322815.1. Taxonomy (GTDB): domain Bacteria; phylum Bacteroidota; class Ignavibacteria; order Palsa-1295; family Palsa-1295; genus PALSA-1296. Next base: position 6,074 of record JBBQGG010000069.1, read on the forward strand.
GATACAGGCTTGGAGATGATTCATATAAGTCGAGCGGTTTTGCGAAAGTAACGGCGCCTATTTCCGATCATGACAGATTCGAAACAAGTGTGCTCATGGCGAACGAAAATCACGGAGGCTTTCTGTTTTGGAAAGATCTCAATCATGCGCTCACACCATCGGATTCGCTTGGTGCGGTTAATGGAAGAATTCATTCTTTCAAAGCTCGTATACAATCCTCGCTGCAAAGCATTTTAAGCGATCATTTTATTCTCACCTCGCAGGCAAGCGTTCATTATACAAATTTTTCAACCGATCCAAGCGAGCCGGGAGGTACTGTAGGTCCGCATTCAAATGCCGCTAACTATTATCTTGCTTTTGATGGGAATAACGATATTGGTTCTTTATATTTAACGACCGGAATACTCGGTCTTTACCAAATGGTGAACTCCGATCTTTACAAATCTCATCACGGCATAACACTTGGTGCTTTTGCACAGGCTGAATACAAATTATCTCCTTTGATATTCACTTTTGGATTGCGCGCCGATGGCGTCAGGTATGACGATTCTTCTTCGCTCGGAAGTATTTCGCCTAAGTTTGGCGTCACGCTTGATGCTGGCAATGGATTGAATTTCCGTGCTTCGGCAGGTACGGGTTTCCGCGTTCCGACGATCGCAGAAAAGTATATAGACCAATACTTCAGCCTTATTCATGTAATACCAAACCCTGCACTTACTCCGGAGAGAAGTTATTCTACTGAGATCGGTGGCAGCTATCGGACACAAAGTATTTTTCTTGATGGTGCCATATTCTATTCCGCCTTTGATAATCTTATTGAAGCGCATTTTGTCACAAGCAATGGTACACAGTCGATTCAGTTCGGCAATCTTACGAAAGCAGAAATTTTCGGGCATGAAGAGGTCATTGAATTTTACCCTCTTTCAAATGATGACCTCTCGTTACGTCTTGGTTACACCTACGTATTCCCTCGTGATAGAACAACGAAGCAGATCTTGAACTTTCGCCCAAGACATTTACTGCAATCACGTATTGAGACGAAACTCAGCGCATTTACTTTGTCATCCGATTTCCAGTACATATCAAAATATGAATCGGTCGATCCCATCCTGATACAACAAGTACCGAATGGTGATGCCCGAGTTAATGCCTACATTTGGGACGCAAGAATTGCCTATACGTTGTCCGGACTATTTGCAATGCCTGTAACACTCAGTTTCCAGGTTCAGAATCTTTTGAATTATTATTACGTAGAGATCGTAGGTAATATTGCCCCAATCAGAAATTTTACATTCAGAGTCGAAACAGTATTTTAATGATCGATACACACTGTCATCTCCAGACCGAACAATTTGATTCCGATAGAGAAGAAACGATTGCAAAGGCAGGCGAAGCCGGAGTGAGGCATTTTATTGTTCCTGCTATTGATAAAAACAGTTTCAATGCAACGCTTGATATAGCATCTCGTCATGAAAATATCTATTGCGCTCTTGGCATTCATCCACATAGTGCAATGGAGTGGAGTGATGAAGTACGTAAACAGATCAGCGATGAAATAGACATCAATTCAAAAGTAGTTGCGATCGGAGAGATCGGACTTGATTATTATTACGATTTCTGTCCGAAAGATCAGCAGATCAAAGCATTTCGTGAGCAGATCAAGTTAGCAATAGAAAAAGGCAAGCCTATCGTTATTCATACAAGGGATTCCATTGATGAAACACTGGAAATTCTCAGTGACTATTACAAAGAGGGAAGTGTAGATGGTATTAACGGACAACTCCATTGTTTTTCCGGTAATTCCGAACAAATGAAGAGAGCCGTTTCACTTGGTTTTTGTGTTAGTTATACCGGCAATATCACCTATAAGAATACGAAACTGACCGATGTTGTCCGCGAAACTCCTGAGGATAGGATTCTGATCGAAACCGATTCCCCTTATCTTGCGCCGGTTCCGCATCGCGGAAAGCGGAATTCGCCTGAATATTTAGGGTTAGTTGCACAAAAGATCGCAGAAATTAAACAGAAAGACGTAAACGAAATAATGACATTGACGACACAAAATGCCAAACGGCTTTTTTTACGAACAGCAGGAATTACCGTTATTTTTCTTGCATTTCTTTTTTCCGCCAATAATGTCCGGGCGCAGGTAGGAAATAAACCTCCTGATTCAGTGATGACAAAAGAACGCCGCGAGAATGAGGAGATCATCAAGAAACAGCGTGATGAACTTATGCGTGCTCAGGATGAGCGGCGCAGAGATTCTATCAAGACCGTACAGCGTGAGCAGGAAGATCTTATGCATGATGCTATAGATCAGGCGAGAAAAGACTCCATTCGTGCAGTTGAAAAAATAGCTGAGGAAGAACGTGCCAGGGAGAGAGCAAAAACGCCTATTGCATGGAAAGCTATCGGTATTGGCGCCGGGGCAGGGATCGGCAATCTTTCAGGTGTGAATCAAGGACGTCGTGTGACACTTGCTCCGACTTCTGTACTTGCTACATCGTTTTCAATTGGTACGGCTATTACCCGAGGTATTGATTTCGAAATTTCTTATAATTCCTTTACATTCGGCGATGACCTTACCCGTGATGGATTATTTCGAACCAGTCCGAGTTCGCCTCCGGACCGACTTGATACGACAAAAAGACCAAAGCAGGATTATTATGTTCCTACTCACGAAGATATGGCAACAAAATATCTTTCCTTTGATTTTCGTTTTGTCATCAACCCGCGCAGTCCCGTAAAATTTTACATAGGTTTAGGGTATATGCATGTAACGATCACTAATACGCAAGCATATTATAAGGCTGATTCCAATGGTCAGAGAATTGCTAATTCCGATGGATCGCTGCAGCATTCATTTTCTCGCGGAGGCATGAAAGGTCTTATCGGCGCTCGCTTTGACTGGGAACTCGGCGATAAATTTATCCTCACGCCTTTCGCGCAGATCGGCGCCGGATTTCTTTTTACCGGAGAACCGCAGGTTGGTGGGTTTGATTTTAATACAGCCGGCGATCCTATTGTTTTTACTCATTTGAATGTCGGAGCAACCTTATATTTCGGTTGGTTCGGAGTAAAGAGATATCAATAAGAATGTGACTATGCAGTATGAATGTTATTTATGAAGCCGGATACTCTCATAACACCTTTATCCGTTACTTCGCAGCCATCCGGTAGTGAAGAGGATTCCGTTGCCCTAAAAAAAACGGCTGAAACGGGCGAAACACTTTATAAAGAAAAGCTTCACGAACTCCTTGAAGCCTGCAGAAAGCATCTAAAAAACTTTGATGAAGTAATGGTAACAAAGGCATTACGCCTTTGTTATGATGCACATAAGAATGATCGCCGTGCCTCCGGCGAACCGTATTTCATTCATCCCTTTGCCGTCTCGATGATCGTCGCGCAGGAAATTCCGCTCGATGACGTTTCCGTTGCCTGCGCATTGCTCCATGATGTCGTTGAAGATACTGCCTACAGCCTTGAGGAGATCAGAGAAGAATTCGGCGATGAAGTTGCAGGAATAGTCGATGGAGCAACGAAGATATCGGATATATTCAAATCCCGCGAGATCACTCAGGCAGAAAGCTATCGCAAGCTTATGCTTTCAATGGTGGATGATGTCCGAGTCATGCTTATTAAATTCGCTGACCGTCTCCATAATATGCGGACGATCGAATTCTTACCTCCTGAGCGCCAGCTTCGGATGGCGAAAGAAACCCTTGATGTCTATGCGCCTTTTGCACATCGTTTCGGTTTGGCAAAGGTTAAATGGGAATTGGAAGATCTTTCCTTCAAAGTGCTGAACCGCGAAGCATACGATAATATCAGGAAGCTCCTTGTCGAGACCAGGGTAGATAGAGAAAATTATATTGCTGATGTCGTATCGCCGATAAAAGAGGAGTTACAAAAAGAAGGATATAAATTTGAGATCGTCGGAAGACCGAAGCATATCTTCTCGATCTATAATAAAATGATCCGTCTTGGCAAAAAGGTCGAAGATCTTTACGATCTTTTTGCTATTCGTATTATCATTGATACAAAGAACGATAACGATTGCTTTTCCGTCTATGGCATCGTCTCTTCGATCTATACACCTGTTCCTGAACGCTTCAAGAATTATATTTCCGTCCCGAAAAAGAACGGGTATCAGTCCATTCATACGACGGTGATCGGTCCGACGGGAAAGATGGTTGAGGTGCAGATCCGCACGAAAGGAATGCATGAGATCGCCGAGAAGGGAGTTGCTGCACATTGGAAATATAAGGAGAATATTACCAAGACCGATCCTGATATTGATGAATGGGTAAAATGGGTATCCAACGTTTTTGAACAGCATGGTGAGGATGCTCCGAAGGCGCTAATGGAGAGCTTTAAGCTAAACCTTTATCAAGATGAAATATATGTATTTACGCCTACTGGCGATCTAAAGATTTTACCAAAAGGTTCGACGATCGTTGACTTCGCATTTGAGATTCATACCCATGTTGGCATGCGTACAATTGGCGCAAAAGTCGGCGGAAAGATCGTGCCGCTTCATACGAAACTTGTCTCCGGAAATCAGGTCGAGATCATCACCTCGAAAAACCAAAGACCGAATCCAGATTGGGAGCAATTTGTCGTAACCCATAAGGCGCGTAACCAGATTCGCAAATTCCTCAATGAAGAACAGCGCGTCAAGATCCTTGAAGGCAAGGACATTCTTCAGAAACGTCTTGCGAAGGCGAAACTTCATGTCAATGACGATACACTTGCTAAATTTGCCACGACTACAGGTTCCGGCAATATCGGAAAGCTTCATCTTTCGATCGCCGATGCGAAAGTTGATATTGATGATATCATCTCCGAGCTTCGTGACTGGATAAAGCCGGGAGGACCGGAAAAGAAGGATGATATATCTGTTCCGAAAGATGCCCCATATCTTGAAGAATCGCGCAGACAGACCGGCATCCTCATCCAGGGCAAGCGCGATGATCTGCTCTATAGTTATGCCAAATGCTGCACGCCTGTTCCCGGTGATGATGTCGTTGGAATCGTCACGATCGGTCATGGCGTGAAGATCCATCGGCGGAATTGCCATAATATTTCGCAGATGCAGCTTGATGCGCGTAAAGAACGCCTGATCGATGTTGAATGGCCCGGCACTGAAGCGGCAGATTATCTTGTCGGCATTCGCATTTATGGAGAAGACCGCCCCGGGATGATCAGCGACCTGACTCATGTCATATCGAGTTATAATAATACCAATATCCGTTCATTCAGTATTGATACGACCGACCAGATGTTCGATGGCAAAATGACGGTCTATGTAAAAAATACCTACCACCTAAGCCGCCTCCTCGAAAAGCTCCGGCTTGTCCGGGGAGTTACGTCATCGGAGAGATATGAAGAGTAAAGAATTGAGAATTGAGAATGAGAAATGGATCGAATGCTTTTAAATATGTCATTCTGAGCGTAGCGAAGAATCTGAACTTTCCGGCATCCGAAATCTCAGATTCTTCACTACGCTTCACTTCGTTCAGAATGACAATCTAAATTTCACATGCAGCCAACTTCCAAAGTACTTGCTATTGATTACGGCTCAAAAAGAGTTGGGCTTGCTATTAGCGACGAACTCCGGATGCTGGCGCGTCCGTTTAATTTTCTGGAAAATACGAACCGCCTCCTGAAGGAAATTCTTGCCCTGATCGAAACCGAACATATCGGCTGCGTTATCTTAGGTCTTCCGAGAACGCTTTCCGGAACCGATAGTGAATTCACCAAACAAGTCCGTGCCTTCGGTGAAAAGCTTTTTGCAAAGCTCGATACAAAAAATATCGAGCATCACTTTTATGATGAGCGCCTTACCTCTGTTATGGCACAGGCGAATATCGCAGAATTTGGCTGGTCCAAATCCAAACGCGAAGAGAAATTCAGAAAAGATGAAGAAGCTGCACGGATCATTTTGCAGGAATGGTTGAGTGGGCAAAAAAGAGAATAATGTCTCAAATCTTGCCGTATATTTGTGCTAATGTGTAGTCTATTCCAGGCGGTAAAGTGATAGCCTCTGTTCATTATAACTTTATCGTGTTGAAACATTATAGGAGATTTTTTTATGAAAAAGAAAATTATTTTTTTATTTTTAGCGGTAACGCTTCTATCTTTTTTTAAATTGAATGCGGGGTTTTCTCGTACTCTCAGATCAAATAATGTAGTCTTTGGTGGTATTCATGGCTTCACCTATTTCCCAAATCAACTTAATGTTTTCGTCGGTGATACAATAAAATGGATTGGTGATTTCAGCACGTATAATTTACAATTTACTTCTGTACCTGTTGGTGCCTTAAAAATCGGACCAATTACCTCAGGCGATACACTCACCTATATTGTTAAAGTTATTGGTGAGTATGATTTTAGCTGCCTAAAATATTCCTCTGTTGGCATGACAGGAATTTTTGTTGCAACAAATCAAACGTTCGGACTATCGGACGAAGGTAGAGAATTTTATTTAGGGATGATTTATCCGAGTTACAATTCAGTCATAACTTCTACGGTTTACCCTGGTTTTAAAGTCTCTGCACACGTCTCAACTTATTATGCTAATGAAATATTTGTTTCTTATTATGATGCATCTGGTAAAGAAACAGAGCCTCAAAAAATTACTCTCGTACCTGCAACTCAGCTAAAAATACCTCTTGAGGTGGGATTAATGCAAATGGATACAGCTTCCGATGCAGTTTCTTTCAAATCCTGCCACATCAAATCGAAATATCCTATCACAGTTACATATCAATCTTTAGGTGCTTGTGCAGGCGGTAGTTACCTTGCACTCCCTGTTTTAGGATTAGGAAAAAACTATGTAGCCGCTTGTTATAACGATAATCCCGGCAATGGAGCACTTTTTTTTCCCGGTGGAACTGGTTCAGCGCCTTCATCTTTTGAATATTCCGGAGGTGTCTTTATGGTTATAGGCACAGAAGATTTAACAAGTGTTAAGATCACACCCTCAACAACAACAGTAACCGGACATCTCGGCGCTAATACTGGCTCGCCTCATCCTTATACAGTTCAACTTAATAAAGGACAGTGTTATCTTGTTCGCTCGAATGGAAGGGATGAAGACCATGACTTATCAGGTTCACTTATAGAGGCATCAAGACCTGTTGCAGTGATAAGTGGACATGAAAATGCTTTTCTTGGTGGCGCTGATCCGTATACCACTGAAGGAAGGGACTTAATGATCGAACAAATGACACCTGTCGAGTTATGGGATTCACTTGGCTATGTATCTTTTCCACTTGCCGAAGGAGCACCTCCAGGGGATGCAGGTCACGGTGATGCCTACCGTTTATTTAGTTTTGATAATACTACGGTCAAAGGTCACTTAGATGTACTGGGTATTAGTGGAGGTTACGATATGACGGCAGCGCGCCTCACCGCCCCTCCGGAAAAATTAGAAATTACATCTCCGGTTGAAGCATACTCTTTGGACGGAAAAAAAATAAGCGTAATGCAATATGACGAACGAAGTATTGCCTTGCAAACTTGGCAGGCACCAAGTATGATGACAATTGTGCCGGTATCGAGATGGAAAACGTCCTACTTTCTTTCGACTTTAGGGAAAAATTTTACAAGCAGTGAGTATGCTTATTCAAATGTTACTTTTTTAAACATAATTGGCTCTAATTTAAGTAATATTTCTGTTTCAGTTGGAGGAGGTAATCCAACGCCGCTGTCAACTTTTTTTAAAATCACTGGTTACCAAACAATTTCTAATCACTTTCCAAATCTAAAAGCTGCAAGTTATAAAGTTTCTGCATTAGATTTTTTGGGAAATCAATCATATCATTTATTCTCCCCTGATTTTTTTATGGTATATACTTCTGGGGTGCAAGATTTTGTTGGGCATTCCAGTTATCTTGGTAACTTTTTTGCTTATAGTAGTTCCAACTATGTGTCTGAATCCTCCTCCCCTGCCGGGATGCAATTAAACACCGGCGTTACTCCGTCATTCATTGTTGATACTGCATCAACTTGCAATGGCTGGCATATCTGCGTGCGTGATACGGGGAAGAACGATCCGGGTCTCAAAGCTGTGGTTCTCATTGACGACCCCGATGGAGTCTATTGGCAGACTCCGGCAAGGTTTAGCAATGTCAGCTTCGATTCTCTTTCCACAGATTATGCTGACGGCGAACTTCATCCTCATGTTCATGGAAATGATTCGTATTGCTTCGATGTGAATTTCCAAAGTCCGCTTGCCGCTGCTTCGGCTCCGCTTGCCATCGTGGATAATCTTGGCAATGCTGTGATATTACGATTAGATCGAAGCGCTTCGGCATTAAAACTTTCCACGACTCCGCCATCATCATCGCGCGCCGATAGCATCGTCTTCCCGGTAAAGAAGATCGGTGAGCAGATCTGCACAACGTTCGTCTTTAAGAACTCCGCCAAAATCGGCGGAACAGCCATCACGCTGAACTCAGCGCTGCTCACCAATAATGATACATCGTATAAAGTAGTCTCGATCATTCCCTCACTTCCGCATACAATAGCACCGCAGGATTCGTTGACAGTGCAAGTCTGCTATACACCTCGTGATTCATCACGGCATAGAGATTCACTGATCATGCGCACCGATTGCTTCAGCATTGCCATCTCGCTTGATGCTCATGGCTCAACAGGTCTTATAGACGCCTCCGATTTTGATTTCGGCGCTGTCCGCGCAGGTGATACGCTTTGCAAGATTGTTCAGGTAAAGAACGTCGGTTCGGCACCGTTTTCATTAACAGGTTTTCTCTTATCGGATACAATAAATTTCTCGGTGAAGTCTTTGCTTCCGGTTCGATTAAATCCGGGCAACATCGGATCAATAAATATTTGCTTCCACCCTCAAGCAGAGGGCCCTTATTCCGGCGGAATAGATTGGATAACTGATCTGGAAAGCTCATTCGCACATTCGATCAAGAGCCATTCGTCATTAACCGGAACGGCAGTACCGAAAGCAGGAGTAGCCTATTCATCGCAGACAACTTCATTTTCAATTCATCCGAATCCGGCGAATGGAAATTCAGTGATCGTGAGTTTTGGAGGAGTAATTAGTGGGGCGGACTCTCAGTCCGCCATTCAAGGAAATACCGGCGGCATCCGCGCCACAGGAGAAAAGCTTACCATGTTCGATGTTCTTGGACGCGAAGTGTATCATCAGAATATTATTTCCAGCATATCACAAGTAGAGATTCCGATCCGGAATCTCTCCGAGGGAGTGTATTATGTTAAATTAGGTTCAGTAACACAGAAATTTGTAAAAGTAAAATAGGCAGTCGTTAGTTGTTAGTCTTTAGTCGTTAGCAGAGGGGAGGGGGAATTAGTGAAACCCACCACTGCTTTTAAATTGTCATTCTGAGTGGAGCAGAAGCGGAACGAAGAATCTGAGCTTTCAGACATCCTAAATCTCAGATTCTTCGCTGTCACTCAGAATGACAAAATTAAAGTTTTATTAAATTGAGGCACCACCGCCTACGGCGAAAGCTTTAAGCTTAAAGCGAAAAGCTAAAATGGGAAGACTAAGATTTCTCGATTGGCACCTATGCTAATTTTCTTTTATAAATTTATTTTTGGCGAAAGGCACCTATGTTTTGGGCAATTCCGGGAAAAAACTTCGGTGAGCACCTTGACAAATTGATTTTTATTTCGTATCTTTGTAGGGCAGTCTTTAGTCGCTAGTCATTTGTCGTTAGCAGAGAGAAAATGAAAAGAGAGATTTATATAGAATTTGAGGAGAGTCCGCCGCCATGGCGGACTCTTCGGTTTAAAAGGAGAATGTTGCGCGCGCGTAATGTTATAATTATGAAATATAAAGGGTTACAGGGGGGCTTTCCGCCTTCGGCGAAAGCTTAAACTTCAAAGCTTAAAGCTTAAACGGGGAAAAGGGTGGGCGCCTTTGGCGAAAGCTTAAACTTCAAAGCTTAAACAGGGA
>JBBQGG010000070.1:0-15866 GCA_038322815.1 Kapaibacterium sp. (SeqCode)
GCAATAGGATTTTGTGCTGATACAAAGCAACAGAAGGAATGCCGAAAGAGATATGTATCGGGCAAGTACGTTATTCATGATACAAATATAACACTAAAACAGGCGGAACGGTGGAGTAAAAATTTATGCCTAATAAACCTCGTCGTGTGTGCCTATATCAGAAAGTAAGGCATAACCTTCTTCTGTAAATTCGAAAACGATTCGGAGATCTCCAGTTATACTAAAACTTCTATAATCTGAAAGTTTACCTTTCAACTTATGTGTTCGAAGAGTTGGATCAAAAGGATTATTACGGAAAATCTCAAGTTTATTTTTGATCTGATTTTCCAAATCAGGATTGCCACTTAACAATTTATTCAACGCACGTACAAAGGACTTCGAAAAGATTATTTTAGTCACGCTGCACCAAGAGATTGCATTAATTCGTCGATATTATCGTAAGCTTTCAACTTGCCATTTTTCCAATCTTCCATACCTTGCCCGGCATTTTCTAATATCTCAGTTCTCCGCTGCTCAATAGCATAATGACGGGTAAGCTCCGCTAATTCGCCAAGTTCATCAGCTGAACGCCCTTCCAATTCATCCACCAATTGATCAAATGTAAGATTCTTCATCAATTTCTTAACGGCTTTTTTAGGCTAAAGAGTTCATTATCGCACCAAATCCACCCTTCTATTGTTTTCCGATTTCCAAAACTCAGACCAATTCATGCCGACGAAAACGAAAAATACTATCGCCGACACTGTGAAAACCGCATCGACCGGTGGAAAAGATATTCCATACGTACACCATACGCTGACATCAGCTGATCTCGAGCAGGAATACGCATTTCCTGTCGTTCCGGCATCGCTGGATCCGATTCCGGATGGAGCGATTCTCGTTGGTCCGAAATCGGATGGTTCGCAATCTTATCGAGGTAATGTTGCACAAGCAGGTGTTTCGAAAGAGACACTTATCGCATGGTACAAGCTCATGCAATTAGGCAGAATCTGCGACGATGCAGCGGCGAATTATTTGAAGAAAGCCATGGGCTGGAGCTATCATGCTCCATGCGCCGGACATGAAGGAATTCAGGCAGCGCTTGGAATTTCATTCCGCCAAAAGCAGGATTATCTTTTTCCGTATTACCGCGATCTTATGACCTGCCTTGCCGCAGGTTTAAGCGTTGAGGAAATTGTGCTCAATGGTCTATCGAAAGAAACCGATGTAGCCGGAGGCGGGCGGCACATGTCGAATCACTTTGCTAAAATGTCGATCGGCATTCAGAATGGTTCTTCGCTTACCAATAATCATTCGCAGCATGTAACGGGTTGTGCGCGGGCGATAAAATATTATGAAAAAGATGCCGTTGCAATTTTTTCCGGCGGTGAATCAGGTTGCTCCGAAGGCTTTTTCTACGAAGCATTGAATGGCGCAACGAAGGAAAAAGTACCTGCCATCTTCGTCATTCAAAATAATAAGTACGGAATCGCCGTACCTGTTTTTGATCAAACGGCAAACGGAAGAGTAGCCGATAATTTTCGCGGCTTTGCGAATCTGCTGATCACCTATTGCGATGGCACCGATATTTTAGATTCCTATCGTGCAATGCAGGAAGCATATGCCTGGGTGCAATCAGGAAAAGGCGCGGCAATGGTTCATGCCGATTGTGTGAGGATGCGTTCGCATTCGAATTCTGATAAGGATAGTCTTTATAGGTCGCCGTTAGAACTTGCCAATGCCGATAAGCGTGATCCCGTTAAGCAATTTCGCGATTGGCTGATCCGCGAGAATGTTCTGACGCAGGCGCAAATCGATGAAATCCACGAGCAGAACACAAAAGATTTTTATGCTTCTGCTGAAAAAGCCGAAGCTGCTGCGCCTGCTAATCCGCTTACGGTAACAGAATTTGCACAAGCGCCGCTGGATATTGCTCGTCCTTATCAGCATATCTTTGAAGATGATGATGTCAATTTAAATTTTCATCCGTATGATCTTCCGAAATCGAAAGATGAAGGATTAAAATTTATCGATGCAATTAATCATACATTAAAAGAAGAATTCCGCCTGAACCCGAATACATTTATATGGGGACAGGATATGGCTAATAAAGAAAAAGGCGGAGTCTTTAATGTATCGAAAGGTATGCAGCAGGAATTCGGTCCGAAGCGTGTATTCAATGCGCCGATCGCCGAAGATTTTATCGTTGGCACAGCCGACGGATTTTGCCGCGTCGATCAGGAAAATATTTGGGTAGTGGTTGAAGGCGCAGAGTTCGCCGATTACTTCTGGCCTGCAATGGAATCCTTTATCGAACTGACGCATGAATACTGGCGCACGAAAGGGCAGTACCTTCCGAACATTGTCATCCGCATCGCCTCCGGCGGATATATTCAGGGTGGTTTATATCATTCGCAAAATCTTGAAGGTACATTCACGACAATTCCGGGAGTAAGAATTGTGGTCCCCTCTTTTGCCGATGATGCACAAGGTATGCTGCGCACTGCAATGCGGACGCGGGGCTTAACGCTTTATCTTGAGCCGAAAGCATTATACAATGCTCCTCAGGCGAAAACATTTTCGCTTCGCGATAATGAATTAGTGCCGTTCGGCAAAGCAAAACTTCGCAGAGCAGGCGATACGATTTCTATTATCACCTATGGCAACACCACCCATCTCTCTCTTGCTGCAGCAAAGGAATTAGCTTTCGAAGGAATAGAATGTGACGTCCTCGATCTCCGTTCGCTTTATCCTTTGGATACAGAAGCTATCATGACTACAGTTGCAAAAACAGGCAGAGCGTTAGTCGTCCACGAAGATAAAATAACCGGCGGTTTCGGCGGTGAGATCGCAGCGCTTATCACTGAGCAGGCATTCAAAAATCTTGATGCACCCGTTATGCGCGTGGGCTCTCTCTTCCAACCTGTTGGTTTTGCAAAACAACTCGAAGATGCAATTCTTCCGAATGCTGCGAAGATCGCAGAGGCTGCGCGGAAATTGGCGGCATGGTGAAGGTTTTAACTGAGATTAATAGAATTTCGCAAGTTAATGATTCCTCTGTAGCCCCGTGAAATAATCTGGATAAGGAATAAGAATATTATTCTGAAGTCTTCGGTATAAAGAGCTTACACGGAGTTGCAGAATAATCACCGATTCTTGAAATGAATGGCACCGAAGAATTATTTATCCTTTTGCAGAACGTATATCCTGTTATAGAATCATCCATATGATACATTGTCCGATAGAGATTATCGTCGGTAATAATAAAGGAGAAGTAGTGTAGAGCAAGCGATTGATAGTATTCTTTCTTTACTGCTATGGCAGTCGTATCATCCACGGTAAAGACATCTCCCATAGCCAGGTCATTTGCAAACTCATGTTTTCCCGCAAGTTGGGGTAAAAATCCGTGGGCGGGAATATACACATTTCCCGGCAATTCGTGTAGCATTGAATAAAACTTTTCACCGGCCAACCTGTCTGTTCCGTTGATTACCACAAGCGGATCATGCAGAGGATTATATATGAGCGCAACAAATTGTATTGGCAGTGTGAGGAGAAATACCTGAGAGGCAATTCCTGAGAATTTCTCGCGATTTTTTTTCAATGCAATAGGAAAGAGCATACTGCTAAAAGAAACAAAGGGGAGCGCGATATTTTTATATGAGGCATGATCGCCGAATTGAAAAGCGAGCTGAATAACAGAGGTCAGGAAAATCAGGATGAGTAAACCGTTTTGAGAAAGAAAAAAAGTTTTTAATCCATTCTTTTTTTCCAGAAAAAAAAATGCAAGGATCATGAAACTACTGATGGACCAGAAACTGAAGATAAAATCCGGAAAAGCTTTGAGGGTAGAGAGACATCCGAAACCTCCATGCGCAGCTTTTCCACGAGGAACGGCAAAAACATAATATTCATACCACTGTCCATTTTGTGCAGTGAGTATGAGAAAACCAGTTCCAATGAGAATAGCTGTAGAAAGTACAAAAACAGAAAAAAGTTTTTTATCTTTCAGGAATAACCATACGGTACACGGCAGAATATAAAATACAGCGGGCTGTTTTGTAAAGAAGGCAAGAGAAATAAATATTGACGAACAGATTACAGAGAGATAGGATTGTCGAAATACAAGACACGCTGCCGAAGCTAACAGCAGAAAAACCAACAACGCATCAATCCGACCAATATCATGGGTATATCCTGTAATTCCGTAACTTGCGAGAAAAAGTGAGGCAGCTAAAAAGGGCAAGAGGAAACGCTCAGTGGTGATTTTTCGAACAATGAAGAAGATAAGCGCTGTGCTCAATAGAGTAGAGCAGAATGAAATAAACCTCCCCGCGAAAAATCCCACTCCGAAAATTTGCATGGCAGCGGCGCTGGCATAATAGTACAAAGGTTGGTACAACCAATTTACAAACTCAATTGTGGGACGTACGTATAACTGTTTACCTTCAACAATGCGAACGGCATGATCAGCAATAGCTCCCTCCATCCATTCCAGTTCGTAAGGGTATAGTAATCTTGGAATACTTAAAATAAAAAAGAGTGCGGTATAGATTGTTCCTGCAACAATTGAAATACTCCAAAGAAATTTAGTCATATTTCAGTATTTTGAATGCATGAAAAAAGGCACTAGGGTTAATTCACCCTTGTTCCTGCCGCCATCTTTTTAATATCATCCCGAAGCTTTGCGGCTTTTTCGTAGTCTTCGCTTTTGATGGCTTTATCGAGATCGACTTCAAGCTGTTCGAGCTTTGTTAATTTGCGTGGAGGTTCTTTCGGGACTTGCTGCGAGGCTAAATCTTCTTCTTCGTCGAGTTCATCTCCTTCTTCAAGATTATCGTCATCTTCAGGAATAAACCCTGCCTCTTTCATAACTGATTCGGATACAAAAATTGGTGCAGCGTAACGAACGGCGATTGCGATGGCGTCACTTGGACGAGAATCAATTTCCTGATCGTCGCTGAGTGTTATGGTTGCAAAGAAAATGCCGTCTTTAAGTTCAGCGATACATGCTTCGGAAACTCTGGTATTGAGTGCTTCAAGCATGTTCTTGACAAGATCATGAGTCAGTGGACGCGGCGGAGTAATGCCCTCCATCTCAAGAGCAATTGCCTGCGCTTCGAAGCCGCCAATAATAATGGGGATGCGCCTTGACCCACCGGATTCTTTCAGTACAAGCGCATAGGCTCCGTTCGATGCCGGACTCGTCGAGATGCCTAATATTTCTACTTGTATCTTTTCCATGAGTAGTGGATAGTCGTCAGGCTTTAGTCGTTAGCTTAAATCCCGGCTTAGAAAATTTTAATGTTTAACCTTCTTTACTTCTTCTGTGAGATGTGGCAATATTTCAAAAGCATCGCCGACGATTCCGTAATCACAGACTCCGAAGATCGGAGCGTTCGCATCCTTATTTATAGCAACAATAGTTTTAGAGCTTGACATTCCCGCAAGATGCTGAATAGCGCCGCTCACTCCGATAGCTACGTAAAGAGTTGGCGATACGGTTTTGCCCGTTTGCCCGACTTGCTCTGAATGAGATCGCCATCCGGCATCCACAACAGCGCGTGAAGCACCTATTGCTGCTCCAAAAGCTGAGGCAAGATTTTCAATAAGTCCCCAGTTCTCAGGTCCTTTCATTCCACGTCCGGCAGTCACGATAATATCCGCTTCTGCAACATCAAGCTTGCCTTGCGAAAGAACAAGCTCTTTCGTCTGCTCAGCGAAATCTTTCTCATCGAAAGCTACTTGTAAGTTTTCTACGGAAGCATCGGCAGAAAGTTCTTTCGAAGCTTTCCAAAGGTTCGGACGCGTGGAATATACTTTTTTCTGAGTTGTAATTTCGACAGTAACATTCGCCTTACCTGCATAAACAGGATGAATAGCCTGAATTTTGCCGCCTTCATTATTAAAGGAGGTAACATCAGGGACATAACCCGCTTCAAGTCTGACTGCTACGCGGGGAGCAAGATCTTTACCGCGACCTGTTGCAGGAATAATGACAACATCGGCATTCGCTGCCTTTGCAGCTTCAGCGACCGCTTTACCTGCTGCGCGGGAAGAATAGTGTGCCAAACGAGCTCCATCAACAACATAGATCTTCGAAACGCCCGATTTTTTTACTGCATCGGTTATTACTGATGATGCATTCGCTGCAACGATAACAGCAGAAATATTTTCTGCGCCGATAGCTTTCGCTGCGGCGATTGCTTCAAATGATGGCTTGCGAATCGATCCGTTTCTTTCTTCGAAATAAACTAAAATATTCATTCGTAATTTCTAATTCGTAATTTTTTATATCACTTTTGCTTCCTCATGCAGCATCTTCACGAGTTCTGCCGCTGCACCCTGCGCATTGCCATCGGATTTGATGATCTTGCCCATACGCTTTTTCTCAGGTTTATCCATTTTGATCGTAAGAGTCCTTGCCGCACTTGCTGATCCTGCAATCTCTTCAATTGGTTTTGACTTTGCCTTCATAATATTCGGAAGCGATGGATATCGTGGATCGTTCAATCCTTTTTGTGTAGAAATGATACACGGCATTGTCAGTGAAATCATTTCTTTCCCTCCTTCAACTTCTTTTTCGGATGTAACATTCATACCATCTATTGTTAATCCTACTACTACCGTTGCAGCCGGAAGATCAAGAAGTTCTGAAAGCATTGGTGCAACTTCCATCCCGTCAAAATCTATAGACTGCTTGCCCATCAGAATGATATCTGCGGCTAAAGGCTTAATTGCATTTGCAAGCATTTCTGCCACAGAGAACGAGTCGGATTTTTCGCCTTTAATCAAAATTCCTTTATCGGCTCCCATTGCAAGAGCCTGCCGAATGGCTTCTTTTGCTGAATCGCTCCCTACGGAAATAGCGATCACTTCGCCGCTATTTTTTTCTCGAAGTTTCAGAGCCTCTTCAACGGCAAATTCATCATACGGATTGAGAATAAATTTTACTCCGGCCGTGTCAATATTTTTTCCGTCACTAGCAACGTTGATTTTTGTAGTCGTATCGGGTACATGGCTGACGCAGACAATAATTTTCATTCGTATTTTTTTTCTCGCAGTGATAATACTATTTATGGGCGGACTTAAACACGGAGCAGCAATTCAACGTTTCGTGCGAATGGAGAATTGTGAATGAAGAATTATGAATTTTTCTGTTCTACTGGTATGAAAATCCGAAAATATTTCTGAATTCATAATTCTTCATTCACAATTCATTTTTTTCTCAACAAGAAAATATTTTTTTTCTTACAACTTTAATATCCGAAAAGACTTATCTCTATTGACTTCTTTCACCGATTTATAAAAATTAGCTTGATAGATGGGCACAGCAGGGGTTTTCCACAATGAAACACCCATGAAAAGGGCTTGGGGAACTCAGACAATAGTTATCTACGGCACTGTTGATAACTATGTGTATAATTATGCCGAAGAAGTTTTCAATGTTTGCAACTTGTGAATCTTTCCTCGCTTCTTAACGGAGATTGTCTTAATTAGCAGTTTTCACAAGTTTCCACATATTCGATTACCCAAAGAATAGAGAATAACTGTAGTAAAAAATAGACGGAAATAGTGCCGTAATACTTGATAAGTGGTGGATAAGGGTGTCTAAAATCAGTTTTCCACCGGATTTTAGTCCGGCTCACCATCATCTTCAACATTGGAAGGAATACCTTGCATTTGGTTCAGGATTCTGCCTGATCTTCTAAGTATATAAGGAGAAGGCTTTGAGGCGCTCCATCTGATCGGGTTTGGAAGGACAGAAGCAAGCTGCGCCGCTTCTGAGTTGCTTATTTGATTTGCAGATTTCTGAAAATGATATTCGGCACCGGCTTCGACTCCATAAACGTTAGGCGCAAGTTCAACGATATTGGCATACATCTGAAGAATCCTCTGCTTCGACCAGAAAAATTCGATGAGTAGAGTATAATATGCTTCGATGCCTTTGCGAATAAAACTATGCCATGGAGGCAGGAACAGATTTTTTGCAACTTGCTGGCTGATGGTGCTTGCTCCCCGCATCTGACGGTTCGGATGCCTGGCATGTTCGCGCTGAGCATTTTCGATCTCTGTCATATCAAAGCCATGATGCTCGTAAAATCTTTGATCCTCTGCTGCAACTACAGCCTGAATAAAATTATCCGGCATTTCGCTCCAGGAAAGATTCGTGTGCGAAAAGGTTACGGGTTCACCGGAAAAAAGATGGTCAACTCCGCGGAAAAACATCATTGCCGTAACGGGAGGATTGATAAAACGGAGAACAATCACTTGCAAAATCGGAATGAGAATTGCAGCAAGCGCAAGCTTCCAGACAAGAGAAAAAAAATTCTTTGCCCTACTTCGTACTTTTGGTTCTTCTATGGTGTTCTCTTCGGTCACAAATGAATAAAATGATACGAGATGTTCTACAAATACCGGACGAATATACATCAGCTTTAGAGCAACGGCTCGGATTTGATCTTCGTCCGGCGAGTCTGGCAACGCGCGCCGGCAAGGCATATATCGCCGGAAAGGCTGAAATTGTTTCGCAGATCAATGAGGGGTTAACAAAAAAGAGGCCGGAGTTCTTTGCTTCGGAGTATCTTCGCAATAAGGAGATCCGCGAAGGATACATGCTCTATTACATGACAACGAACCTCCTAAAGATCATTCCTCCACTCCGTGAATTAGCGCATTCTAAAATCCTCGAGCAAACTTCTTCGCTTCGCATTCTCGATCTTGGAACCGGAACCGGTGCTGCTATATGGGGAGTATTGAGTTATCTGCACGATGAAGCAAAAGCAACGGAAATGGAGATCACTCTTACCGATTCGCTTACAGAAAATCTGTTCGAAGCAGAAAATTTTTCGCGTCACTTTATTAAACACTATCCTATCGCTCATCCCAAGCTTAGCTTTGAGAAGTTCGATCTTCATAGACCGGATGAGATTCCTGAAAAAATAATACGGAGTGCTCCGTTTCATCTCATCACGATGATGAATGTGTTGAATGAATTGGATGAAGCAAAAGACAAGATACTGTTTGAAATGTTCATGTCTTTACTTGATGAGCATGGAGCGGTGATACTCATCGAGCCGGCGACTCGAACTGAATCACGACGATTACTGCGCTTTCGGGATATGGCAATTAGTAGTGGGGCAACGATCTATTCTCCTTGTACACGGCAAGAAGGATGTCCTGCACTTATAAAAGAAGATGATTGGTGCCATACAGAAATGAAGTGGGAACGACCTCCATTTATAAAAGCAATAGATGACATAGTCGGCACATTGAGGCTTTCGCTGAAATCTACATATATGATATTGCGTAAAGACGACGTTACTCTCGGCAATTCTTTAGGTGCTTCAGGTAACCTCTATCGTGTTGTAAGTGAACGATTTGACGAGAAAGGAAGGGTGCGAGGTAATTTGTGTGGAGAAAACGGCAGATACGAACATGTTATCAACAAGCGCGACCTATCTGAGACTAACCGAAATTTCGAGAATATAGATAGATATGATTTAGTCAGCTTGACAGGTACGGAAGTTCGGGAGCATGATATCAGGCTCCCAAAAGAAGCACAGTTTTCTATCGTGCTCCCTAATTTGGGAGCACGATAAGCACAAAAAAGAAAAAAATTCAAAAAAATGAAGATTTATTCTCAAAACGCTTGTTTTTTAGATTTATATGTTGTATATTTGTATTGAAAAGTTCTGCGCATCCGATAATAACATAATCGGGAGCACGCTCCGAAGGGAGCAAAGCGGAGCAGCAATGACTCATTCATGTATTTTTTTTGCCCCTTACCAGAGTACAAATATGATAGCAACACTTGACCGCCTTCTTGCGCTTAGCCGCAAACTGCATACTGCCAAGATCCAAAGTGAAAGCGAGCCGATCTATGTCGGACTCGATCTTAATGAGCTTCAACTCTTGAAGCGCCTTGCAGATGACTATTTAGAAGAATCGGAAACTGTGCTCTATGAAAGCGATCATCGGGCACTGGCTTAAAGTTGGAAGGTTAGTTGGGTGGTAGGCGCAGGCTTTAGTCTGCGTATCTCGTGCAACTCGCAAATATCTCGCAGGTTAAAGCCTTGCGCCTATCTTTGCCATAATAATCTTCGCTACTTCTTTCAATCCTTCGGTTTCCTCGATTCCGAATCGCGCTAATTCAGCGCTATCAATGTCAAGGACTCCATAGAGTTTGCCATCGGGAAGAATGATCGGCATGACGATCTCGGAGCGTGAATCCGGATCGCAGGCAATATGTCCGGGAAATTTATCGACGTCCTCAACAACAATAATTCTTCTTTCTAATGCTGCCGTTCCGCAGACGCCTTTGCCTATTTCTATATTCGTGCAGGCAGGCTTGCCGCCGAAAGGACCTAAATAGAGCCTGCTTCCATCAAAGAGATAAAAACCTGCCCAATTTATTCGTTCGATAGTACGGAGCAAAAATGCTGCGGAGTTTGCAAGCGTGGTAATAGGATGATCAGAGCTATCAAGCAGCACATCGAGATCGCGAGCAAGTTTTTGCCACATATTCGGATAAAAAAATGGAATAGGAAATCAGAGCTATGAAAAACACATTTCATCTTTCATCGTTCATATTTCATAATTCCAATTTCATATTTTTGGGTCGTGCCTCAATTTAAATTGTCATCCTGAGTTGAGCATTCTTCTGTGACCACAGGAGCAGAAGCGGAACGAAGAATCTGAGCTTTCAGACATCCTAAATCTCAGATTCTTCGCTGTCGCTCAGAATGACAAAATTAAAGTTCATTTAAATTGATCCACTAACATTTTTTGATTATGTGAACTCTTAGTCTCTATTTTTCGTATTTTAGTATGTTGATGTTTTATTGCCTGCAAGATTAAGGAAGAATTTAAGTATATTGTGAAGTGTCGTTGTAACTTCGCCGTTCCTAATGTGTTTTTACGTAGTACAGTTTGCATTTCTATAAGGAGGTATATTTATGGATCGTAGATCATTTCTCACCGGCTGGGCATCTGCTGCTGCTGCGCCTGTAAAATTTTCATCGTCGTCGACGCATGAACGAACACTTTCTACAGGCTTAGAGCGCTGGGTTGCAACTACGGCAGAACCGTGGGATGCAGTCCGTCAGGGACATCTTCTTCGCAGAACAATGATGCTTCCGAAATGGTCGGAGATCGATACGATCTCCAAACTGACTCCATCGGATGCAGTTGATCTGCTTCTAAATACTCCCAGTAACCCGGCACCTCCCTCAAATGCCGATCACGTTACCTATTCGATGAAAGGGTTGGATTCAGTTCTTGCAAATCAGCTTAAAGGAACATGGGCAGGCGATGATGCAGTATTAAAAAATTGGTATGCAAATGTTTTGCTAAACTCGCCGCTTTCAATCGTCGAAAAAATGACGTTCTTCTGGAGCGGACATTTCACAAGCCAGTTCGTAGCCGATGAATCGTATGTTATCGCACCGCTTCTCTACCGACAGAATAAATTACTTCGCGATACAGGACTTCTGAATTTCAAAGACCTTGCATCGAATATTACACTGGATGGTGCAATGCTTGTCTATCTTGGCGGAATCTTAAATACGAAAAGCCGAGCCAATGAAAATTATGCACGCGAGCTGATGGAGCTTTTTACCATGGGGCTCGGAAATTATACTGAAGGCGATGTCAAAGAAGCTGCTCGTATTCTCACAGGCTGGCGGGTAGCACAATATAATGACGAGCCTACGCCAAACGGTATTTTCAATACGTATTTCTCACCGGGAGATCATGATATAGGCAATAAAACCTATCTCGGAGTAACATTCAGCGCTATTGTAGATGCAGATAATACCGAGTATCTTGTAAAGAAAAATGAGATCCAATTGCTGATCGATACAATTTTCTCAGTTCGCAAACTGGCAGTTGCAACGTTCGTTAGCCGTAAGATATATAAATTCTTTATCTATAGCAATCCTGCCGGAGCCGATGAAGCAGTTATCAGCGCAATGGCAGGACTGCTCATTCAAAATAATTTCGACATTAAGCCGGTCATGGCAACGCTTCTCAAGAGTGCTCACTTCTTTGATAATGCGAATATCGGCGCTCAGATCAAGACTCCGGCAGAGTTTATTATCGGCATTGCCCGCCAGCTTGGTTATTCGACTAATATGTCAGGGAATATGACGACGATATTACAGGAGATGTTCAACCCTCCGAATGTCAGCGGCTGGACGGGCTGGCATGACTGGATCACCACAAATACCTATCCGGTGCGTTCAACCGTCGTCACTGCTGCAATTGGAGCAATGACCGATCAGAATGTGCTTGATTTCATCAATCAATTCCCTGCTAATAATGATGCGAACAAACTTATTACCAGTCTTGGAGCATTGATGCTTCCACGTAAACTTGCAAAGGCACGTCATGATGATCTTGTTAATCGGCTTGTTGGCAATACCGGAAGAGATTATGAATGGCCCAACATCTTAAGCACAACTCCGAACACGGCAGTGATATACATGCGCAATGTGTTGAAGACAATTTGCAATTTGCCGGATTATCAACTCTGTTAAAAGAAGGGAATAACTACCATGAAAAGACGTACATTCTTAAAATCCGCGCTTGCAACTGCAGCAGCGACTCCTTTCTTTCTTGAAGGAATGCCGGTGAGTGCTTCCACGCCTCTGAAATATCTGGCGCAAATGCCGCAGGCAAACCTTAATGATCGTATCCTGATCATCTGCCAGCTTTTTGGAGGCAATGACGGATTGAATACGATCATTCCTGTCAACGATCCGGCATATTATACAATACGCCCGAACATTGCAATACCGAAAGATAAAACCGTTCAGTATGCAGGAATAAATTTTGCACCGAATTTATCCTATGGTGATAAAGGTGGTTTGGTTGGGTTGTTGCAGCAAGGTTCACTTGCTGTAGTTCAAGGAATCGGTTATCCGCATCCGAATTTGAGCCACTTCCGCTCAACAGATATTTGGCTTTCAGGAATCAATAATTCCGACGCGAATGCCAGGCTCGATACCGGATGGGTTGGAAGATACCTCGAACAAAAATATCCGAATTTTCCTGCATCGCTGCCTGACGATCCTCTTGCAATTCAGTTCGGCGGTTTCTCGCTTGCCTTGCAAAGCTCAAAAGGCAGAATGGGAATCGAAGTAACCGATCCTTCAAAACAAGCTGGAGTAGGCTCATCTGCCGATGCGCTTGATGATGAGAGCATAGGTACATCATATTTGAATGAATATAATTTCGTTGCCGATATTGCAGCGCGTTCGAATAAATATGCGCAACGAGTTAAAGATGCGTATGATAAAGGAAAGACTAAGCTCTCCGGACATTATGGTTCAGATGGATTTGCCGGTCAGATGAAGAATTGCGCTGCACTTATTGCAGGTGGTTTAAATACGAAAGTGTATGTAGTTTCTCTCGGTGGATTCGATAATCATGTAACGCAGAACACCAGTTTCGACGGAGGAACACATCCTTCTTTACTTACACAATTTTCTGATGCCGTCGCACAATTCATGTATGACATGGTCAAACTCAATATGGGCGACCGCGTTATCGGGCTTACTGTAAGCGAGTTCGGCAGACGTCCTTATGAAAACGGCAGTTTCGGAACCGATCATGGAACATCGAGTGTCCAGTTTGTTTTTGGCACACAAGTCAATAGCGGCGCTTTCGGATATATACCCGACCTATCCAATCTTGATGAAAGTGGTGATATGATCTATAATATAGACTATCACACCGTTTATCTTGAAGTGCTTACAAAGTGGTTTGATATGTCGCTTACCGATGCTCGGTCACTTCTGCCTGATCCGAAAGTATATGCGCCAAATCTTGATCCGCTGCCAATCTTACAGACACAGCATACCAATGTAAATTTTAAAGGAACATCAGCGAAATTTGCAATCGGCGGAAACTATCCGAATCCATTTGCAAACCGCACGACTATCACACTCGATATTCCACAGGCTGGTTTGGTAACCCTTGATATATCTTCTATTGATGGTAAATTTAATCGCCGGATCTTCGAAAGAAATTTTTCAGCAGGCTCGCAGAGCATTACCGTTGATCTCGATCTTGCTTCGGGCAATTATCTGCTCGTTGCAAGAAGCGGCGGAATGACATCAACGAAGATGGTGCAATGCATGAAATAGTCACTATTTGAAATGGCACATAAGACGTATTAGTCTTATAGGTCAGTATGACTAACCAAAAGATTATAAGCTCATTGGTGAAATATTTTTATTTTATATTCTTGCTTCTCTTCGGAGCCGATTCGCTCCTAGCTCAAAGCTGCGACAGCGTGAAAGAATGCGTCGGTAAAGCACTGACCATTACTGTAACGAGCGGCAAAGGTGCGCAATATGTTGACGTTGATACTTCCTATCGTATTCGCAACATCGATACGGCACTAACGTTTGAAGCATGGTTGAAGCCGCAAGCTCAGCCGGGCAAGAAAGCTTTTGTCGCCGGCATCTGGGGACCGAACAAAGATAATAATGATGTCTGGCTATGCTACATTGCCGACACAAAAATTTATTTTGCACTAAGCTCACCGAATACTTTTTTAGGTGATGCTGATAACACCATTGCCATCGCAAATATACCGGATCTCTATACACGGGGCTGGGTTCATGTTGCATGTATATGGGATGGAATTTCCCAGGAAGCTCGAATTCTTGTCGATGGCTTCGAAGTTGCCAGAAGCCGTAATGCACAATATCCCTTATCTATCCTGCATCATCAGGAAAGTGAGAAGTTAGCTCTGGAGATAGCAAGTTGTAACGGATTTTATGATGACCCAAATAGTAACCGGACATTCCTTGGGCAGATGGATGAGATTCGTCTTTGGAGCCGCGCACTTTCGACGAACGAAATTCGCTGTCAGCGCAATAAGTCCCTTGAAGGAAATGAAAGTCATCTCGAACTCTACTACCGCTGCAACGATTCAAGTTATATTCAGACTCTTTGTGATGCAACAGGTAACGGTCATATAGGAAGAGAAAGAAGCGGCGCTACAAAATTATCCAGTGATAGGATCGTGCCTGCAACATTCAGCCTGACTCCGAATAATCTGAATATATCACTCAATTGTATTAATGATA
The DNA here is from genome assembly GCA_038322815.1 of Kapaibacterium sp. (SeqCode). Classification (GTDB taxonomy): domain Bacteria; phylum Bacteroidota; class Ignavibacteria; order Palsa-1295; family Palsa-1295; genus PALSA-1296. Next base: position 15,081 of record JBBQGG010000070.1, read on the forward strand.
CCGATCTCACCTTTACACTTCTCGATACTTCCTTCTGCGGGAATTCACTAATTGGCTATTGTTATTCCGGCGATGCGGCGCTCTTTACATTAAGTCAGACGACATTCAATACACAGCAGAATGTACCGATCACCTTTACGGTGCACTTTCACGGAGATCTCACCGGAGTACTCACAACATGGCTCTACATTCAGAATAACAATAGATGCGGCGATTATATTCGAATTCCTCTTACCGTAAACCGGCAGACAGAATTGCATTATAGTTCGCCGGCTATTATCTTCGATACTCTTTTTGTGGGCTGTCCGGAACATTCATACACTGAGGATACACTGAAAATATGCAATCAAAGCAACCGCACACTTAATATTTCCTCCTTATCAAATAATAATGTAAAATTTACGTGGAGAATAGCTGCCGGTAATCAGAAACTTCCTGTTACTCTGAAGCCGGGTGATTGCTGGTCTATCATTTTACGGATGGATGCCAACGACACGACGAAGACATTCTATGATACGCTGCATGTGCTAAGTGATGATAAATGTCCGGGAAGCGGATTCATACCTTTGCAGGGACGAACGCAGGATGTTTTTGTACTTTTATATCCGAGTGCGAAATCGCAGATACATAAAATGTCCTTTGAAGCCGTCTGTCCCGGACAGTTGAGCAGTGTTCAAGATTATCAGTTCCGAAGTTTGATGAAGGATAATGTATACATTGATACGATCATTTTCACTGCGCCCGAGTTTTTCGGAAGGAAATGGTCATTTCCAATATTGATGAAAC
>JBBQGG010000071.1:0-15187 GCA_038322815.1 Kapaibacterium sp. (SeqCode)
TATCATCGAATACATCGAACTCTATTACAATAACGAACGATTACACTCAGCGCTCGGATATAAAACCCCGAACGAATGGGAAGAAATGCAAAGGAAAAAAATACAATCAACCATAAACAAAATCACACTGGACAGTGTCTAATAAATCGGGGCAAGTCCAATAGGATGATAGGAGTAAATTTTTCAGTATTTGGTAGGCGCGATCTGAGTTATAACGCCGTTAAGTCCCAACAACAAGCAGGGAATGAGAACCTTCTTGTTTCAGTTAGTCAAGATGGAGATCATATTAACGCATGGTATCTTACTGATGTCAGCATAAACCATCCAAAACTTGAAATATATGATATTCTCGGAAGATTCATTACTTCGTGTTCTCAGGAACATGCAGAACAAGGATGGAATAGTATGACTTGTCCGGTTAACCAACTCGGTTCAGGCACATATATATGCAGAGTATCAGGCTCTGGATTTACTCGGTCAAGAACTTTTCAGATCGTAAAATAATGTCAATCAATTTTAAATCATCATTCGTTGTATTCATAATGCTGTTAACTCCCTGCGCTATAAACGCGCAGGGAGTTTTGAACAGTAATCCTCATTGGGTAATGACTAAATGTCCGCAAACCGCAGAAGCACTCAGCGTTCACAATAGTTATATTTTTGCTGGTGGCGAAAAAGGAGTTTATCGTTCATCAAATGACGGAAATAACTGGCAAGTCGTCAACAAAGATTTACATGGTGATACCGATCCTCCACATGTTACTGTACTTTATTCTTTTGGAAAATACATTTTCAGTTCCGTTCCTGATCTTAGCGGTGGTTTATTTCGATCAACCGATGAAGGAGATAGCTGGACTAAAGCAAATTATGCACCGTCAGTTGGTTTAACCTCCCATGACCAATATCTTTTTTCAATACCATCGGGTGGTTTAGGAATTTTACGTTCTAACGATAGTGGAATCACATGGGTATCTGTCGATAGTAGTTTTATTTGGGGTCATGATTATCACAAAATATCATTTACAAAACCAGCAGTAACTGGAAAATGGATTTATGCAATTAACTATTATGGAGAAGTTTATCAGTCATCGAACAACGGAGATTCCTTGTCGTTAATTTACAGCAGTACTGGCGGCTCAAATCATCATCTCTATACCATAAACGACACAACGCTTTTTGCTACTGTTTTGGACACGATTTTCCGTTCTACCGATGACGGACACAATTGGAAAGTTATTAAAACAGGAAACGGTTCGGGTAAGATACTTGTCAATGGGGATGAGATTTTTGCCGTGCAAGGTTACAAAATTATTCTTTCAGTGGACAATGGTGATTCTTGGAAGACTATTAATGACGACCTTCCCGATTCATCTGCGATAGATGATTTAGCGATTAATGACAACTTTATTTTTGCAGGTGTATCCAACTCCATTTTACTGACCAATAATGGTGTTTGGCGCAGATCGTTATCTGATTTTAATAATGCAGTAGAATTCGGCAAGCCTCTTTCCGACATCAAGCTTTCTCCGAATCCAACGAAATGGAAACATTACAATACATAACTTGCCTGAACATTTATTGAGCATCCGGATTGTGAATGTTCTTGGGCAAAAAGTTTTGGAATTCAAACCATCTATAACCCTTGATTTAACAAGGCTTTTATCAGGCGCGTACTACATAGAATTCTTGACAAATAATTCAATCCTAACACAGAAAATTATAAAGGAATAAAATTATGATTTAATTGAATGGTAAAACCTTTGGTTGGATCGGCTTTTTTTTTCTCAGTTAGAAACTCTGATTCGTCGTGTAAGTGTGGTAAAAATAGTATCATAGTATTAAATCAGATATACAAAAGAAATCTCTTTCCCAATTAGGGCAACCATCAGTTACGACATAAGCGTAATTCCCTTCTCAACCTTTCTTTCACATCTTTGTTACCATATTCGCTTTATTCGTCATTTTTTGAACATGAAACGCTTACTCCTATTAATTGTTTTTTTGGTCTTTGCTGAACCAGCCGCTTCGCAGTTGAATCTATGGCGCTGGCAGAACCCTCTTCCTGTGGGAAATTATCTTCGTGCCGTACAGATGAGGTCGCTCAATACTGTATATGTCTGCGGCGATGCCGGTACTTTTATGCGCTCTGATGACGGAGGCCAAAGCTGGGATATACAAACGAATATTCTGAAGATCAGATCAAATTTTAATGCGCTGAATTTCACCGATGATAATTACGGAATGTGCTGTGGTGATTCGGGCAGAGTCATAAAGACAACCGATGGCGGCAGCACATGGCAAAACCTCAAGACCAATACTATTAGCAAACTCAACAGTATCGTTGTGCTCGATAAGAATATTGCTGTTATCGTAACACTTGGCGGGGCTATACTCCGCAGTACCGATGGTGGTACTACATGGGCAACAATTCCGATCGAAGGAAATCTCGCTCTCTATAGTGTGCGGATGCTTCGTCCTGATTTTTTGACGATCACAGGATATGGAGGCGTCTTTCGCATTTCGACTGATCAGGGATTGACCTGGCTTCCGAAAAAAACGAATTTCGGAAATACTTTTTATAATTCAAATTTTACGGATATCAATAACGGCACATTGATAGGAGATAATGGAATAATCCTCCATACATCCGATGGCGGCAACACCTGGACTAATACGCAGATCCCCACAGGAGCTTCTTTCAATGTCGTCGATGGTAAAGATCCGAATATCCTGACGATTGCCGGTGATCATGGAACAATACTTTTTACTACCGATGGAGGAGGAACCTGGCAGCAAAGTTATATTGGTACAGCTGATCCGGTTAAAGGACTTTCGTTCTTCGATAAGCTAACGGGAATGGCTGTTGGCAGAAATGGAATGGTATTGCGTACTTCCGATGGCGGTGCATCATGGATATTCATGCCGCATAAGGCATACACGGATGTCATGCATGCCGTAGCTTTTCCAAAAGGAGATACGTTAGATGGAATTGCCGTCGGTAATAACGGCGCGATCTTACGAACTTCAAACGGAGGAAAGGGATGGACGCTCGGAACCTCTTCCTTTACCGGCAAGCTTAACGGAGTAGCTTTTCTCGATGCTACGAATGCTATTGCTGTCGGCGAGTTCGGCACCATTATTTCATCCACAGATGCAGGAGCAACATGGACAGCACTTACGAGCGGAACAAGTCAGACGCTTTATTCAGTAAGTTTTTCTTCACCATATTCCGGGATTGTTGTTGGTGATTCGGCAACTATTCTGACTACAAACTCCTCAGGAGTATTCTGGACGAAACGCCATCCCACTCCTCCGACGAAGACGGAGTTCTTTACCGGAGTAAGTGCGCCTGACTCGCTGCATGCATATATCTGCGGAGAGTTATTGGTCTATAAATCAACAGACGGAGGAATTTCATGGAATAAGACCCGAGGCGATTCAAGCAGGGGACAATCCATATCCTTTGCCGATAGTAATCACGGCGGTTTTGTCTTCGATGATAAATATGGTAAGGGATATACACGCTGTACTTCCGATGGAGGGATTACTTTCGATTCAGTCTATCCCGGGACATTGAATAATCTCTTCGGCATTTGTTTTAGCGACAGGCAGCACGCTACGGTTGTCGGAGCATACGGATATATTGCGCATTCGACCAATGGAGGAAGAACGTGGTTTGACCAGATCAGTAATACGGGAAATAATCTTAATGCAGTGGCTTTCGGAACCGTAAATGCCGGCAATGCTGTCGGCAATCATGGCAACATCATGCGCATCACAAGCGATGATAAACTTGCCGTGCATAACCAAAGTGCAAGCGGAAGTCCGAAGCCCATCCTTGATCCATGCTATCCGAATCCTGCATCAGGCACAGCAAATATTTCCTACTACCTGCCAAGCGGAGGATTTGGAGTCGTGAAAATTTATACGAAAGACGGAAAAGAAATTGCCGATCTTGCCTCCGGCTTCATGCAGCAAGGCGAACAGAAAACCCGTTTCGATATTTCAAAATTTGCCTCAGGTACCTATCTTATCAGACTTGATTTCGGAGGAATGAGTGCGAGCCAGAAGTTGACTGTGGTGAGGTAAGATAGAATCCTTCGTATTTTTGAAGGTCATCATTCACAATTCAAAAAAATGAATCTTATTCTTTTCGGACCGCCGGGAGTCGGCAAGGGAACGCAGGCAGAGCGGCTGCGTGACCATTACTCGCTTCATCATATATCCACCGGCGATATTCTGCGCGCTGCCGTTAAGGCAGGCTCGCCGCTTGGCTTGGAAGCAAAAAAATATATGGATGCCGGCGGACTTGTGCCGGATGAAGTTATTATCGGCTTAGTGCGCGAAGTATTGATCAAAGATCAGGCTGCAGGAAAAGGCTTTTTGCTCGATGGTTTTCCCCGAACAGTAGCGCAAGCCGAAGCATTAGAGAAAATATTTGCCGAGCTTCATATTAATGATGTCCGCATCGTCTCGCTTGATGCTCCTGAAGATGAACTTGTCACCCGACTTGTAAAGCGCGGTCTGGATTCCGGCCGCTCCGACGATACGGAAGAAACCATCAGGCACCGGTTAGTTGTATATCATGAGCAGACAAGCCCGGTGCAGGATTATTATACGAAGCATCGCACTGTGCATGGCGTAGATGGCTTAGGTGGTGTTGATGAGATAACGCAAAGGATACATGGGGCAGTCGTTAGTTCTTAGTTAGGGAAACAATATTCTAACGACTACTGACTAACGCCTGGAATGTAGATTGCCCTAAATGCGTTCTCAGTACTGCATTAACTCCCCTAATGCTCCTTTAACAACCTTTTATTTTGTGAGCGGCTTACATTTTCATCGCGATCATACTGGCACTCGGCTCGACGCACTGAGGATAACTCCCGTTTCCGATAGTAAAGGCGTGCTTACCGTTTCGCTCGGTGGAGAATGGAGATACGGCGTAGGAACCGGGCATCCTACTACGCTTTTTGATAAGCAGCATTCGCACGGCGAAATAAAGAAAATAATCTTTGTCGAAGACGATCTGACCTTCTGGGATTCCAGCCTTATTTCCTTCGTAAAAAAAACCCAGGATTCTGCAAAAAGAAAAAATGTCTCCGTTGATGTCAGCCGTTTATCCCCCGGCATTAAAAAACTTCTTGAAATTGCCAGTACGATTCCGGCTTTGAACGACCAGCCTCCGGAAAGGGCGCAGCATTCGATTCTCTTAGCTTTGGGTTTTTCTTCAATGCGCTGGACTCATTCATTTGCCGATACCTTAGAGTTTATCGGTGAACTCCTTTTAAGCTTCGGAAGATTTTTTCGGGGCAGAGCAAATTTCAGACGCGTAGATTTTTTACAGGTGCTTCGCGATTGCAGCGCAAATTCTCTGCCGATCGTCACATTAATAAGCTTTTTGTTCGGGATAATCCTGGCATTTATCGGCGCTGCACAATTAAAGATATTCGGAGCAGAGATCTATGTAGCCGATCTTGTCGGAATTGCATTAGTTCGTGAGATGGGTCCGATGATGACGGCGATCATCCTTGCCGGAAGATGCGGTGCAGCATTTGCTGCTCAGATCGGCACCATGACCGTCAACGAAGAGGTTGATGCGCTGAGAACTACGGGAATTTCTCCGATAGATTTTCTGGTATTGCCACGCGTTTTTTCGCTTGCACTTATGACGCCGCTTCTGGCGCTCTATGCGATCTTTTTCGGCATCATCGGAGGCGCCTTAACTTCTCAGATCATGCTTGGCATCAGCTTTACTCAATTTATTACGGAGGCACAGAATATTTTAACTCCGACACAATTTGCTTTGGGGTTGATCAAGAGTTTTATCTACGGAATTCTCGTTGCTTTTGCAGGTGCCTTGAATGGCATCCATTGCGGAAAATCCGCTTCGGCTGTTGGTGTTGCAACGACGTCTGCCGTAGTCATGGGAATTGTAACCGTTGTTATGGCCGGTGCGGTGACAACATATATTTATAATCTGCTCGGAGTGTAAAAATACATAGTTTGGAAACTTCATCCACATATACCGCTCAACAAAAACCCTCGGAAATAAAACCGAAGGACGACGTGCATATCCGGGTTGAAGGACTTACGATGGCGTACGATGATCTTATCATACAACAGGACCTGACATTCGATATTCATCGAGGTGAAATATTTATCGTCATGGGTTCCAGCGGATGCGGTAAGAGTACTTTGATGCGGCATTTGATCGGTTTGATGCGTCCGGCTAAAGGTAAGATCCTTTACGACGAAAAGGATTTTTGGGGAATGAATGAGAAATCACGGGTTCAAATGATGAAGAACTTTGGCATTCTTTATCAAAGCGGAGCCTTGTGGAGTTCGATGACGCTTGCCGAAAATGTGTCAACCGTGATCGAACATTATACCGATCTGCCAAAGGATGAGGTCAAAGATATAGCCTATCTGAAATTATCGCTTGTCGGATTAACCGGCTTCGAGGACTTTTATCCTTCGGATATTTCCGGAGGTATGCGCAAAAGGGCAGGATTAGCTCGGGCAATTGCGCTCGACCCTAAAATTTTATTTTTCGACGAACCTTCGGCGGGTTTGGATCCTATTAGTTCGCGTAAATTAGACGATCTGATTCTTGAGATCAAAGGGAGTTTAGGAACAACGATCGTTGTTATTACGCATGAATTACCAAGTATTTTTGCTATCGGAGATAACTCCGTTTTTCTTGATACGGAAACAAAAACGATGATAGCGTATGGCAATCCGAAAGAACTCTTAGAAAATCCTCCCCAACCGGTTGTTCGGGAATTCTTAACGCGAGGTGAACAATGAGCAAAGAAAAAATAAAAAGCGAACAGACTGTGCATGCGGGTGTGAATGCCCGCCTTATCGGAGCGTTTATGCTTGGTGCGATCGCTTTGATCATCGTCGTTTTCGTTGTATTTGGCAGCGGCAGTTTTTTCAAAAGCAAAAGTAAATATGTGATCTATTTCCGCGGCACTGTCGATGGCCTGAGTACCGGAGCACCGGTGAAAATTCGCGGTGTGCAGATTGGATCGGTAATTGAAATTAATCCCATCATGCCCGATACCGGAGATTTTCTTGTCGAAGTCATCATCGAAACCGTCGGCGGTACTATTCAGCAAGCTGAAGGAGTCGTCGATAAGAAACTCAATAGTGTTGATACAATGGTGAACCGCGGACTTCGAGCTCAATTGCAAAGCCAGAGCTTTATCGTCTCGCAAAAGATGATTATCGTTGATTATTTTCATGGTAGTCCGAAGATCACTACTCCAATTGCCATGAGGATCAATAAGGTTTTGCCGGAAATTCCTTCTATTCCGACTACAAGCGAAGAATTAGAAAAAAGTATGCAAAAAGTGATCAAACAAGTCGGAGATATTCCGTTTACGAAAATATCAAATGCATTACTTAATACCTTCAACGGAATTGATACTCTTGTCCGATCGACGAAAATTCAGCCCGCTCTTGATAATATCAGTAAAAGCTCTCAGGCGATCACTGTCCTTGCCTCACATCTTGATACGGTCGGCGGCATAATGGCAAAAGGAATTAATACAACGACTCTTGCTGCGACTAATTCGCTTAAACATGTCGATGACCTGATATTACGTCTGGAGAATCTTTCGATAGAAAATCAATATCTGATCAAAGAAAATCTTGAGCAGCTTTCATCGGCAACGCGCTCGATGAAAAGCCTGATGAACTACTTACAGCAGCATCCGAGCGATATACTTTACGGAAAATAATTATTTATGAAGCAAAATACCATAACTCATCGGTCGCTCATCGCATTCGCGACCGGCTTATTTATTTTTTCTTCGCTGAATTGCGGCGGCTCAAAACCATCTCGGTTTTATTCACTGACTCCCGTTAAACAAGTCACCGGTGATTTTAAAACCGATCCGGTCAGTCATATTGCTATTGGCATTCGCACGATGAAATTGCCTGAATACCTGCTGCGCGAACAGATCGTCACCAGGACAGCAAATGATGAGATCACGATGTCGGAATTCAACAGATGGGCTGAACCTCTCGAAGAAAATTTCAAGAGAGTTCTGATCGAAGATCTTTCAAAAGATGTGCCGACCAATAATGTATTTCTTTTCCCTGCCAGAGATTCAAATGTGACGAACTATCAGATCCTTCTTGAAGTGACGCAGTTCGAACCAAGGGATAACACCGTCGCACTTTCTGCCAGATGGGGTATTTCCAAAGGCGAAGCTGCTGTTTTTCTACTCGATAAACAATCAGCATTCACCGAACAACTATCGGGTGATAGATCTCAGGGATTTGAACCTATTGTGGCAGCTATGAGCAGACTGACCGGAAAATTAAGCGCTGATATCGCTACAGAGATCAGAAGCAAAGCGGGAGTGGGGAAGTAAACCTCAGGGGATTCCTCACATCGTTTTTTTCACTTTGCTCAAAAAATCTCCATTCGGAATGACAGTGAATCCTACTCCTTACTGCTGACCGAGCACCAGAGGCAAACCGTTCTTCGGATTTCCGATCACCACGATCTTTGCATTCGGTGACTCTGCAAGTTTTTGCGTTGCTTCGATTCCTTTTAATTCGAGAATTTCTTTGGAAAGCCCTTGTGCTACGATCTTTTGAAAATCCTGAATACCTTGCGCCTCAATACGTTTGCGGTCAGCTTCCTGTTTTTCTTTTTGCAGAACGAATTCCATTTTCTGTGCATCCTGCTGAGCGGAGATCTTGGCATTGATCGATTGCTGAACTGATTGCGGAAGTGATACATCGCGAAGCAGCATACCTTCAAGCACTAATCCGCGCTTCTTAAAACTTTCATCTAAGAATGATGTAACCTTGGTAACGAAATCTTCACGTTTTACCGAATAGAGATCGGTGCTGACATAATTAACTGCCTTATCGCGAAGTGCTGAGCGAATTTCAGGACGGACAATTTTATCAGTATAATCTTCGCCGATCGTGCGGTATACCATCGGAGCAGCAGTTGGCAGCAGACGGTATTGCACAGTGATCTCAAGTTTTAAAGTTAATCCGTCGGAAGTAAGAACTTCAATTGCATCATCGCCTTTGACCTGCCCTTCATTATGTGTTGCGCTCATGGTATAAGCCTGAGTGCGCACATCCATTGGCTTGATCTCATAGAGCGGATTAATAAGATGGAAGCCATTCTCCAGTGCATCCGGCTCGACATTACCATACAGCACCTGCACTCCGACATTTCCTGCAGGAACGACGGTTGCTGTTGATAAGATAAGGAAAACGACGGCAGCCGCTGCAGCAACTTGAAAAGCGATCCCGAAAATTTTATGATTATCGGTGCGTGTATTCGCTGTCGGTGATGTGCGTGAGCGGGCAATAAATGCACCTACGGCAATGATAAGAAAAAGAATAAATCCTGTAAACATAATGATGTACGGTTAATAAATGAAACACAACAACAATGATTCCGGTGGATTTAGTGCAGAACGTAGAAAGCAACTATACCGTCATTGCGAGCGCAGCGAAGCAATCTAACGTTCAAATGGTTATTGAATCCGAAAGTGTAGATTGTTTCGTCAGCCGCTGCGCTCCTTCCTCGCACTGACGATGGTAACTGCTCCATGACAAATTATTAATCCTAAATTAATAATTTATAATAAAATTAATAAAAAACTGATATTACTCTGGCACACCTTTTGTGAATATTTCTGAGCATTAACATTCATAAAAAAAATATGAACATCAGGCAAATCATAGGAGAGAACGTACGGTGCTTCAGGTACAAAATGAATTGGAGTCAGGAAGCATTAGGTTCTCATACCGGATTACATCATGACTATCTCGGTCGTCTTGAACGCGGCCAGGTAAATATCAGCGTAGAAAATCTGGTAAAGATCGCATCTGTTTTAGAAGTAGCTCCGCACTACTTGTTAGTAGAAGGGCATTGCTATACGGATTAGAATGCATGCATTGTTTAAAGAATAAAAATTGTTATTGCAGTTGAAACTCCCCAACAACATTTTAAAACATTACGATAATGGAACAGAAACAACATCACGACGACCACGAACAGGCTGCAAAGCATTACGAAGAAGCAGCAAAACACCAGCATTTAGCCCACAAACACCATCTCGAAAATAATGCTGAAATGGCTGCATATCATGCCTACACTGCTCAAGGACATCATGACCAGGCTGAATATCATGCACAAGCTGCAAACAGGCACCATGCCGGCAGAAATTCCAAGTAGAATGTGATGGCTTATGGGATTCTGACGAAGGAAGTACAATTGTGATCATCTCAATCGTATCTATGTGAAACTAATACAGAAAATTTTTCTAATCTCCCGTTATTCTTTTATGATCTTCCTCACCACCACTCCCTCCGGCGTTGCAAATCTGAAGAAATAGGTGCCCGTAGGCTGCTGAGAAAGATCGAGCTTAAAACTTGCAGAATGGGGATGCGGAATTTGGGCAACAGTCTCGCCCAGAACATTCACGACCGACACGTTTACCAGATTCTCCGGTGCGCCGGAGATAGTGAGGATTCCAGTAGTTGGGTTGGGATGGATGTTGATATTAGAATATTGATCGGTAGTGTTTACCTCATTGATAAAAGGTGGTCCGCCGCCATCAATTGTTTTGTAGATTTGACTGTCAACTCCAACGGCATAACCAACTAATTTTGTGGGAAGTGATACTGCGGCTCTTATATCATGGGGACCATTAATAAAGCTGAACTGTATATGCCAAGACTCTCCGGCATCAGTTGATCTTGTGATCTGCCCTACGCCAGAATACAAATTCATACCGAGAATATTATTAGTATCGCATTTGGCAATTGCATAAGCATCGCCGGAATCTAAATATCGATAAGTTTTAAAATCATCATTCGTTTTTATTAAGGGCGAGTTAAAATCACCTCGTATCCAAGTACTATCATGTAAAAAAAGAAGTTGGTCGCCACCTGCACCGTGATTCTCCCAACTAATTCCTCCATCAGAAGTAGAAAAAGCCAACTGCGTACCTCCTGAGCCGTCCTGTGCCTCGGCTTCTACAGCAACGAAACCGTGTTCGTTATCACGGAATGCAAGGGTATGGACATTAACGACGCTCATCGTGCTGCCCGGTGAAATTACCTGTACTTTATTGTAAATCCAGTTCTTTCCGCCGTTAAGAGTTTTCCTAATTACCATGTCTTTGCTACCACTTATTAGTCCTGCTGAGTACCCAACTGCGTCTGAAGGGAATTCAATATCCAATACTACTAATCCTTCATCAACCCAGTTGAATCCATCATCAGTCGTTTTATAAACGCGTGGGTAAGTAAAACCAAACTTATTATTGTTAAAGAATTTAAAGTAGCTAGTGTTTATGGCAAGAGAAGTCCATGTCACGCCTCCGTCTGTTGTTCTAAAATTTCCTATATCGTATGCACTGACAAAACCTGTATCGGCATTTATAAAGTATATGCTTGTAAATTGTTTTGAAATGGGTGCAGTCTTGAGTGGGAACCAACCATTTTGTGCAAACAAAGTGGTTGTCATAAAAGCAAAAGAGAAAACAAAATAATATTTTTTCATATATATGTCCTCTATCCGATATGTACTGTATGTCCTAAAGATTTTTTTAGATTAATTGGTAAAAAAAGTTTCGGCTTCAAGGCATCTTTTTTTATGAAGACGGATGGAAGTCAGACGTACAAATGTATAAAGGTTTTCCGAAAATTGTTCCAGCTTAATCACGATTTTATGATTAATTAATATTCTATGGAAGAAATTTTAAATTCGAAGGAATTTTAAATTCATGGATGCTCTTCAGTCAGTATAGCAGTTTGCGGTATCACTATTCTGTCTTCTTCCTCATATCAATGATCGGCTTCCGTGATTTATCTGCAAGGATATTGAATGAGGGAACAAGCCCGTCTTCGACTCGCCTTAAAATAGCAAATTGTTTTCCGACCTGAATGGTCAGGTCATCAAAAACTAAACGCTCCTGATCTGTAGGTTTTGCATCGGCACTTTTTACGTAATCGAAGAGGATGGCAAGCTTATCGTTCAAGCGGATAGGGAATCGCAATGCATCTTCGCCTGCTTTGATCTTCGATTGGATAAAGAGGTCTTCGACAAACTGCAAACTATCGAGTAGTGGTTTAGCAGCATCCTTAAAAGGCTTCGCCTCAACTGTATCGGTGAATGCGCCTAAAAAAGATTCGATCGAACTTCTGATCTTGCGGACTCTCTTAACTGCTTTATGAATTGCCGAGATCGTATCACGAAGCTGCAATGCCAATGTATTTTGGGCGACGAGATCGGATTGCGATACTTTGATTTTCGGATATTCAAATACATCGAATGATTGTTCGGATAGAAGCGTATCATTACGGAGCAAATCCACAAAATATTTTCCCGGAATAACTTTCGGTCCTGCAAGTGATCCTTGCATCACGGCATCTTTTTCATATTCCTGGGCATCATCATGACGCAGATCCCAGACAAAAACATTTGCACCTGAATCGGCACGAAGCACTCCGGGACGTTTTGCCTGCGGATCTTCATAAAATTCTTTTTTGATCTTCACAGGCTCCTTCTTTTTATCTTTGGTGCTCGAGTAACTTGTGATCGTATCGCGCTTCTCATTTAAGAATAAGAGTTTGATCTCGCCTTCCGGTTTTTTCTTGAAATTATACCTGATGATCGCTCCGCCCGGCGCATTCTGCCCTGTCGTGATCGCCGTATCAGCGCTGCCGCCATCCATGCGGACAGTGCGGCGCGGAGCAAAAAGAATTTGCTCGGCATTTGCCATCTGATCGGTGATCTGATACAGCGGAGTAATATCATCTAATACCCAGAACGATCTGCCATGCGTTGCAATAACCAGATCGTTATCGCGTGCCTGAACTTGAATATCGCGTACGGGTGTAACCGGTAAATTTAATTGAAGCGATTGCCAGTTCTCTCCGTCATTAAAAGAAACATAGACGCCTTTCTCTGTTCCGGCGTAAAGCAACCCTTTATGATTCGGATCTTCACGGATGCAATGCGTAAATGATCCTTCATTAATACCATCAGTTATTTGCTTCCACGATTTTCCGTAATCATTGGTCTTGAAAAGATAGGGATGCCTGTCATCCCATTTATATCGATGCGCTGCAATATAGCAAGTGCCTGCATCATAATGCGACGGCTCGACGATAGAAATAATTGCCCATTGCGGTAAACCTGACGGTGTGATCTTCTCCCAATGTTTCCCTTCATCGGTTGATATATGCATAAGTCCATCATCGGTGCCTGCCCATAGCAATCCTTGTTTAAGTGGTGATGGCGCGAATGCAAAAATATCGGGATAGGTCTCCGCTCCTGTATTATCTTTGGTGATAGGTCCGCCGCTGGAGCATTGCATTTCGCTTTCGTTACGAGTCAGGTCGGGTGAAATGATCTCCCAGCTTTGTCCTTCGTTTGTCGTCTTATGCACCATCTGCGAGGTCACATACATCGTCTTATGATCGAACGGTGAAATGCAGAGGGGATACGTCCACTGAAACCGGTATTTCCTTGCGCATGCTCCGTCGCCAAGCGATGATTCAGGATAAGGAGAAATGATCTGATACTGATCGGCTGATTTTGTATATTTGCTGAGCAGTCCGTCATACTCACCGCCATAAGTTATATCCGAATTATCAGGATTTGGCACAATGTATCCTGCTTCGCCGCCTGCAACTCCGTACCAATCATGAATGCTGATGTCGCCGCCTGTAGTGCGCGAAGCCACTCGCATCGAACCCCAATCCTGCTGCGCGCCATAGACATTGTATGGGAAATCATTATCGAGATTGACATGATAAAATTGCGAAGTCGGCAGTGCTTCCTTCGACCATGTCTTTGCACCGTTGAAAGTGATCGCTGCACTTCCGTCATCGCCGATAATAAAATTATTCGGATCATCGGGATTGATCCACATGTCATGATTGTCGCCATGCTCCTGAGGAATCTTCGTAAATGAACTTCCGCCGTTCGTGGATTTCCAGAACTCGACATTCATGACATAGACAAGATCCTGCTGTTTAGGATCAGCAAAGACTTGAGAAAAATACCATGGACGCTGCGTGAGATTATTATTAGTATCGAGCTGCTGCCATTTTTTTCCTCCGTCATCGGAGCGAAATAATCCGCCATGTTCATTTTCGATCATCGCAAAAATTCGTTCGGGATTTGCAGGAGAAACTGATACAATAATTTTACCAAGCAAACCTTTCGGCATTCCCGGATTATGTGAAAGTGAATTCCACGACGTTCCTCCATCGGTGGATTTATACAGTCCGCTCGTCTCGCCGCCTGAAGTCAGCGACCATGCCGTGCGGTTCGCATGCCACATCGAAGCGTAAAGATTACTTGGATTTGCGGGATCGATCTTAATATCAATTGCGCCCGTTGAATCATCTTTACTTAATACTTGCTCCCATGACGTCCCGCCGTTAGTTGTCCGGTAAATTCCGCGCTCTTTATTTTTTCCGAAGACCTGACCGAGCACGGCAGCATAAGCAATTTCAGGTTTCCAGGGATGGACAACAATTCGCGCAACCGAATATGATTTTTCCAGCCCAAGATATTTCCATGTTTTTCCGGCATCGGTGGATTTATACATTCCATCACCCATGGCAACGGTGTTGCGGATCGCCGCTTCGCCCATGCCAACATAAATAATATTCGGATCGCTTGGGGCGATAGCAAGAGCACCTACGGATGCTGAGTGAAATGTGGAATCCGAGATCGGAAACCATGTGCTTCCGGCATCATCGGTTTTCCAGATACCGCCGCCTGTAGCACCCATATAATAAAGCGTCGGTTTGCCTTTAACGCCTGAAACCGTCAGACACCTTCCTCCGCGAAAAGGACCGATCGAGCGCCATTTCAAACCGCCATAGAGAGATGGCGGATATTTCGGTGAAGTTTCTTTTGCATGAAGCAAAGAAGCGCTAAGTATAAACAAGACAATAAAATAAGGGGATATCCTTTTCAAAATCATAACAATTTTAGAATAATTACTTGTAAAAATAAAATCCGATCTGGGATTTTGCTTGTATAGCACTCTATTGAAAGGGTTTGTTCCCCGCAAACTACGTTGTACTATATATTTTCCTCAACGGAAATTTTTATCATCTCACATTTATAACAAATGAAAACATTTATTTCTTTAACGTCAGGGTTATGTTTACT
>JBBQGG010000072.1:0-15054 GCA_038322815.1 Kapaibacterium sp. (SeqCode)
GCGTCTATCCTTCAAGTTCGAGGAAATCCATGATGTAAAAAAAAAGTGACCTATGAGCTAAGGCATTTCCAAGTCAATGAAAAAGGTCAGATAACCCTGACCTTTTTGGTTACTCTAATACAACTATTTTATATCTGTGCCCTGCCTGCTCAATAAAATATATTCCCGGATCTGTGTTTGAAGGAATCACAAAATAGCCATCGGGAATCTCGGATCTTAGGATTACTCTGCCAATGAGATCAATGAAAGCTACCGGGGCAATTCCGTTTTGCAAGAAATAAATTTTTCCTCCCCGATGTATTGGATTAGGGTAGGGAAGTGGTTGATTTGGTATATCGGATATTACTGACTCTGAACCGGATTTAATGGGATCGAGCACTTCAAGATCGTCCACCCCTGCTTCTACCAGAGCGCCGATATAATCACTTGCAATAAAACGGATTTTTACAGTGGGGGACAACGTAATAAAATCCGCAGCACGGAAAGAGAATTCCGTCCACTCAGGATATCCTGAAACTCCGTTAGTACTTTGATTGGTTAGCTGCAATGACTTCCATGTTGCTCCATTATCATTTGAAATATCGGTCTGCCATTTTGGAACTCCTGCGTTTTGTCCTTTGTCATTGGAGTAATAATACCAGAACCTGATAAAGGGGGATGTAAATTTTGAAAGATCCATTACCGGAGTTTCGAGGGTTGTGGCTCCTCCATCGACATCGTCATAACCGGGACTGTTGTTGCCGGATGTATCGATACGATTTCCTGTGATGTAACACATTGTTCCGTTTACGGAGTGATCGGTATCCTGTTGAATATAATTAATAGGAGGGTTCGGATTGCTAAATGTTCCATGCGGTTTCCCCCTAACCCAAATCCCCGTCGTAGCCTTATCAGAAAGAGCTTTCATTGACCATCCTTTTTCTGCCTCTCCACCATCAAAAACAACTTGGCGGAATCCTACAGTAAATGAATATGAACGTTCGGGGGAAGGGGATGTCATCGTATCCAACTCATCTATCGGTGAAGTCAGACTCGAATAATATTTTACGATAGTCCCTAGAGGGACCTTCGGAATCACTCCTTCATATCGAGAATTTCCAATGGACTTCATTGGAACTGTGATGAATGTTTTTCCTTCGTCAGTAGAATAATGAAGTAAAACATTTTTTTCATCAATTGCACCGGCGATACCATTGTAGGAGGCTGTAAGTATTGCATTATAAAAACTCGCTGAAGTGTCCTGATCTTTTATCTTTGAAAGAGACATCGGAATAAAATCGGAGAGGGAAATATTATGCAACTTGAATGCGGCAAGAATATCTTTTAAATGGGGAGTGCCGTTTGCTAAGTTATTATCATCATCATCGGTAATGATCGTTGCTATCAGTGTATTTGAGAATGCCTCTTCAAGCGGGATGGTGTCGGTAATGCCAATACCATCGGGCATTTGATATTCCATAAAATGGAAAAGATGCTCCGTTGCGCTCAGTCCGATCGCTTTACGTAAATCCCAAAAGGCGCCGGAGATGATCTCACCACTGATATGAATATCGGGGTTAATATCGCGCGGCCATTTTTTTGTATTATCGCAATTACGGATAACCTTCGTATTGTTCCCGTAAAATCCTATTCCAATACGCGGATCATCCCGGATGAAGGCACTATTAAGATCGGCGAAGCCCTCGCCTAGGGATCCGTCCACGATATTATTATCCCCTCCGGAAGCCATTTGGTAACGGGCGTTTGTAACCCGATGACCGTATTCATGGAAAATAACATCGGCGATCTGACCTGTATTTGAACAGTTCGGACCGGAGTTGAAAAAATTGATTGATGTATCGGTTGGAATATAATAAGCATTGCAAGTTGCATCGATATTCACATTTACCTTCATATGGAAATCCAGATTTGTCAATTTTTCGTCTTCGCGTTTATCTGAAAGATAAGCTATGTGGGCTGAGTAATATGCATCACGCTCCGAAGGATCCGAATTCGAGTCGTCCCAAAGCACATCCGGCGAACCGTTCTGAATTGTTCGCTTAAGAGTGCTATTTGCAATTTTATCCTGACGGTATATAGTTAAGATTTTACTATTAAAAGATGTTTCAATAGTTAGTGGGTAAGAAGAAGAAGGCATAAACCATGTCCCATCTGAATCGCAGCTAATGCTTACTCCATTTACTTTTATTTTCTCAAACGGCATTCCAACAGTTGTTAACGTATCGAATGGAGTATGCAGATGTACCTTTGCTAAGACCCTTCCGGTTGTTGGCAAATTTGAATAATGTGCCTGGGATAATAGCGTGACAGGCTTCAGTCCATTAGTTTTTAATACGGACGGACTAAAGTCCGACCCACTATTGCAAACATTTTCATGCTCCAACAAACTTTTTTTCTCGATCAGTAAACCTATTTTCGCATCGAAGGTTAACCGCCACAACTCATTCATATCCGGTTCAGATGCAATGAGTTCATAACAAAGCCGTAGAAAGCTATCCTTTGCTTCGTCAATAAATACGAGTTTCGGTCGAGTCTTGAATTCCGAATGCAGCCCAAGTAACGACTGTGTTTGCTGCAAAATATCTTCACCGGAAACAGAAGAAGAAAGTGTATTTGGCTGCTTTGACGGAATATTATTACGTACGAGTACCACTTCTCCGTTAATGGCACCAATATTCATTCTCAAAAATCTTTCGCGGAGAGGAATACCTTCGTAAGAGACTATATAGGATGAAAGCCAGAGATTTCCGATTTTCGAAGTTCCGGTTTCTTTGAGTTGCGAATTATCCGGTAAAACAAGTGCATTTGCAGCGACAAATTGTGCTTCCGCTAAAGCAAAATTTCGAACAGCTGCAATATCATTTCGTTGCGATTCGGGAATCACTTTAATAGCATTCGAACGATTAATTGTTAAAATAGCAGGGGTTTTGTAGTTCCCTAAACGAATGAGGTTGTAGGCATTACCGGTCTTCCGTGAGATTTTGGACGCTGAAATTTGTAGTTCTTTTTGGGACACATTCTGCGCCTTCACTGCATTGAAGGTGAAGAAAACAGATGCCAGGATACTACTTCTTAAAGCATAGAGTATAATGCTTCTGTTATTCATTTTGATCCGATTTCTATTTGATATAATAAAGAATACTTTAAATGGAATAGTTGCAAATCCTAAAGAAAATAATAAATTTGCCCTTTCGCGCAACTTTTTTAGTTTTTAAGGGTTATTTATTAAATATCCTGTCGTTGGGACAAATAACGGATGGGTGTATTTAATAGGACTTTACTAATTTATAAAAATACGATGAAAAAAAATGTTACGATTTTTCTTTTTTTATTGAGTACATCCCTCAGTATTAACGCTTTTGCTCAGTCACAACAGATTGGGTTAAAACCTGACAGAGTCACGGTTGATCCAGCTAATGTATTCCTCGCATCCCCTAAATATGTTAAGTCGTTTCAGCCGACGCAAGGCCATCAGAACAGTCCACAGAGCGTTAGTTGGATACAATATCCCGATACAGTTACCCAACAATACACTTATGCTTTTTTCCCTACTATTTTAAACGTTACGCAGCAGGACGGTTCTATTATTCCTGATACTGTCACAGGGTATTCCCAGCGTTTTACTTCTCCTTACACGACAAATACCTATCTTGATAGTGTTCAGGTTGGAATTGGAATACCAACAGGTGCCTTAACATCTGGTGCAAATAGATTTCGATTAATAATTGCTGCTTATACGCAAACCATTAGCAGTCAAAATAAGCTTCCTTTTCCAGGCACCTTGATCGATTCAACATCTGTAAGTTATGATGATCTATCTGCCTTGACTCCTGGAACACTGCAATTTGTCACTGTAAAAATGAAGCATAAAAAAGTCGGCAGAGCTTTCTTCATTACCGTTAGTACTCCATACGATTTTTCCACTGATCTTGCAAGTCAGCAGGTGATTGGAATTTTTGGCGATTCCCTTGATTCCCCGACAGTACTTGATACTGCCGTTCAACGTGGATTGGCATCTGGTTTCCCGTATGTATTGTACTGGTCAGGTATTACCAGAGGCGGGGGCACGCCATTTTATCAGAATTTCTTTATATCTGCTCTTGTAAACGACCAACTTGCAGGAGTTAATGATACAAAGCTTGAGGGTAATGTTCTTGCTCAGAACTTCCCGAATCCTTTTAATCCTTCGACGGTGATCAAGTATTCACTTGAAAAAGAGGCGAAGGTTTCGATCAAACTCTATAATGCGCTGGGACTTGAAGTTGCTTCTATCTTGGATGCCACCGAACCTGCAGGTGAGAATCAGGTGACATTTAATGGCGATAACCTTCCTTCCGGCACTTATTTCTATACAATGAAATCCGGCACATTCAGCCAGACAAAACGTATGGTGCTTTCGAAGTAACTATAGTTAAATTTCGATTTATTGTTTTGTAGGGGGTCAGGCATTGCCTGACCCTTCTTTTTGTTTGTTAACCGATTCCGGTGAGGCAATAGTGTTTCCCATCGAATAAAGAAAATGAAAAAAATACTTCGCAAGGTTTTACCGACATCCTCGAACTTCCTCGGGCTTCCGCCCGAAGTATCAAGCTATGAAAAAAGTAAGATCGTTATACTCTCAGCTCCGTATGAGAAAACGACAAGCTATGGAGGAGGAACGGGGAAAGCTCCGGCAGCGATCATCAAGGCTTCGCAATTTGTGGAATTTCTTGACGATGAATTTTTTACTGAATTATGTTTCGAACAGGGGATCGCAACTTTACCACCGATAAATTATGGAAAAAATTCAGGCCGTGCCGCACTCAGACTGCTCCAAAATGCAGTGAAGCACGAGATAGAAGAAGGAAGGTTCGTCGTTACTTTAGGTGGCGAACATACGATTTCTACAGCGCCGATAGCCGCGCATTACTCGGCTTATCCGAATATGTCCATTCTGCATTTCGATGCTCATTCTGATCTTCGCGAAAATTATTCCGGCACCCCATATAGTCATGCCTGCTTTATGATGCGTGTTGCTGATGAAGTTGGTTTTCCTATGAAGAGAGTGGTGCAGGTTGGTATTCGAGCACAATGTAAACAGGAATATGATTTTGCAAAGGCTTCCGGAGTTAATACATTCTATGCGAGCAACATTCGCCGAGGCAAGCACGGAAAAAACTGGCAGGAAAGTATTGCCGCCACTATGCCTACTAATGAAGTTTATATAACTTTTGATGTAGATTATTTCGACCCCGCCATCATGCCAACGACCGGCACACCTGAACCGGACGGATTCCAGTGGAATGAAACGATGGAAATCTTCCGCGAACTGCGTAAAGCAGGAAAGAAAATAGTTGGATTCGATGTGGTTGAATTAGCGCCCGACCCGAAACAACAGCATGCTACGTATTTAGTAGCGAAGTTAGTATATCGGATGTTGAATTTTGCATTTGCCTGAACTGGCAAATAAATTTCACAAATCCAAGTTATGCCTCCACTAAATGCTCCGGTCGCTTCAACTTTACCTCATCCCAATGATGGCATGCTACCCAATGACCTGTTTCATGCTCAATGAGCAGTGGCTCATCCGATAAACAAAGCGGGGTTGCGTAAGGGCATCGCGCTGCGTAATTACAGCCGGGCGGATAGTTTGTAGGCACCGGAACTGTGCCTTCGATCGTCATCAATCTATCGGATTCAATGTTGAGTTTCGGGATTGAACCTAGTAAGCCTACGGTATATGGATGTAATGGATTATAATAAACTTCATCTGCAATGGAATACTCTACAATATGTGAAGCATACATGACGGCAACTTTATCTGCTGTTTCTGCGATAACTCCAAGATCGTGCGTAATGAGAATTACGCCCATGCCGAGGCTTTCCTGAAGAGATTTTATCAGCTCTAAAATTTGTGCCTGAACGGTTACATCGAGAGCCGTCGTAGGTTCATCGGCTATGAGAATGGAAGGATTGCAGGCAAGCGCCATGGCAATCATGATTCGTTGACGCATTCCACCCGATAGTTGGTGAGGATATTCTTTATAGCGCTGCTCCGGAGCTGGAATACCGACTTTCTTCAGCATTTCGATCGCACGATTCTTTGCTTCTTCTTTCGATACTTTTTCATGGAGCAGGATCGATTCTTCGATCTGATTGCCGACAGTAAAAACCGGATTAAGCGACGTCATTGGCTCTTGAAAGATCATTCCGATCTTATTCCCACGAATAGAACGCATCTCTTCTTCGGAAATTTTCAGCAGGTCGCGTCCTTCAAAAAGTATTTGACCTCCAACAGTTTTTCCCGGTGGATCAGGGATCAGCCGCATGATCGAAAGCGCAGTAACTGATTTTCCGCAGCCTGATTCGCCGACGACTCCAAGTGTTTCTTTCGGATCGACAGTGTAGCTGACATCATCAACAGCTTTTGATACACCGTCATCAGTGAAGAAATATGTTCTAAGATTTTTTACTTCAAGTAATGCCATGAGTCAATTATAAATTAAAAATGCAAAATTAAGACTGTAGGGGCACGCTGTGCGTGCCTTCTTATACTACATACAACAAAATCCGAAGAGGGCACATGGATGTGCTCTTACGATCAACGCTTCAACTTAGGATCAAGCGCATCTCTCAGTCCATCTCCGAACAGATTAAACGCAAAAACTGCGAGCATAATCGCAAGTGCCGGATAAATTGTTAAGCCCCAGTTCGAGCCTGCGGCGATGAAGCCATAGCCGTCATAGATCATCTGCCCCCATGTCGATGTCGGCGGTTGCACGCCAAGACCAATGAATGAAAGCGACGCCTCATAGATAATTGCTGTCGCAAATCCGGCAGTAGCAATAACGATTATCGGTCCTGTTGCATTCGGTAAGACGTGCTTGAAAATGGCTCGCATATTACTAAATCCGAGTGCACGAGTTGCCTCTACGTATTCTGTTTCTCTAAGCGAGAAAAATTGTCCGCGCACAATACGAGCCATATCTACCCATCCGGTAATACCGATCGCAATCACTGTTTGAATAAAGCCGAGTCCGAGCGCGATCGAGATAGCAATAACAAGTAGGATCGGAGGGATCGACCAGACAACATTGGTAAACCACATTAAAACATCATCAACCCATCCACGATAAAATCCGGCAAGAGCACCAAGTAAAACTCCGATGACGATGCTGAGCAATTCAGAAAAGAATGCAACAGTAAGCGAAACTCTGGCACCATACATCAAACGGGAAAATACGTCGCGTCCGTATCTGTCTGTACCAAGATAATAATTTGGTTCTTTATGCCAATCGGATTCCGATTTACCGGCAAGTTTGCTTAAGGCAAGTTTTCGTGTATTCCCTTCATCGGTGATCATTACGATCTGGTCGCCTTGAATCGTGAAACTTTGAATAGGAACAGGTATAGGCTCTCGTCCTGCAAGTTCATTCGTACGCATGATGACGTTACCTTTGAACCCGCTTGGTTTCGTCGCATATTCAAGGACCTGTAAATTTGGATCGAAAGGAGCAAGGAAGCTTGCGAATGCTGCGACCAAAATTATTAAAAAAGTCACAATAAGCCCTGCCATAGCAAGCCTGTTGCGTTTAAGACGTTTCCAGGAATAATACCAAAGAGAGCGCGGCTTCTCTTTAAGCATTTCCTCCATAGTCGGAATTGGTGTTGCTGTCATTGCAATAAAATTATTGTATTTTTACTTTCGGGTCGAGCTTCGCATACAAAATATCAACTAAAAAATTAATTATGACAAAGATTAGCGCTGCAAAAAAAACAGTCCCTTGAATAGTTGGAAAATCCGAGCGCGGAATTGCTTCAAAAGCTAATGAACCAATACCAGGCCAGTTAAAAATGTATTCAATAAAGAATGCTCCGGTAAGTAAGGCTGCAAGCCAGGCGCTGATCGTAGTTACAACAGGATTAAGCGCATTGCGAAGCGCATGACGGAAGATCACTGCCTTTGCTGAAAGTCCCTTTGCTTTCGCTGTACGGACGTAATCACTTGAAAGAACATCCAGCATACTTGAGCGCGTAACACGCGCTATAATTGAGATCGGTCGCAATGCCAGCGTAAGCATCGGAAGGGCAAGATACTCCCAATGATAATTCCAAAATTGATACCAGCTCGATCCATCTTGTATGACATATCCTGAGATCGGAAATATTTGAAGCCATGCACCGAAAGCGATGATCATCAATAATCCAAAAACAAATGAAGGTACGGAAATACCTACGAGTGCAAAAATCATTGAGATATTATCCCAAAGTGAATACGATTTGATGGCTGAGAGAATACCTATACCAATACCTAAAATAGTAGCAATGAACATTGCACTGAGCGTTAGAATGATCGTAGCAGGTAGGCGCTCGAGGATGCTCTCCATCACTGGACGGTTCGAACTAAATGAACGCCCGAGGTCTCCGGTTGCAGTTTTCCCGAGAAACGCTGCATAACGCTCCCAAACAGGTAAATCTAAACCTAATTCATGTCTGATCGCATTTTGCGTAGAGAGATCGGCGCGCTGCCCCTGCATCATACGCGCAGGGTCGGGAAGCAGATTCATCACGAAAAAAATGATCGACATCACTCCGAAGATGATGAGGATGGAATAGATCAATTTGCGGATAGTGAATGAAAGCATGGATATGTAACCGATTTAGATTTGGCAAAATTACGACTGAATTGTGCCTCGGCCAAGAATTCTTAGTATATTTGTACTTAATCGTTCATTCACATTCGGAAATGGTGTCCACTTTTAATAAAGCGGATGAAAAGGGAATTCCGTTAAATTCGGAAGCTGACCCGCAACTGTAACTCTACATATTTAATCCACTGGATGACAATCCGGGAAGGAAGAGAAGCCAGGAGACCTGCCATTACCGATATTTCCATCATGCCTTCGAGGAAAGAGGCAAGGGAGAAAAAAAATTGCAATGCGTTTGCGTTGCTGTATTTTTATCTGCTCCTTTGTCTTTAAAAATAAGACATTGGAGCTTTTGTGTTTTTAAAACTTATCTATAGAATTTTTGTCATTGCGAGGAGGGCTTTAGCCCGACGCGGCAATCCCCTGAGGTATTCTAAATCCTCAGAGGATTACTTCGTCAGTCGCTTTCGCTTCTTCCTTGCAATGACAGTATTATGTTCATTGCAAAGCTCTATTCTTTTAGCGCAAGATAAAATTACCACCGATTCCCTCCGTCATACGACTGCTCCTCCGATCACGGTAACTTCCGATGCTTATAATAATAAAATTGCAATCCATCCGGCAGATATTCATACAGTAACAGCTGAACAATTACAAGTGGAGACCGGGGCAACAAGATTGTCAGATGCTCTACGAGTTCTCCATCCATCCCTTGATATCAGAAATTACGGTTCTCTCGGCGGTATCTCGCTTGCATCATTCAGAGGATTGCCGGCTGAATACACGAGCGTGTATTGGGAAGGCATTTGCATTACTGATCCCCAGCATAGCTTTACCGATCTTGGTCTTATCGATTTGAAGTCCGTTCAGTCAGTCGGAATTATCAGTGCAGCAAACTCGCAGCTTATTGGCGGAGATGTAGGCGGCGCGGGAATACTATTAACAACAAATCCATCGGCAAGACCCACTGGTTTTGATATTGGCACATCGCTTTTAAGTTATAATGATCTTTCTTCAATGGGAGAAAAACAACTTGATCTTAGCGGTATTGCTATAATAGGTGATAAATTAAGTTTTGGAGGTGGGATAAATACTACGTATTCTGACGGCGCTTTTCCGTTTCTTCAGAATGTCGACAATAAGTTTGTTACTGTAATCAGAGAAAATAATGATGCACATTTATTGAATGCTAATCTTTCTGCAAATTACCTCATTGATACTACGGCAACAGTAAAAGCTTTTTCATATTTTACTCGATCTGAGCGTGGCGCACCTGCGCAGGTAACAACAGATTTTCGCGGAGCAAGTGCATTTGCTGCGCGTCAATATGACGAGAATTTCCTATCAGCTCTTTCATTATCGCATCAGCCCCTTACAAACTATGAATATACTTTGAGTATCGGATATCAATCGCAATATGAAACCTACACCGATCATGCGAAAATACCGCCGACAGCCGATAGATATCTGAATAGAATATATTCAGTTGTCTGGAAGTCAAAAACAACATTCGCTGATTGGACTCAGCTTTATGGCGGAGTTGATTATACCAGAGACTTGCTTTTTAGTAATGCGAATTCCCTGAATTCAGGTGATACGGAAATTTCGCGCAATCACTACGCCGCCTATACAGCAGAGAAAATTGAATTTCTTAATAACTTCGATGCTACCGTTTCGCTGAGAACAGAATTGCTCTCTGATATTCCGAAACCTCAAATACTTCCTGCAATATCACTTCATTTTGTTGAGCCTCACACCTTGTTAAGTCTGCAAGTCTCTTACGGTAGCCTTTATCATGCGCCCACTTTTAATGAGCTGTATTGGAAAGTCGGCGGCAATGCAAATTTACTACCTGAAAGCGGTACAAATGCTGAAGCTTCGTTTGATCTTCCGATCTCATTTAATAAAAATATCTCTTTTGCATTTCACGGGGGATTTTTCCAAATGTTATTGAAAAACCAGATCGTTTGGCTTGAAAGAGCAGACGGTATCTATTCTCCATCGAATGTCCAATCAAGTAGATCCCAAGGATTTGAATTTACCGGTGAAATGCAATATGCTTTTTCACCACAATTTCAGCTTTCAGTTCGAGAAGGGTTAAGCCTTTACAGCGCAAAAAATTTAACAACTAAGGATAGTTTATATGGCAAAGAGCTTCCATATTCTACACCTATGCGGTCAGTATTTCAATTAGGTTTACGGAATATTACTTTCGGAAATTTATCATTCCTAATAATTTACAGAGGACATCGTTTTACGGATTATTACAACAGCACCAAGCTTCCGCCGGTGATAACATATGATCTTACTTTTTCAAGCGCACAAATAATTATTACTAATGCGATCAGTGCTGCGCTGGGGATCAGCCTGCTCAATCTTACGAATAAGCAATATGAGGAAATACCCTCATTCCCGCAGCCGGGTAGGAGCATTCGCGCATCAATTAATTTTCACTTTCTTTAATAACTATACATCATGAAAAAATATCTATTTCTTTTTGCCACAGCACTGCTTAGTGCATTTCTATCATCGTGTGAAAGTACGACAACTCCATCAACGGGTAATGCCGTGTTTACTGACAGCACTCTCTTTATACTTAGTGAGGGCGGCTTCGGAAAAAATAATGCCGAGCTTGACGGATATTCCTTTAAGAAGGATTCACTAAGTAGGAATATCATCCAGCCTCTTGGTGATATCGGAAATGACATTCAGATCTTTGGAAAAAGGGTTTATGCCGTAATGGAGAATTCAAATAAAATTATTTCTATTAATCCGGATTCGGCGGCAGATCATGTTTCGATCCAATTCCCGGCAGGTTCTACGCCTTACAACATGGCTGCTGTTTCTGCAAGTGAAGTCTGGGTGTCGGAGCTTTATGGCAAAGAGATCGCCGTGATTAATGTAAATTCTAATACGCTCACTTCGTCAATATCTATTGATACAAGTCTTGCTTATATATCAGTTTTCAACGGCAAAGCATATTTGTTGACGAATGCCAATAATCTGGAAGTAATAGATATTGCTACAAAAAATGTGTTGAGTAATAAATACATCGGCGATTATCCGGCGCAGATCGTTATTGATAGCTCTCGGAATTCGATCATCGTTCTTACCTATGGTGATGCGTATGTTGCAAAAACGCTTCCAAAAATTTTGTGGATCGATGCAAATACATTTGCAGTAAAAGATTCGATTACGATCGCTAAATCTGATTTTGTCAATCAAATGATACTTGCAGGCAGTAAAGTATTTTTAACGTATGGAACAAGGTTGGATATGCTCGATCTTGCTACTCATAAAATTTCGCCGTTCCTGACAACTGTATATTATAAAGGTATCTACGATTCTCCGACAAATACATTGATAGTAGGAAGAGGCAGCTTCTCAGCAGCGGGCAACGTCGATATTCTCGATGCAACTTCCGGAGTTGTAAAGAAAACTTTCCCTGCCGGGATTCTTCCTGGTCATTTTGTCATTTACAGGAAGTAAGAAATCATTGTGTATTTTTGCATAAATATGAATACTATCACGAACACCAAAGACCAGACGAGATCGGAGTTTCTGCTCGCCGCAGGACTTGTCGTTATTGCCATCGCTACGAGACTTCTCTTCAATGCGATTCACGTCTATAACTTCAATGCAGTTATCGCAACGGCTATTTTTGCCGGAGCATATCTCAATCGCAGCCGCTACGCTCTCTTCGTGCCGCTTATTGCAATGATCTTAACAGATGCAATTATCGGCTTTTACGATACGCCATACATGGCAGTTGTTTATGGCTCATTTATTCTTGCATTTGTAATAGGAAGATTTTATTCGGCAAAGCCTTCGTTACTGCGATATATCACAGTAACCCTTGGCGGATCGCTGGCATTCTTCCTGATCACGAATTTTGCCTGGTGGCCATTTTATACGACGCTCTATCCACATACGATAGGAGGACTCATCCAAAGCTATACGATGGCTTTGCCATTCTATAAGAACAGTTTGATCTCCGATCTATCCTTTACGGCAGTTCTCTTCGGAGGATTTGAAATGGCAAAAGTATTTTTGCCGAAAGAAAAAAGAGCATTGGCGATTCAATAAAGTCATTCTGAACGGAGCGCAGCGCAGTGAAGAATCCCTTGAGGAATACTGAGAGTTTCTTTATAAAACCTCACGGGATTCTTCGCTGCGCTCAGAATGACAGTATGGTATTAAGGCTCCGTTGGAGCCTTTTTTATAATAAAATTTGCGAGTGAAAAAACAAGCACGACTGATATTAGAGAACGGAGTTGTCTTTGCCGGAACGGCTTTCGGTGCTACGGGTAAATTGCGTACCGGCGGAGAAGTCGTCTTTACGACAAGCATTACCGGCTATCAGGAAATCCTCACTGATCCCTCTTATGCCGGACAGATCGTCACGATGACAAATCCGCTTGTCGGAAACTACGGTGCGACTAATGAAGATCTTGAAAGCATTAAGCCATTTGTCAGCGGATTTATTATCCGCGAGCTTGCCGAAGAATATTCGAACTGGCGCTCGACGCAAAGCATCAGCAAATTTCTTGAAGAAAATAATATTCTTGCCATTGAAGGAATTGATACTCGCAAGCTTGTCCGCATATTGCGGACTGAAGGAGCGCTGCGTGGAATAATATCAACTGAAGATATTTCTAATTCCGAACTTTTAGAAGCGACTCGGAAAATTCCTGTGATGACAGGTCTTGATCTGACAAAAGGAGTGACGACTTCAAAGCCGTATGAGATCGCAGCGAAAAATACTAAAGCTCCTCATGTTGTCGTAATAGATTACGGCATCAAGCTAAATATTTTGCATAAGCTTTCCGATCACGGTGCACGGCTGACGGTTATGCCTTCGACCGTGACTTTCGATGAAATTCAGGACCGCAATCCTGACGGAGTATTTCTATCCAATGGTCCCGGCGATCCCGATGCGGTCAAAGATGGTATTGAGACCGTGAAACAGCTTGTAAGTTCCGAAAAATATCCGATCTTTGGAATTTGTCTCGGGAATCAGCTTCTCTCTCTTGCACTCGGAGGCGAGACCTATAAATTAAAATTTGGTCATCGCGGAGCTAATCATCCTGTGAAAAATCTGAGAACAGGGAAGATCGAGATCACTTCCCAAAATCATGGCTTTTGTATCAATTGGGATTCAATGCCCGATAGCTGCGAACTGACGCATTTGAATCTCAATGATAACACCGTCGAAGGTTTTCGCCATAAAGAGCTGCCTATCTTTGCCGTCCAATATCATCCCGAAGCCTCTCCGGGTCCGCATGAAAGCGATTACCTTTTTGGTGAATTCATGAAGATGATGTAAAATTTTATTTACGGAAATAATTAGGAATACTTTTCGCAAATCGCTGTGTTATCCTCTCATGAAAGTGAAACTCTCCATATTCGTTATATTAATTGCAGGATTTCTTTGCTGCCTAACGAATTCGTTATCGGCTCAATGGAAAAAACTTTTTGATTTCGGTGCGGATATTAATACTATTTATTTTATGGAGTTTACTCCAATCCCTCAAGATGGATTCATTTCACTCTGGCACAACCTCCCTTCACACACCGATGAACTTTGGCGCACGCTTGATGGAGGCAGGTCGTGGCAGCAAACCACGTATGATGTGCCTGGGGCATTAGCGAATTCGTTTACTTTTAAGAATTCGATGGAAGGTTGGTGGGGCAAATTCGGGAGTAATGGAATATTTAAGACCCTCGACGGTGGCAACACTTGGACATTCATTCCCTCACTTTACGGAGGAAATGTTTTCTATGTTCCGTTAACTGGTAGGCTTTTATAAGCAGGTAATCCCTATGCGTATTCTACAGATGATGGGAATACTTTCTCGCAACCTTCAACACCGGTAACCAGCACTGCGGGAATTGCGTTCTCGGATGACATACATGGAATAATGTCGGGGCTTCATGGTGATATTATTTACACAGTAGACGGAGGGATCAACTGGACTTTAAGCAATTATTCCAGTGAACAATATCAACCTGTTGGAATTGCCGGTACCACTATCTTTTTTGTGCTGGCGGAAGGTCCGGATTTGTCAGGTACCCAATCAGGCTCTTTGATTAGATCAGATGATGTGGGAGCTACGTGGAGAAAAATCTATCAGTACCATAATAGTAGTTATAACAGCGTCACTGGCACTATACAATCTAACTCAAGGGCCCTTTTCTTTCAAACCATGGAGAACGGCTCTGAAGGTATCATGATGTCAATTGATAGTGGTGCAACATTTCATTCTATATGGGGACCGATTAACGAATAGTTTTATTTATGCCGGAGATAAACATGGCGGCCTCTGGCTTAATACTACCGGTATCGGCTCGAATTCAACTCCTCAGATTTCAAATATAAACGTTGCTCTACAAACCACGACTTGCCATTCACAAGATAGCGTTATTA
>JBBQGG010000073.1:0-14718 GCA_038322815.1 Kapaibacterium sp. (SeqCode)
GGCTTTGCACAGCAAAAGAGCGGGGCGGTCAACCATTCCGAACGGTCTTCTATGACCTATGACATCTTTGACCTCTCCCCGCTCTCTGTCGGGTCACTTCATAACAAGAAATGCACGTGGTCAAGCAACATAGGATGACAATTCAAATTGAGCCACTACTAAAATCTGAACTTCAAAAAAAATGAAACTCAATCCTCTTTCTGCGTATTAGATACCTTATGGCAAAAGAAAAAATATTTACCCGCTACGAAGTATTTATTGTTGCACTGCTTGCAATTCTTCAATTCACGGTGATCCTGGATTTCATGGTGATCTCTCCGCTCGGAGTGATACTGATGAAAACGCTTGATATTACTCCTTCCAAATTTAGTCTTGTCGTTTCTGCGTACGCATTCAGTGCCGGAATATCCGGTTTGCTGGCAGCCGGATTTGCAGATAAATTCGACCGCAAAAAACTTCTGCTCTTCTTTTATGTTGGCTTTATTCTCGGAACGGTAATGTGCGCTATCGCACCGGATTTTAATACTCTGCTCGCTGCACGCATCATTACCGGAATTTTTGGCGGCGTGATCGGCTCGGTTTCTCTTGCCATTGTAACTGATCTCTTCGCAATGCAAGTCCGAGGCAGAGTAATGGGATATATTTAGATGGCATTTTCAGCAAGTCAGGTGCTCGGCATTCCGATCGGCTTGATACTTGCAAATAATTACGGCTGGCATTCCTGTTTTTGGATGATCGCTATTTTCGGATCTATCGTCGGAGTGATCATGCTTTTCTATATGAAACCCGTAACCGGACATCTCAACCTGCATCCTGATAGAAAAGCCTTTCACCATTTATGGGCAACGGTTTCGAAGCCTTCTTATCTCTGGGCATTTTTGACGATGTCATTTCTTGCTTCAGGCGGCTTCATGCTTATGCCGTTCGGAAGCGTTTTCGGAACGCATAATCTTGGGTTGACGCTCGACCAACTTCCGATGCTTTATCTGATCACTGGAGTTTTTTCCATGATATTTGGTCCGCTTGCCGGACGTTTAAGCGATAAGATCGGAAAATATAAGATGTTCTGCATCGGCTCGGCGATGGCAATGATCGTCGTTGTCATTTATACAAATTTAGGAATTACTCCGTTCTGGCTTGCATGTGTTGTAAGTGTATTGCTTTTTGCTGCTATCACTGCTCGGATGGTATCGGCCTCTGCGCTCATGACGGCAATTCCTGCAGCAACCGATCGCGGAGCATTCATGAGCATTAACTCTGCCATCATGCAATTATCCGGCGGAGCAGCTTCCGTTATTGCAGGGCAGATCGTCTCTCAATCCCCCACCGGAATGATTGAACATTATGATACATTAGGATACGTTGTTGTTGGTACAATGATCATCATGACGGCAATGCTCTACCCGATCAATCGCGCAATAAATAAAAAATATGCTTCAATGCCGCCTGATGCCAAAGATGTAAAAGCGGCGGAAGTTGAAGTTCTGGCGGATATTGCAGCGTAATAAGATGTCATTGGAAGGAGCGCTCTAATGCGGCGACCGCTTTCCGTTTATCTCTTCCTCATTTCCGAACTTCCCAACATCGCTGTGCGTTAAAGTCAAGCTAATTTTTGGCTATATATATAGAATACGATTGCAGAATCCACTGAACCAACAAACAGGCGCAATAGCATTTAGTGAATACGACCTCCCCAACGGGCTTCACGTCATTTTGCACGAAGATCATAAAGCGCCCATCGTCTGCCTGAACATTGCGTATCATGTCGGCTCAAAGAACGAAACGCCAGAGCGCGCAGGTTTTGCGCATCTCTTCGAGCATTTGCTCTTCGAAGGATCGCAGAATGTCAAGCGCGGTGAATTCGATACGCATATCACGCAGGCAGGCGGATATGATAATGCCTATACGACTGAAGATAAAACCAATTATTATGAGGTGCTTCCGGCACACCAAATAGAACTTGGGCTATGGCTTGAAAGTGACAGAATGCTTGAATTCACCTTGGGTGAAGAAAGCCTGCGTACACAAAAGGACGTTGTAAAAGAAGAAAAGCGGGAGCGTTATGATAATGCTCCGTATGGTACGCTTTCAGAACGAATGATGTGCTTAGCATACAAAAAATTTCCGTATAAATGGACGGTCATCGGCTATATGAATACGATCGAAGCCGCAACACTAACCGATGTAAAAGATTTTTATAATACATTTTATTCTCCGAGCAATGCCGTTCTTGTTATGACCGGAGATTTTAAGGAAGCCGATGCAAAGATGATGATCGAAAAGTTTTTCGGAAGTATTCCGAATCAGAACGATCATTTAGCGCGACCTATATATAATGAAGACGAGCAGCAATCGGAACGACGAGAGACCATTATTAATGAAGCCGTACCCCTGCCTGCAATTTTCTATACATATCCCATGCCGGCAGAAGGAACCGATGAAGCAATTGCTCTCGATCTATTAACAGATATTCTTTCCACCGGCAGAAGTTCGCGGCTCTATCAAAAACTTGTTTATACCGATCAATGTGCATCCGAAGTATCTGCATACGTTGATCTCCGCGAAATGCCCGGACTTGTCTGGTTTTATGCTGTCGGTAACGAGGAAGATAGCGAGATCGCACCGATGGAAATTGCGATCGAAAAAGTTCTTTCTGAGATTCGGGCGACAGGTGTAACAGAAATAGAATTGCAAAAAGCAAAAAATAAAACGGAGGTTCGCCTTGTCGCAAGCCGCGTAACTGCTTCGGGAAAAGCCGATCAGCTTGCTCATGCCAGACTGTTCTTCGGAGATACCAGCCTTGCGAATTCTATTATTGATAGATATTTAAGCGTAACAACCGATGACATTCGTAAAGCCGCAGCAAAATATCTTTTGCCGGAAAAACGGTGTGTCGTGATTTATTTGCCGCCGAAGGAAGTATAGAAAAATATTTCATTGCGAGGAGTCACGCATCGACGACGAAGCAATCCCCTGATGTTAGTAGATGACAAGAATATAAATTTTTTATGATAAAACTCGACAGATCAATACCACCAGCACCCGGGCCGATAACTAAAATCGCATTTCCAAAATTCATCACGACACAAACTGCAATCGGCACGCCGGTGTATCTTGTTGAAAATCACGAGCAGCCTCTGGTAAGTGTTTCCCTTTATCTTCGCTCAGGCTCGAACACCGATGTTGCGGGTAAAGAAGGACTTGCATCGTTCGCAGCCGAATTGCTAACGAAAGGAACCGTCTCTCGAAGCGCCACCCAGATCGCCGAAGAAATTGATTTTGTCGGTGGCTCACTTGGAGCAAGCGCTTCATCTGATTCCACGACGATCTCTACTGCCGTCTTAACCCGCTATCTTGCAACAGCACTTGATCTACTTGCGGATGTAACACTTAATCCTGTTTATGCCGATGAAGAACTTGACCGCGCAAAGCTGCAGCGAATTGCAGGGATCAAGCAATCCAAAAGCGATCCGGGATATTTATCGGAAACAATTTTCTCGAAAAAAGTCTTTGCGGGACATTCCTATGGACTTGAATCCGGCGGAACAGAGAATTCCGTGCCAAAGCTTGATGCCTCCGTATTGAAGCAATATTATTTTAATATTGCTTCTCCGAGCGATGCGTTCTTTGTCGTTGCCGGTGATGTCTCAGAACCGAATATTCTCCAAATGCTTGGCGAGAGATTTGCCTCCTGGAATGATTTTCATATACCGGCACCGGCTGTTTCTATTCCGCCTGCGCAGAAAACAAGAAGCGTTCTACTTGTTGAGAAGGAACAGGCAGTGCAATCTGCGATCAGAGTCGGACATCTTGGCATTGCGCGCAACGATAAAGATTATGTTGCCTGCTATGTTTTGAATATGCTGCTCGGTGGTTATTTTAATTCGCGCATCAATATGAATTTACGCGAGAAACACGGATTTACTTATGGTGCACGAAGTTTTTTTGATGCACGGAAACAAACCGGCGCTTTTGCAGTAAGTACAGAAGTACGCACTGACGTGACGGCAAAGGCAGTTCAGGAGATAATAAATGAGTTGACGCTCATCAGAAATGAACCGGTCAGTACCGATGAACTTTCCATGGTGAAAAATTATATCATCGGCAGTTTTCCGTTATCGATCGAAACGCCTCAGCAAGTTGCAGGTCGAATTGCTACGCTTGCTCTTTACGGACTCGATATGGATTACTATGATAAATTCAGAGATACCGTTGCAGCACTTACACGCGAAGATCTTTTGCGTACGGCACAAACGTATATTCATCCTGATTCGCTAACGATCTCAGCTTCAGGAGATGCGAAAGCTTTAGAAAATGATATGAAAGCGTTTGGAGAAGTAGAAATGTACGATCAGAATTTTGATAGAGTTTAAATATTAGCAAAACCTTTAAATAGTGGATACAGTAACAAAACCAATCCTCACAACTAATAACTTTGCCGGGAAAGAGTTGGAGTATGCGAAAGATCTCGTCGCAAAACATAAAGCCGTAAAATCCGAGATAGCAAAAGTCATCGTCGGACAGAATGACGTTATTGAAGAACTTCTCATCGCTCTTCTTGCGCGTGGACATTGTCTGCTCATCGGTGTTCCCGGACTTGCAAAAACATTACTTATCAGCACACTTGCTGAAGTTTTACATCTGGATTTTAACCGCATTCAGTTCACACCCGATCTGATGCCATCGGATATTACCGGCACGGAAATTTTAGAGCAGAATATTTCTACAGGCGCAAAAGAATTTCGCTTTATTAAAGGGCCTGTCTTTGCTAATATTATTTTAGCAGATGAGATCAACCGCACTCCGCCAAAAACTCAGGCAGCGCTTTTAGAAGCGATGCAAGAGCATAAAGTTACTGCGGCGAACACGACGTACACTCTCAACGAACCGTTCTTCGTACTTGCAACGCAAAACCCTATTGAGCAGGAAGGTACATACCCGCTTCCTGAAGCCCAGCTCGACCGCTTCATGCTCAATATCTGGCTGGACTATCCTTCGGAAAAGGAAGAGATCGACATTGTTAAATCAACGACAAGCGAATATAAACCACAGCTCAATAAAATTCTTTCCGGAAATGATCTTATCCTTTATCAGGATCTGGTACGCTACGTTCCTATCGCAGATAATGTTGTCGAGTATGCTGTAAAACTTGTTGCAAAATCTCGTCCTAAAAATCCGAACGCACCTGATTACGTAAAAAAGTATATCAGCTATGGTGCAGGCCCACGCGCATCACAATATTTGGTTCTTGGCGCAAAAGTCCGTGCACTATTGGATGGACGTTTTACTCCTTCTATAGAAGATATCCGTGCACTTGCAACATCAGTACTTCGCCACCGACTAGTGATGAATTTCAACGCGGAAGCTGAAGGTGTTTCGACGGTAGATCTGATTCAGAAATTAACTAAAGAGTAATATCATTACGATGTCATTGCGAGGAAGTCGCATCGCGACGACAAAGCAATCCTTTGAGGTAGGCGATAAAGCCCGACGTCCAGCCCTCCTCCGGGGATTGCTTCGTAGGACTAACGTCCTTCTCGCAATGATAGTTATAGTTCTTCTGATTGCCAGAGATAGTCATAGTCAAATAAAATACTGGGTCGAATTTAAAGACAAAGGCATCACGTCTTCAGAATTCAAACCAGGGAATCCAATTTTCGATGCGACACTGAAAGAATTTTCTCCAAAAGCATTGAAGCGCCGTGTCGAAGCGTTACGCACTATACAGATTGAAAAGATCATCACTATTGAAGATGCCCCTATTTGTTTGAAGTATCTCGATTCTCTTCGCACATTAGGAATTACTCCCCAAACAATTTCCTATTGGTCAAATGCTTTGAGCGCGTATCTCACGATAGATCAAATTAAATTATTACAAAAGCAGCAATTTATTTCAAGGTTGAGTCCGTTAGCCACTGTTAAAAGATGTACGTTAGGTACTGAAGAATTACAATCAATCTTTCTTCGGTCACCTGTAATCATAAAGGATGATGAACCTACCGTACTTCCAATTCCCTCGGGCTATGATTCGATCATTTATCATTATGGATTAACAGACGGGCAGCTTCGTCGCATCAATGTTACCCCGCTTCATGCAATGGGTTTTGATGGCAGCGGCATTATACTCGGATATCTTGATGTTGGTTTTCGCTGGCGTGCGATGAGGGCGACAAAGATGCATCATGTCCTTGCTGAATACGATTTTATTTTCCATGATTCTCTGACGGCAAACGATTCTCTTGATGTTCCCGATCAGGATGGACATGGTTCACTTGTGCTCAGTGCTGCAACCGGTTTTCTTCCTGATTCAATTATGGGACCTGCGTATAATCCTGATCTTCTTCTTGCAAAAACCGAAGACATACGCAGCGAACATCCTATCGAAGAAGATAATTATGCCGCTGCAATTGAATGGATGGAAAAACGCGGCGTCGATATAACATCGAGTTCACTCGGATATTTTCATTTCGATAGCGGATTTGTCAGCCATACGTACGCCGATATGGACGGTAAAACTACTACCTCTGCAAAAGCTTGTGAACGCGCTGCCAAACTCGGCGTACTCTGCTGCAGTGCTATGGGAAATGGAGGAGCAGATCTCTCATATCCATATTTGATTACCCCTGCCGATGCCGATAGTATTATCTCTGTAGGCGCGATTGATCTCAATGATAGTATTGCAAATTTTTCGTCACGAGGTCCAACATTTGATAAACGGCTGAAACCTGAGATCTGTGCACCGGGTGTTGCAGTATGGACAATGACGCATGATGATATTTTCACGCAAGCTTCGGGCACATCATTAGCTACTCCCCTGGTTTCAGGAGCATGCGCACTTATTATGCAGGCACATCCGGAAGCAAGCGCACAGTCCGTTCGCAAAGCGATCATCAAAACAGGGATACGATTCCCCGGACAAATACCCGACACTGCGTATGGATATGGGAAGCTTGATACCTATAGCGCCGCGCTTTCTCTTGGCACGATAATCGGCACTTCGCGGATCTGGAAAGTTGATTCGATCCATCACATTGAAGTGGGAATTGCAGCAAACAACAGAGTGATAAATCCGCGAGTTGTATACGCAATAAATAAGGATATAACTTTTACAAATACGCTTCCACTTTCTCTTGCGACCGATTCGCTAATTTATACTGCAACATTCCCGCGATTGTCAAAAGGTACTCTCGTTCGATATTTTGTTGCCACCGGTGACGGAGCAGATACTATCACTCTTTATCCAAGAAATGCCCCTGATTCCGTCTTCCGTTTTCACATCGGTGATACTACGATCATTCCGCCATTTAGCGTCAGAGAAAATCCTTTATCCTCTTCGCTGACACTTTCACCAAATCCTGCACATTATATGATCGATGTTCGTGCGCAAACCGATGAAGCCGTTATGTATAAAATTACCGATGCACTCGGAAGAGAAGTTTTGCGATATGATGCCGAGCCGAATCTGAATGAACTTCGAATACGAGTAGATAAATTTGCACGAGGTGTTTATCAACTTCATGGGCAATCCCCATCAGGAAAGTTTTTTTTTATTGCTAAATTTATTGTTGATTAATATGATTTTTTCTACGTTCTCAATTTTACATTTTCAATTCCCTTGACATTCCTTAATCCATATATTCTTTTTGGGTTAATTGCTGCCAGCTTTCCGGTGCTGTTCCATTTATTTGCTCAGCGCAAAGCGAGACGTGTGGAGTTCAGCTCTATTCGCTTTTTACAAAAGCTCGAAAAATCTTCGATGCGCAAGGTAAAGCTTCGTCAGATCCTTTTACTGATCTTGCGTACTCTGCTTATTATCTGTCTTGTCATGGCATTCTCCCGTCCGGCATTGCGTGGATATTTAGGCGGATTTTTCGGAACATCACATGCAAATACCACGATCATTCTTCTTGTCGATAATTCCGCTTCGATGTCGCGGCGTAATACCAACGGCACGTATTTTAAACAGGCAACAGATGCAGCAAACGAGATCGCAAGTGCAATTGAAGATGGCGATGAAGCCGTTGTTATTCCTCTTGCATCGCTTGAGCGCGGCAAAGAATATCCGCCCCTTCATACGATCACAGATATTCGCAAAGCAATTTCTTCACTCATCATTGCCGATGCACCTGCCCGCCTTGAGGATGGTCTCCGCGTTGCCAGTGCAGTCCTTAACAGATCATTCAATGTCAATAAAGAAATTTATCTCATTTCCGATGCGCAAGCCCGTAATTTCCGAAAAGAAACCGAATTGAAAAAAGATTCGGCAAACGTGCATTTAAAACTTTTCGATGAACGCACAAGAATTTTTCTTACAGATATTGGCGAATCCGATAAAAGTGTCGGAAGAAATCTTTCGCTCGATTCACTCAAGCCCCAAACAACTATTTTTGAACCCGGCAGACCTTTGGAATTCGAAGCTTATATTCGCAACACCGGAGATGGCACTTCTGAGAATGCAGTTATTTCTCTGTTCTATAATGATGAACGTGTTGCTCAACGTTCTCTGAGCGGTCTTGCCCAAAATAAAAACGATAAAGTTTTAATAAGTGCGTTACCGCGTAAAGCCGGGGTACTTTCCGTTCGGGCAGAACTTGAAGACGATGCCCTGCCCTTTGACAATAAACGCTATCTTGCATTAACACTTCCGATCACACGCCGCATCGGCATTTTTGTAACTCATGAAGCCGATGCACAATATATAAAACTTGCACTTGAGCAATCTCTCTCCGAAAATAGCGAACTTCCATATTCTGTCGAACTTCACCGCCTTGAAGAATTACGAATGCTGCCTTCACTCCGTTCGCGGCTCGATGCAGTAATGATCGGATTCGGCGCAGAGCAACTCGATGGAAGTGATAGTAAAGCAATGAAAGAGTACATTGCTTCCGGCAAAGGTGCTGCGATCTTTGCATTAACCGGAATTCAGATCCCGCAATTTAATTCATCGGTTAGTTCAACTCTCGGAATCCCTAACATCGAATCGAAAGAGGGGTCGGCGCAAGTGATGGATAAATATGCAAGCTTCGCACAATTTGATTTTGCGCATCCTTTCTTTTCCGGAATGTTCGAAGAGAAGAGTGGAAGTCTTTCTGCCCGAGGTATCGAATCGCCGAAAATTTTTGAATACTACAAGTTCTCGCGAATTGGCATTCCGCTTATCACACTTTCAAGCGGTGCTTCGTTCCTGAATGAACTTTCGATGGGCAAAGGCAAGGCGCTTATTTATTCAGTCCCGCCGACACTCAGTTTCAGCGACTTTCCGCGTAAAGCAATTTTTCTTCCTCTTATACGGAGGACTGCTGCATATCTTTCTTCGATCGGAGCGAAAGATGAAAATGAAGAAGCTAATTATTATACCGATGAGCCATTCGATGTTATGCTGCCTCAGCTTGGAAGCGAACAATCAGGATTGAAACTGCTTATCAAATCCCCTGATGGTTCTTCTGAGCGAATTGAATCCATAGCAACCGAAGGGAAACTTCGCGCTCATCTTGACAATGCTCATTCAGCAGGAATATATACGATCTACAAAGATGCTGAAGCACATGAACCTGTTGCATCGTTCGCCGTCAATATCCGAAGCGATGAAGCTGATCTTCGTCGCGCAACACCTGACGCTGCGGACTCACTCATTGCTCCGCTCTTTGCAAAGCCAAAGGAATCCATTGCAAGGCTCGATGCATCAAATAAAGACCTCACAAAAAAAATAAAAGAATCACGATTCGGAATAGAGTTGTGGCAGACATTTTTGATGATAGCATTACTTTGCGCAATAGCGGAAATGCTGATAGCAAGGGAAGCGAAACGCAACCCGGATTAATAGGATTTTTTAAGGATTTTTGGGATTCAATATGGAACAAATCCATGTACTCACTGTTTAATGTGAATAATGATTACGATTTAATTATGAAAAAAAATCCCATCCAGAATATATTTCCTATCCTAAAAATCCTTAAAAAATCCTATTAATCCGGGTTGCTGCCATATCTACCACAATCGGCGAGCAAAATATTGCATCAGGATTTTTGCGATGTGCATACCAATCTTCGAGCATAGCATCGCCCATTTCTTTTGTTGTTGCACCACTTTCAACCATTAAGTGCATGTGTTTGGTAAAGAATTTATCTGCCCATTCTATCACATCACTATCAGGACCTCCGGCAAGGCAGTGAGGTGTGTAATCAACCATCTCTAATCCGTACTTACGGAAAATGGCAGGAATTTTCGCAGCAACAAATGCATCTCCTCCGCTTACTGCCCAATGTTTGATGACCATATCGAGTGCATGATCAAATGCACCACCTTTGGGATAAAGCCCTAAACCGGAATAGAGATAATCCTGAATAGCAATGACTCCTCCTTTTTTTAGAGACGGAAATAAATTGGCTATAAATTTATCCGCATCAGGTACGAAGCCGATCACCCATCGGACAAAGATCAAGTCATAATGATCTTTCGGAAGATTCGCAGTTTCAGCAGTCCCCTGTATATAATTTATATTTTTCCATCCTTTTTTATCAGCCGCAGTTTTGAAATGATCGAGATAATATTGCGCCGGTTCGAGCGCTGTCACTTCGCCGCTTTCGCCAACCCTCTCTCGCAAGTCCGTAGCAACGACTCCAGGACCGGCTCCGACATCAAGACATTTCCAACCTGAGGTGACTCCGATCCGATCGAAGAACGCATCAGAAATATGTTTCCAGACGCCATGCTGAAATCGAAGACGTTCTAACTCTTCGTTATTAATGCCAAGGATATATTGTTTTTCTTCTTTCATATTACAACAATAACAAAATAAAAAAGGCGGGTAAAACCCGCCTCGTAATTCTTAAACTCCGAACTGGCGGAGGTGGTGATCGAGATGTCCATAATTGAGTCGTGCCCAATCTTGTTTTGACATTTTTCCGAAAAGCGGACTTTCCGTACCATATTTTGATGAATCAGGGAAGCGGTTCAGAGTTTCTTTTAAATGTTCACGCTCAGCAGTAAAATCGTCAGGATTTACTCCGTTCTCAACCGTATTAAATTCAGGAAATGTTTCAGCCTTACCTTTCGGTGCAGGTATATCGGTTTTGAGTACAACAAAACGCATGATTGCCCTCATGATCGGTCCTGACTTAGCTGTTGCATCCATTTCACCCATGGCATTCTCTAATCCATACGTTGTATGTCTGAGCATCTGATTAACATTCATCTTGCCCCATAACCTTTGAGTCTTAGGGGTAAGCTTATCAATTCGTGCAAGAATTGCCGTACGAGCCTCGGGTTGTAAAAGGTTTTTTTTCATGATGATAGAATGAATCGAAAATAAAAGTCATTTATTATACAAAAGAATTTGAAAAAAGGTTGGGTAATTTTAGCATTATCATATTCGTGGCATATTCTTTGTATCACGAAGATAACAGAGCATGATGTATCATACACTATCGAATGCTTAACGGTATTCCCACTTTTTTAGAACTAATCTTATCATAAAAGCTATGAATGAAATGTACTTCAATAAACCGGACAGATTGATGACCTATCCAAGTCATCGCGTCTGCGCCATCATTGATGAGCGCGACGATGCAAGTCATGCACTCGATGCCCTCTTAAAAACAGGTGCAAAAGAGGAAGAAATAGAAATACTCTACGGAAGAGAAGGGATCGATCTTCTCGACCCATCCGGCAAAGGTCACGGATTCTTCTCAAAGATTGCGCGTAAATTGCAATCCTTTGGAGACATGGAGAGGAAACTTATCAATCTTTACGAATCCGCTTTGAAAAAGGGAGGCTATGTCTTTGTCGTGCCTTCATATAACGACGATGATAAAGATACGATTCGTACATCACTTCATAGCGGGAAGGCACATGAGATTAATTATTTCAGCAGCTGGTACGTCGAGCCAATGTAACATTTTTCTTTATAAACGTG
This sequence comes from Kapaibacterium sp. (SeqCode), assembly GCA_038322815.1. Lineage (GTDB taxonomy): Bacteria > Bacteroidota > Ignavibacteria > Palsa-1295 > Palsa-1295 > PALSA-1296. The sequence goes on from JBBQGG010000073.1 coordinate 11,915, forward strand.
CTTTGATCGAAAAGACATCTGTAAAATAGATGTCTTTTTCATTACATAGACTGTATAAAGTTATAACAATTTTTTTGTTATTTTTTTTGGGATTTTCCGTATCTTATATAAATGAGGACCGATAGTTATTCAATATAATGAGAATGAGAGGGAAATTATGGAACAAGTGGTATCATCGAAAATAAAAAATGCTAAGATCCTGAATATAATTTTAGGTAGTAGCCTTTTGGGAATCGGCATTTACGTCTCTTACACATTTATCGCCTTTATACTAGGGCAGATCGAAATTCCTACGGGTGTGGAAAATTTTATTTTCGGATCGCTTGCCATTACGATCACGCTAATCGGTATGAAAATACTCCTGCGACTGGATAGGACGCCCTTCCCTAAAACGATTCCTACCTTAGCAAAAGATCAATAAATAATATTCTGGTATACATTTTGCAGAGATAATTACTTAAAGAGCTTTTGTTAATCGGAGTGTATGCCAGATATAAGTAATGAAATAAAGCACAGCAAATTAATTATTTTGGATCTTGGCATCTTGATGCTCTGAGAGAGGAGTGAAATACCTCTACCACGGCAAGCTAAAAGGCAGCTTCTTAACGAAGCTGCCTTTTTATTCTGTGGTAAACCCATTAAAATGCTGTAACAAATCAAAAAGCATTCTGTTATTAGTGGTTCTCAATCTAATAAAAATTCATGCAGCGACTGATCGAAGGGGTTCACAAATTTCATACTGACGAGTTCGGTAATTATCGCGAGCTTTTTCATAAACTATCGGAGCAGGGGCAGAATCCGCATACACTTTTTATCACCTGCTCGGATTCGCGAGTGCTGGCAGAACTCATCACGCAAAGCCAACCGGGTGATCTTTTTGTCGTCAAAAATATCGGCAACATCGTCCCACCCGCCGCTTCGCAAGGCGATACAAATTCCACTGCCGCTGCGATCGAATTTGCCGTCGTGAATCTGGGCGTCAGTGACATCGTGATCTGCGGGCATTCGCAATGCGGCGCAATCTCGGCATTGCTTGATTCTTCACTCATAGGAGAGAATACTCCGCATTTGAAAGAGTGGTTGACCCTGGCTTCTCCTGTACTTTCAACCTTAGAAAAGAATTATTCTCATATTTCAGAACCTCATGCCCGCCAAACCGCACTAGCCGAAGAAAATGTCCTCTTCAGTTTAGAAAATGTACGAAGCTACCCTTGTGTGCAAGAGAAATTAACAAACGGCTCACTCCGTCTCCATGCCTGGTTCTTCAAGATCGCCACGGCAGAGTTATTTGCTTATGATCCGGGAACACGGCAGTTCTCGCCGCTTGTCAGGGAGAATTAGATAGCCCACCGTTGAAACCATGGGCTATGTAGTTATCATCCCCGAAAGCGGATTCAAACGCGTCGCCCTAGGCGACAGACTCGAATCGCTGAAGGCAATGAAAACTACATAGCCCACGGTTTCAACCGTGGACGGATTAGAGGATTGATGAATCTATAAAAATAATGGAAATTATTCCAATCCTCAAGTCCGCCCATCGTTGAAACGATGGGCTAATCAGTTGTCATCCGTTGACGCGGATTCAAATTGCGTCGCCGAAGGCGACAATTCCCGAATCGCTGAAGGTGATGATAACTACATAGCCCACGGTTTCAACCGTGGGCAGGATTGAAAGATTTATCGAGCACCTTAAATTTCATAGCAGAATAAACAACAGGAAGCGGGAGAGACTCAACAAGCAAAAGATAATTCAGTATAAATCCTATTCTTGATATCTCGAATTTCCAAAAGGCTAATATCATTCTTGCAATTATTACAAGCTATATCTTCCGTGTCAGGTTTGTATGGCATGCAAGATGCTTGGCCACAATTCGCACAAATTATTTCCAGAAGGCAAGAGTCTTCGGAAGGAAAGTGTTCCAGAACCAAATCGTAAAGTCCTTTCTTGTCTATTGTCTGGATATTTAATTTTTCAGCAGTTCTTATGGCATGTTTTGTAAATACGCCAGTAGATACCAGAATTCCGCTGGTGGCATTCCCCTCAAGCATAGCCCCCGATAATTTCTGAACTAGCGGGCGTCCAACAGACTGATTTTCGCCGTAGTACTTGCACTCTATAAATATGACTCGATTATCCAGAGTTGCAATGATGTCTTTACCCCCGTCATTGCTATAGGAAGTCACCTCTGTGGTGTAACCCATTTTTCGGAACAAATCAGAACAAATATTTCAAATCTTCTCGGATCCAATCGATTGATAAAATCGGTCTTTGAAATAACGAAATTCTCGACTTTCCTAACTTGGACTGCAATATTGTCTTGAGCTGCTTCACGAATTTCTCTCTTCCTCTTACACTCTAAGCACAATCCCCTGGTTCTCCCTCCAGCAACCCCATGTTCGCAGAGTGCAAATTGTATTTTGTATTGCCGTCTTAATTTCAGGAAACGATCTCCCAAAATAAATAGAATTACGCCGAAAAATAGTATAATCACTGGCATTTATTCAATGTTTCTTACAAAAATACGAAATAAAAAAGCCGGCTCCCCGAGCCGGCTTTTCTTAATTTTAGCTTTAAGCTTTTCGCTTGCTTAGTACATTCCGTCCATACCGCCGCCGCCGCCTGGATGTGGCATTGGAGGTGCGTCTTCTTTCTTCTCGACGATCGTTGCTTCGGTCGTGAGGAGGAGTGACGCAACGCTGGCTGCATTTTGCAGAGCTGAACGCGTTACCTTGGTCGGATCGATAACCCCGCTCTTGAGCAAGTCCTCATAGACTTCTGTTGCTGCGTTGAAGCCGTAACCATC
>JBBQGG010000074.1:0-14363 GCA_038322815.1 Kapaibacterium sp. (SeqCode)
AAAAAGAATAACGATGGCAGATAATGGATTGGGAAGTCACAAAGGGGCTGCTCAAATCATTAGGAGCCTAACACATTATACTAAGCAATACAAATATACGAATAAAAAATTGAATTTCCAAATCTTTTAGCAAAAAAAAAATAGTTTATAAGTCCTTATTTTTTAATAAATTAGCAAATTTATTTTTTGCTATTTATAAACGGGGCACAGGCTAAAGCCGTGCGGCTACCGAGGCGATTGCTTTGCACGCCCGCATTTGGACTTCATCGAATTTCCCCCCCGCAACATCTTCATCGGATATAAGCACTGAGCCTAAACCTACACCAGCGGCGCCGGCATTTAGAAAATCCGGAATCGTATCTATGGTAACTCCATTAGTAGGAATAAAGCGAATATCGGGGAATGGACCGCGCAATGCTTTGATATAATTCGGACCGATTCCTGTTAAGGGAAAGAGCTTGATAAAATCTGCGCCGTTCGTATGCGCTTCCCAGACTTCTGTCGGGCTGAACGCGCCTCCGATAGACACAACTGCATGTTCGCGCGCAACCGTGATCATCTTTCCGTCATTAATAGGACTGACCATGAACTTCGCTCCGGCAGTGATAGCAGATTCCGCTGCTTTACGACCGATCACTGTCCCTGCACCGATCAGGCATTGCGGAAATTTTTGAATGAGTAGTTCGATACATTCCAGTGCATTCTGTGAATTCAGTGTGACTTCAAAAATAGTTATGCCGCCGCTCGTCATCCGCTCGACATATTCAACTATTTGCGAAGTATCTTTCAACCGGATAATGCCGAGTATTTTTTCTTTGAGGATGCGGTCGATGTTTGGGTTCAGTGGCACTTTGGTAGTCGTTAGTTAGTAGTCTTTAGTCGTTAGCAGAAACTTTATATTGTGTCATTGCGAGGAGGACGGTAGTCCGACGAAGCAATCCCCTGAAGATTGGTAGAGATTAACATTCTACCACTATTAAGGGGATTGCTTCGTCATCGCTGCGCGATTCCTCGCATTGACACAAACAATGACACAATATTTACGCTGCCAATTCCCTCTTCAATGCTTCTCTCTCGATCTCTAATTGCCTGATCTTTCGTTCAAGCTGATCAAGTTCAACAGGCATTGAGTCAATATCAATGCGCAATTTACTTGCAGCTTCATCAACAAGATCAATGGCTTTATCTGGCAGAAATCTATCGCTGATATAACGCGATGAAAGTTGTGCAGCAGCAACAAGCGCCGAATCTTTTATCCGCACGCCATGGTGCACTTCGTATTTTTCTTTAAGTCCGCGCAAGATGGAAATAGTATCTTCAGCGGTCGGTTCGCCTACATAGACAGGCTGGAAGCGGCGTTCGAGCGCAGCATCTTTTTCGATATGCTTGCGATATTCATCGAGTGTTGTTGCGCCGATGGTTCGAAGTTCACCTCGTGCAAGAGCAGGCTTTAAAATATTCGCCGCATCCATCGCTCCTGATGTTGCACCTGCTCCGATAAGGGTGTGAAGTTCGTCAATGAAGAGAATTATTTCGCCTTCGGATTCAGCCACTTCTTTTACGATAGCTTTCAATCGCTCTTCGAACTGTCCTCGAAAACTTGTTCCGGCAACAAGTGTACCCATATCAAGTGCGATGAGGCGCTTTCCTTTCAGCGTTTCCGGAACATCTCCGCTGACAATTCTTCCTGCAATTCCTTCGACGATCGCTGTCTTGCCGACTCCGGGTTCGCCGATAAGAACGGGATTATTTTTTGTTCTCCGGGCAAGCACTTGCATCACGCGCCGAACTTCTTCATCGCGTCCGATAACAGGATCAAGTTTTCCTTTTTCAGCAAGCGCCGTGAGGTCGCGTCCGTATTTTTCCAGAGATTGATAACGATCTTCGGCATTCGCATCGGTGACGCGCTGGCTGCCGCGAACAGCTTGCAATGCTTTTAAAACTGCATCCTTGGTCACGCCCTGGTCTTTGAGCAGACGCGAAGCCTCTGACTTTTCTTCAATGATCGCAAGGAGCAAATGCTCGGTGGAAATATATTCATCTTTCAGCCCCTCAGCTTCTTTGCGCGCCGTATCGAAAAGTTTGTTGAGCGCAGGAGATGCGAAAGTATTTGCCGAGGCAACGCCGCCGACCTTCGGAAGTTTTTCTAAAAGAGCATTCGCCTTGATACGAATCTGATCAATATTCACGCCGATCTTGCGCAGCACCGAAACGAAGACTCCTTCGCCATCCTGTGCCAATGCAGCAAGCAGATGCTCAGGCTCTACTTGCGTATTGCCATAATTTCCGGCTATTTCCACAGCTGCCTGTAACGCTTCCTGCGTTTTTACCGTAAGCTTATTCGGATTGATTGCCATAGTTCTATCGTTTTCTCTTATATCCTAATAATTACGTAAAATTTTCTTGATACGATTCCGGAGAAATCATCTATATTCAAACGTGCACAAGCGGCGATCTGTGCCGCGTCTTTATGCTTGCAAATTACTTTTTGTCAATTCGTTTGTTTTTGTATTTTTTTCTCTTCTGCATAGTTCCGGTTTCGGACAAAATCAGGTTCAAATTACTGCTGACCAACAGATCGGCACAAGTGATAGAGTTCGTTTCGTCGGACATTTTAGGTTTCAGAATGGCTCTATCTATGGTAAAGCCGATAGTGCCATCCAGTATCCCCTGCAGAATCTTATCGATCTTTATGGCAATGTCCTGATCCGTCAGGATACGCTTTCGGTCGAAGCCCCCTATGTTCATTACGATATGAACGCAAGGATCGCGCGGGCAGATAACGGCGTGAAATTCTCCGATCGGGACGCAAATATTACCTCACGTTGGGCAACCTATGATCTCAATACGCAGCGCGCCGATTTTCATGAGTCCGTCCGTGCAACACAAGAAAAGACGGTACTTACTTCGAACGAGCTTACGTATTTCCGCTCAACGCAAACTTCGATCGCCCGAGGAAATGTTTTTGTAAAATCAGATTCGGGAACATTGAAAGCAGATGAAGTAACAAATGCAAAAACCGTCGGCGAAACGATTGCACGAGGAAATGTCGAGGCACGAAACGATTCGCTGATCATTATCAGCCAATATCTTTTTGATTCGAAGCCGCTCGGATTGCTAACTGCATCGGGGAATGTACAGCTCTATTCAATTCAAAATAACACGATCCAGTTCGGAGATACTCTTGCGCGTTTTAGCAAACTTGGATATTCCATCGTACCCAAAAACCCTCTGTTGTTTATTATTGATTCCTCACAGAAAAAAGATTCAGCAACTGGTCTCCTCATTGCTGTTTACGATACGCTTCGCATTAAATCGCTTGTCATGGAAGTTTTCCAAGGAGATAGCGCCCATTTTATTGCAACGGACAGCGTCAAACTCTTTCGCGCAAATTTTTCAGCCATCGGCGGGAAATTATATTATTCGCAGCGAGACAGCATGATGCGTCTCTACGGTAACAATAAACAAAGTATGTGGTATGATAGCACAGAGATCGATGGTGATAGCATTGTCACGTATCAAAAAGAAAAAAAGCTCGACCATGTTGTAGCATTCGGTCATGCGTTTGCAACCGATCCGTACAAAGATTCTACGGTAAAAGGCAGAGTCAATCAGCTTTCATCTCAGAAGATGACGCTCTATATTGTGAAAGACACTGTCCGAAAACTCATGGCAGTGGATAATGCACTTTCAATTTATTTTATTACGTCCGATGATAAGCCAAGCGGATTTAATCGTTCGAGCGGTGATAGCCTTCGCATTGATTTCGAAAATAATTTAGCGAAACGCGTTGCAGTTCTATCAGGCACTGAAGGCGAATTCTGGCCGGAGCGATATGTAAAAGATCGCGGCGCAGCATTCCGCCTGGGAAATTATGAACGGCATATCGAACTGCGCCCAAAAAAAGAAGATCTGATCTTATCGTGGACACCGAAGGAATTTACGAAACAATGAACATTGTTCGAACTGATTCGTATAAATAATTTTAATCATGGAACAACTCTATTCCGAACATCTGAAAAAAATATACGGCAAACGCACTGTCGTAAAAGATTCAAGCGTATCAGTCTCTCCGGGTGAGATCGTTGGTTTGCTCGGACCTAACGGTGCCGGAAAAACAACAACGTTCTATATGATAACCGGTCTTATCAAACCCAATGGCGGTAAAGTTTATTTGAATGACGAAGATATCACACCCCTTCCGATGTATGCCCGCGCGCGCAAGGGCATCGGTTATCTTTCACAGGAAGCTTCGATCTTTCGGAAGATGACCGTAGAAGAAAATCTCCTTGCCGTTCTCGAATTAATGCCGCTTGATAAAAAAGCCCGCAAGCAGCGCGCTGAAGAATTGATGGAGGAATTTACGATCACGAATATCCGCAATTCAAAAGGCTACATGCTTTCCGGCGGCGAGCGGCGCAGATGCGAGATCGCAAGAGCGCTTGCCACAAATCCAAAATATATTTTACTTGATGAGCCTTTCGCCGGAATCGATCCGATCACGGTTGAAGAAATTATGCAGATCGTTATCCGCCTGAAAGAACGCGGCATCGGCATTCTTATCACCGATCATAATGTCCATGAAACACTTTCGATCACCGACAGAGCATATATCTTAATAGACGGGACGATCTATAAAGCCGGAACGGCAGAAGAACTTGCAAGCGATGAGCATATACGGAAATTATATTTGGGTGAGACGTTTAAGCTGGAGAGGTATCAGGCAGTAAACGCAGGGGTTTAGCCTGCGAACGCATACCTGCGGCTACCGTGTCTCCAAAGTATCACATAAGCCCTCGATCTCTCCCGCCAGCCTTTCGATTTCGCGCAGCTCATTCATTTGTGCATGGACTTGCTGTTCGGAAATATTGAGCGCAGTTAAAACAGCTAACGTTGTCGGTGGTTTGCCGGGAAGTTTTTGCTGAAGGTCTTTCAACTCCGTATCGAGTTCTGCCGCAAGTTCGCTGACAAGTTCTTCATCATTACTGCGAAGAGAGTATTCACTTCCGAGAATATGTACTTTCACTGTTTCAGCCATAGCTTCTCCTATTTGTTTTGATCAACATGCGCCAGAGTGTCAATGCGTTCAATAAGCGTATCGACGGTTTTCAGTAAGCTCAAACGTTCATCCTGAGTAAATGCCAGCGCATACGAATTATCTTTTTCTTCTACAACTCCAAGCTGCTTCTGTAAACTTTCCCGCTCCTCTTTCATCAATTCAAGCTGGCGTATGATAGCAGCACTTTCCTCTTCAAGACGTTGGGTCGTTTCAGCAAATTTCTGTTCACGTTCAAGAGAATCAACGTGCGATTTTTCGTAGGCAAGAAGTTCGTTTTCTTTGTGGATCAGATTTTTTTCTGATTCGGCGATCTTCTTATCGCGTTCAGCAGCAAGTTTTTCTGATTTCTCTAATTTTTGATTAAGGGCATGAACTTGCTCTGCTGCACCATCGGAAAGTAATTGACGCTGAGAGGTGATCGCGCGTTCACGCTCCAAAAGCTCTTCTATCTCTTTTATGCGATGAGCGGATTTATCGTGCGTAGATTCAAGCTGCCGGATACGATCCGGTAGATCTCCGACTATCGCTTCCAGTCGTGTAAATGCTCTTGCAAGCCTTTCGCGGGCTTGAAGCAATTGCGCTTCCCGTTGTTTTGAATCAAGCATGTTCTCTCAGGATGACATTTTTAATTGACTACGATCGTAATCGTGCCGATAATTTATTCTGTATTGTCTCAATAATTTGCCGAACAATCATGTCAACTTCGGCATCTTCGAGTGTTCTATCCGAAGATCTGAGCATCAGGCGCAAGCCCAAACTCCTCTCGGAAGCCGCTTTCATTTCTTTCGATTCGAATTCATCAAAGATCCGCACATCTTCATAAAGCTCTTTCGGAATGAGCGACTGTACTTCAGTGATGATACTCACTGCCGTAATATTCTTCGCAAGTGTAAGTGCAATATCACGCTCTACTACCGGAAATCTCGGCAGAGGTTTTACTGCAGGCGGATTCATCGCTTTTTCTTTTGCCAGACTATGGATCTTCTCGTAGTCGATCACTGCAGCAAATGCTTCAGTCCTAAGATCATACGACTTCTGAACAGATGAATGAAGTTTACCCGCTAATCCAAGAATTGTTTTTCCGTTTGTAAATGCAAGTGTTTCATCAGCTTCAAAATAATTCTTTGCTTTTGTCCAATTTCCCAGAGTCGAGACTTCCGGGAATGAGATCACTGATACTTCGATTCCTGAGCGACTGAATATCTGCTCGAGAACTCCGCGGAAGGAATAGATATTTGCTTTTTGCTCCTTGCTATTATACGGGGTTTTTTCCTCGAGATCATCTTTCAATATCAGAGCAAGTTCCATTCTTTCTGATGTATGTGCGACTATCTGGGAAGCATTGGTATATTGAAATACACTTCCTATCTCGAATAAACGCTGCCCGGATGCACCAAAGCGTTCATTACGCCGCGCAATATCTAAAAGATTTGGCAAAATGCTGGGCCGCATCCTTTCAAGTTCAACCGTTAACGGGTTCATTACTTCGATCGAATCCCCGTGAAAGATATCTGCATCTTTTTTTGGAAGCATCGGAGTAGAAATGCATTCGGAAAAACCAAGTGCAACAAGCAACGAACGAGTTTGTGCTTCAAATCTTCTCTTCGGAAGTACGTCGCGTGCCTTCGACATCGGAATCCGGTCGATCTCATTTGCCGGAAGTGAGTCATACCCGATCACTCGCGCTATCTCTTCGATAGCATCAACTTCCTGTTCAAGATCGACGCGCCAACTCGGCGATGTTAGATCCCATGAAGCGTTAGATTTATTTACACCAATTCGAAGTGAAGAAAATATGCTCTCCATTTTTGGCTCTGCAATTTCTTCTCCGAGTAGTAGGGCAGCTCGCTTCGGACGGAAAGAGAAAGTCTTTGCTGATTTTTTTTCAGGATATTCGTCAATAATACCGTTTAAAACTTCACCCCCGGCAATTTCCGCCATCAGCGCTGCAGCGCGATCGACGGCATAGATGACATTTTCAATATCTGTTCCGCGTTCGAAGCGGTGAGAAGCATCGGTAGATAAGCCAAGTTTTTTCGCCGACTTGCGAATTGATGTCGGATTGAAATATGCGGATTCGATCAATACATCGGTCGTTGCATTGGTGATCTCGGAATTTTCGCCGCCCATGATTCCGGCAATAGCAAGCGGCATTTGCGCATCAGCGATCAGAAGTGTTTCCGGATCAAGGACACGTTCTTTGCCGTCAAGCGTTGTAAATTTTTTCGCAAATCCTTGGGCGCGGCGGACGATAATGTGTGCATCTTTTACTGTACGAAGATCGAAGGCATGAAGTGGATGGCCGCACTCCATCAAAACAAAATTTGTAATATCAACGATGTTATTGCGGGGGCGAAGTCCGACTGATTCAAGTTTTTGTTTTAACCATACCGGAGACTCACCGATCTTCACACGACGCACAACTCGCGCAGCATATCTCGGACAAAGATCAGGATCGTTTATCGTTACCTTCGCTGCATCGGTAATTTTTATTTTTGAGGAAGTAAGAAATGTATTATTTATCGCCGGCTTATTAATTTCTCCGCCTGTTAGCACGGCGACTTCCCTTGCAATTCCGATATGGCTCAGACAATCGGCACGGTTCGGAGTCAAGCCTATTTCGAAAATAATATCATTCTTTCCGATCGCTTCGGCAAGCGGTTTGCCAACTACGGGATCGTTCGGCAATTCCCAAATGCCGTCATGATCTTCCGATAGACCTAATTCACGTTCGGAGCAAAGCATGCCTTCGCTTACTTCGCCTCGAATCTTTGATTTCTTTATGACGAATCCCTCGCCCAGATCAGCGCCGATCGTTGCAACGGCAACCTTCAAACCAACCCGTACATTCGGAGCGCCGCATACGATCTTCAAAAATTCGTCGCTGCCGATATTGACTTTTGTCAATCGGAGTTTATCAGCATTCGGATGAGGAGTTACTTCAAGGACTTCGCCGACAACGATCTTTTCAAATTTTGAAGCGAAATCTTCGATGGCTTCGACTTCGATTCCGAGCGCAGTTAATTTATCCGCCAACTCCTTGGGAGAATACGGATGTGAAATATAATCGGAAAGCCAAGAAAGAGAAATTTTCATTCCAAACCTAATAGAAATTCGGTTACTATGTCATTCTGAGAAAAGCGAAGAATCTGAATTTTCGGTTGCCTGAAATCTTTGCTCAGAATGACAATAATAAGTATTGACACAAATATACGACTTCATAAGAACACTGCAACAGATTATGCAGGAAATAAATAACCCCGCCGCTTCAAGGAAAGTGGCAGGGTTACGAAAAAAAATTACAATGATTATTTTATGTTGTAAGAGGTAAGCACCTTAAAAGTACCTGTTGTACTGCCTTTTAATTGTGCTATTGCAATAGAAGGTATTACTTCACGTGTTGTTGCCTCTGCTGCATATCCGGTCTTAATTGAAAAATAGATATCACGCTGATTAATATATGTAACTGCAGGGGTTAAAAGAGGGGTATTTGACACTGCAGTTGCAGTTACTCTGCAATGATTCGTCAGTATGGCTTCTGTTCCGACAGTGATAGTTGTATCTCCTATATAATCACTGACCAACGTTACTTTTGCAGGTACTGCATAACCCGAAACCATCACGCTCAAAGCAGTATCAAGTACTTTAACACCCGTTGTTTTAGAAGATATTCCAAGGTTAATCCAGCGATGATAAACCGCATCTCCGATCGATTGAAATAATCCTGTAAGGCCGGAAGTTTGATAATAGACCATCACGTCCTTATTCGAAGCATACGTTAAATAAGTTGTATCACCATTATCGATTACCGTGTAAACGCTGCTCTGACCTGAGAACTGCATGTTATCTGCAGTTACTGTTGCAGTAAAAGTCGTATCACTATACGGTACTTTAGTACCGGCAGTGTCTTTATGCATGGCGTACGTATAGGTACTTCCGGTCTTCGGTGAGACATTACCCTGAGGCGGTGCGGGAGGCGTAGTATCAGAGGAACTACAACCTGCGATAATAAAACCACTTGAAGCAGTGATCGCGAATACTAAAAGAAAACGTGAGATTATATTTTTATTCATACCAATAGTAAAAAAAGTTGAAGTCAATAAACAGTACTAATAGAATTTATACGATGTTAGTACCTTTAATGTTGCAGTTGTATCGCGGGGAATAACATAAACGGGAATTGCCGGCATATCTGTTCTTACAATTTGCTGCGCAATATAGCCGATCTTCGGTGCAAACCATATATTTCGAGTATGAGTCAAGACTTCATGGTCGTTAGCAAAAGAAAGTTGTGCAGTAATAGTAACTCTACAATGTCTGACTGGAAGTGCCTCTTTCGTATCTTTAACGATGATCTCGCTTGAATCAAGATATTCGATCACCGTATGAATATTCGATAGCACTTGTTGGCCGTTGATCGTAAAACTTGGAGTCTTATCAGCCATAGTGATCGTACTCTTGGATGCTATTGGAAGTGTGATCCAATTATGGAAAACAATATCCTCGACTGCCTGCAAAGTTTCATCAATCGGGTTAACTCCCGGCGGCGGATTATTAATTAGATAGTAGCCGGGGTTCACAAGATACATCGATACGTCGCTGTTCGATTCATAGGCGAAATACGCACTATCGAGATCATCATTGACAGTATATACATTGCTTTTTCCGAGTATGTTCTCGCCAGAATGATTAATACTTGCAGAAATATTAGGAATTCTGGAAGTTAAAATAATATTTCCGTTTATATCTAATTGTGATCGTTCATATTTATAATATGAACCGATACCCGGAACAGTATCGCCGATATTGATAGGATGGGTATTGTTATTCGAATCGGTTGAAGCGCTTTTGCAGCCTGAAATTATCAGGGCGGCAATCACAGTAAGAGAGAAAATATGAGAAAAACGTGGCAGCATGAGAAAATGGGGCTTTGTTAATGATTTGGTAACAGAGAATATACGAGAAAAATTGTTTAAGACAAGGAGTTTACTTTAGATACCGCAGGGGATTCCTCTCTTCGTTCTTCTCGCCATCGCTCGAAGAACTCTGTTCGGAATGACAATTAACTATTAAAACTGCCGCAAAAAGCGATAGTCATTTTCCGTAAAAAGCCGAATATCATTTATTCCATAGCGCATCAGCGCTGTACGATCAATGCCCATTCCGAAAGCATAACCGGTATAAATTTCCGGGTCGATGCCGCAATCACGAAGTACGTTCGGATGTACCATTCCTGCTCCCAATACTTCCAGCCAACCTGTATTTTTGCAAATGCGGCAGCCCTTACCGCCACAAATATAGCAGCTTACATCCACTTCCACACTTGGCTCGGTAAACGGAAAATATGATGGGCGAAGACGTATTTTTGTATCGTCACCGTAAAATTGCTTTGCAAAAGAGAGGAGAATACCTTTGAGATCAGCCATCGAAACACCTTTATCGATGACTAACCCTTCAAGCTGATAAAAACACGCTGCGCTTCGGGCGCTGATAGCCTCATTACGATAGACTCTGCCCGGCATCACAGCGCGGATCGGCAGCTTCCCTGCTTCCATCAGCCGAACCTGAACAGGAGATGTATGGGTGCGAAGCAGCACAGGTTTTTCTCCGCTTTCAGGTTTCCAATCTTTGCTTGGTTTGATAAAAAAAGTATCCTGCATATCGCGCGCCGGATGATCGGGCGCAAAATTCAGCTTTTCGAAATTATGCTCATCATCTTCGATCTCTGGTCCATAAGCAACATCAAAACCCATATTGACAAATATACCGACCATCTCTTCCAAAGTCTTATTCAGCGGATGCTCATGTCCCGGCTCAGAAACAGTAAGAGGACGCGAAGGCATGGAAAGGTCAAGCGTATTTGCTTTTTCATGAAGTCCGCCGCTAAGTGCCGATTGTATCTCCTTAAATTTTTCTTCAACGGAAATCCGCAATTCATTAAGCGACTTCCCTACTTCAGGCTTGATGTCCTTAGGTACATTTTTGAGATCATCAAAGAGAGCAGCAATGCTGCCTTTGCGCACAATATGGGCAAGCTTGAAAGCATCAAGCTCGGCTTGAGTTGCTGCTGACTCTAATGACGAGAGAAGTTCGATTTTTCGGGATTGTAATTCAGTTACGGTCATGGGTATTGATAACGCAGGATGGGCGGGAAAGTGTCCCGTGGAAATGATAGTCATTGCGAGGGTATGCGACGATTAGGCAGCATAGGCTTTAGCCCGAACGAAGCAATCTAAACTTTCGAGTTTTAAGAAAAATTGAGATTTTAGATTGCTTCGCTACGCTCGCAATGACATATTATTATTTTCTATATGAAGAAAATAAAATTTTTATTAAATTATTTCTTACTTGAATAAGAAAGCGACTTGATCTTTTGCCCTACTTCAGAATCTCTTATAATTTCTTCAAGACGCTTTAACTTTGTTTCATCTCGTACTGCCCTCATCACCCAAGCGCTCGCTGTTCTTTTATACCAGGAAGCCTGTGCCTCGAAAAACGCCCAGGCTTTTTTATTTGCTTTAAGTTTCTTTAGGAATTCAGGATTTAACGTTTCTGCTTTCTCTTCATATCCATAAACCTTCGAGCGTTTTTCATTGCGTTTGCTGAAAGCTTCGGATCCTGCAGGCTTCATCAAGCCAAGTTTTTGCAGTTCTGCGATCTTCTTTATATTTACCGCGCTCCAGATGCTCTGAGCTTTGCGAGGGGTGAAACGAATATGATAACTCTCTCCATCAATACTTTTGCGAACTCCATCGATCCAGCCGAAGCAAAGAGCCTGATCAACGGATTCGGACCAAGACAAAGTGGGTTTGCCGGTATGTTTTTTATAAAAACCGACATAAAGCTCTGTTTCAGATGCATGGTTTTTCTCCAGCCATTTGCGAAATTCAGCGGGCGATTTAAAAAATATAGGTTTCAAAGTTGTCAATTATTATACTCGTGCAAATATACTAACTCTTGACTGTGAGGAATTGGGAAGCACCTGAAAATGTGTGAATGATGTAACATATTTCCAAAATTATGTAACATTTTTTGCTCATGGGTTCCAGAGTTTTGCATTAGGTTAAATGGAATAGCATCTAAGAGTATGTGATTGTATTTATTAGGAATATCAGAGTATGAGACAAATAAATAGATTGAGCATTTTTGCAATAGGAGTATTGGTTGTTTTCGTCCTTTCACTTGCTGCCGGATGCGCGAAGCACGATGAACAAAAATCCGGAACTGAGGGAGGAACTCCTGTAGTAGCCTCTGATACAACAACACCTTCCGGGCGGCTCATTGCCGAGGGTAAACAAACATTTCGCTACGACACATTCGGTGACGAGGGTTTTTGGGGTGATGCGTTGCAGCTTCATAATGCAATTCAAGGATCGGCTCACGGCGGAGTGGGCGATGGAGTAAGCCCCAAAACAGCACTATCAGTCGGTTTGAAAGTAGATATGGATGCGCTGCCTGCTGCTCTTGTGGCAGAGATCAAGGCAGGGAAAGTAAACATGGAGGATGTTGCAACGACACTTGCGCTGCTTAAACTCAATGCTATAGTCGGGGTGACAGGTCTGTTTAATGAGAAAGGGAATCTCAAATCCATGGGAGTGCAATGTGCGCTTTGCCATTCTACAGTGGATGATGCTTTCGCGCCGGGGATCGGGCATAGGCTTGATGGATGGCCGAATCGTGATCTGAATGTGGGCGCTATCGTTGCACTCGCGCCGAATTTGCAGCCATTCGCAGATCTCTTGAAGACAGATATTGCAACAGTAAAAAAAGTATTTACCTCGTGGGGTCCCGGAAGATATGATGCGGAGCTTAATCTCGATGGCAAAGCATTCCGCCCCGACGGTAAAACGGGCGCGACCCTGCTCCCTGCTGCGTTCGGTCTTGCCGGCGTGAACCTTCATACGTATACAGGATGGGGCACAGTCACTTATTGGAATGCATATGTAGCAAATCTCGAAATGCATGGCAGAGGGAATTTCTCCGATTCGCGGTTAGATAATACAGCCCAATTTCCGGTCTCGGCAAGAACGCGTCAGGGACATAAGCAGGATACGGTTGATCTCATCACTTCAAAGTTAGCGGGATTGCATTTTTATCAGTTGAGTCTCGCTGCACCTGTTCCGCCGAAAGGAAGCTTTGATGAGAGCGCTGCTTCAAGAGGCAAGATCGTATTCTCAAATAATGGTCAATGTGCATCCTGTCATGTGCCGCCGCTTTTTACGGAGCCGGGCTGGAATATGCATACAGGATCTGAAATCGGTATTGATAATTTCCAGTCAGATCGGTCGCCCGATAAGCATTACCGGACGACGCCACTGAAAGGACTTTTTGCACATAGTAAGGGTGGTTTTTATCATGACGGCAGATTTGCCGATCTGATGGAAGTGGTTGAACATTATAATACCACGAAGCAACTGAACCTAACCAAAGAGCAGAAAAACGATCTCGTGGAATACTTAAAATCTCTTTAAAGTATCAGTACAGAATTTTGTTATTGCGAACTTACAAGAATAATCAGAAAAAAAACCGACATAAAGCTCTGTTTCAGATGCATGGTTTTTCTCCAGTCCATTTGCAAAATTCAGCAGGCGATTTAAAAAATATAGGTTTCATTATTTGCCTTAAAAATACTATAATCCGGGAAAATATTCTTTGTTCCTTAGCTTTTATCGCCATTCCCTTAAGATATTATAAGGAAAAAATAGTAAAGGCGTAATACTTTTCGTATATCAGCATCGTATTTTTGCATCAGAGAGTTTATTGAAAACGAGATCGTTTCAGCAGGAATAACATTCTTACAATGATAATCTCAAAAAGCTGTAATGCTTATAGAAACGGAATCTCGTATTTTTGTAGTGATGGGAATAAGCTCAATTGAAAAAAGTTTTTAAGTTTCCAATATACCATCGCATGTAGTGTAGGCGTTTTTTTTGGGGAGAAAGAGCGTCAGGCATTGCGTGCGATGGTCTGGATTTTTTGATGATGAAGGTTCTTCTAAAACAATATAATGAACTAAGGTAGAACGTCCTGCTGTAGAGCAGGATGTTCTATTTTATATATTTTTTGGTATTAATCTATAATCCACAACTTGTCATTCTGAGCATTCTGGCGCGTCCATAGAAGCGACAGCGAATAATCTAAGATTTCAGGCAACCGAGAGTTCAGATTCTTCGCTGTCGCTCAGAATGAACTGTGTTAGTTTCCGTTCGATTTTTATGTTCTTTGAAACTGATCATCATAGCGTGTATGCTTGGTAGCAACCGCGAATGCTTGTTTGACGAGTTTATTTGCCACAGCAATCATC
>JBBQGG010000075.1:0-13757 GCA_038322815.1 Kapaibacterium sp. (SeqCode)
TCTATTACAATAACGAACGATTACACTCAGCGCTCGGATATAAAACCCCGAACGAATGGGAAGAAATGCAAAGGAAAAAAATACAATCAACCATAAACAAAATCACACTGGACAGTGTCTACTAAATCGGGGCAAGTCCAGGATACTAATTATTTCGGTTTTGGTGGATATGGCGACTGGGGACGGAGTATTGCATTTGATAATAGCGATTTTAAGAATTGGACAGTTTCAGTTTGGAGACAATCATATAACGTAATAATGCATCCATTAACTGATCCAATGGGTTTGCAAACACTTATTTCTGATGATGCAGGGGCATCATGGAAAACATACAATACCTTAATACCCGGCGAAGACACATTAAATAGAATTGGCGGCACTTTACAATATATTAAAGGCAGTCCGAATCTCTACTATTTTACAGGCAGCGGCTCCGAGGGCTTTCGTAATAGTTGAAGTAAAAAATCTTCCGCCTGCGGCATACATTGCACGAGTAACATATCTTTATAAAGGATGGACCGGAGATTTTACACTTCCGCTTGTAGTTCAGCATTAAATAATTTCAACTCGCTACTCGGAAACTTGCACTCTATGAATTTCGTTTGAAGCGGCACGCAAAGCGTATGCGTATTAAATAATTGCCGCTGTAGCTCAGTTGGTAGAGCAGCTGATTCGTAATCAGCAGGTCACCGGTTCAAGTCCGGTTAGCGGCTCATAAAGGTTCTGAAAATGTTTTATGATGTAATTCTCATTTGTAAAAGGATTATCTTGCGTGTGTGAAATGTTATAGTATTGTAAAATAAAGGACTTACAGGTACCGTTTCGCATAATCACCTCCTAAAATAAATCGGCTTTTGTTACTAACTTTTCGGACTTTTCCAAGCCCTTATTTTGTTGAGTAGGCTCATATTTTTAGCCGTTTTCGTACTTATATACACGTTTCTTTCATGGCGACTTTTACCGAGAAAATTTTACCCCGGCAGCTTGAAGATGAGATGCGCGAAAGTTACATCGATTATTCGATGTCCGTTATCGTCAGCCGTGCATTACCTGATGTTCGGGACGGGCTAAAGCCTGTTCATCGCCGCGTCCTTTACGGCATGAATGAGCTTGGTATGGCTCCGAACCGTCCGTATAAAAAAAGCGCACGTATCGTCGGTGAAGTTCTCGGAAAATACCATCCGCATGGTGACGTTGCTGTTTATGACACCATTGTCCGCATGGCGCAGGATTTTTCGATGCGCGGAATATTGGTTGACGGACAGGGGAATTTTGGTTCGATGGATGGTGATAGCCCTGCAGCTATGCGTTATACGGAAGTCCGCCTGACAGCACTTGCCACCGAACTTCTTCGCGATCTTGATAAAAATACCGTTAAGTTCGTTCCAAACTTTGACGATACACTTCAGCAGCCTGCCGTTATGCCTGCAGGTTTTCCGAATCTTCTTGTCAACGGCGCAACAGGAATTGCTGTCGGTATGGCGACCAATATTCCGCCGCATAATCTTGCCGAAGTGATAGAAGGGTGCCTTCAATACATTCAAAATAATGACATGACGAATGAGGAGTTGATGAAGATCATCATCGCTCCCGATTTCCCGACCGGCGGATTGATCTATGGTTATGATGGTGTGCGCGATGCTTATAATACAGGCCGCGGCAAAGTCATCGTTCGCGCAAGAGCGACAGTTGAAGTTTCGAAAAATGATCGCGAATCTATCATTGTAACAGAAATTCCTTTCATGGTCAATAAGGCGACTCTTCAAGAGAAGATCGCCGATATGATCCGTGATAAGAAGATCGAAGGAATTGCGGATATGCGCGATGAATCCGATAAAGACGGAGTACGCATTGTATTCGATCTCAAGCGAGATGCGGTAGCGAAAGTTGTGCTCAATAATTTGTACAAGCATTCGCAAATGCAGACGACGTTCGGCGTTATCATGCTTGCGCTGGTAAACGGCGTTCCAAAGGTTTTGCAGCTTCGTGAAGTTATAAAGCATTACATCGATCATCGCTTCAATGTCATTCAGCGCAGAACAAAATACGATCTTGATGCTGCCGAGAAGCGGGCACATATTTTAGAAGGTTATGTCATTGCGCTCGATAATATTGACGAAGTTATTCAGGTCATTAAAAAATCGAAGGATTCGGATACAGCGCAGAAGAATTTAATTAAGCGCTTTTCGCTATCGGAAATTCAGGCAAAATCAATTCTTGAAATGCGCTTGCAGCGCCTGACAGGACTTGAACGCGCAAAGATCGAAGCAGAATACAGAGATCTCTTAAAGCTTATCGAACAGCTTAAATCTATTCTTGCATCGAAAGAACTTCAGAAGAAAATAATTTCCGATGAACTTACGGAAGTTAAAAATAAATTTGCCGATAAACGCCGCACGGAAATAATCTATGACACCAAGGACTTCACGATCGAAGATATGATCGCCGAAGAAGATGATGTCGTGACGATCTCGCATACAGGATTTATCAAGCGTATTCCTGTTTCCGGCTATCGCCGTCAAGGACGTGGCGGAAAGGGAATAACCGGTGCGTTGACGAAAGAGGATGATTTCATCGAGCACATGTTTATAGCCTCGACACATCATTACATTATGTTCTTTACCGATAGAGGCAGATGTTATTGGCTGAAGGTACATGAAATTCCTGAGGGATCGAGAATTGCAAAGGGTAGATCAATAGCAAACTTGCTCGAAAAACCTTCGGATGAACATATCACAGCATTCATCAATGTAAAAGTATTTGATGAAAATCATTATGTAACAATGGTCACTGAGCATGGCACGATCAAAAAGACGGTGCTATCTGCTTTCGGAAATATCCGTCGCACCGGAATTCAGGCGATCACGCTTGATGATAACGATAAGCTAAAAGATGTACGCTTGACAGATGGTACTCAGGAGATCATCATTGGTACTCGCGAAGGAATGGCATGCCGCTTCAACGAGAAAGACGTTCGCACTATGGGCAGAACTGCCGGCGGTGTGCGAGGGATCACACTTGAAAAAGGTGATATTGTTATTGGCATGATCGCACCAAAGCGCACTGATACGACCGTTCTTGTTTGCAGTGAGCAGGGTTATGGCAAACGGAGCGATGTAACCGATTACCGCTTAACTCGTCGCGGAGGAAAGGGCGTTATCACCATGAAGGCAACTGATAAAACAGGCAAGCTTCTGGCGATCAAAGAAGTCGTGGATAATGACGATCTTATTGCAGTAACAAAAGAGGGTTTAGTCATACGCCAGCACGTGAGTGATATTCGAGTCATGGGACGCAATACGCAGGGCGTTAGACTGGTTCGTCTTAATGAAGGAGATTTCGTTGCCGCCATCGCAAATGTACCTGCCGATGAGGACGAGGAGATCGAAAAATTAGAGGGTACGACCGATAAACCAAAGGGTCCGCCTGAGCCAAAACAGACGGATATATTTCAGAAGTAACCCAGAGTATATAAAGTGTGGGCGAGGCATTGCTTCGCCCTCTAAAGATTCTCACACTTTCGGTAGATATAACTATAAGTCCCCACCATATATGGCTAATAATCAATACGTTATAGAATGCCAAAACGCCAGATAGCCATTTTCTTCTCCATATTCTTTTCTCTTTACGGTCTCGTTAATTATTACATCTTTATCCGAGGTTATGAAGGATTTGAATACTGCTTGCCTGAAGTAAGGTTTTGGTATGGAATACTATTTCTTGTTGTCTCACTTTCATATATCATCGGTCGCTTTTTGGAGAAGAGATATCTTTCAGTCCTGAGTGATATTTTCATTTGGATCGGCTCATTTTGGTTTGCATTTATTCTGTATTTTTTACTTTCGATTATTGCGCTTGATCTCATTAGGCTTCTTAATGTTTTTGGGCATTTTCTTCCAACAGGGGAAGCCTATCTTCACTTGAAATTTTCTGTTTTAAAAGGAGATATAGGACTTATAAGCCTTATAAGTTTTATAGGATTTTTGAATGCACGAAACGTCAGAATTAAAAAGCTGGTCTTAGAGATCGCAAAAAAGCACCCGTTTGCCAAAGAGCTGACTCTCGTTGTTGCTTCCGATATTCATCTTGGCACGATAATTAATCGTCCGTGGACAAAGATGATCGTTGATAAAATAAATTCTCTGAATGCAGATCTGGTATTATTACCCGGCGATATAGTTGATGGAGATGTCGAACCTGTAATCAAAGAGAATCTTGGCGAAGTATTGCGCACGATAAAATCAAAGTATGGAGTCTTTGGTATTACCGGTAATCACGAATATATCGGTGGAGTAGAGCCTGCAGTTAAATATATTTCTGAGCATGGCGTTACTGAATTGTGTGATGAAGTGGTCGAAGTTGCCGGAATGACGATCATCGGAAGGGAAGACCGATCAAAGAAAGGACGAAAGACAATTGAAGAATTGGCTCTGGGCTTAGATCACACCATGCCAATCATACTCATGGATCATCAGCCATTCAAACTTGATGAAGGAGTGAGTATCGGTACGGACTTGCAATTATCCGGGCATACACATCACGGGCAGTTATGGCCGCTGAATTTCATTACGAAGAAAGTCTATGAACTGAGCTGGGGATATATGAAAAAAGGGAATACTCATATTTATGTTTCCTGTGGCGCAGGGAGTTGGGGACCGCCGGTGAGGCTGGGGAATACGCCGGAGATAATGGAAATAAAATTAAGGTTTCATGATTAAACTCTATTGTGCCTTATGCCATATCTCATTCTTAATGAAGCGCAGGCAAAGGAAGAATCCCCTTCATACTATGACAATTAACTTTTGCGGAGCGAAGTTTTCTTTTAGCGTGTTATACGCTTTTCGCAAAATCACCTAAGAAAAATTTTCGATGGCTACAAATGTTGTGATGCCCAAGATGGGCGAGTCGATCACCGAGGGTACAATTCTCCGCTGGCTTAAACAGCCGGGCGATGCTATAAAAAAAGATGAACCGATCTTAGAAATTTCTACCGATAAAGTTGACACTGAAGTACCTGCACCGGTGGCGGGTACGTTATTACAGCAAGTTGCTCAAGAAAAAGAGACTGTTGCAGTCGGCGCATTGATCGCCGTAATTGGTGAAGCAGGAGAAACAGCACAAGCACCTGAACAAAAAGCTGCCGTATCTGCCAAAGAAGAATCTCCCAAAAAAGAAGCAGTAACTGAAAAAAAATCAACTGAATCAAAGCCAGCCGAAAAAGCTGCTCCGAAATCAGCTCCCGCTCAAACAAGTGGAGAAGGGCAAGCAGTCGTAATGCCGAAAATGGGTGAGTCCATCACTGAAGGTACGATCTTGCGTTGGTTGAAAAAAGAAGGCGATCAGGTTAAGAAAGACGAGCCTATCGTTGAAATTTCTACCGATAAAGTTGATACGGAAGTACCATCTCCATTTGCAGGTACACTGACAAAAATTTCTGCTCAGGAAAAAGAAACGATAGCTGTTGGTGCAACGCTTGGATATATCGGAGGTACTGCATCAGCATCTCAGCCATCAGAAAAACAAACGGAAACGCCGAAAGCGGAAACAGCACCTGAGGCTCCGAAAGAAACTCAGAAAACAGCATCAGTTCCATCAATACTTTCTGTTCCTGCTGCGCAGCCTGTGGTCGGAGCTACAAGAGCTTCTAAGGGTTCAGGAAATCGTTTTTACTCCCCGCTTGTGCGTTCGATCGCAAAGCAAGAGGGAATTTCAACGAGCGAGCTGGATACCATTTCCGGAAGCGGGCTTGGCGGAAGAGTGAATAAGAATGATATTTTAGGATTTATCAAATCGCCTCGCACAATTACTCCACAATCTGCCCCGGCTCCGAAAGCAAAAACTCCACCGCCTGGACCTGCAGTGAAGTTCGAAGCCGATACCGTTATTCCGATGGATAACATCCGTCAGAAAACTGCCGAGCACATGATCTTCTCCAAAAAGACAAGCGCTCATGTAACAAGTGTTACGGAAGTTGATATGACGAGCATCGTGAAATTCCGCGAGAGAAACAAAGATGATTTCAAACACCGCGAAGGTGTTGGATTGACCTACACGCCGATCATGATCGAAGCAATGGTGAAGGCGATCAAAGATTTTCCGTTCATCAATTCAAGTGTTGACGGTACGAATATTCATGTCAAAAAAGATATTAATTTCGGAGTAGCGGTCAGCATTCCGCCTGCAGAAGGCTCACCATTGCCGCCAGCTCTCATTGTACCTGTAATTAAAAAAGCGCAGGACTTGAATTACGTCGGCATTGCAAAAGCAGTTGCCGATCTTGCTGCAAGAGCACGGACGAAAAAATTAAAGCCCGATGATATTTCCGGCGGTACTTTTACTATCACCAATCCGGGAATGTACGGCAATCTTTTCGGAACGCCGATCATTAATCAGCCGCAAGTTGCCATCATGACGACGGGAGCGATCGTAAAAAGAGTTGTTGTACAGACTGATGATGAGGGTAATGATACAATGGCGATCCGTTCGATGATGTATCTGGGGCTTTCCTATGATCATAGAATTATTGACGGAATGTATGGGGTGCAGTTTACCGAAAGAGTAAAATATTACCTGGAGAATTTTGAAGGGTAGTTTTCTTTAAGCCACTTGATAAAAGTAAGATTTTTTTTAAAAAACAGCTAACTTTCGGCATTTCTTCTTATATTTGTATTCTATATCTTTGCAGTTTAGAAGAAAACCACGGAATTTCTTGCGACTTTTGGGTAATTCCTGTGTATTTATAGTTGTTGTGTTTATCTCAATTTGAAGCAATTTTTATAACAGATAATGAAAAACCGACTTTTCTTACAATTCTCTCTTCTCGCTCTGGTTATCGGGGCTTTTATGATAAATGGCTGTAAAGATACTGCCACTGACCCGGGATACGTCGCACTTGCTGAGATTCGCTTCGCGAATTATCATCAGGTTCAGCCGATACAAATTTATATGTATCCGCAAAAAGCAACGTCAGCTGATTCGGGGTCAAAGACGCCGACGGCAATGACTTACGGAAAAGTTACTCCATATTTTAATAATCTTCCGACTAACCGCACTACCGGCCAAAATTATCATTTAGTTGCAAAGATCGGTGGGACGAATACAATCATTGCTGAAGAAACGGTTACATTATTCCCCGACGATAAAAGAACATGGTTAATCTCCGGAAATGACGGGAAATATGATTCTAAAATTATTGATGATAAGCATCCCACGGCTAATGACACGACCCATGCTTTTTTTAGATTTCTAAATGTTGATCCTAATAACGAGCCAGGCGGGCTTAGTCTTATGATCGGTGATCCTTATAGCGGCACACCGTTGGCTACATTACAGCATTACCAGACAGCTAGCGCATATCAGCCTATTCCAATCCAATATACAAAAGGTAATCCACCACTACCTATAGATACTTCTGTCACGTTCTACGTCGTGAATTCCGCAGGTGTTGTTCTCAGCCGTTTATCAGGTGTTGGTCTTTCTGCAGGTTCGTATCATACTCTTACATGGGGCGGAGCGACCGTTCGTATTCCTGATCCAACGACAGGAAAAAACGTACTTGATGACACTGTTCGCATACGTATCCTCGATGACGATCAGCTTGGAACAGATCAGACTCTGACTGCACCGCTGACTTTCCGATATAATATTATCAATGCACTTGTAGTACCTGTCGGTATGGTTGGGAAGAGTCTCGACTATACTACGTATGGGGGACTGAACATCGTTATCAATAATAATACGGCGTATGATTACCAGGGAATACAACCATTCAACCCTGTGCCATATCATGGTAATATCACTGGAGATGGGGTGTTCTCTTCTGTCCCTGCAACAATTCCGTTGGTTGACGTTATTTATGTAAAAATGGTAAAACCTTTTCCTGGTGCAAAAGCTCCAAGTGTTTTAGATACCAATCTCTTCCGTCTCTATGCTCAGCATCCGATCATTAAGAGTGATCAAATATACTCAGTAGTAGTTTATGATACTGCCAGACCTTATAAAGTAAATGCTGCGGATAATACCCCCCCCTATGATTCTGCAGGAGGCTCAATAACCGTTCCTGTTCCCGATGTTCCTGTTGCAGGAAACGCCCGCATCGTATTATTATATGCTTTGGCTTTTCCATACTCTGGTTCTAAAACATCAAATAATCCTGCTAAATTTACTTATGATATAGGAGCCGGTCCAATCTTAGTTCCGAAGGTAAAAAGTGTTAGAAATTTCGATTCTACTATAACTGTACCCGCTGGTAATGTCACACTTGAAGCGACTGTTCTCGAAACTGATGTTAAAACCAGTTTCAATGCTGAAAGTGGAGCAATATATGAAGCAGTATTCGTTGGACAGAGGGGAAGACCTGATCCTAATGATGCTTATAAACCGCGATTCATCATAGTGAGAGTAAATCCGAAATAAATTTCTTTTATTTTCTTCTAAAAAAAGCCGGAGAGTTATCTTCGGCTTTTTTATTACTTAATTAAAGATTTTAGATTGCAGCATCGTCCGCTCGGGCGGACTCCCCGCAATCACATTTTCAATAATTCACTTACTTCCTTTTTTAAACTTTCAATTTCTGTTTCAGGTTTGAATAACTCCGGGGTTAAATTTCGGAATATCCGGATTATGGCTTGCCATTTCTATACCTAAGGATATAATATTACGTGTTCTTCTTGGATCAATAATTCCGTCGCACCAGAGTCTTGCTGCGCCAAAGAGAGGATCGGTCTGTGCATTATATCTATCGGCAATTTCGCTTAACATTTGCTTTTGTTTCTCCTCGGTAATTGTTTCGTTTGTTTTCTTAAGGGATGAAAGTTTTATTGAAAGTAATGTTTTCGAAGCTGCAGCTCCGCTCATAACGGCAAGCCTTGCCGAATGCCAACTGAAGATCAGACGCGGATCGTATGCCTTGCCGCACATTGCATAATTTCCGGCGCCGTAAGAATTACCGGTGATGAACGTGAATTTAGGAACCACAGAGTTCGCCACTGCGCTGACCATCTTTGCACCGTCTTTGATGATTCCGCCATGCTCGCTTCGTGAGCCAACCATGAAACCTGTTACATCCTGAAAGAAAACAAGAGGTATCATCTTCTGATTACAATTCATAATAAACCTGGCAGCTTTATCGGCTGAATCGGAATAGATCACTCCTCCGACTTGCATTTCGCCCTTAGCATTTTTTATTACTTTTCGTTGATTAGCAACAATACCGACTGCCCACCCGTCAATTCTGGCATAGGCAGTAATGATTGTTTTTCCATAGTCAGATTTGTATTCATCAATCTCGGAATTATCAACTATTCGTGCTATGATTTCGTACGTATCATAAGGCTTCGTCGTATTCGTCGGAAGTATAGATAATATTTCACCAGCCTCGAACTTCGGAGGAGAAGAAGCTATTCTGTCAAATCCCGCTTTTGGTTTTTCACCGATCTTTGAAATGAGAGAGCGTATCGTTTCAAGACAGACGTTATCGTTCGGCATTTTATAATCCGTGACACCGGATATTTCCGAATGCACTCGTGCCCCTCCTAAACTTTCGTTATCGATCTTTTCGCCGATAGCCGCTTCAACAAGAGCGCTTCCGGCTAAAAACACGTGACCCGTATTTTCGACGATCAGCGCTTCATCGCTCATGATCGGAAGATATGCGCCGCCTGCAACGCAAGGTCCCATGATGGCAGCGATCTGCACAATGCTCATTGAACTCATCACGGCATTATTGCGGAACATCCTGCCAAAATGTTCTTTATCAGGAAAAATTTCGTCCTGCATCGGTAAATAGACTCCGGCGCTATCTACAAGATAAATAATTGGCAAGCGATTTTCTATAGAAATTTCTTGTGCACGAAGATTCTTTTTACAGGTCATAGGAAACCAAGCACCTGCTTTTACCGTAGCATCATTAGCCACAATAATGCAGAGTTTGCCGCTGACTCTTCCTATACCCACAACAACACCGGCAGAAGGTGCGCCGCCTTCATCTTCATACAATCCGTATGCAGCAAATAATCCGATTTCTTCAAAATGAGATTCAGGATCAATAAGCAACGTAATTCGTTCTCGGGCAGTAAGTTTTCCTTTCTCATGCTGTTTGGCAATGTTTTTTTTGCCGCCGCCGAGTTTGACAATTTCTTCTAAGCCCTGAAGTTTACGAAGTTCATTGAGATGATAATCCGATTGCGCTGCGAATTTAAGCGATGAAGTGTCTATGGATGTGCCGATCTGCGACATTTTTGATGTTACGGTGTTATGTGAATATAGATATGATGCAAAATTACGAATGGAAACATCGTTAAATGCGGAATCGGTCGAAATTCGAAACAAAAGTAAAAAAAACAGATCATTACCGGAGTATTTAGAACTTGCATCGAAGTACTACCAAAAAATAATACTCAAAACTGATCTTTTAAAATTTTTGTTTTAGTTGTGCTAGATTCATTATATTGATAACATGAAAATAATTTATTGCCTGATTCTAAGCCTTTTGACTACGGTCGCGTATGCTCAGGAGAGTGCTATAAGTACTTCTGATCCAGATTGGGGTGAAAATCAGCATATCCAGGAACGTGCTGCCTATTGGCGGGCAATTGAGATGTCAGGTCCGGATACGAATATAGCTGAAGCTCGTATTCGTGGATATAATCAGCTCATTTCTATTCCTCGTTCTCATCAGATGATGATCCAATCCGTTACTGCATGGGAGCAGGTTGGTGGCTCTCAGGATTTTAGCGTTAGCGGACGTCCCACTTCGATAGCGTTTGACCCGATCAGCCAGCAGATTATTTATCTCGGCACATCCGGCGGCGGTTTATGGAAAACGACTAACGGCGGGTTGAATTGGACAAATCTCAGCGATTCCTGGAGTTCTTATGCAATGGGCGGAGTAGCAGTAGATTGGTCTGATCGTAATACGATCTATGCGGCAACAGGAGATCTTTATGATCGTCAGGGGGACGGATTATATAAATCGACTGACGGGGGATTGAATTGGAAACACTCAGTAAATGCCGGCGTTATAGGAAACCAATGTAACCAGGTTTTGATCGATCCTCAAGTCAATACGACGATCTATGTCACAAGTTCAAGCGGCGTTTCAAGAAGTTTAGATGCAGGTGCAACCTGGAAAAAGATATTACCGGTTGGGGGAACAACCCACATGATTATCGATCCTACGAATGGGCAGAATCTTTATGTCGGAGGTGCCGGTACAATCAGAAAATCAACCGATGGCGGGGCTACATGGAGCGGTGATTTGGCAACGAATATTACTGGTAAATTTACAGTAACACTTGCAATTTCCAAGAACGATGTATCAAAGGTTTATGCTAGTGTTGGCAGCACAAATGGCAGATCGGCCGGAGTTGCAAGATCTGATGATTTCGGAAATACATGGAAATTAGTATGGAGCCAGGCAAACTATATGTCTCAACAGGCATTCTACGATAATGCTTGTGCTGTTAGTCCGACCAATGAAAAAAATGTTGTTGTCGGAGGGCTCGATATTTGGGGATCTACAAATGCAACAACAGCAAATCCTACGTTCGGCCAACGCACTCAATGGACTGCTCAGTCAACTTCCAGCGATTTTTCTCATGCTGACGTCCATGTCCTTACTTGCAGCCCGTATGGAGGACTCTATGCCTTAACTGACGGAGGCATATTTTATAGCGCTAATAATGGTTTTAGCTGGCAGCAAAATAAAAATACCAATCTCTCGACTATGCTTTTTGTGGGAGGTGATGCTGCTCCTGATTTTTCTTTCGTCCTCGGAGGTGCTCAGGACAATGGCATCAATCATGCCTTCGAAAGCGATAAGACATTCAAGCAAACGCACGGTGGTGACGGCGGACGCTGTTTTATTTCGCAATCAGATGGGCTGAGTGCGTATTCAACGTATATAAATGCTTCATTGCAAAAGTCGGGCGACGGAGGATTATCTTGGGATCCGGGTCCTAATAATAACTATAATATTATTCCCGCAGATTGTCCGTTATTAGGCGAAAATGTTGGCTTTTATATGAACTATGATGTTTCCGAATCCGATGGTGCTATTCTTGCAATATCCGGAGGATCGAATGTTTATTATTCAGTTAATGGCGGCAATTCAATAGATGCTATTACTAAAAGCTCATCAATTAGCGGCGGTCCACGCGGCATTCATGTGGCAGCGGCTGATCCAAGTGTCGTATATGTCGGATCCGGATTGGGATATGTTTATATGAATAATGATGCCGGTAATCTTAATACAACGAATTGGGTAAAGTCGACGACGCATCTCGGAGTAGTATCAGGATTTGTCACCGACCCTCTAAATGCAGGTAATGTATGGGCAGTTGTATCGGGATTTGGCGGAAAGCATTTCTGGGCTTCCACAGATTTTGGAAAAACATGGACTTCTCCGGCAATAAATCTACCAGACCTCGATGCTTCGACGATTGCTCGTGCGCCGAACGGTGATCTCTTCATCGGCACGACTTTCGGAGTGTTTCGTTCAGTTAATAACGGAGTAATATGGGAGCCACTTCGTGATGGAATTCCACTGACTCAGGTCACCAAACTGCGCGTTCGTGGGACATCAAGCCAATATCTTCTGGCTACTACATACGGCAGAGGAATGTTCCGAATCGATATCAGCCAATTGCCTCGAACAATTTCAGGAGTGGCTTCAACAACTCCGACAGAAGATATGCCAGCTATTATTTCTATCTCGCCAAATCCGTTGCAGATCAATGGCCATGCAAAGATTGCCTTTAAACTTCCAAAAGAATCTGAAGTTACCCTTATACTTTTTGATGAGCTGGGACGTGAAACAAAGACGCTTTTGAAGGAACATCGTCCACAAGGAGATCAATCTATAGAAGCTGATATTTCTTCGATTCCATCGGGAGTTTACTATGCAGTCCTGACCTCAGCCGGTCATGCAGTAACGCAAAAGTTTGTAATATCAAAATAATTTTTTTACTTGTTATCTTACAAAAAGGTCAGGCTTTACCTGACCTTTTTTATTAATTAAAAATATTTTTTATGAGGCCCATAGTCCGCGGATGCCCCATAAGTATTATAAATATAATGACTTGCATTGATTTCATGTGTTTTCTGAAACTAGGGCAAGGATTTATGACCTAAAATTTTTTGTAACAAAACACCCCCCTTGCGGTACTTATATATATACGGGCGAACAGTTAGTTACGAAGTCCGCCCACGATAACTACTTTAGGTATTTAATTTTACATTTTTTGAAGTAATAAAAAAGAATATTTGATACGATTTCTCTACCGTAAGGCTGACTTCGGCAGGGGCAAAAAAGAACGAGAGAAGAAAGCGAAGGACACATAGCTTGTCTTCACTCTTACAGAAAAGGGTTCGTTCTTTTGCACCATTCGAGGTCGCCGGTAGAGATGTTTTTTTAACATCATCATCGTATCATTTTTTTTAGGACTACAAATTATGCAAACAATTCAATCGAGAGCTACTGTCCGCCAGGCACAGCCGGCATTTAATCCTTTCATGCTCGCAGACGACCTTCCGAGCATCAGAACACAATTCAAGGAAGGTATTTCAAATCCCTTAGCAGGAATGCTGACCGATGAAGCATTTATGCTGCTTCGTTCAAACGACTTGCTAAATGAAAAATCGCTGAGAGATTATGTTATACGACAAATGTTCCTGCAGTTAAAAGGCGACAGGGCAATGAAGACTCATGAAGCGATCAAGGCGCTGACGGATATGTATCCGTATCTCCAATTCGATAC
>JBBQGG010000076.1:0-13722 GCA_038322815.1 Kapaibacterium sp. (SeqCode)
GTGCTGACTGGACAAACCGTGACCCTTTGTTAGGATACGCGAATGGTCTTATTGAAAAAAATTATGTCAAGCCAGAGAATGGTGCACTAGACCTTCTACTTGCGGCTCGAAACAATTTGACCAGACCATATTTCCTGATACTCGACGAAATGAACCTCAGTCACGTCGAGAGATATTTTGCTGATTTCTTGAGTGCTATCGAATCAGAGGAAAAGATTGCTCTGCATCCAGGATCGGAGGAATGGGATAACGTACCTTCAAGGATTCAACTGTCAAATAATCTTTTCATTATAGGCACTGTAAATATAGATGAAACTACCTATATGTTCAGCCCTAAAGTTTTGGATAGGGCACACGTAATTGAATTTAGAGTCTCTGCTGAGGAAATTAAGAACTTTCTAACGCAACGAAAAGAAATAGATGTGAATGCAGCTAACCATTTGGGAGTAAAGATGGCGCAGAATTTTATCAAATTTGCTTCAGGTATTCCGCCAAAAAGAATAGGCCATGAAATAAACCAGAACCTGTTGACCTTCTTCGACGAATTAAAGAAGTGCGGCGCTGAATTTGGCTATCGAAGTGCTGGGGAAATTATCAGATTCTGTGACATCGTCAGGTCGGTTGAACCAAGCTGGTCAATCGATAAAATTGTCGATGCTGCAATTATGCAAAAACTTTTACCTAAGCTTCATGGCTCCAGACGGAAACTAGATTCACCTCTGCACATTTTGGGCAGGCTTTGTTTAATCGATCCAGACGTAGTCGACTCCATTTTTACTTCAGCAGATGCAAACAACCTTTTAGGTAAAGCTAAGTATCCACTATCTTTTGAGAAGATTTGGAGAATGTATCGTGGAATAGTTGATAACGGCTTCGCAAGTTATGCTGATGTATAAATAATGTCTCTTGCAGATTACCCTAAGATAGAAATAAGCCTGCCCGATCGCCAAATTGTCTGGCTGAAATTAATTGCTATTACTAAGGCTAAGAACGCGCTCAGAAATATTTCTGTATCTGAAGCGTATGAGAATGGAGAAGCGCAGGTTCAGATTCTTGAAGGATGTATGTATGAATATCGAATGGAGGATGGGTATTCATTACAAGAAATTGAGGGAGTCGTCAGTACTTCTAAGTTAGTGGCATCTACAGGTCGAATATCTCCTAATAACTATGTTGGCACCCTAATAGTCGGAATCGTCAACAAGCAAAGTATTCGAGTCGGCGAGTTTAGAATTGAGGTCCAATCTGTAAAAACAAGCTATAGGGATGATTATAGGTCGATGCTTGCTGACATTACTGAGCAGTGTACAGACTTGCTACTACAAAAGAATTCACCGGTCATTCAGAATTTAATACCTGACCCCGACAAAAATTCCAAGACCCTTTACCAACGATTTGCTTTTGTGAAATCTATTTTGGAATCAGAAGAATTTGATCTCTCAATTCTTAGAATTCTGTCTTCACCTGTAACAAAGTGGGCTGAGAGCGAACAAGTGAGAAATATTACAAGGGTAAGAAAAATAAAGTCAAAAGAAGTAAAGAATATTGTTCGTGAGAAGAATAGAATAAAACTTCCTGATGACCATTTTCTGAATAAACTACCAAAATCTCTTCCCTCAAAAATCAGTACATCCTATTCTAAAGAAACAGTTGATACTCCAGAAAATCGCTTTGTTGGCTTTGCTTTAGAGTCCTATCTTTCTTTCGTATCACAAATAAAGGAGATCACACATCCCAGAGAGAGGATAAATTCAGAAGCAGCAAGGCTAGAAGATAAGCTTGAGCAAATACTAAGTCATCCTATATTTAAAGAAACATCAACTCTTGAAAGTCTCCCCTTAAATAGCCCAATCCTACAAAGGAAGGAAGGCTATCGTGAAATACTCAGGGGTTGGTTAATGTTTGATCTTGCAGCAAAACTGATTTGGCAAGGAGGCGATGATGTTTATGGAGGAGGAAAAAAGAACATAGCTCTTCTTTATGAATACTGGGTGTTCTTTAAACTTCTCAATGTGATCAAAGAGGTTTTTTTCGTGGATTCATCTTCTATTGATGATCTTATTCAGAAAACCGAAGACGGCTTGTGTCTTAATCTTAAACAAGGTAAATATACTCCTATTAGAGGAGTATATACTTCAAAGGAGCGTAAGCTGGATATTGAACTGAGCTATAATAAAATTTTTAAAGGCGATCAGGAGTACCCATATGGAGGTAGTTGGTCGAGGCAATTGAGGCCTGACTATACGTTGAGCATCTGGCCTCATGGTATTGATCCAGATGAGGCTGATAAAGAAGAATTAATCGTACATATTCATTTTGATGCCAAGTATAAGGTCGAAGATTTTAGCAAGGTTCTAGGTGATGTTGTAGATTTGGATTCTGAAAGAGACGAGGAGAGTAAAGGTACATACAAGAAGGCCGACATTTACAAGATGCACACTTACCGTGATGCGATTAGGAGATCAGCAGGTGCGTATGTGTTATATCCCGGTCCTAAAGAATATACAAAAAAGGGTTTTCATGAAATAGTCCCAGGATTGGGAGCATTCAGTTTAAGGCCTTCTAATAGTTATGATGACTCTGAGAAACTTAAGCGGTTCCTGAAAGACGTTTTAAAACACTTTCTGAATAGAGCCTCTCAACGTGAGCGACTTTCATACTCAGCATATAAAGTCTACAATAGTGAACTTCATGATGTACCTCAAGCATTACCAGAGTCATTTCGTAAGAACAGAAATTTGATCCCTGATGAAACTACAGTGTTAATCGCTTACTTCAAAAATGAAGCTCATTTAAAATGGATTGAATCAAAAGGATTATATAACGCGCGAGCTCAGGATAAAAGAGGTTCTTTACGCCTAGGTCCAGACGAAACGGGAGCTAGATACCTTCTTCTACATTCAGAGGGCTCTCTCACCGCGGGTAAAATATATGAGATAGTGGAAAAAGAAGAAAGGGGCCCCAGGCTATTTTCGAAAGCTGATCTCAAAAAAAGGAAGTATCCATCAGACCCCTCGCAGGATTTTTATCTGGTCTACGACATTAAAAAGGTTACTGATACAGAATTTATTGGAGCGACTTGGGATATCTCAAAACTCGAAAAGTTTAAGAGTGGTAGAGGTTCTTCACTTCCGTTTGCGGTTACACTTTCTGTCCTCATGGGTGTTGTCCAAAAGAAAGACTAAGAATATGTCGTCCCTTCGGGACTTTGGGAATTTTTTCCATTCATTTTCCCGGCATTGAAATGCAGGTCTATTATCTGCCGTCCCTGCCGGGACTGAACTTCTCAACTACCGAAAAGCTAAAATGGGAAGACTAAGATTTCTTTAAAAGCACCTATCCTAATTTTCTTTTATAAAAATATTTTTGGCGAAAGGCACCTGGGTTTTGGGCAATTTTTAATTTTTTTTTCATGAGCACCTTGACAAAGGCAAATTTATGTTGTATATTTATTCTTTCGTTGATGGGCACCTATTAAAAGTATAAATTTATTTAACATATCGCATAATACAGCTATGAAAATAACGTATAAACCGCTTCCCTCCATTGCTTCGAATGAAGTTACGTTACTTCTGGGTTCTTCGATCGGGTCGAATATTGATGCAAGTCTTTCCCATTCGAAAGAACTTGTCAATGCCTTGCCGGCAGGCAGCGTACTCTATATTAATACGGTTCAAAATACACGGGCGATGTGGTTAACGGCACGCAAGCACGGACTCAAGCCAAGCGGAACGGGAACGTGCCTTGTTGATGATAATTACCGCCGGATCATTATATCATGAACATTCCCTGCGGTGATCTTTACCGGTGGCGGGATAGGATCAAGGAGTTTCTACACGAAGGGTATATTCAGTATGTGGTCATCAATTCCTGGGAATTTTCCTCGAAGAATTCGCGCTATCGCGAAGAAGCTACCTTTCTGATGAAAGAACTGACAGATGGATTAGAAGGAGGTCATAATCCCGTGCATGCGCTTATTTATGCTCAGGAAATTTCGAGTATGCCTCAGGTTCAAAAGATCCAGCGCAGCGGCTTCGGGAAACTTTCCGGTATTGCAAAAAAAGTTGTCTCGATCTCTATCGATGACCAATCCGGCAGCGATGAAACGATGGATGGAACACACGATCTGCCTGAAGTACATGCCATTTCCGAAGTTCAGGATCCATGCATCGGCACCGAAGACGAACCGGGTATCGATGGTGATGAAGCGCAGAGAAGATTTTTAGCGCGGGTGAAACAGACTGCTGCCAAAGAATGGAAGGAAAAGAACAAGCCATACAATACAGTACTGGAAGTTGCAACGGAGCAGGATGAGATCAGGAAAAGAAAGGAATCTGAAAAGACAGATCATGAATCAGTAGTTGATTTGGAGAAGACAAATAATCAAGAGCCGCCCGCTATCATCCTTCCCTTAACATCTATAGAAGAACTTCGGAATACTCCCCAGACAATATCAAAGATGCCGATTCACCTGAATAGTTTTTCGCCAATAAAAAATCGTATGATACGGCCGAACAACAGAGGAAAGATTCACGGTAGTATGAAGAAATAAAATAAGCACCTGTAACAGATTGAATATACATCAGATAGCTATGCACGTACGCCATATACGGCGAAAGCTTAAGGCTAAAAGCTGAAAGCGAAAATGGGGAAGAAGAAGGATAGTTATGAGTTCTTAGTGCTTAGTTCTTAATCGGGGACTTAGAGTATCAGCATGCTGCGGCAGGCTATATGATCTATCAGCTACTAATAAAAAAGCCCCGGATGGTGAGAACCATGCGTCCGGAGCTCCTTTGAGTTGTGTTGTGTCTTAATTGTTGGGAGTATTTGTCCTATGAAAACTTGTCTAATATAACGGGATTTCAGGACGGATGTTACAGCCAGGAAGAAATTTATTTTATTAATAATCATTCATAGTAGGGGCGGTTAAGTGACCTATTTTTCATAGTATTAAGGAATCGTTAATTCAGCAGAGATTGCAACGCAAAGAGACCGGAAATATGTTAAATATTGACTTTAATACAAGGAAATTTGATCTATGAAAGTTGGAGTATTAGGAACCGGTGATGTCGGTAAAGCCATTGCAAAAGGTTTTGCAGGGATAGGATACGAAGTGATGATCGGATCACGCGATGCAAAAAGTGATAAGGTCCTTGCAGCAGTTAAAGAAGTCGGAGCCAAAGCATCGGCAGGGACTTTTTCCGATGCTGCAAAATTCGGAGATATTATTGCAATCTGCACCTTGGGTGCTGCAACGGAAAATGCGATTACACTTGCCGGAGCTGATAACTTTGCCGGCAAAGTTGTGATCGATGTAACAAATCCTCTGGATTTCTCGAAAGGAATGCCTCCGGGTCTTACTGTCGGGCATACGAATTCTGCAGGCGAACAAATACAAAAGCTACTACCAAAGGCAAATGTTGTCAAGGCGCTGAATATTGTCGGAAATCCCGATATGGTAGATCCCGATTTTCCGGACGGACCACCGGATATGTTTATTTGCGGCAATGATGCTGATGCAAAAACGAAAGTAACAGAAATTTTGAATGCCTTCGGATGGACTTCAGTGATCGATATCGGCAGCATTGAAGCATCGAGGGTTCTTGAACCAATGACGATTCTTTGGGTTCTCTATGGAGTTAAGACCGGAGGATGGCGCCATGCATTTAAAATAATAAAGAAATAAATTTGAGTAGATCTATTACGAAAGAAATGAATTATACATCGGAAATACAAATTCAATCTGAATCCCGAACCCGCAGAACGCGGATGACTGAGCGGATGAGGAATTTAGTAAGAGAAACAGAACTCCATCCTTCGAATTTTATTCTCCCGCTCTTTGTCTCGGATGCTTCAGCAAATTTCCAAAAAGAAGTTTCATCAATGCCCGGAGTGTATCAACTCGGTATTGATAATATTTTAGTTGAATGTGAACGAGCGCTCGAAGCAAAACTCGGAGGAGTCATTCTTTTCGGCATTACCCAAGATAAAGATGAAGTCGGTTCATCGGCGCATAGCGATACGGGAATAATTCAACTGTCATTACGGGCAATAAAAAGGCGCTTTCCTGAATTATTGGTTGCTACCGATGTCTGTCTTTGTGAATATACTTCCCACGGTCACTGTGGGATCGTAAAAGAAAACTCCAAAGGAGAGTTTGAAATAGATAATGATGAATCTGTCGAACAACTTATTGTAGAAGCTCTTTCTCATGCTGAAGCAGGAAGTGATCTTATTTCCCCAAGCGATATGATGGATGGAAGGATCGGCGCGATCCGTGAATCTCTTGATGAAAATGGTTTTGAAAGTCTTCCCATCATGAGCTATGCTGCGAAATATGCTTCGGGATTTTACGGTCCTTTCCGTGAAGCCGCAGGAAGCATCCCAAGTTTCGGTGATCGCAAATCCCATCAGATGGATCCAGCTAATAGCGATGAGGCAATGCGAGTTATTGAACGCGACATCCGCGAAGGAGCAGATATAATAATGGTCAAACCTGCAATGAGCTACCTTGATATCATCAGAAGGGCAAAAGATGAATTCACAGTTCCTGTTGCGGCATATCAGGTCAGCGGAGAGTATTCAATGATCAAAGCCGCCGCTGCAAATGGCTGGCTTGACGAGGATAGAGTTATGATGGAATCACTTCTTTCGATCAAGAGAGCAGGGGCTTCTATTATCCTGACATATTTTGCGCTTGAAGCAGCAAAACATTTGGCTCAATAGATCATATTGTTTTAATTTTTCAGATTAAAGTTATTCACACATTTTTTATTTTTGGCAAAGAATTGTCTTTGCGATTTTGTTGATAAAAACATCTCCCACTTCCCACCATTTCTAAAAAAATTACTGTTTCCTTCTCAGCATTATGGGCTTAACCCCCAGTCAGAATGGAAAAAGGAAGCAAAAAAAAAGCAGTAAAAAACAGGAGTATCGGAGTTGCCAGCAAAGTTCTTGCTGCAAAAAAATCTGCCTCTGCAAAAAAAACTTTAACAGCTAAGAAAACTACGAGTCTTAAAAATCCTCCTGAAACAAAAAAATATTCGGCTCCTCAAAAAAATGTTAAGAGAAAAACAATTCTCTCTACTCTGCTTGGAATGGTACTTATCGGCGGCGCCGGATTTGGAATAACCGAAGCCAGTTATTACGGACGTCATGTCGATACTGACGATGCACATATTGATGCAGAGATCAGCCCCGTAATAGCACGAATCGGCGGATATATTGATTCAGTTCGTTTCGTGGATAATCAACGAGTGAATAAAGGCGACACCCTGGTCATTCTTGACGGAAGAGATTATAAAGTAAAACTTGAACAAGCGGAGGCTGCTTTCGAAGTTTCAAATTCTTCCATCACTTCCGGTGAATCGAATATTATGGCATCAGAAGCAAAAATTGGCGAAGCGGCAGCAAATGTCGAAGCGGCAAAGAAACTACTTGCCATTGCTTCAAATAGCGCTGAACAAAATTCTGCAATTACGCAACTTGCAGCAATGAATGCCAGATTGAAATCACTTCGTAAGAACGTTGATTCTCATCGGGATCACCTCAAGTCCACTTTTTCATCCATTAATGTAAAAAAAGCTGATGTTGACTATGCGAAATTGCAATTATCATATACGGTGATCATTGCTCCGGTATCGGGCATTGTTTCACGAAGGGTTATTCAACCCGGCGAATATGTGCAGGGCGGTCAGTCACTTTTTTCTATTGTGAATGATACCAGTATTTATGTAACTGCAAATTTTAAGGAGACGCAAATAGAGAAAATGAGAAAGGGACAGCGCGTTGATCTTCATGTCGATGCCTATCCCGATACGGAATTTGAAGGAGAAGTCGGAAGTTTTTCCCCTGCCACAGGATCAACATGGTCTCTTCTGCCTGCCGATAATGCAACCGGTAATTTTGTAAAGGTCGTTCAGCGCGTTCCGGTGAAGATAAATATTTCCGGAAGTTCTGCCGAAAAAAGAATGCTGAAGCCGGGAATGAATGTGAAGGCAATCGTCAGCCTTGACCGCTAAAACCACGTTTGATAATGGCAGAGCGCGGCGCAATGAAATGGATCATCACTTTTACAGTGATCGTTGTTGCTACGCTTGAACTTGTCGATTCAACAATTGTGAATGTTTCGCTTCCGCAGATCATGGGAAGTCTTGGAGCAACCCTTGAAGATATTGGCTGGCTTGTCACGGGTTATGCTGTAGCAAATGTTATAATTCTGCCAATGTCCGGTTGGATAGGGATGAGGTTCGGAAGAAAAAAATATTTTCTTACCTCCATTATGGTTTTTACCGTTGCTTCTTTTCTCTGCGGTAATGCACAAAGTCTTTCAGCTCTCATCACATTTCGTGTTTTGCAAGGCCTTGCCGGGGGCGGACTGCTTTCAACGTGTCAGGCAATTCTCTTAGAGACCTGGCCGCGCGAAGAG
Organism: Kapaibacterium sp. (SeqCode); assembly: GCA_038322815.1. Lineage (GTDB taxonomy): Bacteria > Bacteroidota > Ignavibacteria > Palsa-1295 > Palsa-1295 > PALSA-1296. The sequence continues at coordinate 8,429 of JBBQGG010000076.1, forward strand.
ATCGGAATGGCAACGGCGCTTTTTGGTTTAGGAGCTATCGTTGGTCCAACCTTAGGACCGACTATCGGAGGTTACATCACTGATCATTTCTCCTGGCCTTGGATATTTTATGTAAATATTCCTGTAGGAATCGCTGCGGCTGCTATGGTCGTTGTATTTGTAAAAGATTACCGGCTTCCGATAAAAATGCCGATTGATTGGTCAGGAATTCTTCTGCTTATTATCGGCGTCGGAAGTTTGCAAATATTTTTGGAAAAAGGCAATAGTGAGGATTGGTTTGCCACCCCTTATATTGCTATTCTTGCCTTCGTTGTTTTAATTTGCGGGATTTTATTTATCTGGCGGGAAATGAGCACCGATCATCCTGTAGTAAATTTTAAAATATTACGTCATCGAAGTTTTGCTCTTGGTATTATTACATCGTTCTTATTTGGCTTCGGACTTCTCACGTCATTCTTCGTGCTTCCGATCTTCTGTCAGAATCTTCTGGGGTTCAGTGCTCAACAAACAGGAACCATGATCATGTATGGCGGTATTGCAACGATCATACTGCTGCCATTTGTCGGTATGGCATTAAAACGCGGAGTACCGGCGCAGCTTATCTGTTTATTCGGCATGATATTTTTTTTAGCCTTCACTCAAATGCTTTCGGGTTTTACTCTTTCATCGGGTCTGGAAGATTTTTTATTTCCTATCGTGATTCGCGGTATTGGTTTAAGTTTGCTTTTTGTACCGATCACAACTCTTGCATTGCAGGATGTGCCGCCGGAAGAAATGGGGCAGGCAACAGGATTAAATAATATGATGCGCCAACTTGGCGGCTCACTGGGCATTGCAATTATTACAACGATCATCAGTTCACGTTTTGCAATGCACCGCTCACATCTTGCAGAATATATTTCTCCGTATTCTCCTCATTTTAATGAGCGGTTTAATATGGCGGTCAAAGGTCTTCTTGCAAAAGGTTATGGCTTCGCTGAAGCAAAGCAGCTTGCATTGCAAACTATGAATGGCACCATCTTAAAACAGACATATCTTCTTACCTATACCGATGCCTTCTGGATATCGGGAATAATATTTATGATCGCAATTCCATTTATTTTCATGCAGCGATTTAAAAGAAGAGTTAAGATCGTAACTGAGTAATTATTGGAACAAAGCGGGATGTGTAAAGGTTGTATATATTGTATTATTTGTATATACAACTTTCAATGAGTACATCATTAATTGTCCGGATGGACAAAGAAAAAAAAGAACGCTTTGACCGTATAGCAAGGCGCAGAGGGAAATCATCGAGTGAGGTTATTAGGGAATTAGTAGATGGCTACATTGAACGCCATGATATGCGTGGATACCTTAAGACGTTATGGGATGATATTGGTGCGGACCTCAAGGAGAAAGGCTATACTGTAAAAGATGTTGATCGGGTCATTAAAGAGGTTCGTGCCGAAGCGCGTCTGGAAAAGAAACAGTGAAAGTTGTCATTGACACAAATATCATAGTTTCTTCTTTTTTTGGCGGAAACCCAAAAAAAATTATAGACCTTTTAGATGTCGCTGCTATTCGACTTTGTATCTCCGGTCCTATTATGAAAGAATATTTGCGGACGTTTTCAAGATTTGAATTTAAGAGATTCAATATTGAAAAAATTCTTTTTTATTGTTCCGAAGCCGACGCAGTAGATGATTCGCTTGATCTGCCTACCTTGCAACTTGTCGCCGATCCTGATGACGATAAATTTATCGAATGTGCCGTTGCTCTTGAAGCAGATTTTATTATTTCAGGTGATAAAGCGCTTCTTGAAGTGGGTCATTATAAAAAAATAAAGATCGTTACGCCGAAACAGTTTCTCGATATTTTTCAAAAGAAACAATGAACATCTCAAATAGCAAATCTCTCTTCGAGCGCGCAAAAAGATCTATTCCGGGCGGAGTGAATTCTCCTGTCCGTGCATTCCGCGGAGTGGGTGGAACGCCGCTATTTATGGAGCGTGCAGAAGGTGCATATATTTGGGATGCTGATGGAAATAAATTTATTGACTATGTCGGATCATGGGGTCCATTTATTTTAGGGCATTCACATCCTGCAGTTACTGAAGCAATAATAAAGCAAGCATCAAAGGCAACAAGTTTCGGTGCGCCGACTGAATTAGAAATCGAACTTGCAGAACTTGTCTGCAACATTATGCCGAGTATCGAAATGATCCGCATGGTGAATTCCGGCACAGAGGCAACAATGTCGGCGATACGATTGGCGCGGGCTTATGCCAATCGGGAAAAGATCATAAAATTTGAAGGCTGCTATCATGGCCATGGAGATTCGTTTCTGATAAAAGCCGGCAGCGGAGTTCTTACGCTTGGCGCACCGGATTCACCGGGTGTGACTAAGGGCACGGCAATAGATACATTGAATGCTAAGTTCAATAACATCGAAAGTGTAAAAGATCTGATCGCAGCGAACCCGGATCAGGTTGCAGCGATCATCGTCGAGCCTATCGGCGGAAATATGGGCGTTGTTCCGCCGAAAGAAAATTTCTTAAAAGATCTTCGTACGCTTTGCACGAAAGAAAAGATCGTGCTGATCTTTGATGAAGTGATGACAGGGTTTCGTGTGGCATTAGGCGGAGCGCAATCAATTTATGATGTGAAGCCCGATCTTACGACACTTGGAAAGATCATTGGTGGTGGTCTGCCGGTTGGGGCGTATGGAGGCAGGCGTGAGATCATGGAAATGGTCGCGCCATCAGGACCTGTCTATCAGGCAGGTACGCTAAGCGGAAATCCGTTAGCGATGGCTGCAGGTATTGCAACGCTGAATGTTTTAAAAAATGAGAATCCCTATCCCGCGCTCGAAAAGAAAGCTGCGTATTTATCCGAAGCATTTTCAAAAAATATTAATGCTTCGGGTATTAAAGCAATGCAGACGCGAGTTGGCTCGATGATGTGCCTGTTCTTCACCGATCAAGAAGTGATAGATTATGATTCGGCGATCTCTTCGAATAAAGATAATTACGCAAAATATTTTCACTCCATGCTTGATAGCGGAATTTATCTCGCGCCCTCACAATTCGAGGCGATGTTCTTAAGCGCCGCTCATAGTGATAAAGATGTTGAGAGGACGATAGAGGGGAGTAGGGAGGCGATAATGAGGTTAGGTGAATAGAGGATTCTATGAATTATTATTCTTATTCTCTTGTATCCAATGGATGAAGCATCCTGTGAAAATTCAGGTTAATAGAATTATGCAAAACTCCAAAGCCCGAATCGCGACTTTCTTTTTTGTTGCGTTTGTAGTTTCTCCTTGTTTGGTTTACGCACAACAAGGTTGGTTTCCTCTTACAACCGGACCCATTTCAAGCCAGTTCACAAGTATCTACTTCATCAATGCTGATACAGGGCTAGTTTCATGTGGGGACTTAGGAAATTTTCGGACGACAGATGAGGGCAGAACATGGACTGCTATAGCTATTTTTGGTTCACATTATAAATTCTTTAATAACAATAAACTTGGTTTTTCTTATCCAAGCGTTTATAAAACGACTGATGGAGGTTTCAACTGGACTTATGAAAATTTATCTGTATCGGATATTGACTTTCCATCAGACTCTATAGGTTATATAGTGAGAAAGAGTTCTGATACAAATGCTATATTATTGGGCAAAACAAATAATGGTGGTAAGAGTTGGGGATATAGTCATATTCCTGTAATCCCACCTCATAGTAAGATGAGGGTCGTTGATGTGCATACCCTTGCATTCCGTGACAATGAGCATGGTTTCGTAACAGTAGAAGCTGAGGCAATGGACGGTTCAGGAGGAGGTCCGATAGGACTTTCTACTTCTGATGGCGGAAATAATTGGATAGGAGGTAATGGAGATGGGTATCAATTGCTTTTTCTTCATGATAGTACTTGGATAAGTACCCATTTTCATTCCCAACCAACAAAGACAAATGATGATTTTAATACTCTCCGATACTTAGATTCCATTGTGACTTTTGATAGTTCAAGATATGATTGTTACCGTAATACTTCTTATGCCATGTCCAAATTCGATACGAATAATATTCTTGGTATAGATGTTTATTTCGGCGGAGGACAAATCATAAGATCAACTGATGCCGGAGAGTCCTGGCATATACAGTTCTGTTTTATTGATGCACCTTATGATGTATATGCTGCCGTTTCACTTCCCACAAAGTTAGTCGGCTATGCAGTTTGTGTTGACAGTCAAATTTATAAAACGATTGATGGGGGCGGACCACCTTTTACAAATTCAGTAAATTCCTCGACTGAAAATTCGAAATATACTCTTCTCTCCAACCCCATCACATCTTCCGCTGATTTCCAATTCGAGGCATTGAAAGCGCCGGTGGTTTTCGAGCTATTCGATCTTCTCGGCAGGCAACTTTTGCACCAGGAGCTTTTTGCAGGGCAGACTTCGCTGCATTTGGATATGCAGCACTATCCCGCAGGCATTTATTTTGCCAGATTAGGAAATGAGACGGTGTGGTTTATTAAAATGTGATGCTGCGTTTCCAACTCCGCAGGAGTGTCATATATTTTCTTCGCACTTTCTTCTCCGAAAATTTGTAGAAGAATATGAAGCCAATCATTGTGCGGCTTTTAAAAAAGCGGGTACCCTTAAGTTTGTTTGACCGGAGGGCGACAACGCAAAAAAGAACCTTCAAATAATCCAATGGGCGCTTGACGCTAATTTGTGCCAATTACAGGCCTCACCTCATGCAAATGAGGAACTCCAATATGCTTCGCCGCCTGCTTCGGCAGACCGCTTAGATGAGGGACAGTGGAAGCAAAAGGTATCAAAGGCAGGCACCCGCGTGTATCAGGAAGTACACGGTTCTTTTAGCCTTTGTCTTGACGAGTGATCGTCAAGCGGTAAGTGATGCTGATAGTCTCGCCGATCCGTAATGCTTTTAAGTATTATGCACGGCACTATGAGAATATCTGTATCGCCCGCAGTTCTCCAGAAGACTCATCACTTTTGGTACCCTCTTTTTTGAAAGCCGCACAATTCTTTTTAAGTTCTTAATTCGTAGTGCTTAGTTCTTAATAAGCTCTTCTAATTAAGAACTAAGAACTCAGCACTAAGAACTTTGACCCCCATGTCTCGCGCATTTCGTCTTGGCATTACCGGTAAGATAGGAAGCGGGAAGTCCACACTTTCTAAGGTCGCACGTACTCATGGTATTCGAGTCCTTGAAGCAGATACAATAGCCAAGGAAGAGATGGACTCGAATCCTGAATTACGCTCAAAAATACTTGCAATTTTTGGT
>JBBQGG010000077.1:0-13643 GCA_038322815.1 Kapaibacterium sp. (SeqCode)
ACGACCGGAAGAATCGAATCGTTAAAAACAGGTCGCACTGCAAAATACCCCCCAAGTGGTCCGAGCGCAAGTGATAGTCCTACTCCAAAATGCGAAAATATTGTGAAACGTTTTAAAAAAGGATAGATACAAAATACTATGATTGGAATTGGAGATAAGATCAGACAAAGCGAATTCAATTGCAAGGCAGCAAGTAAATACATTATTAAACCCACAAATAACACTCCATATGCCTGTCGGATGTTCATCTTTCCTGTAGGTAAATCACGAATGGCAGTGCGAGGATTTTTTGCATCGATATGGCGATCTACAATTCGGTTCATTGCAAAGCCGACCGTTCGCGCACCTGTTGCTGCTATGAGTATCCAAATGCCGATTAGCCAAAGTGACGATGCATGAGGAATTACTTCTTCATTCTTTATGAGTGCAAGATAGCCGAGCGCCATACCCGCATAAATGATCGGAAGCGAGAAAAGTGTATGTTCTATCTTGACGAATGAAAAATATTTTTTCACTATTTCTTTGTTAACGATTTAAGTCCTTCATAATATCCTTCTGCTGCCTTACCCATAATCTGCCTTACATTATTTAGCCCTTCAAGAACAGAATGTTTGCGAAATTCCTCACGCTTAGTAAGATCGGATAAATGCACTTCGATTGTAGGTTTAGCAAAAGCAGCAATCGCATCACGCAAAGCGTAGGAGTAATGCGTGAATGCCCCGGGATTAATAATAAGCGCATCTGCCCATTTTCTATTTGCTTGGATTTGATCAATCAACACACCTTCATGATTCGATTGATTGATCTTAATCTCTGCACCAAATTCTTTCGCTTTTCGGACGAGTTCAGAGTTTATTTCCTCAAGGGTTGTCGAGCCATAGATTTCGGGCTCGCGTTCGCCGAGCAGATTTAAATTTGGTCCATGCAGAACAATAATATTCATATGTTATATTACCGAGAGCACAAATTCTATGGATTTCCGTATCAACTTTTCATCTACATCTTCACGTACAACAGCCTTTCCAATGGATTCGAGAAGTACAATACGATGTTGAACTGCTGTGCGTTTCTTATCTCGGCGCATCGCGATGAGCACATCATCCACGGAGCATTCGGGAGTTACCGGTATAGGCAACCGTCCTAAGACAACTTCAATTTCACTCCACGTATCTTCGTCGAGTATTCCCATCTCCATTGAAAGCCAAGTCGCTGCGCGCATTCCAATCGCAACGGCTTCCCCATGAAGAAGAGAAGAATAATTGGTTGTCGTTTCAAAACCATGGGCAAACGTATGCCCAAAATTTAACAGCTCTCGTACGCCGTTCTTTTTCTCGAATTCATCTTCATTGATATAACGAAGCTTTTCCTGAACTGCATCCCGTATGATGATCTCGATACCGGAATCAACGCCACGCAATAATCTTCGAAGTGATTTCGAAAGCTTCAACCATAGTGCCGGAGAGCCGATAAGTGCATATTTCACAACTTCAGCTACGCCGGCATGAAATTCGCGATTGGGAAGTGATTTTAAAAAGATCGGATCTATAAGAACAAGATGAGGGGCATAGAATGTACCGAGATAATTTTTATGTCCCATATAATCAATTCCCGTCTTTCCTCCAATAGCAGCATCGGCTTGACCTATTAGAGTAGTCGGAACATGAATAAGAGGCAAGCCTCGGTGATACATACTTGCAGCCATTCCGCCTAAATCACTAATCACGCCACCTCCGAGAGTAATTACTATATCAGACTTTCTCGAAAGTCCAATCTTTGTAAATGAATCCAGGATATCAAAGAGCGTTTCCTTTGTTTTGGATAACTCTCCAGCTTTAATTACAATCTGGTGAATTTCTATCTGTCCTTTATGTTCGGCAAGAATTCGTGCGGATAACTTTTGCGCATAAAGTTTTGAAACATTCTCATCTGTGATCAAAATAGCGCGACGAATATTCATATCACGAATACTTGCTCCAAGTTCGCTTGCGGCAATGCCGCTGCCTATTGAAACCCGATAGTCCCCCAGACCCGAATGTGCAACGAATGTTTCGAAACGTGGACGTAAACGAATTGTGCGCGACATTTCTTCAAGTGCTTTCAGAAGTTCATGCGCAAGTTCATGTGGAGTTCGTTCATCTCCATGTGGGCTTCTGGTAATGAAATGCATTGTTGCCTGTTCATACACATGTCTGCGTTCATCGAGAAGTGTCCGAAGCTTTTCTGTAAGCTCTTCGATCGTGGATGATTTAAGCAATGGTCTTGTCTCTCCTTGAAGGAGACTTTGCATGATATTCTTTACTGCTTGACGAATCGCAACATCAACCCAAATAATAATCCCGGATCCTCGCATAATAGATCGGTTGATTGCTCGAAGAGGCGTACCACCCCCTGTAGCTATGATGCAAGGATGTTGTTCAAAATTTCTTTGCGAGATTCGAAGTAATTGCTCTGTCTCTATTTCACGAAAACGGCTTTCACCATCAGAAGAAAAAATATCGGCTATAGTTTTTCCCGTGGACTTCGTGATTTCTTCATCCAGATCGATAAATTCGTATCCATTTTTTGTAAGAAGAAGATTGAATTCTTTTCCGATAGAGGATTTCCCTGCTCCGGGAAGACCGATAAGATAAATATGTCTGCCGCGCCACGTCATGCAATAATATTTTTTAATTTACTTTGTCCACGACGGATTGATACACGTTCTCTGACTTCACTCATCGAATCTCCACCAAATGTATCAAGTAATGCCGAGGCAAGAGTAAATGCAGAGACATACTGGGCTATAATAGCAAGTGAAGGTACAGCACAAACATCACTGCGTTCAATATGCGATGCTGCCGCCTCACCTGTCAGAAGATCAACTGAAGGTAGCGGACGCATTAGTGTCGAGATTGGCTTCATTGCCGCACGAATAATAATCGGCATTCCGTCTGTCATACCACCTTCGATGCCTCCGGCATTATTGGTGGTCCGAGTTAGTTCTCCTTCTTTAATTTCAATTGAATCGTGGCATTCTGATCCAAGTATGCGTGCTAAGGAAATTCCTCCGCCGATCTCAACAGCTTTTACTGCCTGAATGCTCATCACTGCATGTGCAATCTGTCCATCAAGTTTTCTATCCCATTGAACATGACTTCCTATTCCAATCGGCACACCTCTAAAATGCGTCTCCACAATTCCTCCTAAGGTATCGCCATTCGTTTTAGCATCATCAATAAGAGCTTTTGCCTTCTTCTCGGCATCGGCATCATACATCCTGAGTTCTGAAGCTTTAAGTAATGACTGAAGCTGAAGAAGTTCAAACCGCGTTGTGTTATCTAAAACGGACACACTCCCTATGGAGCGGACAAATGAAAACGATATAATTCCTAATTCATGGAGAAATTTTGAAGCAATTGCTCCGATCGCAACACGCATCGCCGTCTCACGCGCGCTTGCCCGTTCGAGAATATTACGGATATCGGATTCCTGATATTTTATTACACCTGCGAGATCTGCATGACCTGGACGTGGGATTGTTACAGGTTTAACTTCATCAGCCGTCGGAACAACAGACATTTTCTCACCCCAATTTTCCCAATCTTTATTCTCGACCCTTATTGAGATTGGCGCACCAGTCGTAATTCCGAAGCGAACACCTGAGAGAATTTCTGCATGGTCGCTTTCAATTTTCTGTCTATGTGATCTTCCATAACCACGCTGACGCTCAGCAAGAATTGGATCAATGTCGAGTTTCGCTTCGATTGAAAGACCTGCGGGCATTCCCTCGATAATCCCTATCAAAGATTTACCGTGCGATTCTCCTGCAGTCAAATAGCGAATTTGTGGCATTACGGAGCGATTGAATACGTGAGAATTTCTTTCAATGATTTATACTCACTTCCTGAAAGTGGAGAGACATCGGGAAGTAATCCGGTGTGCCAGAAAACTTGTGATAGTGCTGCCTGTTCGATAAGCATTCCAAGTCCATTTATGGCTTTCGCTCCTGCATGTGAAGCATTCACTAAGAATGAAGTTCTTAGTGGATTATAAATAAGGTCAATAGCGAAATCCGTTTCGTGCCATACAAACTCTGACAGAAGATCGCCAGGATGATTTACCTGACCGACAGGAGTACACTGTATAATAAGCCTGTAATGTGGTTCTTCAGCAGCATGAATAAAATCATTAATGTCCATAACCCGAACCGAGGGTCCCGGCGATTGTGCAATACAAAACTCAGCAAGTTCTTCGCCCTTTGCTAAATCACGATTAACTATCGTAAGTGATTTGGGCATCCATTTTGTACAAAGTGCATAGGCAACAGCCCGAGCAGCATTTCCCGCTCCGATCAAAATTAAATGATAGCGCTCCAAATCAAAGGTTGGATACTCACGAATGATCGAATGCAAAAGACCAGAGCCATCAGTACTTGCACATTGAACTTCACCATCAGAAAATCTTAGAACGTTTCCGGAATCAATAAATGATGTAACACCAATATGCTTATCGGAAAGAGTGTAGGCATTGGATTTGTATGGGTAGGTTATATTTGCGCCAATATATCCATTTGTGGGAGCAGCTTTAATCCATTGTTCAAGATCGCAGTCCTCTGCAGACTCGATCAGATCATAAGCGATTTCTGAATTTTTGAGCACAAACTTCGCTCCGAGAACTTTGAATAATTCGCGATGAAGCATCGGCGAGAGCGAATGTGAAAGTTCTTTCCCTAATAATGCTGCTTTGAAAACGGACATTGTTATGAAATATTGATACGTTCTTTTCCAATAATCGAAGCCAAATCCTGAAAGAAATTTGGATAGGATATTGAAACAACTTCCGCCTCAGAAATGGTCACGGACTCTTTAGATTTCAAGGACATAACAGCCATCGCCATTGCAATGCGATGATCACCATAATGATCTATTACTCCGCCTTTAGGAATAAAATTTTTATCCCCAAAAACAGTAAATCCCTCCTCGGTTTCTTTAACTAAAGCACCAAAAGCTGTTAAGTTTTTTACGAGCGATGATATTCTATCACTTTCTTTATTTCGAAGTTCACCGGCATTAGAAATAATAGTCTGCCCATTGCAAAAGCAAGCTAAAACTGCAAGAATCGGGATCTCATCAATAATAAGAGGAATATCTTCAACGGAGAAATTAAATGGTCTTGTAACCTTTGATTCTGCTCCAAATATGTGTAATGTGCCGCGTTCTTCATTCCATTCCTCTTTTATGGCAGATATTTCAATTTCCAATCCGCTTGTAATAAGAATATGCAAAAATCTTTTTCGCGTGGGATTCAATCCGACATTCGATAGAATTATATTTTTCCGTGCAATAAGTGCAGCGGCCAGCAAATAACCGGAGGAAGAAATATCTCCGGGGACATGATATGTGAACTCAATCGGGACTATAAAATCATGTGGTGTACTAAGTGTTGTCGTTGTATTCTCCGAGTAAATATTGATACCAAAGCCGGCAAGCATTTTCTCTGTATGATTGCGGCTTTGCTGCGGCTCGGAAACTGATACCCTACCATCAATGTGCAAGCCTGCAATCAACAGTGCCGACTTCATCTGCGCAGATGCAACCGGCAGCATTATATCTCCCGGATGAAGATCTTTGCCATTTATCGTTACTGGCATTTTTCCTTCCGGTGCTGTTGTGATATTAGCTCCTAACTCCTTATTTAACAGATCGGCAAGACGTTTCATCGGACGGGATGATAATGAACTATCGCCCGCTAATTTCGAAAAGAATTTCTGTCCGCATAACAATCCCATTAGCAAACGTGCCGTTGTGCCTGAATTTCCACAATTGATCTGATGCTTCGGTACATGATAACCGTCCACTCCCACTCCCTGCAATTCGATCTCGCTTCTGGAAATCTCAATCGGAACTCCAAGAGATTGCATTGCAAGAATCGTGGAGATAATATCCACGGGTAAATCTTCTATCGCGCTTATGGGAATTCTGATGGTTGATCGAGTCAGCGAACCAATAATTAACAGCCGATGAAAAATCGATTTGTCAGGCGGAGGAGTTATAGAACAAACGGCATCCTTCAGAGAAACAGATGAGAGTTGTGGTCTAATTTCAACATTCATAGAGTGAGAAAAAAAGGGCGCATGTATGCGCCCTCACTAATCATATTATGCAGCTTCTACTTCAGCATAGTCTTCTACCGGAGGGCAACTGCAAACAAGAGTCCGATCTCCATATGCGCCGTTTACTCTACCGACAGGAGACCAGAATTTATTATGCCGTGTCCATGGTGCGGGATATCCTGCTTTAGAACGAGAATAAGAATGCTCCCAATCATCAGCCATTAACGATTCGGCAGTATGGGGAGAATTTTTCAGCACATTATCTTCCTTATCCGCCAAGCCATTTTCAATTTCTTTGATCTCTTCACCAATTGCAAGCAGTGCGTCACAGAATCTATCGAGTTCATGCAACGCTTCGCTTTCTGTAGGTTCGATCATCAGCGTTCCGGCAACCGGGAAAGAAACGGTGGGCGCATGGAAGCCATAGTCAACTAAACGTTTTGCAATATCTTCGACTTCAATACCTGCAGTATGTTTGAAATGACGCATATCAACGATCATTTCATGCGCAACACGTCCTTGCTTTCCTTGGTAAAGAATAGGGAAATGTTTTTCGAGCCGGGACTTAATATAATTTGCATTTAAGATCGCAACCTTCGTTGCATCTGTCAATCCATCGCTTCCCATCATCGAAATATATGCCCATGAAATAAGAAGAATGCTTGCACTTCCCCATGGAGCTGCCGATACTGCATGTATGCTTTGCTTAGTACCGATGGGAACAACTGCATGACCGGGCAAGAATGGCTTCAAATGATTAGCAACTCCGATCGGTCCCATTCCAGGTCCACCTCCCCCATGCGGAATGCAGAATGTCTTGTGAAGATTCAAATGGCAAACATCTGCGCCAATATTATGGGGACTTGTCAAACCGACTTGTGCATTCATATTCGCACCGTCCATATATACCTGACCGCCGTGCGAATGAATAATATTGCATACTTCGATGATCGTTTCTTCAAACACTCCATGTGTTGAAGGGTATGTTACCATTAACGCAGCAAGATCATTCTTATGCTGCTCGGCTTTTTCTTTTAAGTCTGCAATATCAATATTCCCATTTTCGTCTGTCTTTGATACAACAACTTTCATGCCTGCCATAACAGCGCTGGCAGGATTTGTACCGTGCGCCGAAGCAGGAATTATTACCACATTGCGATGACTTTCGCCGCGAGACTTGTGATATTCTCTGATAACGAGCAAACCTGCATATTCCCCTTGTGCACCTGCATTAGGTTGTAAGCTTACTGCGTCAAAGCCCGTTATCTCACAAAGTGCCTCTTCTAAAAGTTTAAAAACTTTTTGATAGCCTAACGTCTGATCAAGTGGTGCAAACGGATGAATCCGTCCAAATTCCTGCCAGGTCACAGGGATCATTTCACTTGTTGCATTCAATTTCATTGTGCATGAGCCAAGAGCGATCATTGAATGCGTTAAGGAAAGATCGCGGTTCTCAAGCATCTTTAAGTATCGCAGCATCTCCGTCTCGGAGTGATAGGTGTTAAAAACAGGATGCGTAAGATAATCACCGGTTCTTTTTGCTTCAGCCGGTATGGCAACTGCAATTTGAATTGCCGTGTGATTCGTTGCTTTTATTCCTGATGCTTTAGAGAAAACTTCAACAATATTATTGACATCGCCAATCGTCGTCGTCTCATCAAGTGAAATACCTATACCATCGGCAAAATATCTGAAATTTATTTTGGCTTCTTCGGCATACTGTTGAATTGCTACGAGCTTTTCATCACGTAGATTTATTTTAATGGTATCAAAATAATGCGAATGGGCAAGTTTAAATCCACCTTTTTCCAAATGTTTGGCAAGAAGCGAAGTCAAGCCATGCACTCGTTCTGCAATAACTTTTAACCCCTTCGGTCCGTGATAAACAGCATACATTGCTGCCATATTTGCAAGTAATGCTTGTGCTGTGCAGATATTGCTTGTTGCTTTATCGCGGCGGATATGTTGTTCGCGGGTTTGCAATGCCATACGTAATGCCGGCTTGCCGTGAGAATCTACAGAGACACCAATAATACGTCCCGGCATCTGACGTTTAAATCTTTCTTGAGCAGCGAAAAATGCAGCATGGGGTCCACCATAACCAAGCGGCACTCCGAAACGCTGCGCTGAACCGAAAACTATATCCGCTCCGAATTCGCCCGGTGATTGCAATAGTGTCAAACTGAGAAGATCACTAGCTACGGCAATACTTGCATGTTGCTCATGAGCAATTTTACAAAAATTTTCATAATGGATTATCTCACCATTTCCATTTGGATATTGCAAGATAGCTCCAAATATCTTATCATTCCATTTTTTTTCTATTGCAAGTGGATCCCCAATAAGCAGTTTAATACCCAAAGGTTCGGCTCGTGTTATGAGAATATCGATCGTTTGAGGATAACAATCCTGCGATACAAAAAGAATATTGGCATCATGCATCTGCTGGCTCCTGTGCGCATACATTAAATGCATTGCTTCTGCTGCTGCAGTACCTTCATCAAGTAGTGACGCATTAGCGATCTGCATTCCTGTAAGATCCATCACCATCGTCTGAAAATTCAGAAGCGATTCGAGCCGACCTTGTGCTATTTCTGCCTGATACGGGGTATACTGCGTATACCAACCTGGATTCTCCATCAGATTACGCAAGATTACCGGAGGCGTGACGCAATCATAATACCCCATTCCGATATAGGATTTATAAACCTTATTCTGCGAAGCGATCTCTTTGAATTCTTCCAAAAACTCAACTTCCGTCTTTGCCTTTACACCTTTAAGAGGATGCTTGAGCCGTATCTTCGAAGGAATTGTCTGCTCAATTAGGTTATCAAGCGTTGCGGCGCCGATATAGTCAAGCATTTTCTGCTGCTCTTCGGCATTGGGTCCTATGTGGCGGTCTTGGAATCTATCGTAGCGGTGTAAAACGGTGTTCATTCTTACTGGATTTATTAAGTAGCATAATGAAACAGATTTTTTCTAAGAAAAATTTGTTATCAGCCTAAGACTTATACATTAATTTTAGCACAACTACTAATAATAAACAATGGCAAGCCAATTTTCATTTGATGTCGTCAGTCAATTCGATGAGCAGGAAGTTGATAATGCCGTCAATCAGGCGCGCAAAGAAGTCGAGCAACGCTACGATTTCAAAGGCTCGAACACGGAGATAGATATGAATCTCAAGGAAAAAACGATCACGCTGCATACCAGCGATGATATGAAACTTCGTGCCCTTCATGAGATATTGAACGGCAAAATGATCAAGCGAGGCATATCGCTGAAGGTACTTGATTATGGAAAAGAAGAACCTGCAACAGGCGGTTCGATCAGGCAGGTCATCAAACTCAAAAGTGGTTTAGAGTCAGAGCAAGCAAAGCAGATTACGAAAATGGTCAAGGAGTTGAAGCTTAAAGTTCAGGCTGCGATTCAGGGCGAGGAAGTTAGAATTACAGGAAAGAGCAAGGACGACTTGCAAGTGGCTATGCAAACTCTGAAAGGACAGGCATTTGACTTCCCTATTCAATTCACCAATTACCGATAACTCTGGATGCTTAAGCTCTCCATTGTTGCATTCTCTCTCATTGTATTTTGTTTTTCCTATTCCTCTCCGATATTTTCTCATTCGTTCAGCGACGATGATACCACTACCGTTAAAGTAAAATCAAAACAGAAAAAAAAACATCCCAAACTTGACGTCATCGTCCTCGATGCAGGGCATGGCGGCAAAGATCCCGGAGCAATTGGTACAAAGGGTTATCAGGAAAAAAAAGCTACTCTTGCAATTGTTTTGAAATTAGGTGAATTAATCAAAGAAGAACTCCCTAAAACAGAGGTAGTTTATACTCGCAAATCAGATAAATTCATTGAGCTATACAAACGGGGTGAGATCGCTAACGAAAGTAAGGGCAAACTTTTCATTAGCATTCACTGCAACTCGACCCCTGAGAAACCTACAAAAGCCGGTGGTATGGCAACATATATATTACGTCCGGGAAAAACAGATGCTGCAATTAAAGTCGCTGCCAGGGAAAATGCCGTGATTGAATATGAAAAAAACAAAAAGAGATATGATGCGCTTTCCGATATTGATTTTATTCTGACTTCGATGTCACGTTCTCAAGATGTGAAATTCTCTGAGAAATTCGCTTCACTTGTTCAGAAAGAATTAAAGAAATCTGTGGGGTTGAAAAGTAACGGAGTTGAACAAGCCGGATTTTTCGTCCTTGTCGGCGCTTCGATGCCAAATGTGCTTATCGAGACGGCATATATTTCTAATCTAAAGGAAGAAATTATTTTGAAAAGCTCAGCAGGACAATTAGAATATGCAAAAGGGATATTAGAAGCGATTAAGAAATATAAGGAAGTTTATGAAGGATCTTGATAAATAATGGAGCGGACTCTTAGTCCGTTCAGGAGGCGGATTAAGAGTCCGCCCCATTGGAGAAAATCATCTACCATTGTATCGCAGCTATCTTCTCCATAATTTTTACCGTCGCACCTTGTGAAGAATACACAAAGTTTTTTGAGGCTACTGCTGCAAGCGTTCTTGGAATATCATTAAGGAGCCAATTAGTATATGCATCATCAAACTCATCTGCGTTCTGAACTTCAACTGCGCCGGAAAGTCCAATAAGTGAAGCAATTTCTTTCGAACGTTTATGATTTGATCCGATGATCGCAGGTACTCCCCAAACCGCAGGTTCGAGAACATTATGCACTCCTGAACCAAAGCCGCCACCTACATAGGAAAAAAGCGCTCCTTGATAGAGGGAGAATAATGTACCGATACTATCAACAATAATAACTTTTTCATTTCTATACGATGAGAGCGATGAAAAAAGAATTGCTTCTTGTCCGAATTTAGATTTAATGTCACTAATATGGGCTTTATCTACTTCATGTGGCACAATGATATTGATAATCTTTTCACCTGCTCCAAGCATTTTCTTTATAACAGGGATAATTACCTCTTCATCGTTTTTCCATGTACTTCCCGCAACAAATATTTTTAGTTTTTCGGATGTTACAACTTGCATCACATTTTCAGGCAATGCTAGATCTCCGCTATCTTCGATTGTTTGTCTCCTTGCAATAACCTGATCACAACGCGTATCTCCCGCAACACTGATATCGCGCACACGAATGGTTAATTTTTCAATTACATTTTTATCGAGTTCGTTTATCGTGCAGATCGTATTAATAAATGAATAGGTCTTACGATACAAGGTGTTAATAAACGGAAGCGATTTTCCCAACGATTGATCGAATGTTGCACTGAAAAGCAGCATCGGAATATTTCTGTCATGAACTTCATGTACAAAATTATGCCAAAGATCATAGCGGACAAAGAGCACAAGATCAGGCTTTGTAATATCCAAGAACCAATTCACATCACCTACGGAATCGAAAGGGAGATAGGTGATAATATCCGGGACAGTATACGTGTTGACCGCATTTTCATAGCCGCTTGGAGAAAAGAATGTCAGATGGATATGCACGTTTGGATATTTTTCTTTCAGCGCAGCAATTATGGGTTTTGCCTGTTCTAACTCACCAAAAGATGAAACATGAATGAGAATTCGTTTATGGAGAGGATTTATCGAAGGATAATATTTTTCTATTTTTGCAAATAAATGTTTTTTTCCTTCTACACCACGCCTGATCTTGGTATCAAAAAGTGCAAGCGCTCCGAGAAGCGTCCTGAAAAAAACGAGAAAGAGCGAATAGAGAATGTACACGTATTAAATGTATTGCTCCGCATGATACGAACTACGGACAAGCGGACCTGATTCGACATTGCGGAAACCCATATCCATACCGATATCGTGCAGCTCTTTGAATTCATCAGGATGCAAAAAGCGAAACACAGGGAGGTGATTCGGTGATGGCTGAAGGTACTGTCCTAAGGTCAGAATATCAACTTTAATTTCAACAAGATCGGTCATCACGCGCATAAGTTCTTCCCTGCTCTCGCCAAGTCCGAGCATGATTCCCGTCTTCGTAATAAACCCCTCTTCTTTTGCACGACGCAAAACTTTCAGTGACCATTGATATTTTGCCTGGGGACGAACTAAGCGGTACATTGAAGGTACCGTCTCAGTATTATGATTTAGGATGTCCGGACGAGCATCGAAAATTAATTTCAACGATTGATCTTTTCCTTTGAAATCAGGGATAAGAACTTCGATTCTCGTCTTTGGATTCGCTCTTCGAGTTGCACGGATCGTCTCAGCAAAAACACTTGCGCCGCCATCGGGCAGTTCATCGCGATTAACACTTGTGATAACAAGATGGCGCAAGTCCATAAGCCTTGCAGCCTCGGCAACACGTTCAGGTTCTTCTGTATCGAGGAAGCTTGGTCTGCCGGTCTTCACTGCACAAAATCCACAAGAGCGGGTACAGGTATCACCTAAGATCATAAATGTGGCAGTACCTGAATTCCAACACTCAGCAACATTCGGACAGCGCGCTTCCTCGCATACAGTATGGAGATCATGCTCATGCATGATATTTTTCAGACGAGTATAATTCTCACCGGAAGGAATGCGCACCTTCAGCCAGTCAGGACGGGCTTCTCGTGGTTTAGGTTCGGCAATAACAGGTAGATCGAGTAACATCGACTCCATAAACGAAAAAAAGAAGGAGAGAGTTTAGAACCCCTCGCCCGGTATTTCGGGAGAAGGCAGGGGTATGGGCTGAACCAAATTACCAAAGAACGAAGTTATATATAATGATGCTGATTGAGAGGACACAAGATGAGATCATTATACGACTGCCATCCTATGTTGATAGCAAAGGATTGAAGCGGCTCGTGGATTTTTTGAAATATAAAGAAGCCACTGCCCGTTCGAAAGCCACGCAGGCAGATATTGATAAACTTACCAAGCAAATTAAAAAAGGCTGGTGGAAGAAATCGCGACAAAAGTTTATTAAGTGAAGGTTGTCGTTGATTCAAATATCGTTTTTAGTGCACTCCTTAAATTTACCGGCTCGATCGACGATATTCTTTTCAACTCCGAAGATCTTTTCACTTTTTACGCGCCGCTTTACCTTCAAGATGAGATCAATGATCATTGGGACAAATTACTCAAAATTTCTAAGTTAAGCGAAGACGAACTTCGAGAATCGCAATTTCGGATATATAAACGAATTGAGTTTATTGATGAACACTTGATCTCCGAACGCATTTGGCGATCATCTGAACTGCTAACAAAAGATATTGATGTTGATGATACTGCCTTTATAGCCTTAACAAAATATTTATGAGCTACACTTTGGTCAGGTGATAGAACTTTGATTCTTGGTTTAAGGAGGTTGGGATTTAATAAAGTTATTACAACCCAGGAATTACTTGCAATACAGCGAGAAAGGACATAAAGAAAGTTTAACGCTTTTTTATATGCAACAAAATACGTTGTTTTCACGTATAATACATTGTGAACCGACTGTCAGCAAAGTCTCAAATCCTCAGATTTCCTACCAATATTTGAGATTGCCACGTCGTCCGCAAGCGGACTCCTCGCATGACACT
The DNA here is from genome assembly GCA_038322815.1 of Kapaibacterium sp. (SeqCode). Taxonomy (GTDB): domain Bacteria; phylum Bacteroidota; class Ignavibacteria; order Palsa-1295; family Palsa-1295; genus PALSA-1296. Next base: position 13,626 of record JBBQGG010000077.1, read on the forward strand.
TTTTAAATAACTACCAAA
>JBBQGG010000078.1:0-13519 GCA_038322815.1 Kapaibacterium sp. (SeqCode)
TTCCGCCATAAAGAAAATTTCTTCGGGAAATCAGTGGGTACGTTTGCTGCTCTTCGGGTTCTGTTAAATTCATTCGTTTATTTACGATCTTAGGATTGGGATGTTACGTGAGGTCTGTTCCGAATAAAGCGGTATATCACTACAGGGATCAAGATTATCGTCCACATGAGGATAAGGAATTCCCATACAGTGAAAGGATAGAGTATGATATTTGTAAGGATCGGAATATCTGCCTTGATCTGTCTTCGGAAAAAGAGGAATACGATAGGAAGGTTCATAATAATAAAGAACCCGCGGATAAGTGGTATGACACGTTTAGCTTTTTGTGAGAAATGAAATCGAATAAAACGTCTCAACTGGAAATAGACAAAAATTTGTGCTAAAATGAGCACAAATGATGTTGCAAGAAAAAAAAGCAGATATGAAGCTTTTGATGGCATTACGAAATGGAAAACGTTGCGGCGTGAGATACTGTTCAAAGAGAGAGATGATTTTCACTTGATAAGCGCAGAGCTTTAGCCGGTATAAACCGTTCATGATGAAAGACGTATGCGGGCTAAAACCTTACGCATACATGAGATAAAAGAGTTATATTCGTTGTGCAAATGATAACGACAAAACCTGTTAAGAAATTAGAGAAATGGCAAAGGATAGCAATTAGAGCGGTGATCATCGTTCTTGCTTTTTTTGCCTTTCTCCTATTACTCGATAAGATCATTATGCCCTGGTATGTAAAACGCGGTGAGGTTACCGTGCTGCCAAAAGTTGTCGGAAAACCTGTGGATGATGCAATCCGATTATTATCCGAGGCAGGGTATGAGCCTATCAAATACGAAACCCAGTTTGATGAGAAGGCTAAAGAGGGGACGATCATCCGCCAGACGCCTGAAGGTGGCGATGAGACGAAACCCGGCCGTAAGGTGTATCTCATCATTTCCGGAGGGAAAGAGATGGTGATCGTGCCGAATCTTATGGGGCAAGCACTTCGGGACGCACGCATTCTTCTGGTTCGGGCAAATCTTGATCTCGGCAAAACCGATATGGCATTTACCGATTCGATTTCAAGTGGAGTAGTATTCAAACAATCACCCGAACCCGGCGAGAAGATATCTACAGATCAGAAAGTTAACATTGTCGTTTCGCAAGGTTCGCGAGCAGGACGGGTAACTGTTCCTGATCTCATGGGGATTTCATTTAATGAAGCAATCCTCAGATTAGGAAATGCAAAACTCGGAGTCGGGAATAGGAATTATGTAGCATCAACGACAGATAAGCCGGGGACAGTTGTAGATCAATCACCGAAACCCGGTGAACTTTCAGTGGAAGGTACGACAGTCGATCTTTTTATTGTAGAAGAAAAAATAAAACCGCCAGAGAATCAGAATTGAGAAAAATATTTTTTTAAGTAAACTTTTTATTTTCTATTACCGTGAATGGAAAACCAGAGAGAGAGAGACAGAGAGAGACAGACAGACCTTAAAAAAAGCTAAGAAAATCAGGGAATCCAGAGCTAAAATCCATGTGCACTGGATAAAAATACACAGTGACTCCGAGCAAGCTGCAACGATAACGAGGTTGAAGACTGTATATCCGTCATTAACCCGGACGGAATTAATGGTTGCTGTTTTGGTTCGCTCCTTAAAACAAAATTGGGAGATTGCTGAGATGCTTGATATAACCGAGCATACCGTAGAAAATCACCGCCTGAGTATCAGGAAAATATTAGCCGTTGAGCACGGAATAGATTTAGCCATATTTCTTGCAGCAATATAAAACAAGAAAAGCCCTAAAACAGGAGGTGATTTAGGTAACGGATTTATTCGCGCATGATGTATTTTTGTAGCGTCGGGTAGCGATACACCTTAAAATGCAAGGGTAGATGCATCCGACACCGTTCCATTAGTTGCTTTTTTACAAAACATTTATTTTAGGAGTCAATTATGAAAAACTCAACATTTAGCCTTAAAGGCGTCGCTTTAGCAATTTCGTTTTTTGTTTTATTTGCTTGCTATTCAGGAATTGTATATTCTCAACCCGCGTGGACGGCGCAGGAGCACCTTGTCCTATCTATACCTTTAGCGTAGGGATCAATCAAGTACAATGTGGGCAAAATTGCGCTGATCCGGGCCAAACTGACGACGGTTGTTCTTGCAATACCTGCTATACACTTGACATCAGTAATAATAGTACAACCCAAAGTCCTTGTGATATTACTGAACTGGATATAGAATGCACAGATGCAACGGTACCCTGTTTCTCTATCTGTTGCCCTGGATTCGGAACACCCTGCACAGGATTAGGATGTAATACAATACCAATAAAATACTTTTGTGGACATTTCGCTCAAGGGGCTGCAACAAGATCACTTACTATCTGTTACTGTGGACCCCACACGCATACCTTTAGAATTTACACAAAAAATGGTGCAGGCGGCGGTTGCTGCGACTTTGTCGCAGGTATCCCACCTATTCCGGATGCTAATTATTATACGTTCACCTTCTGATACTAAATAAGCAACCCTTATCCGTCAAATGATTGACAGATGAGTGGTAAGTAGGACTACAGGAATTATTTATAGTAACCGATGCTTAGTTTGCATTGGAAAGGTTTAAAAGTATGCGCCCAATAAGAACTTTTTTTTTATTTCTTATATTTGCAATTATTTTCTTCTTGCAAAATAATCTCTACGCCCAACAACTGCCATCTATCGCATGGGGGAAATGCATTGGAGGAACTGGTGCTGATCAAGTCCAGCAGATAATCAACACACGTGATGGGGGTTTCGTCTTTGTCGGATATACTTCCTCGGATGACGAAGATGTTTCAGGAAATCATAACGGCGGTAACGATCCACTCGTTTATGATGGATGGGTAGTAAAACTTGATGCTTATGGCGGAATCCAATGGCAGAAATGCTTAGGGGGGACTGCAAACGATTACCTAAATAGCATTATAGAAACGTACGACGGAGGCTACGTCGTTTCTGGGGCAACAGAATCACATGATGGCGACGTCAAAGGCAATCACGGCGGAGAAGATGCTTGGGTGATAAAACTCGATTCTCTCGGGAATCTTCTTTGGCAGAAATGCCTTGGCGGTAATGGTTCTGAATCGGTTTCCATCGTCGAAAGCCGTGACGAAGGCATAGGACTTCTTGCAGTCGGATTCACAACTTCCATAGATGGCGATGTTTCAGGAAAGCATGCAGGCACGGGCGATTCTGCAGGCGATGTATGGGTAGTGAAACTGAGTTCATCAGGAAATATATTATGGCAGAAATGTTTTGGCGGCTCTGCAAATGATGTTGCTAATTCTGTTATTTCTACTTCCGACCAAGGCTATGCGATTTGTGGCAGTACGTATTCAAACGATGGAGATGTTACGGGCTACCATCAAAGCATCAAGAATTCACCCGATGCATGGGTAATAAAATTAAGCTCATCCGGTGCTCTGGAATGGCAAAAATGTCTTGGTGGTTCGGATGCAGATGAAGCGCGTTCGATTATCCAAACCTCTGACGGAGGATATGCAATAACAGGATATACTGCGTCAAGAGATGGAGATGTGAGAGGTCTTCATTTTTATGATTCCCTACATATTGCCAACGCTGTTTGGGTCGTCAAGTTAAGTGCCTCAGGTAAGATCGAACAGCAGAAATGCCTCGGCGGAAGCAATCGAGAAGATAGTTATAAACTTCTTCAGAATTCAGAAGGTAATTTTATTATTTCCGGGTTTACAAGCTCTCGTGACGGTGATGTATCGGGCATTCATTCTTCAACCAATGATGACGATTTTTGGGTTGTTAAACTTGATGCTTCACTGAATATTATTTGGCAAAGATGCCTCGGTGGCAGCCGGGAGGAGTGGGGTTCTACAATCACTCAATCATTGGATGGCAATCTTGTTGTCGCAGGACTAACTGAATCTAATGACGGAGATGTAGTTGGTAACCATAACCCTACCCCGATCTATTATTCCGATGCCTGGATCGTAGAACTTGACGCTACTTCCGGTGTGGATTCATGGTATTCAGCTGGGCAGAATGAAAACACCGTGCAGGTCTATCCTAATCCCTCGGAAATCAGTGTTAAGCTTCAGATGCTTCCATCGCAGATGATAACGCATGTGGAGTTATATAACATTATGGGTATGCCGCTCTCTCCTGAATACAAGATGGAGAATAACAATGTCACAATTGATATGCATTCGCTCTCGGCAGGCACTTGCATTGCGCGTGTCACGTATTTTGATGGCAATCATACGGGGGTTCTGACTCTTCCGCTTGTGGTGCAGCATTAAAAAAGCTGGAACCAAATATCGAGTAATCTTTGTGAGGGTACCGATGTATAAAATGTATGAAATAATTTACCGATCACTATGAATAAACTGAGGCCAGCAATAACTTCATTCATTTTCCTGAATCTTCTGTGCTTGCCATGTTTACTGAAGGCTCAGCAGGCTCCATCTATCGAATGGCAGAAAAGCATTGGTGGATCAAATGGTCATGAAGCAAAATGTGTCATCCAAACATCCGACGGTGGATATGCAATTGCGGGGAGGACAAGTTCTATTGACGGAGATGTTTCAGATAACCACGGCGGTAATGATGCATGGGTTATCAAGATGGATGCGTCAGGAAATATTGAATGGCAGAAATGTTTCGGAGGGAGCTCAGATGAATTCGCGAATTCTATCATTCAAACCTCAGATGGCGGTTATGCTATTACTGGGTTTACGTATTCGAATAATGGAGATGTTTCCGGTAATCACGGAAACCGTGATGTATGGGTAGTAAAGCTGAGTTCTTCGGGTACGATCGAATGGCAGAAATGTCTTGGGGGCACGGAATCAGATGAAGCATTTTGCATTGTTCAAACTTCAGATGAAGGCAGGGGCTATATAATTGCGGCAACGACCGAGTCAAAAGACGGGGATGTCTTGGGGAATCACGGGAAAGAAGATTTTTGGATTGTGAAGATCAGTGCTTCAGGAAGTATCGAATGGCAGAAATGTTATGGCGGAAGCGACTATGACGAAGTGCATTCTATTATTCAAACTTCCGAAGGTGGGTATGTTGTAGCCGGGTCTACAGATTCACAGGATGGCGATGTTTTCGGGAAACATGCAGGAGGTGATGCCTGGGTTATAAAATTAAATAGTCAAGGTATTATACAATGGCAGAAATGTTTTGGCGGAAGTAATGGCGAGACAGCATATTCTTTAATCCAAACCTTTGACGGCGGTTACGCTTAGCGGTGTAACTGGATCTTATGATGGTGATGTATCAGGAAATCACGGCTCAAATGGAATAGAAGTAGTTTGGATTGTAAAGCTAAATTCTTCTGGGGTTCTCCAATGGCAGAAGTGTTTTGGAGGTACTGGCGATGATGCCGGATTCTCAATCACACAATCAGCGGATAGCGGATATACTATTGCAGGAGCAACTGGTTCGAAGGACGGTGATATTTCGGGAAACCATGGGGGAAATGATGTCTTAGTTTTTAAATTGAATTCTTCAGGTACTACCCTTTGGCAGAAGTGTCTTGGTGGAATTCGTGAAGAGTATGGATGGTCAATAAAGTCGACTTTAGATAAAGGATATATTATTGCTGGTACAACAAATTCTAATGATGGAGATGTTTCAGAAAATCACGGGGGTGGTGATCTTTGGGTAGTAAAATTGAGCGCACCTTTGGATATAATTGAAAACTCCTCTACCGATCTGATCCAAAATAAATTCTTTTGGATATATCCGAATCCCTCGGTGAACATTCTGCATTTGCAGTTATTACCATCACTTGAGGTAAAGCAAGTTCAATTCTTCGATGTACTCGGTTTGCAGCATTTTCCTGAATATCATATCGAAAACAATATCGCGTCAGTTGATGTAAGTCATCTTCCGTCGGGTACCTATCTCACTCGCGTTACCTGGTTCCAAAATAAAAATAATCTTACAAGCACATTCACTTTTCCACTGGTGGTGCAGCATTGATAGGTAATCCCTCACCGAATTATTGCCAATGGGATTCTATACTGCGCGCTGTTTATTTTTACCAGAGCAAAATAACTTCCTGATTGCAGATCATTAAATTCTAATTTTACAGGAATTTCTTTTGTCAGAAAAATATTTTTCTTCGTGCAAATTCTTCCGAGCATATCAACGATCTCCACCGAGCCGTCACCAAGAGTTGCCGATGAGGTAATAAATGCTGCGCCTTGATTTGGATTTGGTGTAATACGTAATTGCGGCATCGTGCCATGCAGCATATAATTTGTGAGCGTCATCACTCCGCATCCTTTCGGTGGGCAGATCACAGCATTTGCGGGGCTGCCAATTGAATAGGTACAGGGAGCAAAAGGATTCAGGATGTTCATTGAATCAACGACTACATTAAAACAATCATTTCCATCCGGAAAAACGGTAAAGATAGCAGTACCGGAATTCGTATCTAATTGCATTTCACTCTTTGGAATACGAAGCTTTGCCCTGCCTTGCCACGCTTCGCCTGGGATATCGAGAGGCGTTCCGGTAAATGATTTACAACTGGTATATGTCATTCGAGGATCGTAATGCAATACCACTTCAACATCTTCCTTTTGTAAAAATCCTTTAAAGCGAATAGGTACTTCGGCAAAGCCACCGATCGTATCGAGTGTGATACTCTGCGTCTTCGGTTCGACAAAAATAATATTTCTGCCATTCCCTTTTAATGGCACCGAAACCTGAGTGCCATCTTCTAACGTAATAATATAAACACCATTTTGAGAACCGCTACCATGGGGACGGAATGAAATTAGTACAGAATCATTTCCGGTAAGTGAATCTCCTAACTTCTGAACGATCCGATAATCGAATGAATCAATGCCGGAAATTTTCTCTCCGAAAATTTTTGGATATTTGCAGAGAACGGAGTGAAGATGAATAACTGCGACAATGGGAGAGTCACAGCTTAGTAAGGTATCAACAGAAAAAAGCTCCAACGGTGTGATCGCAAGATTCTCGAACGCTGAGATATTCAGTATTGAATCGCCGCCGCTATTTATTGTCCGCCAGATCGTGCCGTTATCATCTGATGCCAGAACAATATTGCTGTTGATAGCGCAGAGAAGGCGAGTGTCATAGGTTACACTTGGACCACCGATAGATTTCCACGTTGTGCCTTGATCGGTGGAACGACTGATTCCGTTTGAAACAGTTTGAAAAAAAACAGCTTTTGTCGTTCGGGCGATCGATCCACTGAAGTACCTGATGGGAGATACCATTGATTGGCTAAAACTGTTTCCTCCATCGGTCGAAATAAAGAGGGCGCCCTTGTTATCTGTCGGAGTTGTTCCTTCTTCGTTGACGGCATAAATATAGTTGGGGTTGCAAGGATCAACGTCGAAAGAATATGAGTCGAGATCGATCTTACCGGTAAGTTGCTGCCAGGTTACTCCATAATCTGTTGTCTTATAAATACTACCCTGCTTAGTTGCATAATTTCCTGCAAATACCATTGCGCTGCCTCCGAGCAATGGCTTTACTTGTTCTACATAATCATCAAGAACTTTTGATATCCAGGTGTTTCCGCCATCTCGTGAAATACTTACTGTTTTTGCATCGCTGGTAATGATAATATCATTTGACGATCCAAGGAAGGCTGCAGTATTGGCGCCGGAAAATCCTTGAAGCTGCCTCCAATTTATTCCCTGATCATCAGTGCGATAGAGAAAACCATTAAGAGTGCAAACTAAACCGATATTATTATCGTAAAATGTTATATCAACAATAAGATCTTTTCCCATTGTAATATTCCATCTATTCATCCATGAAATGCCTGAATCAGGCGACATAAAAAGTGCTTTTGTCCCTGCCCAGGTCAGTCCAGCCTTGTGTACTATCGAACTCATCACAATATCCTGTTTCCCAAGAAGTGACGGTGCAGTCATTTGCCACTGTCCCTGGATATCTTGCGAAGAAATAATGATACTAAGCAAGAGCAGACCAATGCTTAGCCGTTGTAGTTTTCTTTTTATACCGATGTAATAAGGCATCAAAAAAGTATTCTTATTGCTCTTTTGAAACAGCACGTGTTTTCGTTTCGTATAGGAATGGAACAGAGCATTGGGCATACCTGTTCGACTATTTTATAATATCTTGGGAATTTCATAGATTCCCTGAAAAACATCATAATGGCAAATTTTGGTCGTCCCGGCATGGGGCGAGGTAATTTCGGAAGTTTTCTCTCTCATACTCCTATAATTCGTGGACTTCTTTACGCGAATGTAGGCTTGTATTTATTTGAATTGTTTTTTGGGAAGCTCCGGCTTTCAGGCATTCCCATTGATTCTTATATTGTCAGATATTTATATCTTTGGCCTCTCGGCTCAGGTAATTTTTACCCGTGGCAACTTGTGTCATACATGTTCCTGCATGGGGGATTTACTCATATTCTTTTTAACATGTTTGCTCTCTGGATGTTCGGAACGCAATTCGAAATCCTCTGGGGTCCGAAAAAATTTCTTACGTATTATTTTCTCTGCGGGCTTGGAGGAGGTATTGCTCATCTTCTAATCTCACCGATGTTAGGCGGCGGCGGACCGCTCGTAGGAGCTTCAGGAGCGATCTTCGGATTATTAGTTGCCTACGGTATACTCTTTCCCGATCAATTTGTCTATTTCTTTTTCTTTCTGCCGATGAAAGCGAAATATGCTGTCGGCGTATTTGTTGCTTTGGAATTGTATTATACGTGGAACGGAGCACAGGATAATATCGGGCATTTAGCTCATCTTGGCGGCGCCGTTGTCGGACTTGTCTATCTTCTTATTACCGAAGGAGGGTTAAAACTTTTCTCAAGTATTCGAATGCCGAAGGGACAGAATAATGGCAATTATTGGAATTCAAAAGCAAACGGCGGAAGCATTTTTCGCCGCAAACCAATGGATGATGATAATGCTATTGATGCAGAGTATCATGATATCGGCGGCACAGCTACGAAGACAAGAACAAGCGGTGGAACAAGAATCATCACACAGGAAGATATTGATCGCATCTTAGATAAGATCGCCGCATCGGGCTATCAGAATCTTTCTGAGGAAGAGCGCGAGATTTTAATCGAGGCATCCAGAAAAATGGACCAAAAAGGATAACTCTGCTAACAACTAAAGACAAACGATAAAAGACTGCCTCATGGAATTACCAATACTTACACTTCCCTCAGTTCAAACCGGACTTGATAGCTTCAAAGACGACCGCCGCAAAACGCGGCAGGTGATGGTCGGCAATATTGCTGTCGGCGGAGGCGCACCGATAAGTGTTCAGTCTATGACGAAGACGAAAACCGGAGATGCAAAAGCAACGCTTGAACAAATTCGTCGTGTCGAAGAAGCAGGCTGCGATATTATCCGCGTTACCGTTAATGATTGGGAAGCGGCTGAAGCGATGAAAGAAATTGTTGCCGGTTCGAAAATTCCTGTTGTTGCGGATATTCATTTCAATCATATTTTTGCTATTAAGGCTCTTGAAGCAGGAGTTGCCAAAGTTCGACTGAATCCCGGTAATATCGGATCCATTGAAAGAATACATCAGGTTCTTTCTCTTGCAAAAGAACGCCGCGTTCCTATTCGCATCGGAGTCAATTCCGGCTCGCTAGAAAAGGATATTTTAGAAAAGTACGGTTATCCTACTGCCGAAGCGCTGTTTGAATCGGCAATGCGCCATGTTAATATTTGTGAAGATTTTGGTTTTGGCGATATTATCATCAGCGTCAAATCAACTGATGTTCGTTTGATGATCGCTGCTTATCGCTTAATTGCCGAGCGCACCGATTATCCGTTGCATCTTGGTGTAACTGAAGCAGGTACAATGCGAGTCGGCACAATAAAATCTTCTGTCGGCATCGGCACCTTGCTTGCCGAAGGCATCGGCGATACGATCAGAGTTTCACTGACCGATGAACCTGAAAAAGAAATAGAAGTCGGAAAAGAAATCTTGCGTTCGCTTTCGCTTACAAGCCGTAATGTCGAGATCATCGCCTGCCCGACATGCGGAAGATTAGAGATTGATCTTTTCAAGATCTGCGATGAACTCGAACGCGCAACGAACCATTTGAAGAAACCTGTAAAAGTTGCCATCTTAGGCTGCGTGGTCAACGGTCCAGGTGAAGCTGCTGATGCAGATATCGGAATTGCAGCAGGTCAGGGAGTCGGTATTCTCTATCGCAAAGGAGTAGTCGTTCGTAGAATTAAAGAATCAGAGATCGTACCGGTGCTGATCGAGGAGATTATGAATTTTAAACCGGAGATTGTCTGAACCATGATTTGGGGGGATTTTAGGGATTGACAGGATGAGGAGAAGAATATGCCTGTAGATGAGAAGTTGCTGCCGGATTCAAAGATCACACGCAAGATCATTGGTTGTGCAATGACTATTCATTCAACATTGGGAAATGGTTTTCAGGAAGTAATTTATCAGAAAGCTTTAGAACTTGAATTTTTTGCAGGTGGAATAATTCATTCACGTTAACATGAAATGTCGATTTTTTATCGAGGCAAACAGATCGGCATCCGAAGAGTAGATTTTCTGGTCGAAGGAAAAATCAGTGTTGAATTAAAAGCTTTAATCAAACTTGAACCGGTTCATTTAGCTCAGACAAAAAATTATTTAGAAGTTTACAATCTTGAAACTGGTTTATTAATAAAATTTGGATCTAAGAGCCTTGAATTCAGACGACTAAATAATCAGAAATTTATTCCTAATTAACCTATTATCCCATTAATCCCTAAAATCCTCCCAAATCATGGTTCAGAGTCCATTCTTTCGTAATTTTGTATCACCATGCAAGACTTCAAACTTATAAAACTTCACCTTGAGCATCCGATCGTTAAGATCACGATGAATCGTCCGGAAAAGAAAAATGCGCTTTCACCGGATATGATGTCGGAAATTTCGGATGCGCTTGATTCTGTCGTTAACGATTATGATGTTCGGGTTATTATTCTTACCGGAGGGGAAGGTATATTCTGCGCCGGAGCAGATCTGGAATATCTCGAAAAGCTTTCCACTTTTGGAGCGGAAGAAAATCTTGCCGATTCTCGAAAACTTCGTGATCTTCTGTGGAAGATTTATACCTATCCGAAAATTGTCATCGCACAAGTTCACGGTGCTGCGCTTGGTGGAGGAGCAGGGCTTGCAACGGTTTGCGATATGGTCTTTGCATCCGATGATTCGGAATTTGGATATACAGAGATTGGACTTGGCTTTATTCCGGCATTAGTATCGGTTTTCCTGACTCGTAAGATCGGCGAACTGCATGCCCGAGAATTACTTCTATCTGCAAGAAAATTCAGCGCTGAAGAAGCATATTCTCTCGGCTTAATAAATTCTGTTGTTTCTTGTCCACAGCTTGAAGAAATGGTGAAAGGTTATGCGATGACGGTTGCACGAAACTCGCCATCGGCAGTTGCAATGACAAAGAGGTTGCTTTCAACAACAGCGGGAATGAGCATGGAAGCCGCGCTGGAATATGCTGCAAGCATGAATGCGCTTGCCAGAGGAACAGAAGATGCAAAAAAGGGAAGGGCTAAATTTTTAGCGAAGAAGTAATTATTTCTCTTGGTAGGCGCAGGGCTTTTAGCCTGCGAGCGTATTACATGGCGAGACATATTCGCAGGCTAAAAGCCCTGCGCCTACCGGTTAAAACCCTCGGGGAGCCACACCTCTGCTTCCTCTGTTTAGTCTCCGCTTCATAATTTTTCATTTTTCATTCGAAGGTGAGTTTCTACCCTCAACCCAATACCTGGCAGTGCGGACCGTTCGCGCTTAAGCATGCGCTTGCCATTGTGGGGCTATTTGTTGATGAAAAGAGCATTTCTCGCGCCGCCCACACCACAAGAGGCGGAACAGACGAGAAGATGCTCAGAAGGGCTGCTAAGCGCTTTAAGGTCAAGCTTGTCGAGATCAAGCGATTTAATGAGGATTCTGCCTATAAATCATTGACGAAGTATCTTGATATGGGCTTGCCATGCGTTATCTGCATCAACCAATGGGCACATTGGGTCACGATCGTAGGGTATAATGCACGCAGCAAGCGCTTTGTAGTGCTTGACAGCGAAAAAGAGCCGGTTGTTCGCCTTCCTTCATGGACGGAGTTAAAGAGGCGATGGGTCTATAATGACTACTTAAAGGATGGCACGCATAAGCAATATTATGATCTCTATCCGGTTAAACCAAATTTTAGAGTTGCCTCGAAAGCCGACTTTTCTCTTCGACGAGCCCAGTTTTTGCGCCGTCCGGGTAATGTCTCGCTTGCTGAACATTTCGATGATTATGTGACCGATATGCTTATTATTGCACGACCACGTTCTAAACGCGTTGGAGCAAGTCCGGCAATCTCTATGGCAGAATTTCTGCGCCGTCACAGGAAAATGTTGATTGAGACGGTGAGTTATTGGCACGGTGCAGTAAGTCATGCCCAACTTCGCAAAGTCCTGGACAATATGCAATTCGTTGCTGAAACGTATGGACTTGTTGTCCGGGAAGTAGAAGAAAAAACTACGATTGCTTCGTTCGCTGCTCTTCTTATGACTTGGGCTACAAGCCATGATCCGGTTGAGGAGATCTATGGCGTTTGAAATATAATTGGGCTTATACGTCCTATAAGACCTATTCCTCATTACAAATTGTTGGAAAAAATATGACAACTCAAATTCGCTCGACAACAGTTATCGGCATTGTCCGCAACGGGCAGGCTGCGCTTGGCTCCGATGGACAAGTGACCTTCGGCAATACCGTGATGAAAGGAAATGCTAAAAAAGTGCGTAAGCTTTATAACGGTAATGTCATTGCCGGCTTTGCCGGTTCGACTAGTGATGCGCTTACTCTTTTTGAAAAATTCGAGGCGAAGCTTGAAGAATTTCGCGGCAATATGCCGCGCGCAGCAGTTGAGCTTGGCAAAGAATGGCGTCTTGATAAATATTTGCGCCGATTAGAAGCAATGCTTGCAGTCGTGAGCCGCGAGAATGCCTATTTGCTCTCCGGAAATGGTGATGTGATCGAACCTGAGCATGGAATTATTGCAATCGGTTCAGGTGGTCCTTATGCAGATGCCGCTGCCAGAGCATTCTTGAAAAATGATGGAATGTCCGCCAAACAGATCGTTGAAGAGTCGCTAAAAATTGCCGGAGAAATTTGCATTTACACAAATACGAATCTGACAATAGAAGAACTTACGTAAACTGGTAGCCGCAGACTTTAGTCTGCGAAATCAGTCAAACCCAACAACGCAGGCTAAAGCCAGCGGCTACCAGAATAGAGCATTATTTGAAATATATGGAAGAATTAGCTACAAGTTTAGAAACAGAAATAAAAGAAAAGCCGAAAAATTCGCTTAAAGTCCTCACCCCTCATGAGATCGTCCGCGAACTTGATAAATATATTATCGGTCAGCATAATGCGAAACGCTCCGTTGCAATAGCTCTGCGTAATAGATGGCGCCGCCAGCAGGTCGAAGGATCGATGCGTGAAGAGATCATGCCGAAT
>JBBQGG010000079.1:0-13195 GCA_038322815.1 Kapaibacterium sp. (SeqCode)
ACCAAGGTCGCAATGGATTCGAACAAGGCAATCGTCGATACAATTAAAAAATCAGGTGCTCCGGATTTTTCTGCTGAAACAAAATTTGCTGTAAAGACTGCCGATAACGGTATGCTTGAAGTTAAACTCAGCGAACTTGCAATGAAGAACGCTGCTGCAAAGAACGTTAAGGATTTTGCAAAGATCATGGTAAAAGATCATTCTGCTGCCGGTAAAGAACTTATGGCAATGGCAGCCGGTAAAGGCATGGCGCTTCCTGCTACTTTAGGCGAAAAGAACCAGAAAACGTATGATGAATTGGCTAAGAAAACCGGTAAGGATTTTGATAAAGACTATATGGAGCAGATGGTAAGCGATCATAAAGATGCTGTCAGCGATTTCGAAGGAATGGCAAAAGACAGCAAAGATGCAGACGTCAAAGCATGGGCAACAAAGACGCTTCCTGCACTTATGCACCACATGGATATGGCAAAAGCTATCAAAGACAAGATGTAATTCCCTCTGAATTACCTCAGCAATTAACTGCCCACGATTGAAGCCCGTGGGCAGTTTTTTTTTAAAATCCTCCACGATTCATTTCCAATAAAATCTCACCGCAGCCACCAGAATTTTACTCGCGGATATACTTGCAATGAGGGAAAGGGTATGCGGATCCAACTTACGATGTCTGTAAATGTTTTCCAAAAACTTCCTTCGATTGGTATGCCTTTAAAATTTATATCAGGTCCTATAAAGACATCTGTATAAGGCGTTGAATTTGCGTGGAAGGGAAGGAAGCGGACTTGCAGCAGATTTTCTGCGCTGAAACCTACGCCGAAATTCAGCCATGCAGGAGTTGAGGTCAGATCGTGAACATCAAACGATAACCAGAAGTGCTGGCTTTCGTAATCATCTGCAATTGTTTTATATGCACCTGCTTTATAGGCATCTGATTGCCAAAGAAATATTTTTGGCTGGATTCGGCGGAATCCCGGAAAATAATATTGCAGTACGGGCAGTGCCGAACCGATGAGATCGCCGAAGGCATCGCCGGGCGAAAAACCGTATTGCAGATCATTTCCATGCTGCGCATCTTCCATCTCGATCAGCACTCCGAGACCAAAAGTAATACCAGCTCCAAGCCAAGTCGCAGTTTTCTCTTTCATTCCTGCAAGCAAATATCCATCTCGAATAATAGTAGAACTTAGTGCAGATAGATAGCCATGTGCAAATTTGTCAATATGCATTGCATAAGGCGGATCGTTGCTAAGATGGAACGGCACTTGCGTTGCATATTTCCAAAATGCTTCGTAGTTTAAAATATATATTGCTCCTGCGATTCCAATCGGAACGATCGATGCTGCAGCGATAGAAATTGTTGAAGAAGAATCTTTTTCTTGAGCAAAAAGAGAAGTTCGGAAAATGAGCAAGAAAAAAAATATATATTTCAATCCCCATATCCTCAGATTCCTTACATCATTTTTTTTGCTTCTCTTAAAAAACCTCTGTTGGGTATGACAGGTGATTTGAGATGCCAAAGTTTTTTATACCTTAAATTTATTTATTCACAACTACTCTCAGATCGTATGAACCCACAGCAGTCTTTACTCTCACTGTGTAAAAACCATTCCCTGGCGGAAGTGAGATCTTTACAGGAGATTTTTTTGTAAGAGCAATTGATTGTCTTCCTTTTTCTATGCCCAACATATCATAGACCGTTATGCTGCATTCGCCAAGATTCAATGATGATGTGATCAAGACGCCATCTGTTGTCGGATTCGGAGTTACACTAAATTGTGGTATCTGATTATGATGCAGATAGCGTGAAACTGTCAGAACTCCGCAGCCGGATAACGGCGTCACAATACTTGCAGCGGCTTCGGGCGATGGATAATAAATATATTGACACGTTGCCAGCGGCGAAAGAACGGTCAGCGAATCGAATGCGACTTTCTGCACCGGAACAGAATCATTAAAAACATCAAAATGGGCATAGCCAAGAATTATATTTGAGGTAGCATTACTAATGCTTAATTTTGTCCGCCCCTTCCATTGCTCATTCGGCATATCAAGTTTTACGCCTGTTGGCGAGAGTGAGCCGTTATAATTTAATACGGTGTCATAATGCATAACGAGTGTAATATTTTCCAGCTTACGCAATCCGTTTATCGTGATAGGAATTGTCACTGCTGCGCCTAGTGTATCCACATTTTGATTTGGCGTTGTCGTTATTGTCAGTGGAGTTGGCGGAATTCCGTATCCCAGTAATGTAACTATCTTTTTACTGCCATCGCTTAGTGTCAGAATAAGTTGGGCTGGATTTAAATAATTATAAATAGGTGAGAAAACTACGCTAATGGAATCACCAGTAACCTGAGTAGCAGTATAACTGAGAGAATCCATTCCGACAACTTCGATCTTCACGAGTGTCGGCGGTGAACAGCCTTTCGGTTGAAGAGTGATAGGTTGTATAATGGAAACCGTATTATCGCATACAAAGATAGAATCTTTCGAGAAAAGAGCGTTCTGCGAAAGTGCAAGATCATTAAATCCTAAATCCGTAAGTGAATCTCCGCCGCTATTTATTGTCTCCCAAATACTTCCATCGGCATCAAGAGTAAATACAATGTTATCATTGACGCAGGCAATATTTCTTCCGTCAAATGCCACTGAAAGTGGTCCCCCAATGCTTTTCCATGTAAGACCGCGATCAGTTGAGCGATACATTCCATTCTTTATACTTGATGCATAAATTGTATTTTCTGTACAGGTCATTCCTCCGGAAAGATACGGAGCGCCAAATGCAACTGAACTTAGAAATGAATTCCCTGCATCGATCGAATAAAAGAGTTGGGAAAGGTTTAGCGGCGATATAGTAGATTGATAGTCTTCACTTGTAATAATAAGCCGTTTTTGATCGCAGGAATCTGCACATATTGTATGAGAATCGCCATCGGGAGTTCCGGAAGTTTTATTCCAGGAAATTCCACGATCAGATGAAAATGAAATTGTTCCGAGTAAGCCGCTCGGATCGTATGCCGCAGTTAATGCATATATTCGATTATCTTTCGCAATTGCAAAACATAGTCCATAGTTTACTCCAGGTCTCGTATTTTTCCAGGATGCTCCTCCATCCAAACTGGTATAAAAATCTCCACCTTCTGTAAGTGCATGAATAATATTGGCGGAGCCATTGAATGCAATATTTGGAATGCTTGAGGGAATTGTCAACTTTCGTTGCCAAGTAAGACCACCATCAATAGTTTTTAAAAGTATCCCTGCACTTGTAGGCGGAGCAGCCTGAAATTCAGTGGAAATAATTCCGTTCAACTTGTCAAAAAAATTAATATCGGAAATTATATAATCTTTTGGTAAAACGATGTTGCTTCGCTTCCAAGTTTTTCCGGTATCGTTTGAGACCCATAGATCCCGCCATCCTGCCCAGAGAACTCCATCCTTAAAATGAATAGCCCCAAGATCGGCGTTTGCTAGGAAGGATGGAAAGTAGTTCGATACTAAGTTCGGCGCAATTTCCTTCCACTGTGCACAAAGTTTTCCGCTCACAGAAAAACTGTGCAGAGTGCAAAGAATTAGGAAAATTCTTATGGGAGCTTTCATAACATTAATAAACACAAAATGATGAATGTAGTTACAAAGAAAAAATATATATAAGGTTATCACCGGTTCACTACTACCTCCAAGTCATATATCCGAGTGGGCGATATTACCCGAACCGAATATACTCCATTTACAACAGGAAATATTAGTTTCTCCGGAATATCTTTAAAAAGTATAATATTGTTTTCGCCTCGTTTGATCCCTGATATATCATAGATGATGACATGCACTTCGCCAAGATCGCGTGAGGAAGAAATAGAAATATCTCCGGATGATGGATTCGGCATAACGGTAAGGTTCGGGAAACTACTATCGCGAATAAAATGAGCTATTATATCTGCTCCGCAAATTGGAACAGTTGTAATATTACTGATCGCTTGGGCAGATGAATAATCAGCACAAAAAAACACGGAGTCAAATGTAACACGTAATTTTTTTGATGAATCATTAAAGATATCAAAATAGGAATATGCAAGGATCCCCAAAGAATTTGCACCCTGAATACGGATCCGTGATCTGCCGCTCCATGATTGACCGGCAATATCAAGTTGTATATTATTTTTCGAATAGGTACCTTTATATGCAAGTTGAGAGTTATAATGCACGATCAGTTCGACATCGATAGGGCTGCCGATACCGTTCAATGAGATCGGTACTGCAGCACTTCCTCCAATGGTATCACTTTGCTGATCAGCAGTCAGAAGTGAAAGATCGCTTGCATCGGTGTAAGAAAGCGAATCGCCGCCGCTAGTATTGGTGACCCAGACCGAGCCAAAACTATCGACTGCAACGACGATATTATTATTGATCGCTGTTACGAAACGGGTATCGGTATAATTTGGCGGTCCGCCAAGATCTTTCCATGATCGTCCCTGGTCGGTGGAACGGCTGATGCCGGAATATGTCTGAACAAAAATTGCATTTTGCGCTGCACTGATCGAGCCGCAATGATGGGGTATGGTCTGAACATCCGCTCCGCTCCATGATGCTCCGGTATTTTGAGAAACCAGAACTCGTGATATTTTATTTGTTCTGGCAGCGAGGTCGTCATTGACTACATAAAAAATTGAAGTATCGCAGTGGTCGCGCTCGAAAGAATAACTATCCCAATCAAAAACTCCCGGATGCATAAACCATGTTGCACCGAAATCATTCGTCTCATAAAGATGAGCACCGATAGGAATTCCCCGGTCGAAACCACCGGTCAGATACGCAGTACCGCCACTCCCTGCTCGAACTTGATTTGCAAGGCTATCAGCAAGAGTAATTCCCCAGGTTGTTCCGCCGTCACCGGAAACGTAGCGGTCACCTGCATACGAACAGGCAATAATATTATTCGCAGTTCCAATAAAGCATCCGCTTTCGATGCTTGGCCGATAACGAAATGGATTTGGCGGGACGTGCTGCTTCCATGAAAGTCCCTGATCCTGTGTAATATATACTTCGCCATTCTGCGTCGTTGCAAGTCCGATATTATCATCAAAGAAAGAAATATCTTTGATACAGGAATTATTAAAATTATTAAATGGTGTCCGTAAGCTCCAGGATTTTCCGGTGTCACGAGACATCCAGACGTTATGATACCCTGCCCAGAGAATTCCGTTATGATTGATGATAACGCCGCCTCCGTTATACGGGCGAGCGATAGAGGCGATTATATTTGGAGCAACGAGTTTCCATTGCGCTGATAACGGCGCTGAAGCAAGAAATAGTAAAGTCAAGAAGAATGAAATTCTTCGAAGAGAATTCATCGAAAAAAAAGCTGTATATGTAAAATAGATTTCAGAATATTTTTTTTTGACAGTTAGATCTTTCGCAGTACACGCTTCACTGCTTTCACCAAAGATTTTTTCAGGAATAAAAACAGCAGCCGCCATTGTGTTTTGCCGATGCGGCTATCGAACTCTAAAAGGAAGTGAAGGTCACGGACATCTTCATCGGTCATCGGAAGCGAGATCGAGGAATGCGATGGAGCATTAGATGTTTCGCCGTTATCATCATCTGCAAGATCCATGGCGCTTTCCAAAAGTTTTTGAAGACGGTCATCCAGGGCTTCGAGGCGTTTACGAAGTTCCGGATCTTTTTCATATTTCAGAAGAAAATTTAGATGATCATGCATGATGGCGATCTTTTTCGTCATCTCCGGCGTGAAAAATTGCTCAGCATCTTCCTCTATCGATCTGATAAGCATTTCCAGATCGTCGATCTCCTCAGCTGTTGCTCCGAAAAGCAGCGTATCGTCTAAATCTTCTATTTCGATATAGACATCGGAGAGGCGTTCGAGTTCATGACCGTATTGCTTGCTGAATTCGCTTGCAAACTCGGCTTTCTTTGCATTGATCTGTGAGCGTACAAAGCGAAGGGATTGTTCATACTGATGATGCTTGTCATGCGCCTGTGAATGCTCCAAACCGTGTAATAATTCATGCTCCTGATGAAAAAGATCCTGTAATAATTTTGTATTGCCGAATTTCCCTGAACGAATAATATCATCGATCATTTTATCGGATGCAAAAATATTCGAATGTCCGATCTTTATGGTATGGATCTTCGTATCGGAATCCATCTTTGATCGCAGAAGCGCTTCATCAATTGAAACAGCACCATCGGTGATGACAAGAATTTCAGCACCCGATAAATGCTCCATCTGCGCGATCTCATCTAATGCCAGCAGCAATGCTTTTTGCAATACGGTGCCATTACCAAGATGAGTAATGCGTAATATATATCGGATGAGTGCACTATAACTTTCCGGGCTGGTTGCACAATGGATATCTCCGACATGATCGTCGAACGTGCGCAAACTGATAAATCCGAGATCGGTTTTATTCCGTTCAAGAAAATGCAGGAGTATTGCCTGAGCAAGATGAATGCGGTGATGCTGATGCATCGAAGAAGAAGTATCGAAGAGAACAAATACTTTCTGCTTGCGGCTATCGAAAGAAAAACTTTCTCCGACCTCCTGAATAGGCATGATCTTCGGAGCTTTCGAAACCGGCATCCAAAGCATTCTCTCAGCAAGACGCTGATCAAAAATGGAATCGGGTAATGCGAATTGCCAGGAGTAGATGCGTGCAACATCGCGGCGGTTACGGATGAAATCCGCTTCGTATTCTTCACCGACAATTACTTCCGGCGCGAAAAGCTCGACCTCTTCGCTGACTTTCGACCGGTCAACGGAGGGAAGCCGAAAAGCAGGTTCAAGTTTTTGGCGCAGACTGCTGTTCTCAACTTCTAATATTCGTGCGATCTCAAAAACAGCCGTGAATTCCTTTGGCAAATGGTCATAGATATGACCAAGGAATCCGAATTCCTCCATTCGCTGAAAAAAAGTACGCTCGCTGGACATGCGGAGTAAATATGAAGTATGATGTATTAGTATCAACTATAAAAAGGGAAGAGTTGGTTCGCAGGATTGGATGTAGTTTTGGTTTTTTTTCGTCTGATTCATCCATTATCTTTTCTGTGTTGGCTCCCCGCAACTTGTTATTTTATACGGATATCACTGTGTACATCACCGGTTTTTGCCGGTCTTGCAATTGGTGCTTTATCCGGTGAATAATGATTTAAATGGATCGGCATTTTCGATAGAGGCTCCGGCGTCTTCCGAAGTTCTTCTATAGAAGTCAGAGGAATTCTGGTAGCAGGTGCTGCGTCGTTAATGGTCGGCGGAGCAGTCGTTCGTTGTTCGCCAGTCGTCGGTAGCACAATAGATTCGGATTCTCTCACAACTGATACCTCATCCCTGATACGCGCCTCATCGAGTTCGCTTGCAACTTGAATCGCTGTGCGGAAAGGTATTTTCTTTTCTTCCCATTCTTTTTTTGCAAGAGGTTTGACCCGTGCTAAAAATCTTCTCTGGATCTCCTCATCGCTGATGCCCGGTTCATCTTCCGTGCCGATGCGCGGATCAGGGATTTCGATTATTTCTTGTACTTCCGGCAATTGAAGCATCTCATCGATCTCCTCAGTTGTTGCATATTGCTCTTTAACCGTAATGGATTCAATTCTTTTTGCAATGCCGGCAAGTTTGCCGAAGCCTCCGCGCTGCAATTTCTGCGCCAGTGGTTTGCTGGATGTTTCTTCGGCATAGATAAGTACATGCACCGGTTCATATCCGCCCTGCAAACCATTAACTAAATCTTTAATAAGAAAAATAGCTTCTTCGCGATACCGCGAATTTTTCGAGGAAAATTCCCAGGAGTTAATTACAACATATTGGATGTACCCTTCGGATAAACATTCTTTGATCATATCTTTGCAGCGGTAAAGATCGCCGCGCGGCACATCGATCGTATAGATCATCTTTCGGTGGTCACCACCCACAAGGCAGTTGCCGTATCTATCGGGATATAATTCCTGTTTGCGAAGCGAAAGCCACATGGCATGAGTGTTCTGCACCGTATTGATATAGAGCACGCTGCCGGATGGAAGCACCCCAAGAATTTCTTTCGAATGCGAAAGACTTGCATCAATATTCGACCCTATCGAAGCCCCAAGAAGTAAGGTCACGTCACGCGAAGCAAGTGTAGGAAGTGATTTATAGGTTGTATTCATAGCTGTATGGTTGATTAGTTAAAAAAAGCAGGTTTTGGGTATTTATCAAAAATATATATACTTTTGATAGGTGCCTATCATTAAAGAAATTAATATACGACATTATTTTGCAATTTGCAAATAAATACCCAATAAAAATTAAAAATGTTTAAAAATTGCATAAATGATAGAGAAATCACTGTTAAAGCTTGAACAACCCTTCTCTCAGTTTTTGGATTTTTAATCCAATAAAAACCCCGTCGGTACCGATGGGGTTTTTATTTTTCGAACATTGCCGTCTTGCCCCATGTTGACCTCCCGTTGCATTGCACCTACTACCCACATTCCAAGATTTATTTAAAAGGGACGCTGCCAAAAAATTTCCAATCTATCGGGTCATTAAGGAGCTGCCACGAGTAACGCATTTGTTACTTCTGATGAGTATTCTGTTTTATATTGTATCTCTTACTCAGCCAGCTTTTCACGTTATCTCGCAGAAGCCGGGCGCGTGGTACAATTCCTTTATGTTGATGCTGACTGGTGGGCGACGATACTAACGGATGAATCGGGTCACCGGTCAAAAGTTACGTCCTACGACAGTGGGTATGTGCTCTGGGTATGTAGTATGGTTATGATGTGTGCGGCAACTATCAGCGGCCTATTTCACGCTCGTTATCATGCGCGTGAATCTGACTTACGCAAACGATGATGGCACTTATGCACAATGGCATCATGCTGACTCTACTCTTTGGATTTAACTTATGGGGGATTCGCCAAAATACAGGCACTTCACAGCACAATGTTTGGTTGAATATAGAATGGATAGAAATTTCGAAACCATCGCTCATGAGGCTGAACAAATGGCTCCGCACGATCAATTTTTGCTCGCCGAACGCTTAGTACGCAAACTGGGCGAGACAAAAGAACACCGCGATGCTTGGGCTGCGGAATCCCAGCGTAGAGCTGACGCTATTGACCGGGGAGAAATGGAGACCGTGGACGGTTCCGAGGCGCTCATGAGAATTCGGAAAATTGTCGGGAAGTGAAACTCCGAATTTCAACCTCGGCGAACGAAGAACTTGCTGAAGCCGCATATTATTATCTTGAAGAAAGCCCTCAGGCTGGGATAGAATTTGAAGAAGCTATCGAAATGGCATTTGAAGATATTGCCGAATTTCCGTTTCGCTTTCCTATTCATTCAGGACAAAATCGTGTAAAAGTTCTCAGTGTATTTCCGTTCTCGATCTATTATAGAATAAAAGCTGACGAGGTAGAAATTCTTTCCGTCGCTCATCATGCCAGAAGACCAGGTTACTGACAAGGTCGTTTTGAGTAATATCTCTAACGACTGAATTCGTCTTTGGATTTTTCAATCCATCAAAACCCCGTCGCTCTGCGTCGGGGTTTTGTTATTAAGTACGGGAATGTAGAGAATTACCTCTCTGTTAAAATACTACGCTGCCGTATGAAGGAGCCGAAGGCTTCGATTGGGATGATGGAAACCTTCAAAAAATTTGGTAGACTCATCAAGTACTTCCTTCGGAATGTGAGGAGGTTTTTGCCAATAACCCATTCGGTGGTAAACCGGATGAAAAACATTCCGGTAGTGAAGAAAGACACTGTGTTTATGGAAAGACGAATAACAATAGGATGCTAACCATCGTATTTGCCATGCGAGGTAAATTAATCAGAGTTATTTCACCCAGACCGATGAGCCGCAAAGAAAGGATTGAATATGCAAAACAAATTGCTTCCCATACCTGAATTCAAAAACGAGGACGAGGAATTCGAATTCTGGTCATTGCACGATACCACCGATTATTTCGATTGGTCTAAAGCTGCTCATCTTTCTTTTCCAAACCTCAAAAAAACTGAGAATATAGATCTGCGATTAAAAGAATTATTGGTCATGCGGGATCTCGAACGCCTTGCAAAGGAAAAACATACGTCGAAAAGGGATTTAATTTTGCAATATCTTTCTGATGGTATCCAACGCGAAGGACTTGCCGGATTAAGATAATGAACAAGACACCAACAAACGGAAAATCCGATGAGATGCTTCCGCATTATGATTTTAGCCGTCGGGGTTTTGTATTAAACAACTCCCTCTCATTGCTAAGGAGAGGGCTGGGGTGAGGTTGAGCCCGAGGGCAGGGGTGAGGTCTCTTCGTATCTTTGCATCTTAACTATTCACATCCCATGTCTCGATTTTTAGTACAACGTTACATCGCCGAACTTGAAAAGGTCAACACCTACCGCTTCGCAGATTATAAAGATAAAGTGATCGATCTATTGAAGCGCGTCACGACAGTGAGTGTGCGGACGGTTGAGATTATGGGGGAGATGGAAGCAACTGACCTTATCTATTCTGTATAAAATACTATGGCAAAGAGCAAAGCGAATCCTAAAGTAAATTGGTATTTTACTAAATCCAAAAGGTGGCAGAAAGAATTAGCGCAATTGAGAACGATCGTTCTTGATTGCGGCTTGAGCGAAGAATTAAAGTGGGGTTGTCCTTGCTATACCTTTGAGGAAAGCAACATTGTATTGCTGCATGTGTTTAAAGATTACTGTGCGATCTTATTTTTCAAAGGTGCTTTATTAAAGGATCCCAAGAATATTCTGATCCAGCAAACGAAGAATGTGCAGGCGGCGCGTCAGATCAGGTTCACTAATGCTCCGGAAATAACGGAGTTGGAATTCATCTTGAAAGCATATATTAAGGAAGCCATCAAAGTGGAAAAAGCCGGATTAAAAGTGCCGATGAAAGCGGCGACAGAGTTCGCCATCGCCGAAGAATTCCAGACCGCATTGGATGAGAACGCCAAATTGAAGAAAGCATTTTACGCACTCACGCCCGGACGTCAACGCGGCTACCTCCTTCATTTTTCCTCCGCCAAACAATCCAAAACCCGCACCGCACGAGTCGAGAAATCCACGGAACAGATTATGCAGGGGAAGGGGTTAGGAGATTAGGGATTTCTGTTAAGAAAGTTTCGTAGTTAATGGAAGTTTAGTTTTCCAATCAAACTTTCGTGCAGGTTGACAGTTTTGTGCTCCGAAATCGCCAACTTCTTAAACCCGCAAAACGTTACCAGCAATGTTAAACGACAGACAGACACGACCATTTGTAAAGTCATCGGACAGACAATCGTTCAACAAAGCCGACAACAGTTAAAAAAAACCTAAAACCAAATAAATATGACAGAAATTGACAACTACAAACAAAGCAGCGTAAAACTTTTCGCAAGTGCAGGCATACAGCCGCAATCAAAATTCATTACGACAAATGGACCTGTTGAGAAAATCCATTATTGGGAAATAGGAAGTGGAAAACCATTAATTCTCATTCACGGTGGAGGAGCACACGCTATGCAAATGTATCCACTTGTTAAACCGTTGCAAGAAAAATTCCATCTATACATACTTGACCGACCCGGCTGTGGACTAACAGATTTTTTTGACTATGAAGGAGTAAACTTATCTAGTCATGCAACAGATTTTGTTCGTTCGTTTATGGATGCAGTCGGGATTGACAAAGCATATTTAGCAGGAAACTCAATGGGCAGTTTGTTTTGTGTCAACTTTGCATTGAAATATCCGCAGCGGGTAGAAAAACTTTTGATTGTCGGTCAGCCCGCTGGAGGAGGAACGTGGTTGCCTGTAATAATGAAACTGATGAGCATTAAAGGAGTAAATTCTCTGATTATGAAAATAATGGGGAAGCCGAATAGAGAAGCAACAAGAAAATTTTTCGGGATGATGTTAGTTGCTGATGCATCAAAGTTAACAGACGATTTTTTAGACAATGATGTGTGTGCTCAGCTCCTGCCGGATACAGGAAAAGGTTTTATGTCAATCGTTGAGAATTGTGTAGGCATGTCCGGATTTAAAAAGAAATATTTAATCAGCCCGAGAATGAAAGAACTCACTATGCCTGTGCGCTACATCATTGGCGACAAAGACCCATTCGATACTCCTGAGCATACAAAAGAAATTGTTGCTGAAATGAAAGATGGAAAAGTAGAAGTCGTAAAAGGCGGTGGACACATTCTCTGGCTTGATGAACCTGATATTTGCAGCAGATTAATTTTGCAAGCGCTGAACTGACAAAGAAGTTTTCCGAACAAGAAATTGTTGAACAACCTTGACCGTAGACAATGACGAAAAAAAATACTGCTGGTAACAATTAAAACAAATAAAAATGGAAAACACAAGAAAAATAATTTTGCGAGTACACGGGACGCTATTAGTTGTGATGGGTATTGCAATAAGTATCTATTCTACCATAGGAATGTTGTATGGCATTGGCAACTTTAGTTTTCTTCAAGCGGACAGACTTGGTCATGTAGGTTTACTACAGGCATACGAATTAGCTGCACTGACAGGAATAGTTTTATGGATGGGTTCTTATCAGGAGGGCAGGAGAAAGTGGAATCGCATTGGTGCGTTATTTCATTTTTTCATACTTATTGTTTATGTTATCCATTGGAACTTTCTTACAACGCTTCCTAACGGAGAAGTGACGCGAAACATTGGAGTTACATTTCATTTAGTTTTTCTTTGTGTGGAAAGCTGGGCAGGACTTTTTTCTAAGAAATAATAGCCAAAAATAATGAGCGGACAGACTTTTTGCACGGCAGACAATGACGAGAAAAAAAACACTGCTGGTAACAGCACCTACAAGAAATTGGCGGTTCAGTGGTTAAATAAAGCTTTGTGCTTCGTATCAAGTTTTGTGGTGGCAGAAAGTTTAGTGCTCCGAAATCGCCAACTTGTAAATTTGACCCAAAACAAAAGACAATTGAAAACACATCATAAAATAATAAATGGAGACAGCAGACAAATGACCGAATTGGCGGACAATTCCGTGCATTTGGCTATCACTTCCCCGCCTTACTGGCAACTCAAGGACTACGGAACAGACAACCAAATTGGTTTCCACGACAGTTACGAAAATTACATCAACAACCTGAATTTAGTTTGGAAAGAGTGCTACCGCACTCTTCACAATGGTTGCAGGTTGTGTGTGAATATCGGAGACCAATTTGCAAGAGCAGTT
>JBBQGG010000080.1:0-13107 GCA_038322815.1 Kapaibacterium sp. (SeqCode)
AGCCTCTGCTGCAACCGGTGCTTCATAAGCAATGCTTGTCGCAGTTGCTTTGTATTTCAACTGACCTGCATTATACGCAGCGTGTAAAGAAAGAAAATCGAGGATGTTCCATCTGATAAACGCATCGCCATGGAAGGCGAATTGGTTATCAGTGAAATCTCCGTAATATTTATTGCCACCGGCGTCAATACCAAAGGCGATACGACCTGCAATGCTTTGCGCTTTTGCCGGATTGCCCGAAAGCATCAACAGCATCGTGCAAAGGAAAGCGAATGCCATTTGAGAAACTGAAGCAAATCTGCTTTGCTTCTTTGTAGATGTGAGTAGTTTGTTCATTGTTGTATTTTATTATCATTACCGGGGAATTTTATAATTTACCGCATTTTCATACGGCTTGATAACCCCCGGGGATTTGGTGGTTGTTATGATAGGTGTTAGTAAGCCACATAATGGGGAAGTAGCTCTATGAATAAGAAATCTAAGGAGTTGGCTCCCTAACACTCTGTACAAATATACAAGGATTTTTCCTAAACGGTTTTACACTTTTCCGTGAAAATCGTTGCGCAATATTCAGATAGCCATTATTTCATTCCAAAAACCTAAAGTTTTAAACCAATCTTGAAAAAAAATATTAAAATTTCGGGTGAGGAATTGTCATTGACATACTGTTTAAATGGAAGGATGTAAATCCATATGGATCGATGACGAGAATATCCAAAGAGCCATTATCAACGATTCACCCCGAATTTGTTTGTAGATTTGTATTCTAAAGTTCGAATCTAACTTACCGATTTTTAAACGAAATTATGAAATTTTCAGCAAATATCGCCGATCTTCAGGGCACGCTGCCCAAAGTAACTGCCGTAATTCCAAGTCGTTCGACTCTGGCTCAACTTGAAAACGTCCAGTTCGATCTTAAATCAAAAAAATTAAGCGTCATGGGCACCGATCTTGAGATCTGCGTACGCTCAAGCATTGAAGTGGCATCAAAAACCGACGGCTCAATTTCAATCCCTGCCAAACGTCTGGCAGAAATAATCCGGTCACTTCCCGAAGGAGATCTGAATTTTTCGCTTGATAAAGCGACTCGGCGCATCTCTCTTCAAACAGCGCAGGGTAACTATACTATGACCTCTGCCGAGCAAGGAGAACTTCCGGATATGTCCAAGGAGTTTAAACCCGAAGGCTCGACAACTACGAGCGCCGCAATCCTGAAAAAAATGATCTCCTCCGCCATCTTTGCAGCAAGCGCAAATGAATTTCGCGTGGCTATGATGGGTCTGTTATTCCAATTTTCCCCCGATGGTACAACGTGCGTTGCAACCGATGGACACAGACTCGTGAAGATTACAAATCCTGATCTGAAGACAGATACTGAACGTGATGTCATTGTTCCGGCAAAAGCTGTGAATCTTGTAGTAAAATCATTTAATGATGCCGATGAGATTACCATCAGTTTCAGCGCAACACAAATAGAATTCAAAAATAATGAGACTTCAATTTTAAGCCGTCTTATTGATGAACAATACCCGAATTATGAAGCCGTTATTCCTCGCGAGAATGAGAAGACGATGACGCTATCAAAATCTGCTGTACTTTCATCACTTAAACGCGTAATGATCTTCAGTGACGCAGATACACGTCAGGTGCGTATGCAAATGGGAAAAAACATTCTTACGATACTTACCGATAATGCCGATGAAGGCGCTGATGCAAAAGAAGAAATTTCGTGCGATTATGATCACGATGATCTGCTTATTGGTTTTAATGGTAAATTTGTCGAAGAGGCACTTTCTCATGTTGAAGGTGAGGATGTGACCTTCAAATTTTCTACTCCGACCCGTGCCTGTATTATCGAGCCGGTCAAGCAAGCAAAAGAAGAAGTGCTGATGCTGGTGATGCCGGTGCGTTTGAATGCGTAATGTATATTTTTAGTGGGGCGGACTACGAGTCCGTCCTGCTATAAACAATGCGAGCGCAAAATCTTACCATATCGAATTTTCGCAATCACTCCACAACTTCGGTCTCCGGTTTTGCTTCTGGAATCAATGTAATTTCCGGTCAAAACGGAGCTGGAAAAACTACCATCCTCGAAGCCCTTTCCGTCAATGCGCTGACTAAAAGTTTTACTGAAGCCGCGGATAACACGTTAGTGCAAACCGGAACTGAAAAATTCTCGATTGATGCACAATTTATTTCTGATCTAGGTGTTGGGCTTCATACTCAAATTGAATACTCCACCGGACCGCCTGCAAAGAAAAGTATCTATGTAAATAATGACAGGCTGCGCCGCGCAAGCGATCTGATCGGACGGATCCCTATTGTTGCACTCACTCCTGATGATAAGGTCATTACAGGAGGCTCGCCCGAACAACGACGGAGGTTTTTAAGTCTTGTGCTCTCGCAATCATCGAGGCTTTATCTTGAAGATGAGTTAGAATTTCGCAAAGCACTTCGGCATCGCAATTCGCTTCTTGGAAATCTCAAAGAACGTGGTTCAACGCTATCGAAGGCACAAATGCAGCTTGCACCCTGGACAGAGGTAATAATTGAACGGTCTGCACGCATCATGAGCCGCCGAGCAGCTTTTGTTACTGAGTTCTCCCCTTTCCTTCTTGAAAGCTATGAACTTGTTTCCGATGCAAGCGAATCTCCTTCTCTGCGATATGCACCGATGGGTTTTGATCATCACGGAGGAAGTACAGATGAAATGCGAGCTTTTCTGGAAGAAGAATATGCGCGCCGTGAAATAGAAGAATTGAAGCGAGGCATGACGCTTATTGGTGCACATCGGGATGAACTTGTTATCATGATCGCATCTGAGCGCGAAGCAAAACATTTTGCTTCACAGGGACAACATAAATCATTGCTCGTGGCAATGAAGCTGGCCGAATTTAATTTCCTTCGTGATGCTACCAACGAAACACCGATCCTTCTTCTGGATGATGTTTTCAGCGAACTTGACGCTTCGCGATCGAAAAAATTATTAGAGCTGATTGCAAGCGGCAGATTTGGACAAACATTTATTTCTTCTACTACACGAGAAAATTTCGATGCCATGATCGATTTTTCTTCTAACCAACACCGACTCTTTGTTGTTGGGAATGGTGCTATCGTTTATAATTAAAAAAATGATGGTTAGGCTGACTTCAGCCCGTCCGCCTTTTTTTACGATTTCAAGGGGGGACTAACGTCCGTCTCACTTTTCTTTCTCATAAATTACAATTATTGAAGCTTCCACAAAACATATCAAATGTTCTCTCCCGAATGCTCAGAGATACAGGCATGGAGGAGACTGCGAAGAGATACGAAGCTATTACAAAATGGGAAGAGATCGTCGGGCCAAAAGTTGCAGCAGTCACAATCCCTGAACGCGTATCTCATGGTAATCTTATCGTGAAGGTTACTTCATCCGTCTGGAAATATGAACTGACAATGCGCAAACAAGAGATATTACAGAAGATCCATCAGGTCACCGGATCTCTGGAAATAAAGGATATTCAATGGAAATAAGACCCCGGGATTCCTCCATAGTTCTGCACCCATTGCGGTGAAACACGGAGTCCTTCGGCATCGTAACGGTGTTACAACCATTATGAAACTTAGCAGATACATTTTTATTGTAATTTTTGCAGGAATATTTTTTTCGACGAGTCAAACTTTTGCTCAAAAGAAATGGCAGGGTGTTGTTCTATATTTTATAGATATCAATGGTATAACCGGAAACTTCATTATTGATCCGGTCGTCAGGATCACAAAAGGTCGATTTTCGTACCCCGTACCTACTCCGCCCGAAGCATTTGATGGACCGGATGCAGAAAACCTGCTTGAAGGCTACTTTAATCGTTTTTGCAAGGAAGAATATAGGCACGACAGAAAACTCGAACTATTTATTGATGGAAATAAAGCCGGGTCAATAAAAGTTACAACAGTTGATTCTCTTCATAGCTGCTCTCCGGTCGTATCGGAAGTGCATATCTCATATTTAGATTCTGCCAATCTTCATTTCACTGGACATGGCCTTGTTATCGCCTCTCCGAACCCAAAAAAAACTATTCTTAATTTTCCATTTGATTCGATTACGGAAAATTCTTTATATGTATATGCACAAAGTGTATTTCTCAGCCATGGAGTAAATAAGGGGTTGATTGAAAAAGTAGAAGCGAAAGATGTACGGGCAGTCGATATTGATGGAGACGGAAAGCCCGAATATCTTGTCAGCTATATGATCATCGGAGAAGAGGTAAAGCGCGGTGATTACGAACCGAATATGCAGTATTCCCTTACTATGATTCTTAAACCTACTCCGAACGGAGGGTTCAAACAACTTTTTTTACATTATCCTGACCCGGGAATTCCGGACGAATCACATTACTATAGATTTGGCGATGTCTTGGATCTGGATAATGATGGCAATTGCGAAATAATCATTCAAAAGCGTAACTATTCAAGCTGGGATTATATTCTTCTAAAGAAAAAGGGCGATGTCTGGGTAGAGGTCTACGAAGGTGCTGGGGGCGGATGTTGATCGTAAGAATGTAAAATTAAAAATTAAAAATTTTCAATGCGTTCTCTTTCCCTTTTTTTTTCTATAATTCTTTTTTTCGGTCTATCGAATAATATTGTTGCCCAAACCCCTGAACTTCATCTAAACGGAATTGTCAAAAGCAAAGCAACAGGCGAAGTTATTCCCCGCGCATCAATAGGAATTATTGGTACTCAGCAAGGGACCATCGCAAATAAAGAAGGAAGGTTCATTATCGCTCTTGCTCCCGGAATATCATATAAAATTCGCATTAAAGCAATTGGATATAAACCTGATACACTCTCTATTACTCTCAATTCCTCAGAAGAAAGAATCATTACGCTTTCCATAGAACCAATTATCGGTAAGGAGATAATCGTGTCTGGTGATGCCAGCCGCATTGAGGCACGGCGCATTATGCATGAAGTTATTCGGCGCAAGAAAGAATGGCAGGCGAAGTTGAGTGACTATAAGTGCTCAGCATACTCCCGTTGGAACCTTCGCTCACTCAGCGGCGGCGATACAACAGTACAATCGGTGCTTGAATCAACTGCCGATTGTTTCTGGAAAAAAGATAAAGGATTCTCTGAGACTATTACTTCTCGCCGGCAAACGGCTAACTTCCCTCCTGAATTAAATGCCTTCAGCGTCGGCAATATTCTTAATTTTTATGACAACCGGATTGAATTTAATGATGTGAGTCTCGTCGGTCCTGCCGCCGATGATGCATTCAGTTCGTATGGCTATGATCTTACCGGCACAGGAATGCTGAACGGAGCAAGTGTTTATCAGATCTCTGTCGAGCCGAATCTGCTTACGCAAGGCTTCGAAGGTACATTATGGATTGATCAGACTGATTATACAATTGCCTATCTCGATCTCTCGCCGAGTAAGGCAGTAAAGATCGGACCTGTCAAAGATATTCATTTACAGCAAACATTCGAACTTTTCGAAAATAATTTTTATCTTCCTGTTGATCTACGAACGAATATATCAATTAAGTTTCAACTTCCCTTTATACCTGAATTCAAATTTGAACTACTCTCTGTTTTGCAAAATTATTCGGTAAATAAAGGAGTCGACGATACGCTGTTCGGTATCCTTCGACATAGAGTCGCTTCCTTTGCTGATTCTGTCGATACTGCAAAGTGGGCAACGAACAGGGCTATTCCTCTTGCTGCAGATGAAGAAAAAGCATACCACCGCATTGATAGCTCAGTAGCAGTTGCAAGTAAAGATTCATCAAGTCATTTTAGTATCTTCGATATTATTTCATATATAGATATTCCCCGCTATAATCACGTCGAAGGCTGGCGATTTGGATTATCAAAAAAATTCACACCGGTTTCATCCTTCCCTTTTTCAGTCGAAGGTGAAGTTGCTTATGGATTATTAGATAAGCAATGGAAATATGATGTCGGCATAAAACAAGGTATAATTTGGTCGACGACATCTAATAAAGAATTTTCCGGCAACTTAGATGGCGGATTTAAAGGAAAAATCGTCAGGGGAACATCAGTGGTATTATCAGTCGAAGGAAAATATTTCGATGATCTTACGGATCGTGGAATTGCTTACGACGAGATTTTCAATACAGTAACCTCACTCGCCTATAAAAAGGACTACCAGGAGTTTTATCATGAAAAAGGATTTTCTGTGGCATTACTATTTGATCGTGGTAGGAGTCCGCTATCACTTTCATATAAGAATACCGATATCTGGGATGCAGGTTCCTTGCATCTTGTAGATCTAGATAGTGTAAATACAAAAAAACACGTAAGCAAATTTAGCCTTTCCATCAATCCTGAATTTACATTCCCTTCTTTAGGGAATCTTGATTTTAAAACAAGTATAACATTTGAAATTACCTCACCGCATATCGGAAGCGATTATAATTTTTCTACGTTTTCAGAAGAGTTAGTTCTAAAAAAACGGTTTGGCGGTTTGGGAGTCACAGAATTGACATGGAGAGGATCAGAATCAATTTCGGGAGAACTACCCCGATGGAATGATTTCTATTTTGAGACGCGAAGTGGTTTTTTCTCACATCAAGGATATTTTCGCGGACTCTCGCCTTTTGAATTCCTTGGAAACAATCTTCTATCTCTAAATTTAGAACATAATTTTTATGATCTTCCGACTCGAATCCTTGGTATTCATTTTCTCGATCAATTCGATCTCCATTGGCTTCTTCATGCCGGCATAGGTTCTCTGGAATTCGCAGGTAATAATCAGTCTTCAGCGCGAACCACTGAATGCAAACCCTACTCCGAAATTGGTTTCGGAATCGGAAATATCTATAATATCCTCCAATTAGAAGGCACTTGGCGATTGACACATAAAGGACAATCGAATTTTTATCCGACGCTCGATCTGCGGTTATCATTCTAAACTCTATGAAGATCATTCCCGTGAAACCGAGAATCGCTGTTCGAAATGACAAATATAAAAACATTTTCTCCATTTGATTGTTACAAGACTAATCTATGGCTCATGAAGAAGAATTACTTGGTAAGGCGTATGACGCCCGATTGATGAAGAGGCTCCTGAAATACCTTCGCCCGTATAAGTGGCAGGTGACGGGGGCCATCGTTGTTACTCTCTTTATTTCTTTGCTCGGTCCCCTTCGCCCATATCTTATCAAAGTTGCGATCGATGACTATATAGTTGGCGGCAATAACGAAGGACTTTGGAAGATTCTTATCTTCCTGATCGCAAGCGTTCTTTTGCAAGCAGCAGTACAATATGCTCAGACGATCATCACACAATGGATAGGGCAGAAAGCGATCTATAATCTCCGTAAAGAACTCTTCGAACATATTCAAACGCTTTCTCTGCGTTTTTTCGATACAAATCCTGTCGGCAGACTTGTTACTCGCCTGACAAGTGACATCGAAGTATTGAACGAGCTTTTCAGTTCCGGAATTATCATGGTTTTTGCGGATATTTTCGTTATTATTTGGATCTTTATTTTCATGTTTGTCATCAGTTGGAAATTAACGCTGATAGTGATATGCGTATTTCCATTCCTTCTGATCGCTACAGCGATATTCAGAAAAAAAGCTCGTGAATCATACAGAGAAATACGTCTTCTTGTAGCAAGAATGAATGCCTTCCTGAATGAACGAGTTTCCGGAATTATCACTGTTCAATTATTCGGACAAGAAAAAAGGACGTTCAAAGAATTTGATAAGATAAATAAAGACCATACTGATGCAAATATACGATCTATTTTTTATTATGCGGTTTTCTATCCGGCTGTAGAATTTCTTTCAGCAGTAACTTTCGGGTTGATCGTCTGGTATGGTGGGTCCCTAATCATCGGATCGAAACCTACCTTTTCAGGTGCCGTCACGATCGGTACGCTTATCTCTTTTATTCAATATACAGAAATGTTTTTCCGTCCTCTCCGTGATCTTGCCGAAAAATATAACATTCTGCAAAGCTCAATGGCATCGAGTGAACGGTTGTTTAAATTGTTAGACGATGATACCATTGTTCCAGCTCCGAAAGAAGTGCAGCCTCTGGGTCATGTTCGAGGTGAAATAGAATTTCGTAATGTCTGGTTCGCATATAACGATGAGGATTATGTCTTAAAGGATGTGTCCTTCAAAGTTAAGCCGGGCGAAACTGTTGCATTTGTTGGCGCAACTGGTGCCGGGAAAACTTCGATCACCAGCCTTGTAACTCGTTTTTACGAATTTCAAAAGGGACAAATTTTAATTGATGGAATAGATATTAGAAATATCAACGAGCATGAGCTTCGCAAAAATATAGCTATCGTTCTCCAAGATGTCTTTCTTTTCAACGCAGACGTCGAAAACAATATTACACTTGGTGATCCTCAAATATCTTCGGATCGGGCGCAGACTGCGGCGATTACCGTAGGCGCTGATCCTTTTATCCGTCGATTACCCAAAGGTTATCAGACTCATGTCAAAGAACGAGGAGCCATCCTTTCTGTTGGTGAAAAGCAATTGCTCTCATTTGCTCGTGCACTTGCTTACGACCCGCGAATTCTGATTTTAGACGAGGCAACATCGAGCATTGATACAGAATCGGAAATACTCATTCAAAAAGCGATCGATAAATTATTGAAAGGGAGAACTTCAATTGTTATTGCTCACAGACTCTCCACTATTCAAAAAGCTAATAAGATTATCGTAATGCATAAAGGCGAGATTCGTGAAATGGGTACTCACGAAGAACTTGTTGCATTGAATGGGATTTATCGTACGCTTTATGAATTGCAATATAAAGAACAAGAAACCGTAAATCAAAATTAATTTTTATCATTCTACGATGCCCGAAACTCCTCCGGATTTTTTTAAACTCTGGAATTTCAGCAACCCTTCTGAAACCGAGCAGAAATTTAAGGAGATTTTGCCTCTTGCTGAAATGGGACGTGATCCTTCTTATCTTGCACAGTTACTCACACAGATCGCCATGACGCAAGGTCTTCAGGGTAAGTTCGTCGAAGCTCATGCAACACTTGATCGGGTGGAGAAGATGCTTTCACCCGAGCTGCAATTAGCTCATGTTCGGTATTTTCTTGAGCGCGGAAGAGTATTTAATTCATCTGACCATCTCGTTCAGGCAATGCCGTTCTTTATTCAGGCATACGAACTTGGTGAGCAAATAAAAGAGATGAAACTCGCTATTGACGCCATACACATGATCGCAATCGCCGAGAAAGATCCTAAGGAGCAGATCAAATGGAACCTCATGGGAATTGTAATGGCGGAATCGGATTTAAATTCGCGAAGCTGGCTGTGGGCGCTGTATAATAATATCGGATAAAGCTATTTACTACTAAATGAATATGAAAATGCAAGACGGTATTTCCATAAACTTGCCGAATTCCAAAAAGATAAAAATGGAGAAGCGGATATACACACGCTCAAAGATGAAGCCCGATCGATCAGGCTTTCAGGAAATCCTGCAGAAGCATTAGTAATTGTCGAGCCTATATTCAAAAAGCTTCAAGTAGAAATACAAGATGATGGATGGATAAGAGAAGAAATGGCAGAGAATTTTTATGCTCTTGGGCAAGCAGATAAAGCGAAACCACATTTTATCAAAGCCTATGAATTACTTTCGAAGGAAGATTTCTGTATTAAGAACGAGCAGGACAAATTAAAACATCTTAAGGAAATGATTAAATAACTACATCATTTTATTTGGAGTTATTTGGTTTTTCATGAACCTCGGCATTCCTGTGGGGCTTATCATGGCTATGCTCTTCTTCACGCAGTTCATTTTTACGCTTTAATAGTCTTTTTGAAAGTTCTTCTTTCTTCTCCTCGGCTCGTGTTTCCCGGGTATGTTGAACTTCTGTTTGAGTGACAGTTGGAGTAGGTTTTTGCTTTTGAGCAAAAGTTGAACTTGAGCCAAATACCGCACAACAAAGTGTTAATATAATTATTCTGATCATCATCATTGCCTCATATTTTATTCATAATTATCAACATTCGCACTTCTCTTTTAGTCCCAAGATAGTCGTTAATAATAATTCATTTATGTTATCGGAAGTTCTACGATAAATCTCGAACCTTTATCTAACTCACTTTCAACCCGAATATTACCTCCATGTGCTTCCACAATCGATTTCGTAATTGCAAGTCCTAAACCCAATGAACGGGCTGTATGCTCCGTGCCATGATGAGCACGGGCTTGTTCAGTGCGGTAAAAACGGCGAAAAATCTTTTTCAGATCACTCGAAGCAATTCCGGAACCTGTGTCTTCTACTCCAAATAATACTAAATGTTCTACTTTCTTCAAAAACAGAGTCACCTTCCCTCCTTGTGGTGTGTACTTAAATGCATTATCAAGTAAATTCATCATTACTTGATACAGGAATGTGGGATCGGCATTGATCTTAATTTCCTTTGAATTCTCATCCAATTTACGCTCGAAATGCAATCCCCTGTCAATAGCAAGAATTTCTGCATCTTCAGCAATAGAATCTAAAAATACATAAAGAGCAACTGGCTCTTTAGAAAGGGGTAATCGATGATCATCTGCCTTGGCAAGAAGAAGTAATCCTTCGACTATTCTCTGCATCCGTTCAACCTCTTCCATCAAACTCGAAAGTATTTGTTGGGCTTCAATTGTTTCTAACTGATGAACTAAGCTTACCCTGCGTTGCGCTTGTTCAATTTCACCTTTTAATATTGCAAGCGGAGTTTTGAGTTCATGTGATGCATCGGATGAGAATTGTGCGATCTGATTGAATGATCCTTCAATACGTGATATCATAGAGTTCAGGGTGTTGATAAGGCTTGTCAACTCCCTGTCACCGCGTGCAGGCATCTCGATTCTGCGTGATAGATTTTTAGCTCCGATATCCTGAGCGGTATTGGCGATATCTTCAATAGGCTTTAAAGCTTTGCGTGCTAAAACAATTCCGCCTAACGTTGCAATAAGTAAGGCAATAGGGATGACGTAAAAATAGGTTTTCTGAGAGCGTGAAATCGCATCCCAAATATCAGACTCAGTATATGCAGCAAAAACTGCAAAACGATTATTCGAAGCAACTGCTGCGCGAAGAGATTCTCCCTCTAATTCAATTTCACCCAGACTCACAGCAGAATCTTTTCCTGTTAACTCTTTAATTGAATACAGATCTTTGATCGTATCCGAACCGAGGTTCTGTGTCCGAAAAACAGGAATTAAGACTTGCAATCCTAGGCTATCTTTTTGAATGGCATATACTTCCAGGAGATCATTACGGCGGCTTGTTAATGTTCGTTCGACAAGCGCATCAAAAGGCTCGGTGGCAGCACTATCTTTGCCGGAAAGTTCTCCAAGCATCTCATCCATCAATGAGCTTAATACGCGATCGGTCAAATCTTGACCGGAGATGCTATCGGGTGCATCTTTAATAGCATCATCAACCAGTTGCTTTAATGTCTTGCTGGAATAATTAGTATGAATATGTGACGGGCTTTCCGAAAAATGTTTAGATGGGCGATTGCTGACAAGTTTCAAGGCCGTCTTCGCATCGGCAAGTAGAGCGGAATCAAGCTCGTTGTTAAGTGAACGGTAAAGTAAGATATACTGCACTGCGCCGACTGCTGCTACAGTCAGAACAACAAGAAAGGAATACCATAAAACGAGTCTGATTCGAAGCATTATTCGGTTGCGATCATAAAATAAATGTTATCCCTATCCATGGTACAATACTCTCGATCTTAAATGTATGCTGCGATGTAATGATGATTCCGCCCAACTCTCCTATCAAATCTCTTCCAAAAATACGAAGTCCAAGTGAGAATGCACCGGAACCTGTTTCGGAGACGAGCCAATTCTCTGAGATCAGTTTCGTCGTTCGTGCGAATTTCCATTCCCCGCCAAGCATAAACACTGCCGAGCTTGATTCTCGCTTCCCCGAATATCCTCCTCCAAAGCCTGTGTGGATAGCAGCAACATCGTTGCCATAACTAATGATGCCATACCCATAGATCGCATTTTCCCAATTACGATTGCTGCCTGTCAGATCGGTAAGGAGAATACCGCCTGAAATAGTCAGGTCACCGTATTCGGCAACTTGAAGCTGTGCCAACCCAAAATATAATATATGACCGGAAACGGTAAAAGGAGTAAACCCACCGCGTATCATAAATTCATCTGTAAAACCATATCCAAAGTTCGGAAAGACAATTTCCGCTAAATTAATATAGCCTTTATCTTCCGGAAGAGACCGCGCCGTTGGTGCTAAAAAAATTTTGGAAGTGTTGCCATCAGGAATAACTCCATGCAAAGAATCAGTTTGACCAAGGAGAGGGGTATTCCCACCAATAAGCAGGATTCCGATGGAAAAAAAATATTTGAGGAGCAAATGTATCCGGTTCAATTCAATAAGCAGTGCATTAATCTTTGATCCCATACCCAATACCGCGTTCGGAGATCATCAACTTATCTTTTTCTTCATAACCGTTATCAAGCTTTTCTCGTAAACGTTTAATATAAACATCTATCACATTCGAACCCATCGTAAAAGTGTATCCCCAGACATGCTGGGTAATCACCGAGCGAGACATCACTCGCCCTTTATTCTTAAGCATATACTCGAGCAGTTCATATTCTTTCACTGTAAGAGGAATGTTGCGGTCTTCAGTTGTTCCGGCTTTATGGCGTTTTGCAGTATGAGTAACGGTATCTAAAACGAGATCATGGGAGACAAGTTGAGTTTTCTTTTCAATATCCGAACGGCGCAGCAATGACCGAACTCTGGCAGCAACTTCTTCGAATAGGAAAGGTTTGGTAAGGTAATCATCGGCTCCGGCATCCAAGCCTTCAATCTTCTCGCCAACCTCGGATTTTGCAGTAAGACAAAGAATTGGCACAATACGTCCGGCTCCACGAAGCGCTTTAATAACTTCAATGCCCGATTTTTTGGGCATCATCACATCGGTGATGATAAGATCATAGGATTCAGCAAGAGCACAGGATAAACCTTCTTCTCCGTCGAAGGCAACATCGACTGTGTACTTCTCTTCCTTTAAGCCCTGCTCTAAAAAGCGGGCTACCTTTTTCTCATCTTCAATGATAAGTATGCGCATCCGATAAAAAGACGATTA
>JBBQGG010000081.1:0-11344 GCA_038322815.1 Kapaibacterium sp. (SeqCode)
ATCCTTTGCCTCGAACCAAATTTCTTTAGTCTGAATATCGATCAGGTTTTTCGAATATCCTTTTAGTCCGAGGGCTTTGATGTAAATATCTTTTACATCTTCCTCGCTTTTAGCTTGCTTCAGTTTTTCGAATAGGGTCATGAATGTAAGAGGTTGCGGAATTTGTCACGCTTTGTTTTATGCATATTTATTACTGCAAAGATACGAAGAGGTAACCTCACCCCTGTCCCTCTCCTTGAAAAATGAGAGGGAGTAGTTCGGTGTCTCCGTTACATTACGCAATTTGAATTGTCATCCTGAGAGGAGCAAAGCGGAACGAAGAATCTGAGCTTTCAAACATCATAAACTTCAGATTTTTCGCGCCCTAGCTCAGAATGACAAAATTAAAGTTCTTTTAAATTGTGCCGTTACCGCTTTGGATAGCTCTGATTTGTGGGGAATGCTAAGGAATAATTTTATTTAATAACCGCCCCCTAACCCCCGCCTTGAAAAAGGCGGAGGAATTTAAATCTTTTAGAAAATTTTGGAGATGCAATATAAATGTTGTATATTAAATAAACGTGATGGGCACCCATCAAAAGTATATATTTTTTCAACATTTTAAGGAGAACACTATGACACAATACGAAAAAGACAGCATTTGTTCGGCGAAGCGCGGAATGGTCGGGCTTTGCCTTGCAACATCGACAGGAGCAAATATTATTTCATCGCTTGAAATTGCCGAGCATATCGGCAAAACGATGGAACGCGGGAAAGTACTCTATATCAATACCGTCCAGACCGAGCGGCAGCTTGCCTCTGAGATCCGTAAACATGTATCCAAATCGTATTCGAAAGAGAATGCCGATCCCCGGATAACGTACCTTACTTCTTCACCCGGACTTCTAAGCTCGATGGGTAAACAAATTACACGCATTCTTGAATCAGGCATACGGTATGTGATCATTAATTCGCTGGAATTTTCATCGAAAGATCATAGGCGAAAAGAAGAATTGATGTATCAGGTCATGAACTGGACGAATATTTTCGGCGCCTGTATCCTGATATTCGGTGAAGAAGCGAACGACGATCCGGTAACCGGAAAGATCCAGCGCGGCGGCGGCGGAGTCGGCAAACTTGCTGCGCTTGCAAAAAAAGTTTTCCATATAACTTCCGAAGCCGATAGAGAAGAAGTTGTGGATTTCAAGACAAGTATGTCACAAGTTGTGCTACCTGCCGATGATGAAGACGATGACTTCACGGAGATCGACGAGCAGATTGCAGCGCTCATAGCCGGCGAAACAGAGCAGATCGATAAATCGCCGGATTGGAAACCTGCGAATCTCAGTGAAGAGATCGAATTATTCAAAGCCTATATGAAAAATCATCCGAAACTGAAATTCCATGAAGGTGTGATCCTCAGCAATCAACGCGATCATGTGATGCGCTTAATAGCCGCAGAAAAGAAACGCGATGCAAAACGCGAAAAGAAGAGATCGCGTTTATCACAACACGCATCGGTTATCCAGGCAAATATGCCTGATAGACCACCGGTAAGTTCTAATGAAAAACCGGTCGCAACTGAAGAAGCAGCCGGCGCGCGCGTACTGTTTATGTAATAGGAATCAACAGGTTGCAAACGCTTCCGCCGAGTACGGCGAAAACTTAAAGCGAAAAGCTAAAAGCTAAAATGAGGAGGGGGAAGGGAAATAAGATTTACCGTCAACTGTGAGCTGTCAGCTATTATCGATCTGCGCTCTTTGCAGGTGTCCCGAGTAGTCTATATAGACTGCTTTCCAATCCGAATAGAATTCGAAGGCAGCCCAGCCGCCTTCGCGGTGGCCGTTGCCAGTGGATTTTACTCCACCAAATGGCATGTGAGCCTCAGCGCCGATCGTAGGAGCATTGATATAGGCAATACCGACTTCGATATCGCGAACGGCAAGCAGTGCATCGTTGATATTTTTCGTATAGATGCTCGACGATAATCCATACTGCACGGAATTGGTAATCTCAATAGCATCGTGAAGCGAAGTGCATTTGATAACCGATAGCACCGGACCGAAAATTTCCTGCTGAGCAATAGTGGAGTTTGGAAGGACGTTAATGAAGATCGTCGGCTTATAGAACCAGCCATTTTTTAAGCTGCCACCATCACCTCTTTCGCCGCCGAGAACGCAGACGGCACCTTCTTTTTTTCCGATGCCGACATAACGCTCGATGTTATCGCGCTGTTTTTCGTTGATGATCGGACCAACATCGATACCATTAGCAGAGCCATCACCAAGCTTCAATTTTTCGGCACGAAGAATTAGTTCTTTGACAAATGAATCATGAATATCCTGATGAAGAATAAGCCTCGATGTTGCAGTACATCGTTGACCGGTAGTTCCGAAGACTCCCCACAAGACGCCATTGAGAGCAAGTTCCATATCGGCATCCGGCATGACGATCTGAGCATTTTTTCCTCCCATTTCGAGGCAGACATGTTTGGTGAGTTTGCCACAATTTTGAGCGACGATCTGCCCCGTCTTCGTCGAACCGGTGAAACTGACGGCACGGATCAGAGGATGCTCGGTAATCGCAGCGCCGACTACTTCACCTGCGCCATGGATGATATTCAGGACTCCTTTAGGAAGTCCGGCTTCGATAAGAATTTCGACGAGGATATTTGCCGTATGCGGAGTATCTTCAGCCGGTTTAAAAACGAAGGTATTTCCGGCAACAAGACCCGGAAAAATATTCCAGGTTGGAATTGCCATCGGGAAATTCCACGGCGTGATCAGACCGCAGACTCCGATCGGAACCCGAAAAGAAAGATTTAATTTATTCGGCAGTTCGCTTGGCGTGTTATATCCGAAAAGCCTTCTGCCTTCTGTAGCGCAATAGAACGCTGTATCGATTCCCTCCTGCACATCGCCGAGGGCTTCGGTAATCGTCTTGCCCATTTCGCGAGTCATAATGGCGGCGATCTCTGCTTTTCGGCGAAGCATGATGTCACCGGCTTTTCGACAAATATCACCGCGGCCGGGAGCTGGGATAAGCCGCCAGGATAGGAATGACTCGGCGGCAGCATCAGCTGCGCGGTCAACATCTGAAGCAGTAGATAATGGGAAATGACCGATGATATCATCCCAATTGGCTGGATTCCGATTCTCGAAATTCTTGCCATCAGATGAATCACACCAGATACCGTCAATATAATTTTGAAATTTTTGCGTCATAAAATTGATTATGTATTTACGTTGCGATTAAACATCCTAAAAATCTGAAAGGTCGCCGGGAATTAGTAGTTAGTAGCAAGTAGTTAGTAGTAAGGATTTGATTTCCTAACTACTCGCTACTCACTACTTATCGCATATAAAACAATTCGAAAAATGAAATCCATATTATTTCTGATAATTATCATATTCTCATCTTCTCTTCACGCCCAAGGCGGAATGGGAAAGATGCCGCGAGAAGATGTTGTCATGTTATCACAAATGGTACGTGATTCCCTTTCGGATGAGATGTTCGGTCATATTAATAATCTTAAGCGCTATGCTTTAAGCGGAAATCTCGATAGCACTGCAACGGAGATCGCCTGCCGCGATACCGGTAAAGTTATAAAGTGGTCTCATGCTGCATCGCTTTCCAATCATGAAGAAGCCGAACGGGTGGAAGAGATCGTTGAAAAAATAAAAAAAATGTTTACCGATAATCCCGAGATGCATCAGGAATATTTTGCAGTGTTTAAAACAAAAAATGCAGACTCGGGACAAATGCTGCATTACCAGATCAATCTAATAAAAGGAAATAAAAAGAAAATGGTGAGCTTCCATTACTATCCGATTGGAGATAAACTCCTTTTTGGAGATGCAAATTAAGAAGAGACCGAAATTTATTCAATGACAATAACTTTTGTCGGACCTTTGGTCTCACGGTTTGTGCAGAATGATATCGCAATTTTGCAAAGACAGCATACGATTAAAATAGTCGATGCGAAAATAGGTTTTGGGATCAATGCTGTTTTAGATCTGCTGAAAGTACAATTCAAAATTTTGCGATCGATCATCGGTTCGGAAATTCTCTTTTTTTGGTTTGCTGATTATTATTCACTTTTTCCGACGATCATTGCCAGGCTGCTTCGTAAAAGAGTCTATATCGTCGCAGGTGGTTTTGATGTAACCTACACTCCTGAAGTAAAGAGTGGAGCACGAGTCCGACCTATTCGCTGGTTTCTTGTCAGGAACACTCATCGCTTCGCAACGCACGTTTTTCCTGTCAGCAATTATGCACAGCATCTGCTCGATACGAATTCGAAACACCATGCGCCAAGCACCGTAATCTACAACGCCGTCGATATAGAACATTTTCCTTTTTCCGATGCTCCGCGAGAAAATCGTGCGCTGAGTGTAACTCAACTTGTCACCGAACTTGAATATATTTTAAAAGGTATTGATGTTTTTCTGAGTACAGCACGAATTATGCCTGACGTAGAATTCGATCTCATTGGCATCAGAGGACCTGCATTATCTCATGCACGAAACGTGGCAAAGGATTTGAAGAATGTTACAATAGTTGAAGGACCGGTAAGTTATGAAACATTACTGAAGCATTATTACAAAGCATCAGCATACTGCCAGCTTTCGATCGATGAAACTTTTGGAGTAGCAATTGCTGAATCAATGAGCTGCGGCTGTATTCCTGTTGCTTCGAAGATACCATCACTTGAAGAAGTTACCGGCGGAACAAAATATATTATTGATCGAAAGAATATTAATTCTGTTGCCGATGCCATCAGAAAAAGTTTTACGGCTGATATTGAAGAGCGAAGAAAATGCAGCGATCATGTAAAAATGTTTAACATTGAACATCGAGC
Organism: Kapaibacterium sp. (SeqCode); assembly: GCA_038322815.1. GTDB lineage: Bacteria > Bacteroidota > Ignavibacteria > Palsa-1295 > Palsa-1295 > PALSA-1296. Next base: position 4,841 of record JBBQGG010000081.1, read on the forward strand.
CAAGAAACTTTTAGAATTAGTCAAGTAAATGTCATTGCGAGAGTTTTCTTCCGAACGAAACGATGACATCTAAAAGAACACAATGCAATTTAGCAAGCATTTAGAAAAAGGAGCCTGGGGATTCGCCACAAAACTCTTACCCGCCGTCTATGGTGTGGTGATGACGGTGCTTGTATTCAAAATACTTCCCAAAAGCGAAAGCGGTGAGTTGGCACTCTTCCAAGTTATCTTCGGTATGATCTTTACCTTTGCCGATAGTTTTGCATTGCAGGCAATCGTAAAATTTGGCGTCGATAAAGCAAACGATCTGCAAGAACTTCTGACTGCAACTTCCCTTCTGTTCTTCGCATTTCTTGCGATCTCACTTGGCTTACTCATTGTATTCCCTGGCACTGCTTCCTATCTGCTAAATAGTGCTGCATTGCCGAAGCTGATTCCGAGCTTGGTCTTTCTTGTTATTGTGACCATTCCTCGTGTCGTCACGAGCAAGATCTTCCAAATGCGTTTTCATACCAAAAATCTTTTTTTTACCGATCTCGTAAATTTCGGTGGATCAAGCATCGTCATAACCATATTTGCTTTTATGGACAAATTGCATACAGCAAGTGATGTCATCGGCATAACAATTATAACGGGTGCAGTTAGTTCAGTGCTTTCTGTTATTCTTGTTCGCAATGATCTTAGTTGGCGATTCAGATTCTCAAAGCCAATGCTCAAGAAAATATTTCATTTTACCAGATACCAGACGCTCACCGGTTCCGTCCATGTCTTCCAGCAAAATCTCGATAGCTTACTTGTCCCTGCTTTTTTAGGTATAGAAGCATTAGCAAATTATCAGGTTGCAAAATTTTTCTTTAAGGGTTTTGATGTGCTGCGCGATACACAAGGGATTTTTGTTTTTCCTGCATCGAGCAAATATCATGCAAGCGGTGATCGCGCAACACTGAAAAAGATAATCGAAAAGGCTACAAGCTTTCTGTATCTCTTGATGATTCCTCTCTGTATACTTCTTATTATCTTTGCTCCGCTTCTTTTTGATATACTTTATAAGGGCAAATTCGATGAGAGCGTCAATGTCTTTCGTATTCTTATTTTAAGCGGCTTTGTCCTGCCTGTGACAATGGTGGGAATGTCGGCACTCGTAGGTATGGGAAAAGTCCGCGAAGTTTTCCAGACTATTGCCGCTTCGCTTGTGATAAATATTATTCTTGCTGTTATACTTCTTCCGACAATTGGCATGATCGGTGCAGCAATAGCTTTCGGAGTTTCAATGCTCGTGCAAGCATTTCTTGCATACAGAATCATGAAGCAGGAAGTACCTCTATCAGCTTCCGCGATGCTTTTGCGAGGCATCGAAGACGGAAAGAATTTTCTAAAGGGAAGAAAGAAGAGCTGAACTGCTCAGTAAAACCCCGTATATTTGTATAGCCTGATCATTCATCTGGAATGGTAGTACTTTACTCATTCCTATTTTTTTTTAATTTTGCATTTTTAACTTTTAATTCTTCTCGTGTTTCTCGGCATTATCTTAAGCATCATTGCAGCAGCAGCCCAGATAGGGGGTGGTTTGCTAGCACTCAATGTAAAGCGATTCCCTTCTAATTGGGAGCGGACTCTGCTTGCTCTCGGCGCAGGATTCCTGCTCGCTTTAGTTTTTCTTGACCTGATCCCGGAAAGTTTTCATCTGACAAACAATCCCGATCAGTCCGTTATAGCTATGCTTATAGGATTTTCCGTATTGCATTTTTTCGAACATACGCTTGTCACTCATTTTCATTTTGGCGAGGAGACACATCACCATCCCGGCATTGCTCATTCATCGGCACTCGGAGCTGTCGGCGGATTGACGCTTCATGCCTTTTTTGACGGAATGGCGATCGCTGCTGTATCAAGTGCAAAGCCTGCGATGGGAGTGCTTATCAGCGTTGCAGTACTTTTACACAAGATACCCGAAGGGCTTACCGTTGCAAGTGTAATGGTCGCCGGCAACCGTTCGAGAAAGGAAACAATGAATGCAGGATTGATCTTGGGTCTTTCGACAATACTCGGTGCATTATTTGTCTTTCTTTTTGTTAACTTTGATGAAACATTAATCGGATTTCTTTTTGCTTTCAGTGCCGGAGCTGCACTTTATGTTGGTGCATGCGATCTTATTCCTGAAATTAATAAAACGAGAGGGCGCAAAGCTCCGGTGTTAGTTTTTTTCGGCATGTTGCTCTTCTATCTGGGCAAGCTTCTTTTGGAGCATGCCGGATTTATGTAGTATTTTTGAAGTTCAGAAAACAGCTTTTTTTTAATTCATTAACCCAAAAATCATGAAATCGTACCAGATCAGATCTCTCATACTCGCCGGATGCTTCGTTATCGGAATTTCCGGCTGTTCTAAAAAACAAGACGACTCACAAAAAACAACGGACCAGACATCCACATCTACGCAGCAAACGACGCAGAATATGCCAAGCGGCAATGCTAGTGCGGGTAAGACGCCTGGTATTGCAATTCCTGCAAAAACCCTTGCAGGTTTTCTTCCCTCTGTATCAGGATATACCGCTAAAGGTGAGCCTGAAACAATGGAGATGGAAATGCAAGGTGCAAAATATTCACATGCAAATCAATCGTATGAAAATGGCGATAAAAAAATCACGGTATCAATCTTTGACTATAATTATATTGCGGGCTTGAGCATGGCATACTCAGCAATGATGAATATGAGTCTTGAAACAAACGAAGAATCAATGCACTCGGAGAAATTTGGAGGCAATCCGGGTTGGATAGATTGGAAAAAGAATTCCAATACAGGAACAGTCGGAGTCGTTGTCAGTGATCGCGTCTTTGTCGTTATCGAGTCATCGAACGGAGCAACGTTAGATGATCTTAAATCTGTGGCGAATGCGATCAACTATTCAGCTATCGCTTCAGCATCCAAATAACGTGAGTCGCAGAATCATTGCAACGATCATTTTTTTAGTTGTTACGATCGTTCTATCTATTATATCAATACCTGCCGCTCTCGTCGATAAGAGCGGCAGTGTTTATTTATGGCTTGCCCGAATATGGTCGAAAATTTTTCTTTTGCTCTATGGAGTCAAGTTGAATGTTTCCGGGCTGGAAAATATTCAGAAGCAATCACATTATGTTTTCGTTGCTAATCATTCGAGCTATACCGACATACCGATTCTCTTTGCAGCTATACCATCGAATGTGCGACTTATATTACGTAATTCCCTTACAAGGATTCCTATCTGGGGCTGGGCGCTAGTAGTAAGTCCAATGATCATTATCAATCGCTCAAATGCTTCTAAGGCAAAGAAAACTCTTGCTCATGCAGCGCAAGTGATTCATGGCGGTGCATCAGTCCTGCTTTTTCCCGAAGGTACTCGAACTCCTACCGGAGAACTTCAACCATTCAAGCGTGGTGCATTTCACATGTCCTGTAAAAGCAGTACGGAAGTTATCCCTGTTGCAATTAGAGGCTCATTTGAGTTTTTGCCGCGGAATAAAACGCTTCCCTCTTCAAATAAAATAATTCGCGTTTCCATCGGTGAACCGCTTGAAATCTCATCACAAATTGAAAATGATCGTGAACGCGAAATGGATCTTATGAAAAGAGCAGAAGAATCCGTTCGCAAAATGCTTTCATCATAAATAATGATCTGCAAATTATTGCCCTTCATGAATTGTTTCATGGTTTTACAATAACGTATGTCTTACCCCCGCTCACTGTTGCCTAAGGAAAAAGAATTACTGCTATGGCTTCTGCCTGAAGTCACGAAAGTTTTTAAACCCTATAGTGAGTTTGTTATTGCATCGCAAGTCGTTGGTGAAGGCAGATGGGGTGAAGGAAATCTTATTCTTGACAAAAAATATTCATCCATTGATCTTACTCTCGGAATGCCGCCGGTTATTGCGTATGGAGAATGCGAAGTGAATGGTAGTAAACTTTCCATCAGTGTTCACGATTTCAATATTGACGATCAACTTGAAGTTCAGTTTTCAGGCCTCTGCCCGATACCTGACTTAGCTGTCATTGAAAATAAATGGTGCTACTCATATTGGAAGCCGGGCGATCTTTGTCCTGCGACAGGAAAATCTGTAAAAGAAATAGCCCTTTGCGATACATCACATTCAGTACTATACGTCCTAGCTATTTCTCCGACAAAAAAAACTCTTTGGCTGCATCATTCGAATTCAGGATTTAATCAATTATTACCCCTTACATCTTTCTACGACGAATTACTGAGAACAAAACATATCCGCGATGGAAGACTTATCAGCCGACCTGCTACGTTTTTCGAACGGGTAAATGATTTTAGTGATACTGAATATAGTAAAGCTCTTTTGGAATACAATAAGAATGCCAGCCGTAAATTCGATACAACAGGAATAGTCATTGAAACCGAAACCGGGAAGAAGAGTATATTTAAGAAATTATTTGGGAAATAGATTGCAAGAATGAATAATAAACCATGCCAATGCGAGGGTATGCGACGATTAGGCAGCATAGGCTTCCCCCTGACGCGGCAACCCTCTCGGGTTTGCCCGGTGGCTGATCATCATACCTCACGGCAGTGCTTCATAGTCGCTTCGCGACTCCTTGCAATGACACTATTTTTTTTCCTCATCTCCTGCGGCTCTAGCGAAGTCAAGCCATCAACTGTTGTATCACAAACTTCTTCCGATGAACTTCCCTCTCAGACCTCCGCTCATACGAGGATGTCATTCTCAAGCGACGGAAAAGTCCGCGCGGTGATGAATGCAAGCGGCGTTCGAGTCTTTGAACAAAAACGAAAAACATATCTCGATTCTAACGTTCATGTCGATTTCTTCGATCGCGATGCAAATCATTCCAGCGTGCTAACCTCGCACCGGGCATTCATTGATGATAATACTAAAAACATGACGGCGTATGACAGTGTCCGAGTATTAAGCGATTCTGGAACGCTTGTCGAAACAGATTCTCTGCTTTGGGATAATCTGACTCATAAATTGCATTCTGATGCATTCGTCCGTATCACAGAAAAAACAGGACGTATTACGCGCGGCCATGGCTTCGAAAGCGATCAGGATCTTGTCAATTATAAAATCCTTCTTCCCGTCATTGACGCTCCAACAAGCACATTCGAGAATATGAACAAGGCTCCGTCTTTTTCGTCGCCATCACAGAATCTCGGAATGCCGCCACCACTGCCGATTGCGCCGAAAGAGAAGAAAAAAGATAGCGGACAATAGCCTGTTACAAATCAAGCGATTAGTAATGCACTTTTTGAGAAATCTTAACTTGTCATACTGAGTACTCTGGCGCGCCCACAGAAGTAACAACAAACGATCCACGGTTTCGGCTTTCTTTTTCGTTCCGAACCCAAGAATTCCCCACTCCCAAAAATAATTATGTTATTTTCGCATCTCAATGTTTGTTAGGATGCCTGAGAATTTTCGATGTGTGTGCCAATAATTTACGAATGTCAAAACTCTTAGCAGGGCTGAATGCTGCGCAGCTTGAAGCCGTAACCGGCTCTGATGGACCGACGATGATCATCGCCGGTGCAGGTTCCGGCAAAACGAGAGTTTTGACGACGCGTATTGCCTACTTGCTTGAACAAGGGAACCGCCCGTGGGAAGTTCTTGCCCTTACCTTTACTAATAAGGCTGCCGGCGAAATGAAGGAGCGCATCGCATCCCTACTCGGCGAAGAATATGTGCGCGAACTTTGGATGGGTACGTTTCACTCCGTCTTTGCGCGGATGCTGCGCCGTCATGCCGAGCTTCTGGGATATACAAAGAGCTTCAGCATTTATGATAGCGATGATTCGCTTTCGCTTATTAAGCGCATTATGGAGCAGCTCCGGATTCCGCGCGATCAGGTCAATCCCAATGCCGTCCGAAGCCGCATCTCAAGCGCAAAAAATCAGCTTATCTCTCCTACTGAATATGAAAATCTTGCGCGTGAATATTTTACGGAAAAAGTATCGGAAGTCTATCATGAATATGTGAAGCAGCTCAAAGCTGCGAATGCCATGGATTTTGATGATCTACTCATCAAGACGATCGAACTTCTTGTTCAAAATAAGGAAACCCTCGAAAGTTATCAGCGCAAATTCCGTTATGTGCTTGTCGATGAATATCAGGATACGAACAGGGCACAGTACATGATCGTCAAGATGCTTTCGGCATTTCATAATAACCTTACCGTCGTCGGTGATGATGCGCAATCGATCTATGCGTTTCGTGGAGCCGATATAAAAAACATTCTTGATTTCGAGCGCGACTTCCCGAATCCAAAACTTTTTCGTCTCGAGCAAAATTACCGCTCGACGGGACATATTCTTGCAACGGCGGATGCGCTGATAAAAAATAATCAAGGACAGATCCCCAAAACCCTTTTTACGAAAAATCCGAAAGGTGAACTTGTCCGTATCGTTGAATGCTCGGATGAGCGGGAAGAAGGTGCAACAGTTGTCCGCACGATCGAAGATGAAATTCGCAAAGAGAAATATACCCTTTCGC
>JBBQGG010000082.1:0-11324 GCA_038322815.1 Kapaibacterium sp. (SeqCode)
TTTAGATCAGGAAATTTTTTCAATAAATTACTTCGGAATTCTTTTTCATCGAAATCCGGCTTCTTTTCCTCTTTATTATGGGGAACGTCCATAATGCTTTGGCAAACCAATGGTTTTAAAAATAAACAGGATATTAAAATAAACCTTTGTGCCGGCTCATCTTAATATCCCGTCGTGTGCAATGGAGGACAAAAATAAAATCGGTATGGTTCAATAAAGTTTGTATATTGAATCATGAATGGTGGGCACCAACTTCCCGCTAAAACTATTACACATTAAACCTGAAATGCATCACGTCGCCGTCCTGAACAGTATAATCTCTTCCTTCACTGCGAAGCAGACCTGCTTCTTTGACTGCTGCTTCTGTTTTTAAGCGGACAATATCTTCGTACTTCATCACTTCTGCGCGGATAAATCCTTTTTCAAAATCTGTATGAATAACTCCCGCAGCTTCAGGCGCTTTGGCACCTTTACGAACCGTCCATGCACGGACTTCCTGTTTGCCGACTGTGAAATACGTTTGCAAGCCGAGCAGATCGTACGCAGCACCAACGACGGAATTTAGTCCCGGCTCTTCCATGCCGAGTTCTTTTAAAAATGCGGCGCGATCGTCTTCGGGAAGTTCGGCAAGCTCCATCTCGATCTTTGCGCATATCGGAACAACACGTGCATCTTCTTTTGCAGCAATGCCGCGGACTTTTTCTATATAGGCATTGCCCGTCTGCAATCCTTTTTCATCAGTATTTGCAATGTAGAGAATTGGTTTGCGGGTAAGCAGGTGCATATCGCGCATCCACATTGCTTCGTCATCGTTTGCGACAGGAAAAATTCTCGCAAGTTTTCCTTCACCGAGATGAGCGTTTACTCGTGTATAAAGATCTGCTTCGGCTTTTGCTTTTGCATCACCTGTCTTGGCTTTTCGCGCTGCGCCGTCGATCTTCTTTTCAACCGTCTCAATATCTTTCAATATAAGCTCTGCATCAATGATCTCAATATCTCTTTCGGGATTTATCGAGCCATCAACATGGATCACATTATCATCATCAAAGCAGCGGACAACATGCAAGATCGCATCGACATCGCGGATATGGGAAAGAAATTGATTGCCGAGTCCTTCCCCTGAAGCCGCGCCTTTGACGAGTCCGGCAATATCAACGAACTCGATGGTCGTCGGAACTTCCCTGTCGGGTATCATCAGGGCGGTGAGAACCTTTAACCTGGTATCAGGCACGGCAACAACGCCTGTATTCGGCTCGATGGTGCAGAAAGGGTAATTCTCTGCCGCAGCGAGATTTGACGCCGTTATCGCATTAAATAAGGTTGATTTCCCGACATTCGGTAAGCCAACGATTCCGCATTGTAAACCCATAGAGTCTATTGTTACGTATTAATAATTGTGCGGCTCTAAAGCGAGTAGAAGGAGAAAATGTTCCGCTTTTTCAAGCTTAAAGCGTAAAGCTTAAACTTAAAAAATTCCCTTTAAGCTTTAAGCTTTAAACTTTAAGCTTGTTTCCCCCGTATCTTTGCATAACGTGGAATTACCAAAATACAAATATAACGAGACTTTTCTGAGTCGCAAGGAGATGGAAGCGCTCCTTCGCGATAAAAATTTCAGCGCCATCGAGGTCAATTTAGCGATCGATGCGTATGAAATGGCTGAAAGCGTTCATGAAGGTCAGAAACGTCCGGATGGCACTCCATATTTCTGGCATCCCAGCAGAGTGGCAAAAATAATCATTACCGAACTTGAGATCCGTGACATCAATATAATCAGCGCTGCATTTTTGCATGATGTGCTGGAAGATTCGCAAGTCATTACCGCTGAGATCATCGAATATAATTTTAGTCCTTATACCAGCTATCTCGTGCAGATGCTTACTAAAGATATTAAAGCCGAAGGTATGTTACGCGATATTGTCGAGAAAGAATACGTCGAACGCCTTAACGGAGCAACAGAAGATGCGAGAATGCTGAAACTCTGCGACCGGCTCGATACCTTCCGCTGTCTCGAATTCAATGTGAAAAGAAATCCGATCAAGTATGTCATGGAAACAACAACATACTACTTCCCTCTTGCCGAAGCCAGCGAAAACCCAAAGATGCAATATATCGTCAAAGAATTACAAGCAGCAAGAAATAAGTTTTTGGGGTAATACCTCACTCCAACTCAAACGTCACACTGACATCTGCTTCGATTTTCAATTCACCGGGCGCTATGCTTCCTGCGCTTTCTCCATTATCTTGTGCTGCAGAACGACTCGTATTTTTCATCATTGAAGAAGTTCGATAATATGGCTGGGCTACCCCTTCAGTGATCGTAATGGGTTTCCCGATCTTCTGTCCCAACTCTCCTGCAAGCGCTATAGCTTTCTCTTTTGCAGCTCTAATTGCATCAAGACGAGCCTGATCGCGATACTTTCGTATTTCAGTTGTTCCAAATGATGTACCTCCAATATAATTTGTTCCGAGCTTTAAAGCTTCCGCAACAAATTTCTCAAATTTACTAATATCACGAATAGTGATGGTGATATTCTTTGTAACATAATATCCCAGGAATTTTCTTTCCGACATACTGCCGTTAGGTGCATACTGATTATCATATCGCGGCTCGACCTGAAGAAAATCCGTCTGGATAAGTTTATCTTCAATATTAAATTTTCGAGACATAGCAAGAATAGCGCTTACTTTCGCATCATTTTCTTCTCGCGCTTTATCCAGGATCATATTATTTGTTTCTACACTCATGGAGATCACTACTTCGTCGGGTACGACTTTTACTTCTGCATTTCCCGAAACACTGATCGTACGACGGGGATCATATCCCTGAGCCGCTCCTGTACGGAGATTCATAGCAAAGAGAATAATTACAAAGAACAACAATTTGTAAATTTTCATAATATAAGTAAATAATTAATTAAAATTTTTCGCAGTCCACCTAACAATCTCCGCATATCTTGCGCTCCAGTTCGCCCAATTATGGCTTTCGCTTGTTTCTCTGTACGTGACGTCATATCCTTTTTGCTGTAAAACTTTCAGCATTTCATGCGAACCTTCAAGGGCATCATTGATCGTACCGGTTTGAATATAAAAACTGATCGGTAATTTCTTTTTTAGCATATATGCTTTGATGATCGCTTTATCGTCAAACCAAAATGAAGCTGATTGCGCAGCAACATTTCCGAATACGCTTGGATGCATCAATGCTGCATGAGCTGCAAGTAGACCGCCAAGCGATGAGCCGCATATCGTTCGAAGTGCAGCCTCACTTAAAACCTTTAAGAATTTTTCCACTTGCGGCACCAGAGTTCGTGCATTCCATCTGGCAAATTTCGGATTCATCATATATTCGCCATGACGGTCAACGGGAGGTACAAAAACAACTATTACTTTTGCAGTATGAGGTTCATAATGATAAAGGTTATCAAGCACATCAAGAAATCTTCCGATCGTCATTGCCTGCCCCCCGTCATGCACATAGAGAAAGCGGACTTTTCCCCGCATTCTCATTCCATTCGGAATATAGATCGTCACTTCCCGTGAAAAATTGTCATTACGTCCGGAGGTTTTTATCTGAAGCGTTTTTAACACGCCATGTGGAACAGCTCGTACCGGAAGTTCAACATATTTTGGCTCTTCATATCCGGGCATCGTAAGATACGTATTATTCCCAAATACTTCCTGAACACTATGCGGATTTCCCGGATCATTGAACGAGCCGCGGTCTTCGGAGAGAAAGCGATACGAAAGTCGTGCATCGACCGGAAATTCTTTCTTAAGATAATAAACCGTTGAGGCCGGGTGAATTCTCTGCATTATATCAGCGCCTTGTTTCCAACCATTCCAATCACCGACCACAGAAACAACATCTTCTGATTCATTGCGATAGAAAAAATATGCAGTATTGCCTTCAGTAATAGGCGTACCACCGGCTTGTATAATGCGATTCTCGAGGAGCATTTCGTAAGCAAAGACACGTTTACGAAAACGCTGTCTGCGAAATGCTTCAAGAATATTTTCTATCGGTCCATCGAATAGTTCTGCCATGAAAATTTTTTACGATGTGATTTCGTTATGTCATTGCGATGAGGACTTCAGTCCGACGAAGCAATCCCCTGAGGGTTAATAAAACATTGAATGTATATCGATATTAAGGGGATTACTTCGTCGTCGTAGCGCGACTTCTCGCAATGACACAAAATTTAATTACGATGCATAACACTTTCTTATTACAATTCAATCTATGCCGGACATTCTAAAATTTATTGACGATAATAAATCACGTTATGAAGAAGAACTTAAAGAATTTCTTCGCATCCCTTCTATCTCCACAGCGCCTGAACATACAGGTGATATACGCCTATGTGCAGTATGGGTAGCCGAAGAAATGAAACGCATCGGATTGAATAATGTCAAGGTCATGGAAACTGCAGGACATCCCGTTGTCTATGGAGATCGTCTTGATGCAGCAAAAGATGCGCATACAGTTTTATTCTACGGACATTATGATGTGCAGCCTGTTGATCCTCTTAATCTTTGGACCAATCCACCATTCGAACCGACTATCGTCGGAGATAATATTTATGCCCGTGGATCGGTAGATGATAAAGGTCAGGTCTTAATGCAATTGAAAGCCATTGAAGCTCATCTTCGCACAAACGGAGCAATGCCTGTCAATGTAAAGGTGATCATCGAAGGCGAGGAAGAGATTGGCTCGCCTAATCTTGATAAATTTCTTGAAGATAATAAAAAACTTCTGGCATGCGATACCGTTCTGATCAGCGACACTCCAATGTTCGGATATGATCAGCCTTCCTTATGTTATGGCTTACGTGGCTTATGCTATATGCAGGTGGAAGTCACAGGACCAAACCGCGATCTGCATTCCGGCTTTTTTGGCGGCACAGTTGAAAATCCGATCAATGCTCTTTCTGTGATGATCTCGAAACTTAAAGATAATAAGGGAAAAATTCTTATCGATGGATTTTATGATAATGTCATGCCGATCTCCGATCGTGAACGTACTGAATATAAAAAACTTCCATTTGATCAGAAAGCATTTATGAAAGATCTGGAAACGGATGCTACACCGGGTGAGCAAGGATATTCAGAACTGGAAAGAATGTGGGCAAGACCGACACTTGACTGTAATGGCATATGGGGCGGCTTTAGCGGAGAAGGAGCAAAGACCGTTCTCCCCTCAAAAGCATTTGCAAAGATTTCAATGCGGCTTGTACCGAATCAAACTCCCGATGAGATCGCAAAAAAATTCGAAGTTTTTTTTAATAAGATTAAACCAGCCGGAGTCACAATAAAAGTAACGGACCTGCATGGAGGAATGCCTGCAATTACTCCGATAGATTCTATTGGCATGAAAGCTGCGACGAAAGCTCTTACAGAAGTCTTTGGCAAAGAACCATTTCTTACGCGTGAAGGCGGCTCCATTCCAATAGTCAATAGTTTTTCATCTATCCTCGGCGCACCGACAGTCCTGATGGGCTTTGGCTTACCGGATCAAAATGCACATTCTCCAAACGAAAAAATGAATCTGAATAATTTTCACAGAGGGGTGAAATGCGGAGCATTATTTTATCAGAATCTGGTTTGATGACCTAATTAAAAAGTCCGCTCTTTGCAGAACGGACTTTTCATCCCTATTTTGTTTTTTCTATTCTATCAGAAGAAAAAACTTTTTATTTTCCGAAGCGTTTGAAGATTCCAACTTTGACATCAATGGTATATGTGTCAACAGTTCCATCGCCACTGGTGCGGGTAACTTCAAGGATTGCAGTACCGTCACCGTTGAAAGTGATCTTCGTATCACGAGTAATGATATATCCCTTCGGTGTTGTCGCCGTGAAATGAGATGATGCCGGTCCCTTCAAATAGACGTGGCCTTTGTCTGCATCTCTGACAAGCGTGTCTGCCATAAAGTTGATAGTAAATGAATGGGTAAATGTGCGATCTCCATTAGCAACGGTATGAAATATATCTGTGCCGCTTCTTAAGAAAGATCCATTGAGAATCGGTATACCAGAAATAATATTTGTTATTGTCCAGCTACCGGAAGCTGTATCATCGACATCAAGGCGGTCCCCGAAATCTTTACTCTTTTGTTTTGCAACAGAGACTGTGATCTTATCCGTTGTTCCCTTAATGTACTTATCCATTGGTGCACCTGATACATCATAGAAGGTGTATTGGTACGTAATAAGTGAATTGAAGCTAAATTTACCTTGCGAACCTGTTCTGGTAATGATAAGAGTGTGAAGTTTCGTCACTGGATCAAATGATGTATCGCGTGACATTGGGCTTGATCCCTTCGAATCAAACATGGTGCCGGCAATGAAACCACTTTGCGAAAGCGAATTAACATCAGCAAAGCTGACACCTGCTCCGCCTGACTCTGTTCCAAGCGCCGAAGCCTGTAAATCAGCAGCAGCCTGGGAATCGTATTCCTGATTTCCTGCAGGTTCTGTTGTATTTTCCTTACATCCGATGACCAGCGTACTGACCATCATTGCAGATGCAATTGCAAAAGTCTTAGCAAATGCGATTGATAATTTATTCATTGTTTTGTCTCCTTATGATTAGTTAATAAAATAAATACTTGTTGATCTCATTGCTACATAGAGACTTCCGGCAAAATAAGGTTTAATGACTTTCCATGAATTAGTATTCATGGAAGACTATTGATAGAAAAGCTTACCGATTTGAATGCCGAACATGAAACCACCAAATAACTTCCTCGGGTTCAAATCCACAAATGGATGCAGTACCACGCCAAACCATGAAAGAAGAGAGTATGTAAATTGGGCGTCAATCGCAATGCCAATACTATGAAATTTTCTATGCCCATTATCTAAAGAATCAGTTGGCTGAACAAGGTTATATCCGTTCAAATAGGAAATCCCAGCTCCGATGAGAATAGCGCCGTTTGTTCCATGATCAAGAATGCCGATACATAATGCCGCTTCATTATCTATTGAATAGCCGTGATATGGATTGTCTCCGAAGAATGAAATAGGGTTAAAAATTAAAGGAGTGGCGTCGATACTTATGCCACGCAAAGAAATAAAATATTTTTGATAGGTGATTGTTGCACTACCCCCACCACCGACAGCTAAATCAGGAATTCCAAATCCGAAAATACCATCTGCCCAAAAATGAGTTTCATCCCACACTGATTTCTTCAATTCTTCCTGTGCGTAGGAATTGCTATAGGGGAATAGAAAAATAATTAAAGGAAAAATTATTTTTAGAAATTTCATTATGCTGATTTCACTTTCAGAAATCTGCGCTTTCCTACTTTAAGGATCACTCCTTCACTTGTCGGAATAAGCGTTGCTTTCTCATTAGACACTTTTTCGCCGTTTAAAGTAACACCGCTGCCTTGGATTAATCGCCGGGCTTCGCCTTTCGATGTTGCCATTTTCATTTCGACCATAAGATCTACGATGACGCATTCTGAACCCGTGGGCATTAATAATTCTTCAATATCATCAGGCGCTTCTTTCTTAACAAACATTTGCTCGAATCTGGCCAGTGCTGCATCGGCACTTACGACATCATAGAATTGAGAAATAATTTCTTTTGCAAGCCTTACCTTAATATTGCGGGGATTTTCTTTGCCCTCATCCAAAGTTTTTTTGATATCAGCAATATCTGTTGCTTTCGTTGCAAGCAGGAAATATTTATAGATGGCAGAATCCGGAATTGACATAGTCTTGCCGAACATTTCATCCGCTGAATCATTGAAGTTTATCGAGTTGCCGTAGGATTTGCTCATCTTGCGCACGCCATCGGTGCCTTCAAGCAATGGCATAGTCAGAATGCATTGAGGCCATTGCCCAAAATGACGCTGCAATTCCCTACCGACAAGTAAATTAAATTTCTGATCGGTGCCGCCAAGTTCAATGTCAGATTTAATTTCTACTGAATCCATTGCCTGCGCAAGAGGATAAAGAAATTCATGCAATGATATCGGTTGCTCTTCATTGAAGCGCTTATGAAAATCTTCGCGTTCCAACATTTGGCTTACCGTATAACTTCCGGCAAGCTTTATCACATCGGGAAATGTGAGTTTGCCAAGCCAATCATTATTATAATGAATAACGAGCCTGTCTTTAGAAAGAACTTTCGAAACTTGCTCGATATATGTTGCGCCGTTCTGTTTTGTTTCTTCAACCGTCAGCATAGGACGAGTTTTCGATCTGCCCGAAGGATCACCGATCATTGCAGTAAAATCACCAATGATTAGATGTGCTTCATGGCCGAGATCTTGAAATGTCCGTAACTTTCCCAATACAACAGCATGACCTAAATGCAGATCAGGGCTTGAAGGATCGGCGCCAAGTTTTGCCACAAGCGGCTTGCCGTTTGCTTTCTCTATTTTTTTTGCAAGCTCTTCTTCACTGATAAGATCGACCGCTCCACGGCGAATCGCATCCATTTGTTCATTCAGTGAGGGGAAATTTTTATTACTCATTAAATATTTTTTTTTACTGGCGGACTAAGAGTCCGCCCCAAATACAAACCACCTTAATCTTCCCTCGACATTTCCCTCTTCACGTCACGCTCCTTGATCGTCTCGCGTTTATCATAGGCTTTCTTTCCTTTTGCAAGACCGACGGCGATCTTCACTTTATTTCCCTTGAAATATGCTCTGATAGGAATAAGGGTAATGCCTTTCGATTGTGTTTTAACTTTCAGTTTCTTAATTTCTTTCTCGTGAACCAGAAGTTTTCTTCTGCGACGCGTTTCATGATTTGAAGTACTACTCTGTTCATACGCAGAGATATGAACATTTTCCAGCCATAATTCATCTTTATCTATTCTTGCAAAGCCTCCGGTAAGTTGTATCTTTCCTTGCCGAAGAGCTTTGACTTCCGTACCGGTCAAGACTATTCCGCATTCGATGTCCTCAGTAATAAAATATTCATGGCGTGCTGACCTGTTCTCGGCGATTTGCTTGATCGTGAGAGTTCTGGGTTTTTCGGATATGTTACGTAATGGCTGTGACAAAATATTTATAAAACAAAAAAGCTCCGGCAAAAATACCGGAGCTTTGGAATTCTTTATGAAATAAAGATCAATTCAGCGGTTTATCCTCTTCAGTTATTTCACCGGATGCTGCAGCAAGCTTCAAAGAATTTTTTACTTCCAACTGCGCTGTTGCTGTATTAGTGAACAGACGTTTTGCAAATAAGAATCGTTTCGCCCAATATTTGCTATCAAGCGAGCTAACAGTCACGCCGCGAGAGCAGCTTGCATTAGCAAAAAGTCCTTCGCCGACATAGATTCCGACATGCGAAACCCTTGCATATCCGGCTGTATGGAAAAATACCAAGTCACCGAATTTTAAGCCTTCTTTATGTACCGAAGAGCCAAGCACTGATTGCATACTTGCAGTACGAGGAAGATCAACATTGAATGACGTACGGAATACTTCTCTAGTGAATGCTGAGCAGTCGATTCCGTCACGCCTTACACCACCGAAATGGTAGCGAGTACCGACCCAATCAATAATGTGTTGCATCACATCCGAACGCGTCGAAGCTACCTTAGGATCACTCTCATCGAAGAGAGTAAAATCTGTCTGGCGGCTTTTAGCAGTTTCGGGATTGGCATTATCAACATCAAATGTGCGGTCTTTGAAGAAACGGTCGATAGAAACTTCGACATCGTCCTCTTCGCGCTCCTCTTTTGCAGCTTGAGCAACATCCGCAGGCTGCATATCCGTTGTATAATCAATAGCAGCAGTTGTTGGTTCGTCTAGAACTTCAGCGCTGGCAAGTGATTTGATCTTTCCGATGATTTCCGTCTTTTCGCTGGCGGTAAGCGGTCGTTGCGGAGTGCGGTGTTTTTTCGAGGAGAACTTCGCATGGCGTTTATGGGAAACGCTATGCGAAGTCGTCTTCTTTACCGCTCTTCCACTCCGATGGGTACGAGAAAGGCTAGTCGACGGACTGAAGGCACTGAGTAGAAAACTCAACACCATCAAACCCATCACAACCCCTCCGCGCCTCAGAATGTTTTGAAGCATAGGTTATGGAATACGTACTAAGTGATTGAAAAATAATGAACTATGGTTACTTGTCTACTCCAAGGGGCATCTAGACTCTTGCGAGTCGCTGTCCCGTGCAGTATCCATAATTACAAATATACGAAATTTCTGTGCCAAACCTTACAAATCCGTAATATAAATTCATAAAAATATGAAAACTCTCCATTGGGATAGAAAATAAGTTTACCAAATATAAAGACGCTTCTCCGAATCTTGGACTTCATATCGAATAGTGTAACATCAATAATATAGAACCAGCACTTTATACATCTTCCGTTGAGACATTGACCCAGAAATTGCTTAACTTGTTCGTGGAATGAGAATATGGTTATAGAAGGACTTCCAAAAGCGGAATAACTTCATCGAGGTTTCATCCGAAAAAGAGGAAATTAAACTTACAATACTTGGTATTTCGGTTGCACGTCTAATACTATAGGAGATGGGTAGTTCCGAATATAGGTTGCTATGGTATTGATAGTGTCATCGAGATCCTTTACATGCAAATTAAAATCTGAAAAATACCTATATGTCTGAAGAGAATATAATAAACTTGCAAAAAATTATTAGGAGTCCGTAATAAAATAATTCCAATGACGACGTAATTTTGCATAAGGAAGTTTTAACCATTAATTCTAAAATAAACCATGAAAACAACAACCAACGGACATATCAAACCCGCGAAAGCTAAAAGCGACGCGGCTACGGCTCTTGAAGAACTTTTTGAAGCTCAATTGAAAGATATTTACTGGGCGGAGAAAGCACCGCTTTCTATGAACAATATACGGATGGCGATTTAGGGTTCGGGCATGATGGCAGGATTTGGACGATCTATACAACCGAAGAATTGCTTGAAAAAGTAGCGAAAAAAGATTTCGAGCAATGGGATAATCTTGCGTACTTTTTCACCGAAATTGAAGAAGAGGCAATAAATTAGCGGCGGAGTTGTACCGTCCGTAGTTAAAGGCATGGGGCTAAGATTACTTCAAGGCTCCATGTTTTATTTTTTAAGGTATGGGGCTAAGATTACTTGGCTCCATGTTTTATTTTTTAATATATGGAAAAAGATAAATTAATGGAAAAAGATAAATCAATAGCTGAGTGCCTCTCGGCACTCGAAAAAAAATTCTTCAACCATCCATTGTGCCATTCCAAGTATTGCAATTTTATCTCCCATTGCTTCCCCTGTTGCATCGAGACAAATAGGAATACCAATTTCAATTGCTTTTTTTATTTGCGCGCGGACAGGATGAGAAATTAAAAG
>JBBQGG010000083.1:0-10997 GCA_038322815.1 Kapaibacterium sp. (SeqCode)
CAATTCGCCAGATCCGATTGATCTAATAAATAAATACGGCACCGATGCAATTCGGTTTACACTTCTTTATCTTGCACCGCTCGGGCAAGATGTTCGTTTCGGCGAAGAGAGCTGCGAGCAAGGCAGAAATTTTGCAAACAAGATTTATAATGCTACACGCTTCGTCATGATGAAGCGCGATGAGTATCGCTCCGTTCATCCTGAGCCGAAATTTGAACCAACTGATACTGAACTTAACAACGTCATTGCGAGCGAAGCGAAGCAATCTAAAAATTCTGATCATGCCGATAATTCCACAATAGCTTCCGGATTCTCGGCTAAGCCTGCATCTACTCTTGCCGATAAATGGATCCTTTCACGCGCCAATCGCGCTGCACGTGATGTTCGCAAAGCATTTGATGGCTACCAGATCAACGAAGCAACGAAAATCCTTTACGACTTTATTTGGAAAGATTACTGCGATTGGTATCTTGAGATAGTAAAACTTCAACCTGAATCAACACCTCTTGCCGTCGAAATTTTAGAAGGCATTTTGCGGATGATCCATCCAGTGATGCCCTTCGTTACTGAAGAACTATGGCATGGACTGACCGGAAATCCCGATGACGTCCTCATCGGCAGAGATGATTACATCACCGCTGATGAAGGAAAGATCGATGATAAAGCCGAATCAGAATTTGAATTTATTCAAAAAATAATTGAAGCAGCGAGGCTTCTGCGCTCGAATGCCAAAATCGCTCCAAGCAAATCTGCGGAGTTTATTATCAGATTGAAATCAAGTGACGACCTAAAACTTACAGAAGCTTCGCGTAATATAATCGAGAAAATATGCAAAGCAGATAGTTTAAGGATTGAAGCCGATCCAACAGTTGTCATTGCGAGCGCAGCAAAGCAATCTACACTTTCAGGAATGGAAAACTATTCTTCCGAACTTCTCAGCGGAAGAGGGCAGGTCTTCATAAAACAGGAAGCACAAAGCGATGAAGAAGCAAAGAAAGAAAAAGAGCGTTTGCAAAAAGAGCTTGAGCGCATCACGAAGCAATACGAATCTCTCCAGCTAAAACTAAGCGATGAGAAATTCACAGCCCGCGCTCCGGAGCATATCATTGTGAAAGAGAAAGAAAAGCTGGAGAGCTTCAGAGTACAGATGGAAAAGTTGAAGATGCAGCTGGAGTAGTGAAGCTTACACATTCATATTTCTCAAAAGCATGACTCCGAAACAATATTTAGATTCTCTCCCCGAAGACCGCAAGGAAATCATATCCAAGTTGCGCGAATTTATTTTGAAATCAGATCCGCTTGTCAAAGAGGTGGTTGGCGGCATGATGGGGCGCGAAATGCTTATGTATATGCAAGGCGATATCATGAAGTATGCTCTATCGAGTGTGAAGCAGCATATATCATTTCATTCGATGGTGATGTATTCCAGTTCAACGAGATTCGGTGGCAGCGGCTTGCGTGAGAAATTTGAGAAGCTTTTGCCGGAAGCTAAATTCCAAAAAGGTTGTATCAATTTCAAGAATGCAGTTCAATTGCCGCTTGATATTGCTGAAAAATTTGTTAAGGAAATGGCGAAGGTTGAATACCCGCCGCCGGAATGGAAAGAGCGAATGGAGAAAAGCGCAGCAATATTAAAAAAGAAACGCGAGAAAGAGAAGGAAACAACTCACAAACCGAAAGTCAAAAGTTAAAAATAATTAGTGTTGAATCAGGCAGAAATAAATCGGTATGCGCGGCATTTGGCATTGCCCGAAGTAGGCATAAACGGACAAGAGAAGCTGAAGTCTTCACGCGTCCTACTTATCGGCGCTGGCGGGTTAGGCTCACCGATAGCATTATATTTAGCAGCAGCAGGCGTTGGAGCTATCGGACTTATTGATTATGATGTTGTCGATTCTTCGAATTTACAAAGGCAGATTTTATTCACAGAAAATTCTGTCCCCGAATCAAAAGTAGTTGAGGCGAAAGAAAAATTAGAATCGCTTAATTCGAATATCAGAATAATTACTCATGAACAGAAACTTATAAAAGAAAATGCTTTCGAATTATTTTCTGAGTACGATATTATTGCCGATGGCTCAGATAATTTCCCAACTAGGTATTTAGTGAACGATGCCTGCGTTCTTCTTGGAATTCCGTATGTTTTTGGCTCAATATTAAGATTCACAGGACAGCTTAGTGTTTTTGGAGCAAAAAATGGGCCATGTTATCGCTGCCTTTACCCTGAACCACCGGATCCTGAAACTGTACCGAATTGTAATGAAGACGGAGTGCTCGGAGTTTTGCCGGGAGTGATCGGTACATTAATGGCTACTGAAATATTAAAAAATTTGCTGAATATCGGCAAGCCTCTTGTTGGAAAATTATTAATGTATGATGCGCTTGATATGAATTTCAGGGAGTTTGCAGTAAAGAAAAATCCCGAATGTCCGGTATGCAGCGACCATCCTTCATTAAAAGAACTGATCGACTATGACGAATTCTGCAATGGAATAATTTCGACAAAGATAGATATTCGTTCAGATGATATTTCGCCTGAAAATTATGCAAAGCTGAGAAAGCAGCAAAAACATTTACTTCTCGATGTACGTGAACCTTATGAATTTCAACTATCAAATCTTGGGGGCTTGCTGATTCCGCTTTCAGAACTTCCAAACCGACTAACGGAAATACCAAAGGATATCGATATTATTGTTCTCTGCAAAGAAGGCCTTCGTTCCAGAAAAGGTATGGATATCTTGAAGAGGAATGGATACAGGCATGTCAGAAATCTTGCCGGCGGAATAAATGCTTTTCTTAAGATGCCGTCTCGATGAGGCTTTTGATATGCAACGAACCTTTTTTCACAATTCTGCATTCTCAATTCACAATTTATAAGGGGTGCTCGGAAAACTTCCGGGCTGAGAACATACCCAATGACCTGATCTGGATAATGCCAGCGTAGGAAAATGAATACAAGAACATCAACTCATCTCTTTCCTGATTCGCCGATCTCCTCAAACGGCGTAGTGCTACCTATTGCATTGACGATTGCCGGCTCCGATCCTATATCGGGTGCAGGAATTCAAGCCGATCTTAAAACTTTTGCCGCTCATGATGTTTATGGACTTTCCGTAATTACCGCAATTGCGGCGCAGAATACTAAAGGTGTGCATGCCGTTTATCCGGTTTCAGTTGAAGCAATCCAAAAACAATCTGAGATATTAATTGCAGACATTCCATTCAACGTTGTCAAAACCGGAATGATCTATGAAGCAAACGCAATTGAATTCATTGCAGATTTTATTTTTCGTCATTCACTGATCTCTGTTGTCGATACTCCTTTTGCTTCAACAGATGGAACAATGCTAATGGAAAAGAATGCATTGAAAACTTTTGCTGATAAACTATTGCCTGTTGCACACATTATTACTCCAAATATTCTTGAGGCAGAAATTCTAACTGGTAGTAAAATCAGATCGAAAGATGATATGGAAATAGCAGCTTCATTACTTCTTGCTCAGGGTGTTAATGCGGTACTAATAAAAGGTGGACATTTAAGAAGTGAAGAATCTCCTGATCTCTTCATGACAAAAGCTCAAAGCACTTGGCTCCATAGCAAACGTATCCAAAGAGATAATGTTCACGGAACAGGTTGTACCCTTTCCGCCGCCATTGCTGCAAATCTGACACTTGGAAACAATCTTTTTGACTCCGTAAAAAATGCGAAGGTTTATGTTACTCATGCGATCGAAGAATCACTTTCGATAGGCAACGGTGATCGCATCCTTGGACATTTTACAAAACAAATCGTAAACGAAATTTTTTAATTAACTTTCAATATGGAACAATCATCAACCCAATCACTTCCGCGAAGCAAGAAAATTTATGTAAACGGCAAACTCAATCCTGAAATCCGAGTGCCATTTCGGGAGATCGAATTGAATCCGACAACAGGGTATAATGGTACGATCGAGCAAAATGATCCGATGCGGGTTTATGATACAAGCGGACCAATAAGCGGTTTGGATATTACCAAAGGTATTCAGCCACTTCGTGCCAATTGGATAAAAGAACGGGGTGATGTTGAAGAATATTCCGGAAGAAAGATTTCAATTGTTGATAATGGTTACGGTACCGATACGCAATTAGACCATGCACGTTTAAAAGGCGATCTCATTGAATATCCGGGTTTACGGCGCAAACCACTTCGCGCAAAAAGCGGAATGAACGTCACGCAAATGGAGTATGCAAGACGAAACATCATCACTCCTGAAATGGAATACATTTCCATTCGCGAAAATTTAGGGCGTGAACAGGCAACAGAATTCGTCGAAAATAAACATAGTCGCCGCAACATTCTTAATCAGCAGCATCCCGGCCAACGTTTCGGAGCTACCATACCGCAATATATAACTCCGGAATTTGTTCGAAGCGAAGTTGCCGCCGGTCGCGCAATTATTCCAGCAAATATTAATCATCCTGAACTTGAACCAATGATCATCGGCAGAAACTTCTTGGTGAAGATCAATGCGAATATTGGCAACAGTGCAGTAGCAAGTTCAATTGAAGATGAAGTGGAAAAATTATTATGGGCGACGAAATGGGGAGCCGATACCGTGATGGATCTATCAACCGGAAAAAATATTCATGAAACCCGCGAATGGATCATTCGCAATTCACCCGTTCCCATAGGTACCGTACCGATCTATCAGGCGCTCGAAAAAGTAAATGGAAAAGCTGAAGAATTAACGTGGGAAATTTTTCGAGATACTCTTATAGAGCAGGCAGAACAAGGTGTAGATTATTTTACAATCCATGCCGGAGTTTTATTGCGTTATGTTCCTCTTACGGCAAATCGTATGACTGGCATTGTTTCCCGGGGTGGAAGTATCCTCGCAAAGTGGTGTCTTGCGCATCATACGGAGAATTTTCTTTATACACACTTCAGTGATATTTGTGAAATCATGAAGTCGTACGATGTTTCGTTTTCACTTGGCGATGGATTACGCCCCGGCTCCATTGCTGATGCGAATGACGATGCGCAACTTGGTGAACTTGCAACGCTGGGCGAATTAACAAAAATTGCATGGGATCAGAACTGCCAAGTCATGATCGAAGGACCGGGGCACGTTCCTATGCAGCTTATCAAAGAGAATATGGAGCTTGAACTCGATCAGTGTAATGAAGCGCCGTTTTATACTCTCGGACCACTTGTTACCGATATTGCACCCGGATACGATCATATCACAAGTGCAATCGGCGCTGCTATGATCGGTTGGTTCGGCTGTGCAATGCTTTGTTATGTTACGCCGAAAGAACATTTAGGCTTACCTGATAAACAAGATGTAAAAGATGGAGTGATAGCATATAAGATCGCCGCACATGCTGCTGATCTTGCAAAAGGACATCCCGGTGCTCAGCTTCGGGATAATGCTCTTAGCAAAGCTCGCTTTGAATTCAGATGGGAAGATCAATTTAATCTTTCACTTGATCCCGATACTGCGCGTGAGTATCATGATGAAACACTTCCGCAGGAAGGTGCTAAGACAGTACATTTTTGTTCGATGTGTGGACCTAATTTCTGCTCAATGAAAATAACGGAAGATGTTCGCAAATATGCAATAGGACTTGCAATGAACGAAGATGAAGCACTTACTCAAGGGATGAAAGAAAAAAGCGAGGAGTTCTTGAAAGTTGGAGCAGAGATTTATTCAGAATAATAATTTATGATAGGCGCAGGCTAAAGCCTGCGCCTACGGCAAGCAACATAAATAGTATGTCAAACAAACCACATATCATAATCGGAGGAGGGATCATTGGTCTATCCTTAGGCTGGCAGCTTTTGCGAGCTGGAATTCCGGTTGAGATATATGAAGAATCATCTGCGCCCCATAGCGGAGCAGGATGGAATGCTGCCGGAATGCTCGCACCGCAGGCAGAAGCCGGTTTCGAAGAGGAAGCTCTTTTCAATCTTTGTAATCTGAGTCTTTCACTTTACGAACAATTTCTTCAGGAATTAAATGAAGATGTTCAGAAAGCAATGGTTCCGAAGCTTGACCGATGCGGATCACTGATTGTTGCTATAACCTCTGATGACATTAAAATTCTTGAGCGGCAAAATAATTTTCGGAAATCATTAGGGCATGGCGGTAAGATAATTAGCGGAAACGAAGCTCGTGAGCGAGAACCACTTCTTTCACCAAAAGTAAAGCAAGCACTTTATCTTGAAAATGATGCGCAGATCAATAATAGAAAACTTCTTGAAGCTTTATTAGAAGCATTTATTAATCGCGGAGGAATAATCCATGATTATTCACATGTGGATCGAATCCATATTAGTCATGGAATTGCCGAGGCAATAGTAATTGGAGAAACAATTCATCAAGCAAGCGGAATAACTGTTGCTGCTGGCGCACTGATCGGAAAAATATCAGGAATAGATACAGTTGGCATCAGACCTGTGAAAGGGCAGATGATAGCATTAAAGAGTGATTCGTTGAATCAATTAAATCATCTTATCCGTTCTCCAAGAGTTTATCTTGCTGCCAAAGATGATGGACGATTACTCATAGGTGCTTCTGTGGAAGAACAGGGTAGAAGCCGCAACATCACGGCAGGTCCAATAATGGAATTGCTGCACTATGCATGGGAAGTTGTACCGCTTATTTATGAATTAGAGATCACAGATCTTCAATCAGGTTTGCGACCTGCTTCGCGAGACCACTGTCCGATCATTGGTGAGTCTGATATTAAAAATATATTTTATGCAGCCGGACATTATCGCAACGGAATTCTCCTTGCACCATTGACAGCTTATGCACTGAAGGATGAAATTATTTCCGGAAAGAAAGAAACGAAGCTTAAAGAATTTTCACCACAAAGATTTTTGCATCAGAAAAAGCAAGTTCAAAAAATAGTATGAACCTCACGATCAATGGAAAAAAGGAGCAATTGACAAATATCGCAAAACTTAGCGATCTTCTTCGGCAAATACAAATTAACGAGGAAGAAAAAGGATTTGCCGTTGCAATCAATGAGGAAGTCATTTTTCGGAATGCCTGGAATAATGCGTTGCTTAACGAAGGCGATAGAATTGAAATTATCCGCGCAACGCAGGGAGGCTGATAAATGAATAAAGAACAGACAGATGTTTTTGAAATAGCAGGAGAGCAATTCTCATCTCGGTTGATCCTTGGAACGGCACGGTATCCAAATCCGAGCATTATGATGGACGCTCTTCAATCAAGTGGCACAGAGTTGGTTACACTTTCTATTCGAAGACATGATGTAGCGGATGATTTTGGTGAAAGCATTTTAAATTTAATTAGAGGCGGAAATTACCGTTTGCTTCCTAATACTGCCGGATGCTTCACAGCGAAAGAAGCAATACTTACAGCAGAACTTGCACGTGAAGCCCTTGAAACAAATTGGATAAAATTAGAAGTTATCGGAGATGATGAAACACTTTTCCCCGATGTAGTTGAATTACTTAATGCTTCTCAAGAACTTGTAAATCGCGGGTTCGTCGTATTCCCTTATTGCAACGATGATCCGATAACGTGCAGGAAACTAGAAGACTTGGGATGCGCCGTGGTTATGCCTCTTGCCGCACCGATCGGTTCAGGCGCAGGGATTCGTAACTCATATAACATACAGATCATACGCGAATTAATTTCTATTCCTGTAATTATTGATGCAGGTATAGGAACGGCAAGCGATGCTGCCCTTGCAATGGAGCTTGGGGCAGATGCAGTACTTTTAAATACTGCTATCTCATGTGCAGAACATCCTGTATTGATGGCGAAGGCGATGAAGCTTGCTGTCGAAGCAGGGCGATTTGCATATCATGCAGGGCGTATCCCAAAATTGCTTTATGCAGAGCGATCGTCGCCTTTAACAGGTCTTATTCATCATCATGCCGAAAATTAATTTTCGTCTTTATCTCGTAACAAATAGAAATATACTTCCTGCTAATTCCTTAATTGAAAGAGTTGAAGTTTTAGTAAATGCGGGCATAAGGGCAGTGCAATTAAGAGAAAAAGATCTTCCTACTAAAAAACAGTTAGAGCTAGCACAGGAAATAAAAAATAAATCTGCTCAATTATTTATCAATGAAAGAGCAGATATTGCTTATGCCTCAGAAGCTACTGGATTACATCTTCCTGAACATGGACTGTCGGTTCATGAAGCAAGAAAAATTATTGGAAATAAAATTATAGGAAAAAGTACACATTCAATTGTAGCAGCATTCCGAGCAGAAGAGGAGGGTGCGGATTTTATTACCTTCGGCCCCATTTATGATACTCTATCAAAGCGTGAATATGGAGCGCCGCTTGGCATTAGAAATTTACAAGAGACAGCCAAAAAAATTTCTATTCCAATCTTTGCTATTGGAGGTATAAATCCCGAAAGAGCAAAAGAATGTTTAAATGCAGGGGCATTCGGCATATCTGTCATATCCGACTTATTAGTCACACCAAACCCCGTATTGCAAGTTAAAAAGTATGTTGACGCCCTTGGATATTTATAAAAAAAAATTGCAAGGTGTGCATATTATTCTTAGGGCTATTCCTGTTAATGGACGTGGTGTTGAGGAACTTGCCCAGATAGCTACTGAGGTGGGAGCCTCAGTTATTCAATTGCGGGAGAAGCATATGCCGATGGATGAACTTCTTCCTATTGCAAAAAAACTTCGCAAGATTTGTGAAGACATTACCTTTATTGTAAATGATCGTGCTGATCTTGCTAAGATAATAGAAGCTGATGGAGTGCATTTAGGCGAGGATGATCTTCCCATTCAGTATGCTCGTGAAATTCTCGGTGAGAAAGCTCTAATAGGAATTTCTATGGGTTCTGTGGAAGAAGCTATTATTGCTGAACAAAAAGGAGCAGATTATATTGGCTTTGGTCACATGTATCCTACTACTTCGAAGATAAAAACAACGCCTCCGAAGTCATTGCAAGAACTATCAGATGTTTGTGCAGCAGTTACCGTTCCTGTAATAGCTATTGGAGGGATAACAGTAAATAATTCAGGGGAAGTTCTTAGATGCGGTATTCAAGGTATTGCAGTAATTAGCACCTTTTCAAATGCAGAGAATCCGCGATCAGTACTTCATAAACTGCTAAACTCAATTACCTTGCAACGATAAATTTCTGAACTACACGCTCTGTTCCGCATTGAGCGATACAATAATAAACTCCGATTGGGAAATAACTGACATCAGAGGAAATATTTTCATCGTTACCGGATATACTAAAAAGTATTCGTCCCATAACGTCCGTAATTTCAAGCGAAGCAGTTGCATTTGTTTGGTGAGAGTAGTTAAAATGTACTTGTGATCGGGCTGGGTTTGGAGATATAGTGAGCGAAAAATTCGAAGCTGATTTTTGTCTTGGCAATTCTGTGGTAGTTAATGCTCCTTTATCGATAACAACCGAAGACCAAATACTTTCTGTAAAGTTCGCTTCGCCCTGAATCTCCGTCCAAGCCGGATAAATATAGGTATTCTGCGCTGCAATGTGCGTGTAATCACCTAGATATATTTTATTGTTCGGATTGAATGGGGTTGAGTTCAACCTGAAGTTTTGGAAGCTTTCACCGCCATCAGTAGATCGGGCAAGATAAACTTCAGTTAAATTTCTTCCCTCATGATCTCTACGGTCGTAGAAAAGACAATAGATGATGCCGGTAGTTTGATCGATAGCAGCAGAAGGAAGGAATTGTTCAGTATGGGTAGAATCATTATTGATCCGCAATGGTGCACTCCAGCTGTCTCCTCTATCAGTAGAGCGAAGAAGAAAAATATCACAGTCGTGTTTTCTGTTTCGTTGATCGGAAAAAATAACATAAAGATTGCCGCGATGTTTTGAAGGACTGATATCACAAAGGGGAGTTGCAAAAGCATTGCACTTGTATATTCCGTCAATGTTTAACTCCCAACCCGGTGTAAGTGAGGAAAGAATTTTGTCCTTACTAAATGTTTTTCCGCCGTCAGTTGATTTATCGAATAATAATCCGTCCGGGCCGCACCACGTAATATATATATCGCCGTTCGGTGAGGTCGTACATCGTGCGCCTTCAACAGTATTGCTGCTATCGGCACAGTCTCCCTGGCGGTCATTGACGGTAACAGGCAATGACCAACTTGCACCTTCATCACTTGAACCCGAAAAAAGAATTCTGCTGCTATCGAATTGAGGAAATTTACTTTGATAGGAATCGAATTCCGTCCAGGAAAGATAAAGATTGTTTTTATATGGTGAATCTCCTGAAAGATCGGATGTGATCCATTCTTTATATTCCTGTCTGGGATTATGCCTTAGCCCTGTGAATGTTCCGGTGGAATATTGCAATCCACCATCTATAGATTTCTGAATAACTATACGGTCGAGATTATTATCGGAAAGATGTGCGTAATAAATATTACCTTTTGCGTCGCATGTAAGAGAAGGGTCACCTGTATTTCCAAAAGTTGAAGTAAAACCATTTCCGCTCCACGATTGCCCTTTGTCCGTAGAGTAATAAAAATAATTTACATCTGATCTTGCTGCGATCTGTAATGGATTCAAAGGGTTAATAACGATCGAAACTCCTTCTGCGTCGAAGAGATTAGGGGGAGAGAGCTGTTTCGGAGGCTCGATAAGTAATTGCGCGCAAAGACTGCCTGCAAATAATATGGTTGCAAGAAAGAAGAATATAGCGTGAACCGCTTTATTGGACATGGATTATCTAACGTATTGCATATAAGAAAATTCCACCAACTAATTAGAAACGGGAACGGAGAATCTTCTCGTTACATTGTATCAACTTAAATGATTATAATTTGAAGTATGTATCGCATCGCCTTGGTATTTATACTCTTGATTATTCTTACTTCTTGCGGTGGTGGAAAGAAAAAAATGTTTATGCCCGATAGTTCGCGCTGGACAGATCAGGATGTGCCTCTTGAAGAACTTGCAACAGGAAGTATCAATACCGATAGCCTTATCATATTTGAGAAAATGAAACAGCT
>JBBQGG010000084.1:0-10756 GCA_038322815.1 Kapaibacterium sp. (SeqCode)
CTCGTCATACTGACGGTAACGCTTTCGTTCTCCGACGTTCTGAGGTGTCGATAATTGATCCTGATTCTCTGTCATGGTGGTATAGTCCTTTCTGCAAATATACCACACCGTTCAGTGTCCTCTCAAATGGGGGAAGTCCATTGTATGGAGAACAGCATGAATATTACGATTCTGAACATTCGTTTTCTATTGGCGCTGCTCTTGACTTTCGTTTTGTCTACTACTGCTTCCTTCGTTTTGAAGCTCTCGTGAATAAGCGAGTTCTCACAAATCATTACGACCCAAGTAATGTCGTTACAACCGCTTTTTTTTCCTGCAGTTGATTTTGGATTCAACATTCACCCAGACTCATTTCACGGGTTTGGGCTCATACTTTTTGGGGGACTGCATTTAGCAAATAATAGTGATATAGGTTTGCATTATGCCAAGTCAGATCTTATGAGCGCATTCGGTGCGGGTATTCAGTATCGCTTTTTGCCTGATTATTTTATCTCTTTCGAAGGAGCCATATTATCTTCTACAAAAGAGACCGTGACCGGAAATGTTGTTAATACTCAATATA
Organism: Kapaibacterium sp. (SeqCode); assembly: GCA_038322815.1. Lineage (GTDB taxonomy): Bacteria > Bacteroidota > Ignavibacteria > Palsa-1295 > Palsa-1295 > PALSA-1296. Next base: position 563 of record JBBQGG010000084.1, read on the forward strand.
CTTCTTCTTCAAATGGCATCTCATTAATGCTAAGTTTCAATCGAACGATCTTTTGAATAATAAACCTTTCAACTGAGGGTTTAGGGATTTTTTCCTCTTATTTTACGTTTTCCGACCTCTAAATAAAAATTATGTCAGACCACAATTTTCCTTCAGTCGCCGATCTGCGAGCACGTCTTGCTGATCTTGGCGACTCGCTTTGACCTCGCTAAAAAAGCCGAGCGCATCTCTGTGCTCGAAACCCAGTCCTTTTCACCCGAATTCTGGAACGACGGACGTGCAGCACAGAAAGTGATGCAGGAAGTCACGCGCTTAAAAAAAGAGCGCGATGATTTCGGCAAACTTTCCATTCGCGTTAGTGATGCTGCCGGACTTATCGAGCTTGCCGAAATGGATGACTCGCTCGGCGATCAGGTGCAGAAAGAATTAGATCTTCTCGCATCCGATCTCACTGCTCAGGAAGTAGCCGTGATGCTTGCCGGTCCCGATGATATCAAGGATGCAATTCTTGTCATCAACGCCGGTCAAGGCGGCACCGAAGCGCAGGATTGGGCTGAGATGCTTGAGCGAATGTTCACACGTTGGGGCGAGAAGAACGGATACAAAGTTGCGCTCATGGATGAGCTTCCCGGCGAAGGAGCCGGAATAAAATCCGCAACGCTTGAGATCAAAGGCGATAATGCTTTCGGATATTTGAAAGCGGAGAACGGCGTTCACCGTCTCGTCCGCATTTCTCCTTATGATGCGAATGCCCGTCGTCATACAAGTTTTGCAAGCGTCTATGCCTATCCCCTGCTTGAAGAAGTGAATGAGGAGATCGAATTAAATCCGGCACTCTTGCAAAGAGATACCTATCGCTCCGGCGGTAAGGGCGGGCAGAACGTGAATAAAGTTGAAACAGCAGTTCGGTTAACCTATAAATATAAAGATACGGTCGGCAAAGAGCATACGGTTATCGCTGCCTGTCAGGAAGAGCGTTCGCAATTCCAGAACGGCGAGAGAGCGATGAAGATGTTGAAGTCGCGTATCGCCGCTGTCGAGCGCGAAGTCGAAGAAGCGCGCCTATCAGCCATCGAAGGCGGCAAGAAAAAAGCATCATGGGGAGCGCAGATCAGATCTTATGTTTTCCAGCCCTATACAATGGTCAAAGATCATCGCACAAAATATGCAAAGACCGATGTGCAAGCCGTCATGGATGGAGATATCACAGAATTCATGAAAGCCTATCTTCTCTATGAAGGCGGTAAGCTTAAGGTTGAGGATACCGGAGATGATGAAGAATTATAGGCAGTCATTAGTCGTTAGTTATTAGTCGTTAGCAATCCCCCTCTATGAGTTTTTGCTGATGACGAAAGACAAATAACTAACAACAAAAAAAAATGTCAAAAGTAATCTCAAAAGAAGAACTCCTCCCCCAACTCGCTGATGGATGGTCATTCGATGAAAAGAAGAATGCCATCGTAAAAGAATTTACGACAATAAGTTTTTCAAATGCTGCTGAATTTATTGGCAAGATCGCGCCGATCGCAAATGAACAGGATCATCATCCCGATATTCTGCTTCATGATTACAAAAAAGTGAAAGTGATGCTTTCGACACATGATGCCGGCGGTGTAACTTCGAATGATTTCAAACTTGCTAAAGCTATTGATGCGATCTAATCCCCTCCCCAAATATTTAATCAATAATATCATTCTGAGTGTAGCGAAGCGAAACGAAGAATCTGAAAGTTCTTACGACTGCAAGTTCAGATTCTTCGCTTCGCACGGAATGACATTTTTCCCAGGGATTCTTGTCCTCTGTGTCCTTGCCATTGCTCTTTCTTATTCACTTGACGCAAAAGCACAGCCAGTATCCATTGATACTCTTCATAAATATGGCATCTACGACCTTGATCGATTAAGTCCTGAATTTCATAAATCGCGGCGTGATGAACTGCGCTCGAAGATGGCTCCGCACACAGCTGCATTGTTTCTCGCTGCCCAGGAAAAGAACAGGTCGAACGATGTGAATTATGAATATCATCAGGATCCGAATTTTTATTATCTCACAGGTCATATTCAGCCTGATGCTGCTCTTATTATTCTTAAAGACCCGATCGTCGTAAAGGGAGTTTCAACGAATGAAATGATCTTTGTTAAAGGCAGAGATCCGGCAAGAGAAGTCTGGAATGGCCCTCGGATCGGCATAGACGGAGCAAAGAGTGTTTTGAAATTCGAATCGGCTTACGTGATCGACTCAGTAACATTTTTTTTGCAAGATTTGGTAGACAATGTTGATTCGCTCTATTATATACAGCCGACAAGAAAGACCTATGAGCCTCTCCTTGTTTCTGAACTTTATGATCTTAAGCCTTTCTTCAAGCTTGGTATTGAAAAAAGATTTCCGAAGCTTGTAATTTCTACAACTCTTCAATCTGTGCTTGCCGAAATGCGAAGCATTAAACAAGATGAAGAACTGACTCTTCTGCGCAAAGCAATCGAAATTTCTAATGAAGCGCATAATGAAATTATCCGCACTGCGAAACCTGGCTGGACGGAATATCAAATGCAAGCGCTGGGAGAATATATTTTTACGAAGAACGGATGCGAATATACCGGATATCCGTGCATAGTAGGCAGTGGAAATAATTCTATAATATTGCATTATGAAACAAACCGTCGCAAAACCGCATCCGGTGATTTTATCGAAATGGATATTGGCGGTGAGTATCATGGATATACAGCAGATATAACGCGAAGCTTTCCTATCAATGGAAAGTTTACTGCCCAACAGCAAGCAATTTATGATCTGGTGCTTGAAGCACAGGATTCAGGAATTGCAGAAGCGAAAGTTGGTAATGATTTCAAAGCACCTCATCGTGCGGCAGTATCTGTTATTACTCGCGGCTTATTAAAACTTGGTATAATTTCTAAAGCTGAAGAGTACAAAAAATATTTCATGCACGGCACGTCGCATTTTCTCGGACTTGATGTTCATGATGTCGGAAATTACAGCCAGCCTTTAAAAGACAGACAGATCATTACAGTCGAACCCGGAATATATATTACCGAAGGAAGCCCATGCGATAAAAAGTGGTGGAAGATCGGATGCCGGATCGAAGATGATATTCTTATCACTCCGAGTGGACCGGAAATACTTTCAAAGTTTTCACCGAGGAAAGCAGAGGATATTGAAAAATTAATGAAGAAGTAGTTAGTAGCGAGTAGTAAGTAGTTAGGAATTCAAACCTCACTACTCACTACTAACTATTTACTACTCAAAACCAAAATCAATGAAAGCAATACAATACTTTTTCCTGATTCTTCTGACGATCATAGCGCCCCTCACGCTTCTTGCACAAGAAGGCTATGAGCATCTATCCCCTATTGCTCACGGAGCCGGTCGCACGTATGTGGTTACCAGCCGAGGACTATCGAGTGTTGGCTTGAACCCTGCCATGCTTGGATATGAAACTGATAAGACAATTGAAATTCAGGTATTCCCAATCTCTACATTTGGTTTAGATGCAGGACCAAGTTTTTCGGATGCAACAGCTCTTGGTGATGTTTTTAATTTTAAAAACGGCCAGATCAGCGATAGCAGCCGCAAGCGTATTTCGAGTTTGCTCTCCAATGGAAAGCTCTCAGGCCGCGGTGATGCAGAAGTTCTCGGAGTTTCCTATAAGCTTCCATCAGTCGGCACGTTTGCATTGACTTGGACAACCCATGCCGGACTTCGCACAGATATTCCGCAAAACTTCCTTGATTTTTTTATCGTAGCTGAATCGCAAATAGTAAATGCTGATGCAGGTAAAACATTTTCAAATTTTGATCTTCAGGGAATGTGGTATAGTGAATACGCTGCATCATTCGGAACGACTGTTTTTCAATCATCGGATAGCAATTCATTCATAAATTCCTTTTCTATTGGCGGAGCACTGAAATATGTTTCCGGTATTGCCTATTTGCAGCTTGAGCCTGATAATTATTTCTCGTTCTTACCCGGTAATGGCAAGACAACAATTGGCGTAAATTACATTGTAAAATCTGCGTATGGAGCAGGTTTTGATCCGACAAAGATCCCAAATCATTTTAGTTTTGATTTCCTGACAAGCAATCAAGCCGGCTCAGGAATAGGAACAGATATTGGAATCGGACTCGGATTATTTGGCACGAAAACCGGACATAGTGTGCTCTTGATCGGCATATCGGCTACTGATATAGGCACAATCACGTGGAATACAAATGCGTCCGAACGCATAGCAGATCACCTGACTCGTGTAATTGCAACGACATCAACGATCACAGCATTGAATGATTCACTGAAATCATTAGGCGGAAAATTAACGCATGTCGAGTCATTCTCTACTCCGCTTCCTGCAATGTTCAGAGCCGGAATGCAGCTTGATCTGGACGCTCTTGGAATAGAATGGGGAATATTCGTGCCAAAGATCGCAATGGAATATTCAACAGGTTTGACAAATATTGTCGGAAGCCTGAAGACCGGAAGGCTCGGAGCAGGGTTGGCTCTTGAGAAAACTGGCAATATCGGTCTCCGATTGAACGGAGGATTTGTGCTAGAATCCAATGCTAATGATATAACTTTGGGTGCCGGAATAACGATATTCAAATTCCTCAGTATCGATATTGCCTCGGCTCATGTTGGACAATTTTTCAAATCAGGAAGCAAGCGCACTGATATTGCCTTGGGCATCAAAGCTGCGTTTTGAACGAAGCCTTGCATTTCTCTGTTTTACAAAGTTATAATAAAAGCAAATAAACCGATACTTTATGCCTGATATACAAAAGACACCACCGCCGCCGCCATTTAAGGTTGGAGGAACAATTGCTCCTCCTCCGATGAAAGTGCCTGTTGCTCCTCCGCTTACAGATATGAATATTGATATTCCTGTCGTAGTGCTGAATGCAAAAGATTTTGCATCGGATCAGGATGTTCGCTGGTGCCCGGGATGTGGCGATTATTCTATTTTAGCTCAGGTTCAGCGTACGATGCCTGACCTTAAAGTGTCACGTCACCAGACGGTATTTGTTGCCGGCATTGGCTGTTCTTCCCGATTTCCGTATTACATGAATACGTATGGATTTCATGGTATTCATGGTCGCGCCCCTGCTATCGCATCAGGTGTAAAGGCAGCTAATCCGAGTCTTACCGTATGGGTAGCAACCGGTGATGGCGATGGACTATCTATTGGTGGTAATCATACGCTTCACATGCTGCGTCGTAATTTCGATCTTAATGTACTACTTTTTAATAATAAGATTTACGGACTTACTAAAGGTCAGTATTCGCCAACATCAGAACACGGCAAGAAGACAAAATCAACTCCCGTAGGTTCGATCGATCATCCGCTCAATCCCCCGCTTTTTGCAATTGGATGTGAAGCGACTTTTGTTGCGCGCACCATTGATCGCGATCCGAAACACATGCAGGAAGTGATTAAACGTGCAGCATCTCACAGAGGTACTTCATTCATGGAGATCTACCAGAACTGTAATATTTTTAATGACGGAGCTTTCTTAGATCTTACCGAAAAAGATGTGAAGGATGATCATATTCTTTTTATACGTCACGGCGAACCAATGATCTTTGGAAAAAATAAAGATAAGGCCATTGTTCTCGATGGCTTCAATCCAAAAGTTGTGAACGTCGCCGATGTTCCTGCTGAGCAGATCCTAAAGCATGATGAGAAGAATCCGATCTTAGCAAGTATTCTTGCTAAGATGAGTGATATGGAAGGCTTCCCGACTCCATTGGGAATTTTCCTTGCCGTTGACCGTGCAACGTATGAAGATGAGATGACCGAGCAGATCACCAAGGCAAAAGAAAAATCTACCGGTGATCTAAAGAAGCTGCTTAATTCAGGGAATACCTGGGTGATCAATTAAAATAGAAAATATTTTGTAAGGGCGGGGCATTGCCTCGCCCTTTTCTTTTTAAAGACAGACAAGTTAGATCTTATGAATCAGCTAATTCAGGAATTCGATACAAAAAAATTTATTTCGCTCATCAAAGGGTTAAATCGCATTGTGCTTACAACACATATCAATCCCGATGGTGATGCACTTGGCTCGGAGATAGGTTTTGCCGAATGGCTGAAATCTATCAGCAAAGAAGTTCGGGTGTTTAATCATTCCCATACGCCTGATAATTATCTATTTCTTGATAAAGAAAATCCTATTGTTGAAGTATTTGATGCCTCGAAGCATGAGCAGATCATCAATGAAGCGGACGCTTTTTTTCTCTTAGATACGAACGATCCGCTCCGCGCAAAATCTTTAGCACCATTTATTACATCACATAAGAATCCTATTCTTATAGACCACCATCTCGATCCGAAAGATTTTACAACAATGAGATTTATAGATACTGAAGCGACTTCTACAGCTGAGATGGTATATAGACTTGTAATTGCTGCACAAAAAGAATTAGGTGGTACGATAAGTGCAAAAGCAGCGCAGGCATTGTATGTTGGCATTATGACCGATACAGGAAGCTTCCGATTTCCAAGAACTACTTCAGAAACGTTAAGGATGTCTGCTGATCTTATCGATCTTGGTGCTGACCCTGTCGTAACGTATGATAAGACATATAATTCAGCCAAGGCTTCTCGTGTTCTGCTTATCGGTAAATGTTTAAGCTCGCTGAAATTCTTCTTCGATGATCGTCTGGCAATCCAAGTGATCATGCAAAAAGATCTGAAAGATTCCGGTGCTATTGAGGAAGAAGTAGATGGATTTGTGCAATTTCCTCTTCAGGTATTAACTGTCGAATTTTCTATCTTTATTTTAGAATTAAAAGAAGGGTGGAAAGCCAGCTTTCGATCGAAGGGAGATAAATCTGCGGCAGAAGTGTCAAGGCATTTTGGCGGAAATGGACATTTTCACGCAGCAGGTGCAAGAATATATGAGAAAAAAAGCCTCGATACTCTAACGAAAGAAATTTGTGATGCAGTATTCAAACAGCTTCAATAATTTTATTCGTTAGGATATTCCCTTGCAGGTAGTTCGATATGGAATGTTGTACCTTTTCCTTCTGTACTTTCAACACTAATAGTACCACTCATATCGGTAATGATCTTCTTGACGATCGCAAGCCCTAATCCCATTCCGCTTGTTTTGGTTGAAAAATTCGGGTCGAACGCTTTATGTAATGTCTCCGAAGACATGCCTCCGCCGGTATCACTGATATTCATGTGAATAAGTCCGCTCTTTTCCCGCGCACTTATAAGAATAATGCCCCATCCCTCTGTGGCTTGCAGGGAGTTGCGTATAAGATTAACAAGAGCGCGGCGGAATTCCTCGTCATCGGCATACATTGGCGGAAGATTATTTGGAATATCAACAACGAAACGGATGCGTACACGTTCAGCATCGTAAAGAGCCATCGCACTTTCAACGATTTTTTTCAAGGAAACAAAACCGTACTTTCTCCGAGGCATTTCACCAAAGCGTGAAAATTCTGTTGCAATTCGCGTAAGTACATCGATCTGTTCGCTGAGTGTACGGATAACCCTTTTAAAAACTGAGCCGAAATTTGTATCGCCTGTTTCATACGCATGTTCTACATGTTGAACGGAGAGTTTCATCGGTGTAAGAGGATTTTTTATTTCATGCGCAACCTGCCTAGCCATTTCCTTCCAGGCGCCTTCGCGCTCTGACTGGGCAACATTTTCTCTCGTCCGTTCAAGTTCACCCGTCATTCGATTAAAGGCTTGTGCAAGTTCTCCAACTTCATCTTTGCGCTTAATATTGACTATCGTTTCCAACTGTCCTTCGGTTACTCGTTCTGTAGCCGAGATAAGTTGTTGGATTGGAGCTGCAACTCGCACGGAAATCCATGCACCTATTAACAAAAGTATAATTCCTAAAGCAGCAAATGCACCATACATCAATTCAATCGTTCGTGCAATATTAGCCTCAATTATTTGCATTCCACGAAACGATGTCACTCCCACTATTCCGATCAATTCATCGCTCGCAGATCGTTGTATAACTTTATATCCAATATCAAAACTCCCTGATGCTGAGGCTAACGGTTCAATTGAGAATGACTTCTGATAAATAAGCATTGCCCTTACGGTCTCTGATGAAAGCTGTACCGGAAGCAAAGACGATTCATAAAGTTCAGGTCTGTTTGTTGCTGTAAGAATTCCACGAGAATTGTAGTATGAAATATCCCTGCCAATCGTATGAGATAGATCTCTAATTACTATATTTAGATTAGCGGTTGAAGTCGTATCACCTTTCGAGAAAGATGCCTGTAATCGTTGAGCAACTATGGTAGCATCACGCTGTAAATGTTCGCGTTCTATTCGCTGTTCACGTTCAATAAGCAGTGATCGCGTAATATTGGTAACGATAATCAGCGGAACAAGGGCAATCGTAAGAACAATAAGGAATATGCGGTCCCTGAATTTAAGTGTTCCACGCTTTCCTTTCGAAAACAATGAGCGAATCATTAATACGAAAAAAATCAAAAAGAAACCGATAAATAAACTGACCGTATTTAAACTTAGACTTAATTCAAGCAGAGAGTCAAATCCGGGAATGAGAATTGTTGCAGCAATAATCCTCGTTCCTACCGTATCATGCACCGCTACAGGTTGGTAAATCGTATACGAATGATGACCCTCAATTTGCCCAACTACAGAAAAATACTCCTCCTTTTTCACATTATGTAATATCTCATCAGAAATATGAGAAGGAAGTTCTACTATCGATGTACTAGAACTTTGTAAAGACCCATCCTGATATTCTGCATAGAAGACATCCTGATCCTGCCAGCTAAGTTTGTCGGCAGATAGATTTGGATTGCGAACAATATCATATAAACTGTGAACTATAGCCTGTGGAAAAAGATCGCTCCAGACTGAAATAGAGAGAACAACTTTTTTTCCTGCAAGAGAATCAATCAGTCGATTACTATGCTCATTTGATAAAGGAAGGGTAAGAAAACCGACACCAATTGAAGCAGGGGTACAAGTTGTAGTAAAACACTGCTGTATTCCAACAATATAGTTTAATGTTTCAAATTCTGAGCCAACCGCTTTCTTTTGCTGCACCAGCGCACCTATAAGTGAGTCTTTTAATTTTTTTAAACGGACTTCATCCCCTATCGATGCATTCTGAGCAAAATGAGAAATTGTTTTTCCGCGAAGATCTTGCACTTCGATTATGACATTTCGATTTACCACCTCTGAAAAATGGTTAAGCCAGATATTGAAAGCAATATTTTTAATATCTCCAGAAGTAGATGCCGAAAAGAAGGGGGGGCCGTCATCTTCACTAAGAGTAAGAAATGTTTGATCGAGAAACGACGAATAATTCAGATCGTTTACTTGCGAACTCTGTTTAAGGTTTTGTTTAATGATTTCAATATCATTTTGATACTCATCTGTTGCAATAAGGGGACTCAGAATGAATCCCGATCCTGTTAAAAGAAAAAGTAATGCTAAGCCAGATCGAGGAATGCGATAAAAGAAAGATGGGCCTTTCTGCCCGGGCTTTAGAAGGGTAATATCTCGCGAAAAGACGATAACTGTTATCAGACACAATACAAGAGAAATTATAGCCCAATAAATATCCGGATAAAATGAAGATACTTGCGGAGAAAGAAACCACCCTGTAAGCGTCACAATGATCGTAAAAAAAATGTAATGTGCAGCATAGGAACGTGCAGCAGTTAATTCCGAAGCAGTCAGCCGTACCATTGCCCTGAGAGAGAACAACAAAATCGAAACTGTTAAAAAGAAGTAAGAGACACCAATGAGCAAAAATGATGCCTCCAAAAGAGTAAAAGAACCTTTTGAAAACCCAAACTTATTTCCCAAATAATGATACGAACCGTTCGCTACCAATAAATTACATACGCACATAAATAAAATATTTACTAATGGGAATAGTAAAATTATAACAACTATCGAAGAAATTTTTGCCAACCATCCAGATGTTGAAAATAGGGCATCCCCTCCCTTTTGTTTGTCAACGGACTTCCAATATGTACGTTCGGGTATATTGATAACCCAGGCAAGAATTATAAATGTTGTTATGAAAAGAACAGTTACAAAAAGTTCAAGCGGGTTTGCCAGTAAGCCAAATCCTGAAAACACTGCAAAATCCTGAGGATCCTGTAGCGACTGAGGAATGATTGAAGAAAGTGAAGAGGTGAGCAATAATAGAATTCTCCCTCCGG
>JBBQGG010000085.1:0-10649 GCA_038322815.1 Kapaibacterium sp. (SeqCode)
GCAAGGTGTAAGCCCTGATAAGATCTCTGGAACACCTGGTTTAGGTACAAGCGACGATGCTGTTCACGAGCCGGATAATGCCTCACCTGCTGAACTTGAAGCTGCACGTGTTCTTAACAGACGAATCTCCGTTAAGGTAGTTGAAGGCTGCCAATAAGCGATGCGTTGATTATTAAAAAAAAAGCCCTGCTATTATAGCGGGGCTTTTTTTTCACTATTTTGAACTCACTTTTGGGCTTTTTCGGAAAGTTCTTCTCTTCCTTTTTACTGGATCCTGGCTCATTAAAAGTGCCAACGGAACTAAGACCGGAATATTTTCAAACATGATCACTATTGTTGAAGTGATCGGAACTGCAAGAATCATTCCCAGCGGACCCCAAACCCAACCCCAAAAAATGATGGAGACAAGTATTAAAAGTGGGCTTATATTAAGTCTGGATCCCATTACCTTGGGAGATATATAACTGCCGATAAGAAGTTGTGAAACAATGACTATGGCTCCGACAAGGATCGGAGTTCCTAACGTATCGAATTGTAAAAATGCCAAAAGTATCGGCAGAATAATGGCAAAGATAGAGCCAATACTTGGTATGAACATCAGTAAAAATGTCAGCGTACCCCAAAGGAAAGCAAGATCTACTCCGAATATCAGAAGCACAACGGTCATCGCAACAGCAGCGAATGTATTAATTATCAACGTTGTCAGTAAATAGCTTCGCACCCTTGTTTCAATATTTGTCAGGATCATATTGAGCTGCAGAGAACCTGCGCGGGGGAAAGATTTTTCAATTTTTGTACTGAATTGCCCGTGTGAGGCAAGGATAAAAAGCATGAACAGCAAGACTAATGCGAAACTACTTGCAAGGGTTGTTAAGGAAAAGAATGCATTGACGATTTTTCCCGGTTGAAATATTGACATCGGATTAAAATTCATGGCATCCTTTTCAAGGCCCGGGGAAATTCGCCCTAAAAGGTGAGTTATCTCGGGAAAGAAAACATGCTCCCACTTTGCAGCATACTTCGGATATACTTCAATAAAAGAAGTGATCGTAGTTCCGACGATGACAATAACTCCGGTAAGAACTAATGCAACCACTGCTAAAATTAAGAGGATCGTGAAGACCATAGGTACTTTCTTTTTTCGCAAAAGTGCTACCAATGGCATGAAAATGTTAGCAAGAAATAGTGCTGCAACGAACGTTAAAAATGCATCACTGATAAAATGCAGAAATATTCCTACGATTACTACCGAGACAATAGCTGCCGGTATTGCATAAATACTTCTTGCGGTATGCATCTGCTGGGTATCGGAATGCTGGTCGTTTGTAATATTTTCCATTATTCAAAATTACAACATTTTTTAGGATTTTAGAGTAATTCGTCCAATTTTACTGTGACAAAACTACCGTAGGGGGAGTTTATTGTAGGTAACTCTTAACTGTAATTCGCTATGAAACGTTTTTCGTCCCTTATTATCCTCGTTTTTATCTCGCAAAGTGCATTCGCTCAGCTCAATGTCTGGCGCTGGCAGAATCCAGCTGCTGAAGGCACGTCCCTGCATGCAGTGCAAATGATAAATTTGAATACTATTTTTGCCTGCGGTAATTATGGAGCCGTTGTAAAGACAATCGACGGCGGAATAACTTGGAGTATTGACTATGGTGATGTTTGGGGGACGACCCCTAATGGACCATATCGTGGTAATTATTACGGACTTTCCTTTCTTGATTCCAATTACGGAATGATTTGCGGCGATAGTGGACATATCATAAAAACATCGGATGGAGGAAGTACCTGGACCTGGCTGGTGACTAATACCAGAGCAAAGCTGAATAGCATTGTCGTCATCGATGCGAATACTGCGATCGTTGTGGGAAAAGAAGGGACGATCTTGCGAACTCTCGATGGAGGTACAACTTGGCGTCCTATACCATTTGAAATAGTTGTAGATTTTACCAGTATTAGGAAACTTCGACCGGATTTCCTGACTGTAACCGGATATAACGGTGCTTTATATAAATCAACAGACCGGGGCTTATCATGGAATAACATCCCTCTTCAAACAGATACGACGGTTTACGGCAATAATATTAATGGACAGGTTTTTTTAGATGGTTTTAATGCAACGGTTATCGGACAGAACGGAGTGATCCTACATACGATCAATGGAGGATTCTTATGGAAACGGCAATTTTTAAATGATACGATCTTCCTAACTGCTGCCCTCAATTTTATAGATGGAAAAGACCCGAACATTCTTGCAATGGTCGGAGATTATGGAACACTCCTTCACACTATCAATGGTGGTACAACGTGGAATCGTGTGAACCTGGGCATTACCGATTCACTGCGTGGTCTTTCGTACTATGATAAGTATAATGCTACGGCAGTCGGCAAAGGCGGAATAATTTTGCGAACATCCGATGGCGGAGCTACATGGAGATTTCTCCCTTCGAGACCCCTGACCGATAAGCTTAACGGCATTGCTTTTAATAAGGGCGACACATCACTCGGAATTGCAGTCGGAGATTATGGTGCGATCATGCGGACATCAAATGGCGGAGCGCATTGGGATCTGATCGGAAGCGGCACGACTGATGAATTGAAAGCGGTGGCTTTTGAATATGCTTCGGTAATATTTGCTGTCGGGCAACATGGCACAATTCTTAAATCAACCAATAGCGGAGTATCATGGAACAAGCAAAATAGCGGCACAACAAAGTTCTTAAAAAGCATTTCTTTCCCAACCCCAAATTCCGGTTGGGTGGTGGGGGATTCAGGAACAGTACTTTCCACCGCAGATGGAGGAGTAACATGGACACGCCATCTATTCAGCAAACGAAGAACTTTTAATTGTGTTTCGTTTCCTGACGCCCAGCATGGGTATATGGGATCGGATCATGGACTATACACAACAATCGATGGTGGAGCAACATGGTCTGAGCCTGAAGATAATACTTATTATCTTTATTGCAATGGAGTATCCTCACCATCGGCAAATGTTGTTTGTTTAATTGCCAATACTTGCGACAATCAGGTCGGAGGAGGCGCTGTGGGAGTTAGTATTTATACTTCGCACGACGGCGCTAAAACATGGAAAGATACTTCATTTAAATTTGGATTAAGTCCAGGACCCCTAAAAATACAAGGTGGGATATGTAGCAGTGTGTATTTCACGGATGATCTTCACGGCACAATTGCGGGAGGGAATATCCATGGACCAACAAGCGGAGGACATATTTTTCATACCGTCGATGGCGGCAAAACATGGAAAGAGACAAAAAGCCTGACTGAGGTTTGGGGTGTCACACCCAATTTCCTTTATGGAGTATGTTTTGGATCAAATAAAGCCGGAACGGCAGTGGGTTGGCGCGGGAATATCATGCGCATAACGACTGATGAATAGAGAATCTTAGTGGGGCGGACTCTTAGTCCGCCGGTCACTTAACGGCGGTCTAAAAATCCGCACTAGAAAACAGATAACTTTTTTGAAAAAAACTTTATGCGTATTATTATCATATTTTTTTCACTCTTCATTTGCAGCGTTACCTTCGCCCAATCCGGCTGGATAATCCAGCAAAGCGGAACGACGAAGAATCTGCTTTCAGTTTCAACGTATGACGGTGTTAACGGCGTGATCGTCGGTGCCAACGGCACCGTTTTAACAACGAATAATATCGGTGTTCCCTGGTTTTCAGAAATAAGTCCGACTCCTCAGAACCTCAATGGTGTCGTATCTATTAATGCAAAATTGTTATTGACAATCGGTCCGAAGGATTCGATTTACCGCTCGTCTGATCGCGGCGCGACGTGGCGCGGCTATCGAAGCAGGGTTCGGGGCGAATGCTATACAGTGGCAAGCATCAATGAACTTACTTCGATAAGTTTTGATACTTCAAATAAAGTATGCGTAGTCGCTGGCAATAAAGATGAAATAATCTTTTCAGAGGATTCAGGGCTACATTGGGAGGAGAGACTTCCTATTCCAAATGAAGAAATAGATCTTCATAGCATATCTTCTTTTGGCGGTAAAATTATTACAGCAGGTGATGTTGTTCCGAGTACAGGATTAAGCAGAATATTGACATCTTCAGACGAAGGGGATAGTTGGGTACAGCATACTACAAATTTTCAAGGAGTAAGCTCATTTGATGCAGGATTTCCTTTTTACGGATGCAATGTCCGGACGGGGATTATTGTAGGCAAAAAAGGTAGAATTTTTCATACGAAGAATTTTGGTCAAAGCTGGGATTCTATTCCAAGTTGGACGATGGAAAATCTTAATGCCGTTTGTTTTGCAGATGAAATAAATGGATGCGCAGTTGGTGATGGAGGAGTAATCTTAGTAACCGTGGACGGTGGTTATAATTGGCTGCCACAGGTTTCACCCACGACAAAGAATTTACGGAGTGTTTCAATGGGCGATCCTTTTCACGGCTTCATTTGCGGCGATAGCGGAATTATCCTTGTCACCCAGGATGGTGGCTTTACTGCCGGAGTTAACTCAAACAATCGGGTATTCCTCAATATTCAGAACTATCCAAACCCTTTCCATTCACGTACTACAATTCATATTGATCTTCCACAAACAGAACATATTAATTTAACCATTTATAATATGCTCGGAGTTGAAATTGAGAGGATCGTAGACGCAGAGGTTGATGCAGGCTCCCATATATTCGAGTGGAATGCCTCCGATATTCCGAATGGAGTCTATGTTTGCAGGCTGCTGGCGAATGGAAAAAGTGTGGTCACTCAAATGATCGTTACGAAGTAATTATTCAGCTGGCGGACCGGTATAGTCCGACCGTGATGGGTGATTTCATTCGGTGTCATTGCGAGAAGGGCTTTAGCCCGTCGAAGCAATCCCCTGAGGTTGTCAGAATGTTGAATTATAGAGAAACCCTCAGGGGATGGTTTCGTCGTCGCTGCGCGCCTCCTTACAATGACACTATGACAATCCAGTAAAAATGAACTTCTTCCCCCTATTCCGCGTTTAACCGCGTCTCACAAAAAAAGAGAAATTTTTCAGCAAGACGACCATGGAACAAGTCATACGAGCATTAGCAAGCAGTCAGATCCGCAGCGATCTGCCAACATTCAGAGCCGGCGATACCGTCAATGTATCAGTACGCGTTGTTGAAGGCGATAAAGAGCGTATCCAGCATTTTGAAGGCATTGTCATGTCACGCAAAGGCGCCGGAGTGAATGCAACATTCACTGTCCGCAAAGTCTCCTATGGTGTAGGCGTCGAGCGTATTTTTCCCACGAATTCACCTCGTATTGCGAAAATAGATTTCGTCAAAGGCGGCAAGGTTCGCCGTGCAAAGTTGAACTACTTACGTGCCCTCGGTGCAAAAGACGTTCGCAGAAAGACGACATAAACAGTCGTAGTCATTAGTCGTGAGCGCACGACTGAAATTCCGAATAATGTAAGAGCCCTTTTGTCATTCTGAGCGCAGCGAAGAATCTGAGGTTTCGGCTACCTATAAATTTTGATTCTTCGTTTTGCTTCTGCACCTGTGGTCGCAGAAGAATGCTCCACTCAGAATCACAACTCTAATTACGATACTTTCCACCAAAGAGCTAAACTTCATTCAGTCTTTACTCGTTATCTTTAATTGTTAGTTTTTGCTAACGACTAAAGACTACCAACTAACGACTGTTCCCATGCTCCGTTCGCTTTATATAAAAAACTATGCATTGATCGAAGAGATCACGGTTACGTTTGACCGGGGCCTTGCTATTATTACCGGCGAAACCGGCGCAGGAAAATCCATCCTGATGGACGCAATAAGCCTTCTTATCGGAGAGCGTGCATCTGCCGATCTTATCCGCAGAGGTGAAACCAAAGCTATAGTGGAAGCCGAATTTAATATTGCCTCTCTTCCGGAAATAAAAAGATTTCTTATCTCGAACGGAATTGAATTAAATGACTCCGAACTTATTATCCGCAGAGAGATCAATCAAAAAAGTGCAGCGCGCGCCTTCATCAATGATACTCCTGCAAGTATATCCATATTAAAAGAACTTGGCGCTGCTCTTATTGATCTTCACGGACAGCATGAGCATCAATCGCTTCTTCACCCCGAACGTCATATCGATTTCTTAGATGAATATGCCGGACTTGAACACGATAGAAAAGATTTTCAAATAATTTATAATGAATTTAATGGTGTAAAAAAAGAACTCGAAGACTTACTTCAAAATAAAGATAAGATCGCACGCGAACGAGATTTTTTTGAGTTCCAATTAAATGAGATTCTCACCGTTGATCCGAAAGCAGAGGAAGATGAAAAATTAGAACGTGAACTTTCTATTCTCGAAAACTCCGAAGAACTTCGTAATCTGACTGCTGAACTTCATGAATTACTCTATGAAGGGGATAATGCCGTCCATCTGCGATTATCTAAAGCAAAAGTGTCTCTTGAACGATTGCGAAAGATCGATTCCCATTTCGATGAGCAAACGCAGGAATTGCAATCGGCGATCGCAACAGTTGACGAACTTGCTCATTCGCTGTCGCATTACGCAGGTCAAATTGATCTTCAGCCGCAGCGTCTGCAAGAATTGCGCAGCAGACAAGTTGCGATTTCGCGGCTAAAGAAAAAATATGGACCATCCTTATCTGATGTAATTGCAACGTCTTCAAAATTACGGGAGCAATTAGGACCGGAATCTAATATCGACGAAAAGATTGAATCCGTTGAAAAAGAATTACGAAAACTACAGGGAAAAGCCACTACCGCTGCAATTACCTTAAGCGAAGCACGAAAGAAAGCCGCAAAAAAATTTGAGAAGAAGATCGTTGAAGAATTAGTTGAACTTGGCATTGAGAATGGAAAATTCAGCATAAATTTTGAAATACAGGAAGCAAGGGAGATAGGAATAGCCCTAATATCGATCGAAAGTAAAAATTACAGTGCGACCAAAAAAGGATTTGATAAGGTAGAGTTTTTCATCTCAACGAATAAAGGTGAAGAACCGAAACCGCTTGTTAAGGTTGCTTCCGGTGGAGAAGTATCGCGTATTATGCTGGCTTTAAAAACAGTTCTTTCGGCAGGAGATAAGATTCCTCTTATGATCTTTGATGAAATTGATTCGGGTATTTCAGGTCGTATCGCGCAACAGGTAGGCAAAGCAATGAAAGCGCTTGCAGGCAAACATCAAATTATTGCGATCACCCATCTGGGGCAGATAGCAGCATTTGCCGATACTCATTATTTAGTAGAAAAATCATCTGTCAGTGAAGTCACCTCATCTGCATTAAGAACACTTTCAAAATCCGAACATGAAGAAGAAATTGCCAGACTGATATCAGGGTCTAAAGTAACAGATCATTCTCTTGAAGCTGCCCGCTCACTTCTCAAGGAAGCCCGCACACTTGTCGCAGCGTAAATCAGCATATCGTAAATTACTCGATGAACTACTTTCCTTAGAGTTCACCGGAATGAAACTCGGCTTGGATAATATCCGTGAATTGCTTTCTCCATTAGGTGATCCTCATAAAAAAATCAAAAGTATTCACGTTGCCGGAAGCAACGGAAAGGGAAGTGTCTCTGCAATGCTTTCGGCTGCGTTGCAGGCGAACAGATATACGGTTGGTCTCTATACATCACCGCATTTAGTAGATTTCCGTGAGCGCATAAA
This sequence comes from Kapaibacterium sp. (SeqCode), assembly GCA_038322815.1. Classification (GTDB taxonomy): domain Bacteria; phylum Bacteroidota; class Ignavibacteria; order Palsa-1295; family Palsa-1295; genus PALSA-1296. The sequence goes on from JBBQGG010000085.1 coordinate 7,651, forward strand.
AATTAATGGCGTGCTAATCAGCGAAGAATATATTGCTTCGTTTTTAGAAAAAATATGGAAAGATGTCGGTCGGCTCCATGCAACATTCTTCGAGGTGACAACGGCATTAGCATTTGCTTATTTTGCTGATAGTGGAGTTGACATTTCTGTCATTGAAACGGGTCTCGGAGGGAGACTTGATGCTACAAACGTGTTAGAGAGACCGCTCGCAACAGTTGTTACTTCTATCAGTCTGGAGCATACAGCACAACTGGGTAATACACTTCAAGAGATCGCAGGTGAGAAAGCCGGGATTATGAAGCCGGATGTCCCTGCGATAGTAAATGTCAATAGCGAACTAAAAGAAGTATTTATAAAGAAAGCAAAAGAATTAAACTCGCCAATTATTTTTACAGATGAATATTCTCCTTCATCAGAATATGAAACGTTAAAGCCGCCCTTTTCCGGAAGCCATCAAGAAGAAAACCTGAGAACAGTTTTAGCAACTCTTGAAAATATTACTCTCTCCTTACAAACCGATCTAAATATTGAAGGAATCAGCCAAACGCAGAAATTAACTGGGATGCGTGCGCGATTGGAAGAATCTGACTATGTGCCTGCTCTTGAAAAGAATGTAAAACTCATTTTAGATGTGGCCCATAATCCCGATGCATTTAAATATCTGAAAAAATATTTTATCAGTAGCGGCATAAAACCGATCGTGATAGCAGGCTTTGCAAAAGATAAAGATATTGAAGTAATATTACATGACATTGTAGAATTTGCTTCACGTTTTATTAGTGTTGCTGCAAACTCTCATCGAGCGATAGGAAGCAGTGAGTTGGGTAAGTTAGCCGAAGGCGCAGGATTAGAAACACTTGTATCATCAACTCCAAAAGCCGGAGTTGAAGAGGCAATTCATTTGGCAAAATCAGGTGACACCCTATTGCTCACAGGATCGCATTTTGTGATTGGCGATTTTTTGAAAGAGGTAGAAGAGGGTGTTGTTTACTAAAAGGTATTTTCCATTTTTCGAAACATTTAGCCAAAAAAGTCGTATATTTGTACTACCAAGAAGATACATCTCCATAAGAGACTTCGATTTAATCTATTAGCTCCTCTGCCATTTTAGGCTTGTGACCAAGGCAGAATAACCCGATTTACGACCCCGTTTCTTAATGGATTTCAATGGTTTAGGACGAATTTGTTGCCCCTAACCCGCTCTATTTAATCTCAGTTTTTTACCACGTTTATTCTCAAAGTTATTCTATTTACCATGCTAAATGCAGTTGAATTAAAATCAAAAAAGATCGTCGAACTCAACGAGATCGCCAAGACCTTCGGCATTGAAGGCTTTCAGGACCTCCGAAAACAGGACCTTATCTTCCGCATCTTAGAAGCCGATGCAGGCAAACAAAAAGTTACTACTGTTAACGGCAAAGAAGAAGAAGGATCGCTTGCTTCCGGTGTTCTCGAACTTTTGCCTGATGGCTATGGCTTTCTGCGCTCAACGGATTATAATTATCTTTCATCTGCCGATGATATTTATGTATCGCCCTCGCAAGTTAAAAAATTTAATCTCCGCACTGGCGATACGGTTGAAGGATCAGTTCGTCCGCCCAAAGATGGCGAGAGATTCTTCGCTCTTCTTAAAGTTGATAAGATAAATTATCAGCCCGTTGATTATGCCAGAGAGCGTGCACTTTTCGATAATCTGACACCGCTCTATCCGACAAAGCAGATCGTTCTCGAAACTTCACCCGGCGAATATTCCATGCGTATTATGGATATCGTCAGCCCGATCGGTAAAGGTCAGCGTGGATTGATTGTCTCGCAGCCAAAATCGGGTAAAACAATTATTCTGCAAAAAATTGCAAACTCGATCGTTCGTAATCATCCTGAAATAAAACTCATCGTTCTTCTGATAGATGAACGTCCTGAAGAAGTTACCGATATGGAGCGCTCGGTGCGTGCCGAAGTTATTGCTTCGACATTCGATGAACCACCAGAGCGTCACGTGCAGGTTGCAGAAATGGTAATCGAAAAAGCAAAGCGTCTTACCGAGTCAAAACAGGACGTGGTGATCTTGCTCGATTCGATCACTCGTCTTGCCCGCGCGCATAATACCGTAACTCCGCATTCAGGCAAAATTCTTTCCGGCGGTGTGGATGCAAATGCATTGCATAAGCCGAAGCGTTTCTTCGGAGCTGCGCGTAATATCGAAGAGGGCGGATCGTTGACAATTATCGCCACGGCACTTGTCGAAACAGGTTCAAGAATGGATGAAGTTATCTTTGAAGAGTTCAAAGGTACGGGCAATATGGAAATCATGCTCGACCGCAAACTTGCCGACCGCAGAATTTTTCCCGCGATCAACTTAAATATGTCCAGTACTAGAAAAGAAGAACTTCTTTTAAGTGCAGATGAACTTAATCGTATCTATATCCTGCGCAAATTCCTATCCGATCTTAACCCCGTCGATGGAATGGAATTCCTCCTCGACAAAATGCGCGGCACCAAGACGAATAAGGAGTTCTTGAGGAGCATGTCGAGCTAAAAAGAGGGTTGGGGCGAGTGCTTTTTCATTTTTGCCATAGGTATCTCCGTATTTTTGTATATTAATACTCGTTTTGATAGGCACCTATTTATAACCAATGGCAAGACTTGAATTTTCGGGAGCGCGATATGTGCGGAATTACCATCTCGCCGTGCCGCATCATGAACTTGATCTCGATAAGAAAAAATCTTTACTCCCCTCGCCCGGTACTCCGGGAGAGGGGCAGGGGGTGAGGGCTCCCAGCCTTGACGACAACCTCATCATTCACGGCGATAACCTCAAAGCCTTGAAAGCCTTGCTGCCGCATTATGCAGCGCTTAATAAAGAGGACGGCGGGAACAGGAAATTTATCCTTGTGGAGCAGGAAGATTATGCCGATAACATAACGGCAGAGCGTGTGCGGCGGGTGATAAAGGGAGTGCCCTCACCCCTGCCCCTCTCCCGGAGTACCGGGCGAGGGGTT
>JBBQGG010000086.1:0-10643 GCA_038322815.1 Kapaibacterium sp. (SeqCode)
TACCATATTATCGAGGGCTACGATCATCTTCTTTTTTTGATCGCACTTATTATTGTTACGAAAAATTTTCGTTCTCTGTTTTCTGTTATCTCAGCGTTTACGATTGCCCACTCTACAACCCTTATCCTATCTGCTTTAGGGATCCTTTCTCTTCCTCCGGTTATCACAGAATCGCTGATAGCATTATCGATCGTCTATGTCGGAATTGAAAATGTTGTCCGCTCTGAGACGAAGGGACGATGGATCGTTGCCGGAAGCTTCGGACTTATTCACGGCGCCGGTTTTTCCGGTCATCTAACCGATATTCTCAAAGGTATGCTGAGTATGGGCAATGTTTTTATTCCTCTCACAGGATTTAACGTTGGCATCGAAGCAGGTCAGATCACCGTCATCCTCGTTGTTTTTCCTCTGATGTGGCTCGTAAGAAAATACGGGAAAGAAAGATTGATCGTTCAGGAAGTATCCCGCGTCATTGCTGCTATCGGCGGAGTGCTGCTTGTTATCAGGCTATTCGGGATTAATCCATAAATATTTGTCCTAGCAAATGTGTAGTGCTTCAATTTAAAAAACTTTAATTTTGTCATTCTGAGCGACAGCGAAGAATCTGAGCTTTAGGATGTCTGAAAGCTCAGATTCTTCGTTCCGCTACGCTCCACTTGGAATGACAATTCTTTAAGAGTTATTATCATAAAAAGATTTATTGTTCCATTACTTAAAAAAAACATCATAGGAAAACCTGAGAAGTGTTGCGACTATGACGCATAAAAAGAAAATGCGGATGAAGGCATTACCTCGTAAGATGGCAAGCTTCGCGCCTAAGTACCCGCCAAGGGCATTGCACACTGCCATAGGAATGGCGATCTCATAGATGATCCTTCCGCTCAGCATGAAAAAAGTAATAGATCCTAAATTCGTCGAAAGGTTAAGGAATTTTGCATTCGAACTTGCCTTTAAAAAATCGAATCCGAGAAACGTGATAAATGCCAAGATGAAAAAACTTCCTGCTCCGGGTCCTATAAAGCCGTCATAAAAACCAACAAACAAACTAATGAATAGAGCATAGAGCAACTGTTCTTTTTGGGAACGATCTTTTTCGGAATGAATGCCGAAATTTTTCTTGCTGTACGTATAGATCGCAACTGCGGTGAGGATTATAAGCAGGAGTGGCTTCATGAAATCATTACTCACAAGCGTCAGGAGTTTTGAACCGGCACATGCAGAGCAAAATGCCACTGCCATCATCAGGAAAAGATGGCGGTAGTTCAATTCCTGGTTCCGTGCATATTGAATCGCAGCCATTCCTGTTCCGCAGAATGATGGGATCTTCGTCGTGCCGATCACCGTAGCAACAGGATATTGCGGTAGTATAATCAAGGCAACTGGAATTTGGATCAAGCCGCCACCGCCAACAACTGCATCGACAAATCCCGCAGCAAATGCCGCTGAGCAAAGAAAGATGAGATCAAGTATCACAGTGCAAAAATACGAGATGAGAAGAGATGTAATAAAATTACTGGAGATTCTATTTTTTCCTTCTTCATGTATTTGTCATTCTGAACGGAGTCTGTATTGCGCAGCAATATGGACGGAGTGAAGAATCCCTTGATGCTAAGAAAAATTCTATTCACCATCACGGGATTCTTCACTTCGCTGCGCTCCGTTCAGAATGACAGCATTGGTTGAGTTTAGTTAATCATACGTCTTTATTAAACCTTATACATACAAAAAAAATAGGCAGCCCGTAAGGGCTGCCTATTACAAATGACAAGTAAAGCGAGGGTTTACTTAGTCACGGTGATCTTCATATCATGCGAATGCTGCCCATTGACGAGGAGCGTTGCAATGTATGTGCCTGCTGATAAGTTTGATTCCGGTTTCCAGTTGATGCTATAGTCACCGGCTGATTGGTAGCTGTTAGCAAGAGTAGAAACCTGACGTCCGTTCATATCGAAGAGTACGATGCTGATATCTCCGCCATCGCTAAGATGGTAGTTCAGCGTTGTGCTCGATGCTACCGGATTCGGATAGTTCAAGGTGCTGAAGAAGTTACGCGGAGCGCGTATTCCGATACCATTCGACTGATGGTTCTGTACCACACCATTTGTGCGTAAACCTGCTGAACCGCGATGCGGATAACCCAAATAAGGCCATTGTGCGCGGAAAGCAACGTCATTCTGCTCGATTCCTGCATTAAATGTAAGCTTACCAACGAGCTGAGGAGTTACAGGTGATGGTGTTGTTCCAGGTTTGTAATCATCAGTCCAGAGACCGATAGCATTTAAGACCAATCCACCGACTGCCTGCATTTCGATGCGCGTTACATCATCTTCAAGTCTGCGTCCGTTCGGGAAGCCATCCATATTCGGAATGTTCTCGAGTTTTGCAGATGTATTGAATGGTGCAACGGTCAAACCTATAGCCGCAGCCTGGATCAAGCCTTCAGAGCTGAAGTTTGCATCGGTACGAGATGTAACAGGTACTGCCATATTCAAGCGAAGCATATCGCCGAGTGTCGGCAGGAAGTTGTTGATAAAAGGTTTACCATTTGCAAGTGGATTGCCACTGGCTTTGCCTGTTGCAAGCTGATACGGAGCTAAGTTCGGTACTCCCGTATAGAAGATCGGAAGTATATCTACTGAACGAGGTGCGCCTTTTTGGAGAAGAATATTTCCAAATGCTGCATCGTCAAGTGCCGTTCCTTTAACACCGGCAGAACCCTTTAACGGGAACAAGCCGTCTTTTCCATTACGGAAATCAAATCCGCCACCAAGCGAATTGGTATCAAGGCGAAGATCGAGCAATGTGCCGACTGCTGCGCCAAAAGCGCCATTTCCAACATAAAGTGCAAGTTCAGGATTTGTGAAGTTTGGAGCAGATGCCAAGTCATTATAAGGAGAACCAGCATTCCACTTATCTTTCATCCCGATCGGAATGATGGCTTCATTGACAAGCGGCATACCGAGGCGTGATACCTGCACGAAATCAGCAGATACAGTTGGTTTGCTGCCATCAGAATTAAGTGTGGTGATCTTCGGACGTGAAGCAGATGCCCATACTCCGATGACGAAATCCGCATCGAGAATATTTGCAGCCTGATTTACAGATTTACCATCTTTCTGCAACATGCTGATCGGTATCTTCAATGCGATCGTATGGCAGTTAAATCCTGCAAGAGCATCGATCTTGCTGTCTTTTCTGAAGTTACCGAGATCAAAAATTCCGGCAAGATCAACAAAGAACGGATCGTCAACCGGTCCGCAGAATAATGTCTCACCGGTTGTGCCGGTTGTGATGGCATTATTCCAGATTGTCTCGTAAGGAGTTCCTAATCCAACACCCTGAGCTTCGATCGAGCGAGGTCCGATGTTATTCGGAGGCACAATACCGCCGTCTTTAACTGTCATCCATGACAATCCGCCATCAACGCTCTTTTCACATTTATATGTGGTCTTCAGATTTTGTTTTCCGAGACGGATATTGAAGAACGTTGTAGGATCTTCATTGGTCTGCGTGAAAGTAAAACGGTAGGTGATGTCATCTCCGTTGCCGCCTGGTACTTTAGCATATTGGTTACGGATATGGATCTCATAGTGAATATTCTCTCCGAAGCTGAAGTAGTTCGGTCCGCCTTCAGGAAGTTCGAAAGGAATATAGTTTGCGATGATCGTGATCGTTGTCGGATCATCAGGTGAACGGAAAGCATAGAGATCAGTATTATCCGCAAGCGGATCGTTACTGATCAGTGGAGCTTCCCTGTGGCTCGATGCCAATGCTGCAACAGTGCTCGTCATCACGAACGCCAAAGCAACGATGAAAGATAGTATACGTTTCGTATTCATGTTAGATTATATTTAAGTGAAAATAAATGTCGTTCAGATGAAAGTGGGGTAACTGAACAGGTTCTAATACACGCGCAGTAGGGAAGTGGATGTGGAAGATTTTATGAGGATTTACGATCTCATTGCGATGAGGTCTTTAGCCCGAACGAAGCAATCTCAGCTCACAAATATGTATGAGAACTTGAATTTTAGATTGCTTCGCTGCGCTCGCAATGACATATCGGAATATTTGGCTATAGATGTAGCAGAGCTCAGGCAATACCTGAGCTCTATAATCAAAAAACTAAAAGAAAAATTAATTGGGGAAGAGTTCGCGGGGAATAGGAAGTTTAAGCAAGAGTTCACAACCGCCTTCACTATAAACGGGATCAGGTTCATTTCCCGCAAGTCCGGCGATGAAATCTCCGGCACCTAATTTATGACCATCTGCCCAAAAATCACCGGATAAAACTAAACATTCTTCTGTACCTAAACGACGGTGAGAAGGGAGTGAAGCGCCGGGTGCGAAACGAGCAATGAGCATTGTTCTGCCGTCATCATCTTTGTAAAGAATTTTAAATTCAATTCCGGGAATATTGGTAGTAACCCATTTCGCATCGGATGCACGGAGAATAAATGCATCAGCGTCAAGATCGGACTCCATTGGAATTTCGCCTGCAGCTTTTTCAAGAATTTTCTTCTTCAGTCCTTTTCTCGGATGCGGCATATCTTTGGCAAGAGCAGTATAGAAAGCAGTAAGTCCTTCTCCTGCTTCTTCCATCTCTTCACGTAGTTCTCCGGATTTGGCAACGGCATATTCAAATGCCACCTCTTCATCAGGTGTCATCAAACCTAAATGGTAGCGCTGGACTTGAAGCGCAGAATCATTATTGTTTGTGTTTTTATTGTCCATTGTCGTTGTTTTAATTGCCGTGATAATAATACACGCAGCAACCTTTTTTGGATTTATGTAAATTCACCCTTCAAAAAACTTAGCGAATTCCGAAGTGATAATAATCCATTCCGGATTTTTGTTTTTACGGTTCCAAGCGGCAGTTTTAGCGCTTCCGATATTTCCGAATGCGAATATCCCTGAAAAAAAGCCATATCAATAAGCATGACCTGATCTTTAGGCAGATCGCGCATCGCTTCGGAAATCATCTGCATTCGTTCAGCACTAACCGTTTGAGATAATAAAGAATCATCAATAAGCTCTGGGCTTGAGAGCACACCGTTTTCTTCATCGGTGATCGAGACCTGTGCATTTTTTCCTCTGCTTTTATGTGCACGTATCAGGTTGATGCCTCTGTTATGAGCAATGCGTACAAGCCAATTTTTCGGAGAGCCTAACTCCGGTTTATACGTTGAGGCTTTGCGCCAGACCTGTACAAAGACTTCCTGCAGAATATCTTCGGCATCGTCAGTATCGTTTAATAATCGCAGGAGTGCACCATACACCAGACGGGAATGGCGGTCATAAAATTCCGATAAGGCGATTGAATCGCCGGCAGTGATCGCCTGGAGTAGTTCTTGGTCTGTCAACTTCATGGGTGTACTGGAAAAAAACGTTGTTTCCGGCAGTTGGGTTTCGTTTTATAAATCAGTTTGCTTTTAGGTGTTATTCTTCGCTATCGCTCAGAATGACACCTAAGAAATCCTTTAGATTTCTATATATTAAAATTTTTTTCAAAAAATCATGCATATTTGTAAGAATGAAAACAGCAATTATTATTCCATCAAGGCTCGGCTCAACCAGATTACCACAAAAACCGCTACGACAAATTGCCGGAACCTCCTTAGTAGAAAGGGTTTACAGGCAATGTAAAAGAGCAAGTGGTATTGATATGGTCATTGTTGCTACCGATAGCGATGAGATCGCGACGCATGTTAATTCCTTCGGCGCCGGAGCTATTATGACTCCGGAAGATTGTGCTAATGGAACAGCGCGAGTTGCTTATGCTGCAAAACACTTAGCTGATGATTTTGAGATTATCATAAATGTTCAAGGTGATGAACCTCTTATTGATCCGATAGTTATCGAAAAAATAGCAGCGGCTTTTGATGATAATGATGTTTCGATTGCAACGGCAATTTCTCCTATAGAAGATGCGGAATCGATCAATAATCCGAACATCGCAAAAGTAGTTACTGATGTAAATGATAATATTATTTATTTTTCAAGAGCGGTGATTCCGTTTGATAGGGATAAAACATCTGATGTAAAGTACTTGAAACATATCGGTATTTACGGTTTCCGCAGAAAAATTTTAGAAGAAATAAAACATCTTCCTATAACGGCATTAGAAGAGATCGAAAAGCTCGAACAACTTTGCTGGCTTTATAATGGCTACAAGATCAAAGCAATTCGTGTTGACTATAACTCCGTCGAAGTAAATACTGAAGAAGATCTAAAAAAAGTCGAGGAAATTTTAAAAATTAAAAAATGACTCTCGAAACTGCCAGAAAGCAATTCCCCCATACATGGACTGATATGATCTATCTGAATCATGCGGCTATAAGCCCCATGATATTCAGAGTTCGCGATGCAGTAGATAAATATCTCGAACGCCGCGCCCTGAAAGGGATCGAATCCTATCCTTGGGCAAATAAAATAGCATTCGAAACGAAAAATCTTCTTGCTGATCTGCTTCATACAAAGTCAGAACGTATCGCTTTTACTCTTAACACAGCCGAAGGCGTTAGTCTTCTTGCTTCTGGAATTGATTGGAAAAACGGCGATAGAATTCTGCTCTATCGCTATGAATATCCTGCAAATGTTTATCCGTATCTCAATCAACGCCGTCATGGAGTTGAAATAGATTTTATGGAGCCGGAAGATTACCGAATCACACTTGATGAGATAAAAAAACATGTAACTCCAAAAACAAAACTGATCGCACTGAGCTTTGTGCAATTCTTAACGGGCTTTCGATCTGACGTTGAGGCGATTGGGAAGTTTTGTCGAGAGCAAAATATTATTTTCGCCGTCGATGCAATTCAAGGTCTGCCGCATTCATCGATCGATGTAGAAAAATCTAATATAGATTTTCTTGCTGCCGGATCGCATAAATGGATGATGGGTACTGAAGGCACTGCATTCGTTTATATCAGTGACCGACTTCAAAAAATTATTCATCAATCTTCGATGGGAGCTGCAAGCGTCACTGCTCCGTTCAATTTTTTCGATTTCGATACCGATCGACTCCGAAATGATGCCAGCCGATATGAGAACGGAACACTGAATTTTCCCGGCATTGCAGCGCTAAATGCTGCACTGAAATTTCACGGCGAATTCGGATTTGCTGAAATAGAAAAAAGAGTTTTAGATCATTCGTCATATCTAATTTCAAGATTCAAAACAGAAGGAGTAAAAATTCTTACTTCGGAAACGCAAGCTGAAAGAGCTGGCATCGTCAGTGTTGAAATAGAAAACCCCGAAGAAGTGTTAGAACGCTTGCAAAAGAAAAATATCATCGCCGCAGTTCGCGGCGGAAAGCTGAGATTCTCGCCGCATTTTTACAACACTGAAGAAGAATTGCGAGCAGCGATAAATGTGATATTTGAATAATTATGCTTAACGCAAAAAAAATAATTTACGGCATCACCGGCTCCATCGCAGCAGCGAAGGCTCCAATCATTGCCCGAGAATTAGTTCGCGCAGGAGCCCAAGTGCATTGTGCACTGACACATTCAGCACAAAAGTTTACGACGCCCTATAGTCTCTCGATCCTTACCGGCAACGAAGCCATAACGGAAATTTTTCCTTCTTCCGGAAAAGGAACATGGCACGTTCATCTCGGAAGATCGGCCTATGCAATGCTGATCGCACCATGCTCGGCGGCTACACTTGGAAAGCTACGCCGTGGCATATATGATAACTCCGTTCTTCTTCTTGCTTCATCGCTCGGACATAATGCCCAACTTATTATCGCTCCGGCAATGGATGAAGAAATGTGGCAGCAGCCTGCTGTTCAGGAAAATATTGAATGGCTCAAAAATAAGGGCGTAAAATTTATTGAGCCGGTTAAAGGCAATCTTGCAAGCGGCATAGTCGGCATGGGCAGAATGGAGGAACCGGATGATGTTGTGAAGCAATTCCAGCAGTTGCTTGTTACTGCGGACAATCGAAATGCACAGCTCGGAATCCGAAATCTCCCTCTTGCCGGAAAACATATTCTCATCACAGGCGGTCCGACCTATGAGCCGATCGATCCCGTCCGCTTCATCGGCAATCGGTCAAGCGGGAAGATGGGGGCAGCGCTTGCTAAAGAAGCGGCGGATATTTTCGGAGCAGATGTTACACTTATCATGGGTCCGTCATCCGAAAAGACCCCTTCATCGGTCAATCGCATCAATGTTGAAACAGCAGATGAGATGCGCGATGAAGTGCTGGTGCAGCTATCAGGTCATGACATACTGATCATGAGCGCTGCTGTGAGTGATTTCAGAGCAAGCGATCCGGAAAAGGAAAAAATAAAAAAGACGCATAAAAAGAAGTGGTCGCTTGATCTCTCGCCAACTCGTGATATTTTAAAAGATGTCATGACTCAAAAAAAGTCAAAACAAAAAATTATCGGCTTCGCATTAGAAGGCGGCGACGGTGCAATAAAATATGCCAAAGGAAAATTAGATTCCAAAGGTCTTGATATGATCGTCTTAAACCGCTTCGATGAAATGGGCGCCGGATTTTCTACCGATACAAACCGCATCACGATCTTCACCAAGGACGGCTTGCAAAAAGAAGTGCCGCTTGTTACAAAAACCGAATGCGCCAGAATTATTCTTTCACTAATTTCGGAGTTGGAATAATGACTGATCGAACAATTCATGATGTTATCTCCGATATAGAATCCTGGGCAAAGGAGCGGGTTGCTTCGGGTGAAGAAGCACTGTATCTTCCGGTTAGTGGAGTCTCGGCTTCGGTTGCGGGGGTTCGAAATGACGAAAATACAATTGATGAAATGAAAAAACAAAAAGTGGCTGCCGTACCAATTCCGCCCGATCCGACAAATCCGTTATTCCAAAAACCAAAATCTGCAATGCCTGCACAAGCGCCCACAGCCCGCGTTCCGAAAGCCGCTCCCACTCCTGCAACTGTAAAACCTGTTTTGTCATTTTCAGAAAATTGGCAGAATGCAAAAGATCTTCCGACTTTGCAATCCATGATCTCCGGCTGTACAAAATGCGAGCTTTATAAAACACGGACGAACTTTGTGTTCGGAGTCGGCAATCCGCATGCGAAAGTGATGGTCATCGGTGAAGCGCCGGGAGCCGATGAGGATAAAAAGGGCGAGCCGTTTGTCGGGCGCGCCGGTCAGTTACTCGACAAGATGCTGATCGCAATAAATTTCCCACGCGAAGAAGTATTTATCGCAAACATCTTAAAATCCCGCCCGCCCGGAAATCGCGATCCGAAACCGGAAGAAGTTGCAGCATGCGAGCCGTATCTTTTCAAACAGATCGAGCTTATCAAACCAAAGATGATTCTCTGCGTCGGGCGAGTAGCCGGAAATAATTTATTGAAACTCGAAAGCGATTCACTGAAAGATATGCGCGGCAAAACATTCGATTTTATGGGAGCCAAAGTAATGGTCACCTATCATCCCGCTGCATTGCTCCGCAACCCGAACTGGAAAAACGGTGCCTGGGAAGATCTACAGAAGTTTCGGAAGTTGTATGATGAGATGGAGGGAATTTCACAGGTTTAAACTTTCTCTCGTTTTGAGACAAAAACTTTACTGGCGGCGTTATAAACTTCATGAAACCTGATTTAATCAGCATAACCAGATTCGGTGTACGTATTGCAGAGCGCTTTGCTCCGGAGAAAATTATTTTATTCGGTTCTTATGCCTACGGCGAGCCCACGAGTGATTCCGACGTTGACCTGTTAGTGATCATGGCGCATGAAGGTGATGCCAGAGAAAAGGCATTTGAGATCCGCTCCGCATTTCCACGGGAATTTCCTCTTGATCTTATTGTCCGCTCCGAAGAAGAACTGAAAATCCGTCTCGGAATGAATGACTACTTTCTCAAAGAAATCACCGAGCACGGACGAGTGATCTATGAAAGAGGAAACTAAGGAATGGATGAAGCGAGCTGAGGAAGATCTTCGCGTTGCAAAACGAGAGGCACGTGTCATTGATGAGCCAAGTTATTCTGCCGTGTGCTTTCAGCATTACTCCGCAATCCGAATTGGAAGGTCGGCGCCTGGGACTGCAGAAGTTTCGGAAGTTGTATGATGAGATGGAGGAGTAATTGAAATGAAATGGAAGATTTTTAATTTCTTTAAAAATGAGCCGCCCGAAGCTCCTTGGCCAGGCGAACCTTCTATCACGTTCGGACCGACAGAAGAAGAAATGAGACAAAAGGAAATCGAAGCGGACGAATTACCTGATCTGAAAAAAATAGAGAAAAACCCATCGTATATTTTAACAATAAAAAATCCTACATTTGATGATCTCAGTTTAGCCTTAGACATAAGTCCGGAGTTGGCAAAAAATTTTGATTACATACCAAAAAAGGTTCAATTCTCTATGGTAGAAAAAAATCCGGAAAATGTAAAATATATTAATAATCCTCACCCTAACGTTCAACGATTTATCATTCTTCAACACAAAGAATTTGTTAAATTTCTCCACGACATATCATCGATGAATGCGCTTCTTTTAAAACCAGGGATAGGGTAACTCTAATAAGAACTCATCGAATCCGAATATGCCGTTCGTTTATTATCTGTACGTTATCGAATGATATTAGTTTTAATTTTTTAATAAGATTTTCATGATTAGAAATTATGTATAATTGGATTTCTTCGTGAGGATTCAA
>JBBQGG010000087.1:0-10594 GCA_038322815.1 Kapaibacterium sp. (SeqCode)
AAAGAAGCAATACTCAAATCTTTTGATACGACAATGGAGATAGGGCTTGAATTCGAAAGAAAGAATTTTTATCTGCTTTTTGCCAGCGAAGATATGCGAGAGGGAATGGCGGCATTTATAGAGAAGCGGAAGCCGGAATGGAAGGGAAAATAACTATGAATACGAATTACGAATTAGAAATTACGAATAACTACAATGGCTGATTTCCAAACGATACTGACAGAGTTAAAAGACAGAATTTATACGATAACTCTGAATCGTCCTGAAGTGTATAATGCTTTTAATGAACAACTTACTTCCGATCTGCTTAGCGCGTTAAAAGAAGCAGCGAAAAATGATGAGATCAGGTGCGTCGTAATAACCGGTGCTGGGAAGGCATTTTGTTCCGGGCAGGATTTGAAAGATGCTCCTTCGGGAAGTGGGCAGAGATCGCTCCGCGATTCTTTAGAGCGCCGTTACAACCCTCTAATTCGCGCAATGCGTAATTTGCCGAAGCCGATTATCTGTGCGATAAATGGAGTTGCTGCAGGAGCGGGTTGTTCGTTGGTATTAGCCTGTGATTATCGCATTTGCGCTGAGTCTGCGAAATTGATCGAAGTATTTATTCGAATCGGCTTAGTGCCGGATTCAGGATCAAGTTGGTTCTTAGTAAAATATCTCGGTATTGCAAAAGCATTTGAGCTTGCTGTAACGGGCGACGATGTTCCGGCACAGAAAGCATTAGAACTTGGACTTGTGAATCAAGTTGTGCCTGCCGATAAATTAATGGAGGAGACGATGAAAGTAGCAAATGCATTTGCAACGGGTCCAACGAAGGCGTATGGTTATATCAAGAAAATGATGGATAAAGCCGCGACTATGTCGCTTGATGAAGCTCTTGACTATGAAGTGTATATGCAGGAAGCCGCAGGACGTACGGAAGATTATACGAATGCAGTTGCAGCATTTCGGGAAAAGAAGAAGGCGCAGTTTAAGGGCAAATAACTTTACCCTCATTGAGATTGTTTATACAAATGAATTAAATTTTAACAACCTTAATTTGAAATCAATTGGAGTTATTGGCGCGGGGACTATGGGAAGCGGCATTGCTTTGGCATCGGCGCTTGCCGGCTATGACGTTGTTTTGAATGACATAAGTGATAAATTCCTTCAGCTTGCCTATCGGAATATCGGCGCTCTTATGGAAAAATCTACTGAAAAAGGCAAACTCTCTGTCAAAGATGCAAATGCGGCTGCATTACGAATCACTACTACTTCGCATTTTGAACATCTTAAAACTTGTGAATTGGTTATTGAAGCCGCAGTAGAAAAGCTTGAAACAAAGCAAGAAATATTTTCTCGACTATCGGATATTTGCTCCGAGGATACAATTTTTGCAACAAATACGTCTTCTCTTGCTATCACCGCTATTGCAAGCGCAGCGCGTAAACCATCCAGAGTTGTCGGACTTCATTTCTTTAATCCGGCGCATATAATGAAACTCGTGGAAATTATCAGAGGATATGATACAACCGATGATGTGATGTATCGCGCTGAAGGATATGTGAAGCAACTGGGCAAAGTGCCTGTTCTTGCAAAAGATACTCCCGGTTTTATCGTCAATCGCGTTGCCAGAAATTTTTACGGTGAAGCATTCCGCCTGCTTGGTGATGGAATTGCAACACATGAACAGATCGATGCCATCATGCGAAGCAATGGCTTTGCAATGGGACCATTTCAACTAATGGATCTGATCGGCATAGATGTTAATTTATCTGTAACACAGTCCGTTTATGATCAATTTTTTGGAGAACCTCGATTTCGTCCCCATTTGGTTCAGCAGAAAATGGTCGAAGCGCATCTGCTTGGAAAAAAGACAGGACGCGGGTTTTATGATTATTCAGAGAAAAAAGACTGATGCCGCTTAGAGTTATAGGAATTTGCGGAAGTATGAAGCCAAAATCCTCAACGGCTTTCGTGATAAATTGTGCGCTCGATATGGCAAAAGAAGCAGGAGCAGAAATAGAATTTTACGACATCTCCGAACATGATCTTCCATTTTGTGACGGGCGCGATGATGAATCAACTTATCCACCACAAGTACAGGAATTCAAAAAAATAATAAAGTCAGCGCAGGGGATTATCATCGGTACTCCTGAGTATCACAATAGTTATACGGGATCATTAAAAAATGCACTTGATCTCTGCGGATTTGATGAATTCGAACATAAAATGGTCGGTATCATCGGCGTAGCAGGCGGGGGAATGGGGGCGGCGAATGCTATAGCTCATCTCCGAGCAGTAATGAGAGGAGTTGGCGCATGGGTTGTTCCTCATCAGGTTTCGATCTCGCATTCAGGAAAAATATTTTCAAGTGCAGGAGTTATAGGAGATGCAGCATTAGAAAAACGCCTAAAAAAACTTGGCTCTGATGTGTCAAAATATGCAAGACTTTTTGCTGCAGGGTTGTTGGAGGTTAACGAATAATTTTACATACGCATGGTAACCATTTTACTATCAATCATACTAACTATGACAGCAGTTTCACTCGAAGTTGGGCAGGACGCTCCAAAATTCAAAACCGGTTCGACGGATGGTTCTATCATTTCTCTTGATGACTTTAAGGGGAAGTCTAATGTCGTTCTGTATTTTTATCCTGAAGATATGACAAGTGGCTGTACCGTTGAAGCCTGTAATTTCCGCGATGATAAATCAAAATTTGAAGGTTTAAACACTGTTATTCTCGGTGTTTCAATGGATCCTATTGAAATGCATAAGGAATTTACCGAGAAAGATCATTTGAATTTTCCTCTTCTTCTCGATACTATGGGGACGATCTGCAAAGCATACGGAGTCCCAACAAGTGAAGATCGTTACCCCATGCGTTGGACATTCCTCATAGATAAGAACGGAAAGATTGCAAAGATCTATCAGCAGGTTCACCCAAGAGAACACTCTGCTGAATTGCAGCATGATATTGCGGCACTACCGAAATAATTATTTTTTCTTTCTGATTTTCTTATAATTTACTTCGCGCTTTTCATTAAAAGCTGAAATTCCTTCGACCACTTCATCCGAAAGATTATGGATCGCAAGCCAATCGCGTGCATGTCCTATTGTCGTATGCCAACTTAGATCTTTCCAGAAGTTAAGTTGCTGCTTAGCATAGCGCAGACATTCCGGAAGTTTATTATAAAGCTTCTCGCACATGATCGCAGTGGCTGCATCAAGTTCAGCTTTGGGAACAACTTGATTCACAAGTCCCCAGTCAAGTGCTTTCTCGGCAGAAATATCTTCACATAAGAAGAGGATCTCTCTTGCTCTTCTATCACCAACGGTCAGAGGCAGCCATTGTGTAGCCCCTGCAGCAGCTACGCTTCCACGTGCTGCACCTACCTGCTTAATAATTATATGGTCACTAGCGATAGCAAGATCACAGGATAGATTAACTTCGTTACCTCCACCGACAACCATTCCGTTAAGTTTGGCGACTGTTGGCTTGCCGATATTGCGAAGTGCTTCATGCATCTCGATAAAGACGCGCATCCATTTATAATAGTCATTCGGATTACCAACAAAAAACTCTTCTTGTTCACGCAGATCGGCTCCCGTACAAAATGCTTTTTCGCCTGCGCCGGTAATTACGAGTACAGCAATATCATCGTCCCAGGCAGTATCCTCGATAGCCGTTATCATCTCTCGCAGTGTTGTGAGATTGAGGCAATTTAAAACCTCCGGCCTGTTGATTGTCAGCGTTGCAACGTAATCATTTTTCTCATACAGAATATGAGAAAAATTATAGCTGCGTTTTTCCTGGTAAGGATTGAGTTCTTGGGGAGTGCGGGTTCTTGCCATAGCTTATAATATGATATCTTCAACTGAGCCGATAGACATTGATACAAGTGGTCCTGCAAAGCTCATAAGATCTTTTCCGGCTGCCTTATTCTCATCAGATGCCATTGCAGTTTTAAAGGATTCCATCGTATCGAAATACATTGTGCACTGCATATACGGCTGCTCAGTGATAAGTGTATTTGCAGGAGTGAGCATTTTTGAAAAACGTATTACCTCCATTTTCCGAAGTCCGGGGACTTTTTTTACAAGCGGAGTATGCACGTTATTATAATGGTTATCGAAGGTAACTGTATCTTCGGGCTTTTTATAAAGAGCTATCAGAGTAATCATATAAAATTGTGAATTGTGAATTAAGAACTAAGAACTAAAAACTAAGAATTGTGAATGAGTGATGACCTTTTCACAATTCTCAATTCAACATTCAAAATTTTAATGAACTTTATCTCCGCCATTTCCGCTGTTGTTACCTCCGGTTTGAACCGGACCGGTACGAAAACCGAAAGGATGATTTGCCTGTGCCCCTTCGACGCGGATTTCACCGTATTGTGCCTCGTAGCGGTCGAGGTTTTCTTTCATTGCCCCTATAAGGAGTTTCATATGCTGCGGCGTCATGATGATGCGTGAAAGTACTCTGGCTTTTGGAACGCCCGGTGTTACGCGCGTATAATCAATAATAAATTCGGCGGGAGAATGTGTGATGATGGCGAGATTGGAATAAATTCCCTCTGCCTCTTTCTCGCCGAGTTCTATTTGTAATTGCTGTCCTTGTTGTTGGTCGTTGTTATCCATGTATGTTTTGTGTAAAAATCGATTATTATAATTCGTATTATTTCCCCCGAAGTTGGTCTGCTTTTTTGAAGGCCTCTACTGATTCTGGAACCCGGTTTGTACGGACATAAATATTTCCGAGCGTGTTCCAGTATGCAGGATCTTTTGCTACATCGGTATTTTTCAAAGCTTCGAGGCTTGCCAAGGCTTCTTTACTTTTATCCGGTTTGCCAAGTATTTCATAATTTTCCATCAAGTTGGAATACGAATTAAATTCTTTCTTATCGAGGGCTATTACCTTTTCGAAATATTCTGTCGATTTTTCAAGCTTAGGACGCAAAATATCAGGCTTTGTTTCCCCTTTTGGATTCTTTTTGTCATTCTTTGGTGCAGCCTGAACTCCTTTTTTCTGATCAGCGGCTGCCCAATTTTTGTATGTTGCCGCAAGATTGAAGAGCGCAAATTCATACGCAGGATCGATATCCAATGCTTTTTGGAATGCGCCGATTGCTCCTTCGTAATCATCGGTCTTCAGGAGGACAGCACCATAAGCTGTATAGAGATTTTTAGAGGGGCGTTCGGCGATCATGCGCTCATATTCTGATTTTGCTTTATCCGGTTGGTCGAGCTTGCGGTAGATTTCCGTGATGTAGTTCGATGCATTTTCGTCCGACGGATCCAAACGCTGAATAGCTATAAATAATGGAGCGGCTTGACCATAATATTCTTCGGCTTTTGCTTTATTGTTTTGTCCCAGAGCTTTATTACCTTTTTCGTAATAATAACTTGCAAGCAGACGGTAGGGATTGGTTGAAATGCGCATCGGCTGCATACCAACTTCATACGTATTGGTAAAGCGCCATCCGGTCAGTTGCCATTTGCGTGGTGGCTTGGCAGCTTTTTCAAAATAGAAAAATCCATCATTAGATCTGTAATAATAGACTCGTGCGCTATCGGATACACCTATTTGAACTATTGTGTCTTTCGATGGTGCTCCACCGACAGCACTTTCAACTTGAGATGGCTCCATTTTTACTATCAGTCCCAAAGCTACACCTTGATCATGGATGGAGCGAACCTGTTTTAAAGCCTCTTCATACGTGGCAATATATTTTGCCGTATCCTGAGCTGAGAAATACACGTCGCCGAGCAACTCATAGGTTTCCGGTTGGTCAGGAGCCACCTTCATTGCAGACTCAAGTAAACCGATCGCTGCGCGCTGCTGCTCCTTGCTATCCGGATTCTGTTGATATGCACCCAATCCTCCGTTATAGAGTTCAATCCAGGTATTATGTCGGACAGTCTCAACTTGTGCGCGATTCTTGATCGCATAAAGACGGGCAGTATCTATCACTTCAGCGATCTTCTCATAACGTTTTAAGCTATAGAGATTCTCTACGTAAAGCGCCCATGCCTCGTCATTGGTGGGATCACTCTTAAGAGCTTGCTCAAGCATAGTGTTTGCCTTATCCCAATTATGCTGGATGCGATACAGTTTTGCGCTCTGCAAGTCTGCACCGCCGCAGCCAAGTAGTTGAAATGACACAACAAAGATCGCGGCAAAAGCAAGTGATTTAACGAAATATTTCATAGGGAATGCACAAATAAGATTAAAGCTAAGAATATGAGCCACATACAACACGAATACATGGCGTTGAATTTCGTGCATTTTCAAATTTACTTTTTACATGAGAATCCATGAGAGGGGGGCGAAATGACTGTATTCCCCCTTAGTTTCTAAATGCAAAAAACCCTAAATCCTTAAGGGCCGATGATTGGGGAATGTGTTTGAAGATCCAGCGTCAACACGTAAATGATCATTGCAGCAATCATAAAGATGAGTACCACCCAGAATTTCCAATCGTGGTGAGCGCGCTTCCAATAAGGCAGATGAGGTTGATTATTATTTAGATCGGGTTCATGCTCAGCGTTCTTTATTTTACTCATTTTTTCTGGTGTAGGTTATAATTATTATTAGAAAGGGGAGTTCATACAGAATTGCTGGGGAATATTTGCTACGAGAAGTTGAAGCAGGTAAAAGAGCGAAATAATACGATCAAAGGTTCCACCGCGAACCAAAACTCGAAGACCGATATTGAAAACAGGATTCGTATTACCCTTAAAATATCACAAAGGAGGATTTTATTATATCTTCACTTATGCCACAATCTACCCACAAGTAAATCGCTAAGTGTAAACATATAAAATCCGACCTCTGTGATACATATCATACACGGCAAAGAGAATATTAGATTTTAGATGTAACCATAGCAACGCATAGAGAAAACATTGATTGAGTAAATTTAAACAACTTGAACGCAGTGTATTACGAATATTTCTGTATTTTTAAGGTCGCTCAGCGAAGTTAGAGGAGGTTCATTAGGATATTTTAATCCACAATGATCATGCCCTTTTCAACGCTACCATATCTTGTTAATATGCGCAAAGTATATGCTCCGATGGAAAGACCATCCAGTTTATATTCCTTTGCATAAGTCCCGGACTCAAATGTTTCCTGATCAAATGATCTTACTTTTATTCCCGTGCTTGAATAGAGAGCGATCTCTGCAGTTGTTGCAGAAGGGAAGTAACAGCTAAAACTGAACTTTCGGTTTGATACGGGATTTGGAGAGATAGTAGAGAGCCAGAGATAATTCGAGCTAATGACGACTGGTTTTACATTTGTAGTGATACTCGAAGTAGGTGTAGGTGTAGCCACGTAGACAAAAATATCACCATCTTTGAACGACACTCGATTCTCGGTCCAGGCAGCCGCATAGACGGTATCGGAGGCATCGCTTCCGATATAATCACCAATAAATGGAGCAACGCCGGAACTTCGGGAAATAAGTGAGGGATCAAAATCACGGTCTCCGATGAATCGTGGATATTCAGTCATTCCGCCTGTTAATTTTGTCCTGTAAACGGAAACGAGTTGATTATCTGTTGTATCATCTTCCGATGAATAGTACAAGGCGTATGCATCACCCGTTTTCTGATTAACTGATACCCAAGGGCAAAAACGATCAACTGTCAATGTTGAATGTGCGGGATTTGCAATGCCAACAGGTTTCGGTTCTGACCATGAAGTTCCAAGATCGCTTGAGGTAATATAATAAAGTACTGCAGCAGGCAGAATAGAATCGTTGGCGTTCCATGATCCGTAAACAAGATGAATCCGGTTTGTTTTCTGGTCGATATCCTCAGCGATATACGGATAACAACGGAAGCCGTCCGGACCTTTTAGTCCGGGTCGGCTAATATTATTAACAGGGTATCCGGTATATCCGGCAAAATCTGATCCGCTAAAAGTTTGTCCGCCATCGAGCGAAGAATACATTTCGTGTACTCCGACCCCTCCAGCCTCACCAGCTACCGAACTAAACGTTAAAATTACTTCGCCATTCATCCCCGTTTTAACTTCAGCAAACTCGATGAGCGATTCTGTCACCGATACGACACTACTCCATGTTTGACATCGATCATCACTCCATGCAATGCGTGCCCCACCACCTGGTTCACCTGAATTATCCGGAAAATGGACCCACACGACGTATACTCTTCCATAAAACGGACTTTTCGGATTTCTATCAACGCAGATATGTTCTTTATCTTCAAACCCTCCGATATCCTGAATGGGGACAATGTATCCGCCGTTTTTCCATATCTTGCCGTCTTTTGAAGTAGCTACGATTAGATTGTCAAACCTGAATGAATTGTCGCCGGCAAGATAGGCATAATAAAAATATCCTGAATCATCTACAGAAAGAGCAGGGTCACCATACGGTTCATAAGCGGTAAATTCTATTGCTGGGGGTGTGGGGATAAAGTTAGTATGCCAATTCTTACCTTCATCAGAGGATGTATAAGAAGGCATTCCGGAAGAGTACATTCGTGAGTCGTTCGCCCCTGCAACAATGATTTTTTGATCCCGGCGGTTGATGGCAATCGTTGTTTCATTTTGATCAGAAGTATTCCGAGTTACATCTTTAACTGATCCGGTATCGGAAAAATTAGCTTCTGTAACAATCGGAATTTCCGGACTTGGTTTTGTCAGATCATAGCCCAGTCTTTTAAATACCCGCAGTTCCATAAGACGATTATATGCATCGGCATGTTCATAAAGATAGCGGTCGCGTCCAGAGTTCGAAAGTTCTGCTTCAAGAGCAGCATTATACGTTGCGCGATCAATCACCGGATGCTGAATTTGAGCATGAAGAACTCCGGAAAAGATAATTATTGAGACAACAGTATATAACCGATGCAGATATTTCATAGCGAATAGAGTATGTACACAATTACTGCAATTGACCGATTTCCAACCTATATAAGACACGAAATCTCGAAAAGAGTTTCAGAAAAGAGGGGGTAAAAAACTGTGAACTTTTGCTATATAGGAGTTTCGTCTATTGGATATAGAATTTTTCAAGAACTTATCTTCCTCATTTTATTTTTGGTTTGTCATGAAAAAACTATTCTTCATTCTATTCCTGTCTCAAACACTAACAGCCAGCGCCCAGCATCAGGTAAGATTAAAGATTATTCACTGGAATGATTTTCATGCCCAGAATATGCCGATGACTGTCAAAGGTCCGGATGGCACCCGATATAATGTTGGAGGATTTGCCTATTTCAAAGCTGTGATCGATAGTCTTAAGCAGGCTGCTGTAATAGAGCATGAGCCATTCTTATTATTTGATGGAGGTGATAATTTCCAGGGAACGGCAATCTCGGGTGTTACCAGAGGAGCATCACAGATCACACTAATGAATATTATTCATCCCGATGCAGTTGCGATCGGGAATCATGAGTTCGATTATGGCTGGCAGAATATAGATAGTCTGATCCGCTTAAAAGCGATGTACAATTTTGTTAACTCTAATATATCACATAAAAATGGAAAATCATTTGCCCCACCTTATATTATTAAGCAATTGGGGCGTTTAAAAATCGCTATTATTGGTCTGACGACCGATGATTTAAAGAATCTTACAATTCCTGAAAAGATAGACGACTTAAAAATTGTATTGTGCGACGTAGCATTGAAAAAGTACCTTGCAGAAGTTAATAAACTCAAACCGACAATAATTATCGTCATCAGTCATATTGGAGTCGATGCCGACCGCGAACTTGCAAAGAAATTTCCCGAGGTAAATATTTTTGTCGGAGGACATTCACATACGGCTCTCAGAGAACCAATAAATGAAAATCGTTCAGTTATAGTACAAGCAGGATCAAGAGGACAATTTGTAGGCGAACTTGATTTGAATATTGATCTTGATGGAGATTCCCTTCTTTCCTATTCCGGTAAGCTGATCGAGACAAAAAATAATCGGATCACACCTGACCCATCTATTGTGCAGCAGATCGAGATCATGGAAGCTCCGGTTGCTGCAAAATATGCCGAGACAATCGGAGTTCTGAAAAAAGATTGGCGTGCCCATGATCGTAAAAATAATAATCTCGCAGCTTTCGAAGCAATGGTCTTTCGCGAGTATCTTGGTACAGATATTGGCATCATAAATTATGGAGGATTGCGGAAATCTCTTCCGGCGGGAAATATCACGATGCGGGATATTTATGAGATCAACCCGTTTGAGAATGAAATGGTCAAATTCAAGTTACTAGGTTCAGAAATAAAGCGGGCGTTGGAATGGATGTTCGATAATAAGAGCTCTGAATCTTGTGAATTTTCAGGAATAACCTGTACCCTCGATACTTTGAAAAATAGCGGAAATCGTATTTCTGAAATTCTAACTTCAGGGCGAAAGATTGATCCGAAAAAATCTTATTCGATTACAACAAATATTTTTGTTGGATCGCATCTGCATTCTATCTTTGGAATCGATGAAGCTGCTCATCCTCTGCAGCATACCGGAATATCAGATTTCGATCTTATCACTGACGCCATTCGTAAACGTAAAGTAATTTCCGGCGAGAGCGAAGAGTGGGTGAGGTCACAACATTGATCTGATTATCTCCACCACTTTCG
>JBBQGG010000088.1:0-10232 GCA_038322815.1 Kapaibacterium sp. (SeqCode)
CCGGCATTCTGTACGATCTGGCGAAGCGGTTCTTCGAGGGCGCGGCGAATGATCTCGACTCCTGTGCGGACATCGTCATTCGTCTGCGACTTCAGGAATTTCGCATCCAAGCCGCTGAGTGCACGGATAAGTGCAACTCCGCCGCCCGGGACGATTCCCTCTTCAACTGCTGCGCGCGTTGCATGCAAAGCATCTTCAACGCGAGCTTTCTTTTCCTTCATCTCGATCTCAGTTGATGCGCCGATCTTGATAACGGCAACACCGCCTGCGAGCTTAGCAAGACGCTCCTGCAATTTCTCTTTATCGTAATCGCTTGTCGTTTTTTCGACCTGCGATTTGATCTCGTTGATGCGCTTCTTGATATCATCTTTCGTGCCAGCGCCTTCGACGATCGTGGTGTTATCCTTATCGATCGTGATGCGGCTTGCCGTTCCGAGATAGCTAAGCGTTGCATTCTCAAGTTTGAAGCCCTTCTCTTCCGAGATGACCGTTCCGCCTGTTAATACTGCAATATCTTCGAGCATTGCTTTGCGGCGATCTCCGAAGCCCGGAGCCTTGACGGCTGCGATCTTCAATGTACCGCGAAGTTTATTGACAACGAGTGTTGCAAGTGCTTCGCCTTCGATATCTTCAGCGATGATGAGCATCTGGCGTCCGCCTTGCGCAACCTTTTCCAAGATCGGAAGCAAGTCCTTCATCGTCGAAATTTTCTTATCGTGGATGAGGATGTACGGAGTTTCGAGCACTGTTTCCATCGTATCAGGATCAGTGACGAAATACGGAGAGAGATATCCGCGATCGAACTGCATACCTTCGACAACGGTAAGTTCTGTCTCGATACCCTTCGCTTCTTCGACAGTGATGACGCCATCTTTACCGACTTTTTCCATTGCTTCAGCAATGAGTTCGCCGATAGAGTGATCGTTATTTGCGCTGATCGCACCGACCTGAGCAATTTCTTTCTTACCCGAAATAGGACGAGAAATTTTCTTCAACTCTTCGACGACGCTTGTTACAGCGAGATCAATGCCGCGTTTGAGATCCATCGGATTCGCACCGGCTGTAACGTTGCGAAGTCCTTCGCGGACGATTGCCTGCGCAAGAACCGTTGCCGTCGTTGTTCCGTCACCTGCGATGTCGGAAGTTTTCGAAGCAACTTCACGCACCATTTGTGCGCCCATATTCTCGATCGGATCTTCGAGTTCAATTTCCTTTGCGACCGTCACACCGTCTTTAGTGATATTCGGAGCGCCATATTTTTTATCGATAACAACGTTGCGGCCTTTCGGTCCGAGTGTGACCTTCACTGCATCAGCGAGTTGGTCCACACCGCGCTTGAGCTTCGCCCGAGCGTCAGTATTAAATGTTATAATTTTAGCTGCCATATTCTTTTTTTTAAGTTTTATTAGTGTTAAAAATTGCTTGTCTATTGTGTCATTGCGAGAGAGGCTTTAGCCTCCGAAGCAATCCCCTTAATGGTGTATGAAAAGTTAAATTTTCTACAAACTTTTAGGGGATTGCTTCGTCGTCATTTTCTCCTTCGGAGATAATGAGCTCCTCGCAATGACACTAAGAAATTATTTCTTCTTTCCAGCTCCCACTATTGCAAAAACATCCGACTCTCTCATGATGAGAACTTCTTCTCCATCAACGGAGATCTCTGTACCGGAATATTTTCCGTAAAGGACGGTATCGCCGACCTTCACTGCCATGGCAAGCGTTTTGCCATTGTCATCTATTTTGCCTGTGCCGACGGCAAGGACTTCGCCCTGCTGCGGTTTTTCCTGAGCCGTATCGGGCAGAATAATGCCGCCCTTGGTGACCTCCGCCGGCGCCGCCGCACGTACGATCAACCTGTCATGTAATGGTGTTAGATTCATATTTGAGCTATAGTTAAGTGATTGAAAATGAGTAACTTAATTTTATAAATCTGGTAATAAAATTTTTGGGAAACCTCACTCTGGGAAGTAAGGTTATCTGTTAGCACTCTAACAGAGCGACTGCTAACAACGAAAGCGGTTACGGAGTTTCGGGGAGGAGGTTACGTGGATAAGAGAAAATAACCAAAACCTAAGATACCTCTATATCCTTCTTCGTATTCTTTTTTTCTTTCGGCTGCAAATGTTTGAGCTTCGGAGATGCCGGATTCTTCAAGACCTTTGCGCCAATTGCTTTCGAACTCATCCCATTCTTCTATGCTTGCTGCTTCACTTTGAAGGAGGGTGAAACCCGCTCTTCGGATTTCGTCTTTGATGCCCGTGAATCTCTGCAGATCGCCAAAGATTTCACGAAATTCAGCAGAAGGCTCGGTCTGCCAGAATCCATCGCCAAAGAGAATCTTCCCGTTCTCCGAAATTTTCGTGCGAAGGTATTTAAGCGCTGAAGATGTGTCGCCCCAGATATGCGTTGCTCCGACGGCGATCACGAGATCGAAGATTCCATCAACCGCTTCAGCACTGCCTTGAATAAATTTTACTCTTTCTGATAATCCTTGCTCACTTGCAAGTTTATTGGCGCGAAGAATGGCATCTTCGTCTGAATCGATACCGATTCCGGTAGTTTCAGGATTTGCCTCATGAAATCTCAAAAGCAATTCACCTAGATTTGAATATGCAAGCTGCCGGAATTCTTTTGTCATGGGTTATATTTTGGAGGCTTACTGACAGTACAAGGCAGCGTTGGGTTGCGAGGCAGGGCGGGGACAATTTCCAATTTGCAATCAGAGGTATTGGGAAATGTAAAATTAAAAAATGTAGAATATAAAATTGGCAAGAGGCGAACATCCTCAAGCCCACCCACGATTGAAATCGTGGGCTAATCTGTTACCGTCGCCAAAGACGACTCCCGAATCCGCCTTTGGCGGATGACCACATATTAGCCCACCATTTCAATGGTGGGCGGTGTTAAATGATGGAACATTTTTTCCCTTCGCAATCCATCCCGCCCACGATTGAAATCGTGGGCTAATCTGTTGCCGTCGCCAAAGGCGACTCCCGAATCCGCCTCAGGCGGATGATAACATATTAGCCCACCATTTCAATGGTGGGCGGTGTTAAATGATGTAATTGATTTCAGGGATTAAATAAATTTCTCATCAAACGGTATATTATTCCCCTTCAAGAATGAAATATATTCATCTCGAAACGATATTTTTTTATGATGCTCTTCCTGATTATTGATGTAAGCTATCACCTTTTTTAATTGTGATGTGCTGACGCTGAAGGCCGCATACCCTTTCTGCCATTCGAACAATTTTAATTCGGGATATTCCCCCGATAACCATTTCGATGAAATACCTTTTAATTTTTTTGCAGCTTCAGCAACAGGGATTGTCGAAGGCAGTGAAAGCAAAGCATGGCAATGATCTTCATATCCGCCGATGGTGATAGCATCTATTCCATTATTTTTCATAATACCTCCCATAACCTTCCATAAGCGTTCACGAATTACGGACGTAAGATACGTCTCACGATTTTTCGTGCTGAATACAATGTGCGTGAAATTCGAAATATACGAATGCGGCATAATGCAAAAATACGCAACTTCCTACATATCATGTTGCGAGGCAGGGCGGAGACAATTTACAATGGGCAATGGGCAATGTAAAATGTAAAATGCAAAATTGGGGGAGGGGTTAATTCCTCTTTGGAAGGTTGTCAGGGTTTTGTTTTGTATTTCTGATTGCGAGAACAGTCAGCTCATCATGGTTTACATCATCGGCAAATCCGATATGCGTTCAAAAATTGCGTCAAGGTCTTCAATAAACCTTTCTCCTAAATGAGGGTTTGGGATTCATAATAAAGGAAGATCTCCGTACTGTCTTCCTGTGCAGTGGAGAGGATACGAAATCTTATGCTCACCGAGGAGTTGACAATATTTTAGCACGGACATTATCCCAGGAGTCAGTAGTTAACTCACCTCTTCGGAAAAGTTCTAACCTGCGCATAACCTCAGCCTTATCCTCATCACTGACAGGAATTTTTGCTTCATCTGTAGCAATAGAATCCATCAGCTCACGAATGAGCTGGTATTTTTCGTCCACAGGAAGCGAATCAATTTGTATTGCTAATGGGCTCATATATTATAAAACAAGATTAGCCAAAACCTGTTCCCTCCTTCCCACGCGCCTTGGTTTGCGAGGCAGTCCCAG
Source organism: Kapaibacterium sp. (SeqCode) (assembly GCA_038322815.1). GTDB lineage: Bacteria > Bacteroidota > Ignavibacteria > Palsa-1295 > Palsa-1295 > PALSA-1296. The sequence goes on from JBBQGG010000088.1 coordinate 4,151, forward strand.
GACTAACGTCCGTGGGCAAAATAATTTTCATCCCTTAGGGGACTGGGGATTTTTTTTCATTTCCCAGCATTTCATGCTGGGCTGAATAATATCGTCCCTATCGGGACTAGATCATTCTCGCAGAGAAGAAATTATTTAGCCCAGGACGTTAGTCCTGGGACCCGTTATCCCAGCATATGCTTCTGGTCAAACTCAATATTATTCAATTTCAGAAATCCGATATATTCATCCCGAAAGCTTTTGGTCTTATGGTGCTCTTCCTGATTCATAATATAATTCTGGACTGTTCCGATCATCGAACTCGATACGCTGAATGCGCTATATCCTTCCTGCCATTCAAAATTTTTGAATTCGGGATATGTTTCCGATAACCATTTAGAAGAATTTGTTTTGATTGCCTGCACAGCTTTTGCAACAGGGATTGTCGAAGGCAGTGAAAGCAAAGCATGGCAATGATCCTCATACCCACCGACGGCAATCGTCTGCATATCTTTATTCCGAATAATTCCTGCGATGTATTTCCAAAGCGTTTCGCGAATTTCCGGATGAAGACTCTTATGCCCGAAATTTCGTGCTGAAAATAATATGCACACAATTACGAACATAAGAATGCGCCATAAAAAAAAATTACCAACCTACGAACACATATTGTCCTGCAAGGACAAAACTACTTAGGGGCGAGGAATGTTTGAGTTGTCTGCAGAAGCACAAAGCTTGTTAAGGTTTTCCAAAATCGACAAGCATTTTCGGACCGTCGAGGAATCTCCACATCTCAACGAATTTTCCGTTTTCCCAACGCATCTTATAGCTTCCGTTGCCGGTTATTTGCTGGTTTGTCGGAGGTTTCCCCATCACCATTCCGGTATTGGTACACGTATCAGTATAACTTACGACAAGAATATTCGAATCAACTCCAACATCAACGATCGTCGTTTTCATATCGGGAAAACCAGTCTTCATCACTGTTGACATTTCTTTTATTCCGGCCAAACCGGGTTTCATTCCCGGCAGCGGATCTTCATGCACCTTAAGATCGGCGGAAAGATATTTATCAAACTCTTCGGCCTTACCTACATCCCATGCAGCGGCAAAAGATCTGTAAGCTAATTTCATAGAATCGGCTCTGGCTTTCGCAACTTCTGCTGCGTTCTCTTTTTTTGAACAACTTGCTAAAGTAACTAAAGCAAAAGCAGCGATAAGAATGTTCTGTGATCTCATAAGTTAAATATATTACAATTGAGTGTTCTGAAAAAAAAGCCCGCTCATTACGGGCTTTTTGTAGAAAGAGATTTATTTTTTCTTCATATCTTTCGGAGCTTCCTTGCCCATATCACCTGCCGGATGGTCACCGGGCATAGGTGCTAATCCAAGCTGCATCATCATCGTATGATCATCGAATAATCCCCAACGCTCCACAAACTTTCCGTTCTCCCAACGGTTCTGCTCGATGCCCATGACGTCAGTAAGCTTTTTGTTCGTTGCCGGCATACCCATGAACGGACCGGAATTTGTTCCGCTCACTTTAAAACGTGCTGTAAGTATATCTCCGTCAACACGCATATCTTCCACAGTAGTCTTCATATCAGGAAATGCTACCTTGAGCATTGTAGCCATTTCCTTCATTCCAGCCAAGCCTGTTTTCATTCCCGGCATTGCGTTATGGTCTTTGGAATCTGTCGCAACATATTTGTCGAATTCATCCGGTTTTCCTGCATCCCAGGCAGCGGACATTGCTTTGTAAGCATTTTTCATAGAATCGGCTTTAGCATTCGTGCCTGAATCGGCAGTGCCTTCTTTTTTCATACAGCTTGCCAATGTAAATGCAGCAAGTACAGCACACATAACGAAACGTGATTTCATAATAGTATTTAAATTAAGAGTGAATAACGACGTGCGAAGATACGTATATTTTTGGGAGAAGCCATCGAAAAATTATAAAAACATCTATCAGAGCCTATTTTAAGCGGTTTTAAGATAAATTTTTTCTAATTCCAGAAGCTGTCCCTTGGTGTTTATACCGCTTACTTCGATAGGATCAAGGGTCTGGGAAATTGCGACGGAAGAACTTCCAAATTCTGCTATGAGGATCTTAAAAATATCGGTCAGATAATATTCCTTCTGGTTATTATCCGCTTTGAGTTGAGTTAAAGCAGGATAAAGATGCTCTGCCTGAAAAACATAAATACCCGAATTTATTTCTTTGATCGATTTGACTTCAGGATTTGCATCGCGATCTTCAACAATAGATTCAAGATATTTTTCGTCGTGAGTACGGACAATTCTTCCATACCCCGTCGGGTCTTCAAAAATAGCTGAGATCACAGTTGCTAATGCTCCGGAATTCTGGTGGACTTCAAGTAAATTCTTTACTGTACTTTCTGAGAGCAGAGGCACATCGCCATAAAGCACAAGAATATCACCGCTATAATTTTCTAAAAGATCAGCGGTTTGCTGCATTGCATGACCTGTGCCAAGCTGCTCGGATTGAACTACGAATTCAGTTTTAGGAAATGAAGATGAGGCGTAGTCAATTACTTTTTCTTTGCCGAATCCGACGATGACGATCGTTCGTTCGCTGCCGATACTCCCGGCAAGTTTTAGAACATGACCGACAAGCGGAATACCTGCGATCTCATAAAGTACTTTTGGTTTTGTCGGGTCTTGCATTCGCTTGCCCTGACCTGCGGCAAGAATCACAGTTGCAAGCGGACGCGATGAAGTTAGCAATGGAGGGAGATCAGTTTACTAATTGGAATGCTTCGAGAGAATGCTTTACATCCTTGATCTTATTTTTCTTATCGACATGAACAATTGTCGGCTGGAAATAGCGAAGTTCTTCAGTATCTTCGAACTGTCCGTAACTGATAATTATGATCTCATCGCCGACAACTCCTTTTCGAGCCGCGGGTCCATTTAAACAAATTACGCCTGAACCTGAAGGACCTTCGATAAGATATGTTTCAAAACGCTCGCCGTTATTGACATTCACGATCGATACCTTTTCATAAGGCAGCAGATCGGCAGCTTGCATCAAGTCGCTATCAAGCGTCAGCGAACCTTCATAATAAAGGTCTGCCTGAGTGATCGTTGCACGATGGATCTTTGATTTGAAAAGCGTTCTTTGCATGGATTTTTTTTATCTCTTGAGGAGAACGTTATCAATTAGCCTTGTTGCTCCGATTCGTGCAGCAATGACTATTGCAACTTCCTCAGTCTCATTAAACGACTTCGTAGACTGAAATGTTTCGGAAGAGATTATATCTAAATATTCAAGCACAGCCTTCTTCTTCAATGAATTGAACGACTTAATGCTATTATCTTTTGCTGCTTCTATTTCATTTCCTGCCAGAAGACTCTCACGAAGCGAAAAAAGAGTCTTTGATAAGATCAAAGCTTCGGCTCGTTCCTCAGGCGAAAGATACCTATTTCGAGAACTCATCGCCAAACCATCTGCTTCGCGAACCGTCTCACAAACTTCGACCGTAACAGGGAAATACAGGTCACGAACCATGCGCTTAATAACTGCAACTTGCTGAATATCCTTTTGTCCGAAGAATGCAATATCAGGCTGCACAATATTAAATAGAGAGGCTACAACTGTTGCAACTCCCCTGAAATGAGTCGGACGAATTGCACCTTCAAATCCTTTAGTAATTTCCTCAACAGTAATAAACGTCACTGCCCCTTCAGGATACATTTCTTCTTTAGAAGGGAGAAAGAGAATATCTGCTCCCCCATTTTTTAAGAGAGAGATATCTTGCTCAGGTGTACGGGGATATTTATCGAGATCTTCTGTCGGAGAAAACTGTGTTGGATTCACAAAAATGCTGACGGCAGTAATGTCGCACTTTGCCTTCGAAGCACTGACGAGCGAAAGATGACCTTGATGTAGGGCACCCATTGTTGGCACAAAGCCAATGGATAAATTCTTTGATCTCGCATCTGCAAGTAGTATGCGAATCTCCGAAACAGTTTTTACGATGTTCAAAATAAAATTCTAATTAGTTGAGACGACGATCCATCTCGAATCGGTAGAGTTATAGATCAGTGTGACTACACCATATTGCCCCGCTATATAATTTACTGCACCCTTACAATATATCCGATTAGCGGCAGTCGCTGAATTATTATCGTTATGTGAGATCGTCATGTTCTGTGCAGTGGAATTATAAAGGATCACCATCTTTCCATTTACACCTCCTCCGATACCGGTAATGGTGTATGCAGCATTCGGTCCCGAAACGCGCACAAAACTGAAATTGCCGATCGCAATATCATTATTATTTCCATTCGCCGCAGTAAACGAATTCTCGCGAAGAGCAAGATCACCGTTAGCATCAATAGTAGTCGCCGGCACTGTAGTATTCGCACCAAGCCTGTAATTTGAATTATCCCATGCCAGACTCGATCCCCAATTTAATATTCCGACAGTTGAGGAAATAAGTAATCCGTTATTAGCTGAAGGCAGGGAAAGCGGAAGTGTATAGTTAATTGTCGCCGATTGTGCACCGGCTTTAAATGATGTATAAAAATTCCCGGTAGTCGATGGCTCTCCAAACCGCAATTCATCTGCAGTATTATTATTATTGGACAGCAGTACATTGCCATTACGGATTTCGAGTGACTGCGTCGGATCGTTTCGTCCGATACCAATCTGACCTGCACTAGTGATCGCAACAGGGACATTTCCGCTCGATCCGTCATACAAGAAAGCTCGCTTCGTCGTTCCTGTAGTAAGATTTTCTATATAGATACCATTGAATGTCGTTAGAGTCGAAGAAGGTACCAACAAACCTAAAAAAGGATTCTCAACGTACAGACCATTCGCATTAGTGATCGTCGAGTTCGTACTATTTAACTGATAATCTGTGCGAACTGCAGCAGCAGTGCTGATAGTCGTATTATTTGAGAACGGCAAGGTTTGAATGCTTCCATATACTCCAATTCCATTTAAGTGTGTTACGCCACTTGTCGTATTCTGTACGTAATAAATTCCATCGAGAGCACGTACGGTATTGGTATTACCGGTACCTGAAACATAGACACTGGAATTTGCTGCACAAAAGACCCCTAGAGAAAACGAATTGTTTACTGTTGAAAAAGAAAATAATCCACCCACCGGAACAATAGGATTCGATGCTGTTGAAGGCAAGAGAGTTTCAACGGTCATGCCGGTAATAAGAGTCGAAAATCCACCAGGCAATACGCTCTTCGTATGAATGACACCAAGTGCTATTGTATTTGTAGAAAGACTCGTAGAACTAATTCGAATATGTTCTAATCCATTTTGGCCAATATAGATATCTTTTCCGTCACTTGTGCCAATATAATTTTGTCCGGATCCCATACCTGGAGTTGTACTTGAATTTCCTGTTAATTTCCATGCATTATTTACTAATGTATTAGGATCGATCCATTGTGGTGTATTTACTCCTCCTTGCGAAGTCAATACATAATTCAGTGTCCCAGCCGAACCATTTGCCTGAAGCGGACTCGTAGTACCGTTGAGATTAACGCCTGCATTCGCAGTAAGCAGACCTGCGCTACTTGATTTAATATTTGCTGTTTCAACCCAGGACGTTCCATTCCATCTTAGGGTATTATCTGTGGCAGTGCCATTGGTTAATAAACTTCCTGTTGTCCATGTCGGTGTCGTGCCTGCTCCGGCACTGGTTAAGAACTGACCCGTTGTTCCTGCTATTCCGTTGAGTTGCAATGGACTTGCCGCTCCACTTAGATTAGCACCGGCTTTTACTGTAATCAACCCTGCTGCACTGGAAGTAACGTTCGAAGTTTCCACCCATGATGCACCATTCCAACGAAGAGTATTATCTGTCGCAGTGCCATTAGTAAGAATATTTACTGTTGACCATATCGGCGTATTGCCAAGTCCCGCACTTGTTAGAACTTGACCTGACGTTCCTGCTGATCCATTGACTTGCAACGGACTTACTGCACCGCTAAGATTAGTACCTGCCTTTACAGTTACTAAACCTGCAGAACTAGAAGTTACATTCGATGTCTCTATCCATGATGTACCGTTCCAACGCAGAGTGTTATCTGTGGCTGTCCCATTGGTGAG
>JBBQGG010000089.1:0-9990 GCA_038322815.1 Kapaibacterium sp. (SeqCode)
CAAAAGTAAAGCGCCCCGGATTTGAGCTTCCCGATTCTTTGTTTATCGCACGTGATTCTGTCAGAGGTGATATTGATACGATTGTGTATTATACTGCAGTAGATTCATCTGTCTTTGAAGTGAAGAAAAAAAAGATGATCCTTACAGGTGATGCTACACTGGATTATCAGGTCCGCAGTATGGAAGCCTATCAAATCGTAATGGATTTTACTAAGAATACTCTTACGGCAACAAGTGGAGCTTTTGATTCCGTTCTGGCATCTAATCTCGAAAAACAAAGGAGAATTATCCGTGATACATCGCGCGTCAAATCGCGCGGTGCACCGAAACTTATGGACGGACCGACTCCATATGAAGGGGAGGTAATTGTCTTTAATTTAAGAACGAAGCAGGGTACCGTGCAACTTGGCTCAACAGCAATGCAGGGCGGTTATTACTATGGTGAGAAAATCAAACAAGTAGAGCCGAAAACATTATTTGTCGAGAACGGACGTTATACGACGTGTTCGCAGCCTATTCCGCACTATTATTTCGAAGCTCCCAAGATGAAGCTTATTTCCGGTGATCAGGTATTTGCCGCACCGGTTATTCTCTATATTGCCGATGTTCCGGTTTTCTGGCTTCCATTTGCCGTTTTTCCTAACCATGCAAGCGGAAGGAAAACGGGTATCATCCCGCCCAATTATTCAACAACCGGTAACCGAGGATTTGGGCTTACGCACTTGGGGTATTACCAGGTTTTCGACGATTATTTTGATGCATTGGTAAAAACAGATATCTATACCAAGGGTGGTTACAATTTAAATTTTGCCGCTGCTTATATGAAGCGGTATTTATTTAATAGTCCTGTAAATTTAACACTTGGCTATAGTAAGAACCGAAACAGCAGTGCTGATCCTTACCAGACAAATTTTGAATTATTATTTGGAGTAGGGACGCTGAATATTAATCCCGTAACAACTTTTTCTGCCGACATTAATTTTAAGAGCGATAACTACACATTATATAATGCTCAGAGCATTAATGATGTCTTGCAGCAGACTGCAAATTCGCGAGCCTCGTTCAGTACATCATTAGAAGATTTAGGTTTTTCTTTAAGCGCATCATATCAGCGTTCGCAGAATCTGCGAACAGGTGAATATCAGGAGTCAAGCCCCTCAATAAATTTTTCGCGCACATCACCGATCTATCCGTTTGGAAATCCTACGGGAAATGAAGACGCAAATTTTTTGCAGCTGATTCAATTGAATTACGGAGGAAGTTTTTCACGAACTGATCAAAAGACATTTCATCAGCTTCCCGCAGATTCATCCCGTGGTTTCCCGGGGGATACGGCATATACCTATACCCAACAAATGGTAATATCTCATAATCCCTCTATTTCAATATCTCCGAAGTTAGGGTACATATCTCTCACACCGTCGATAAGTTATTCCGAAGATTGGCTTCTTCGCTCGAAGACGAAGACTCCAAGAATAAAAATTTATTCTTATGCAGGACGTTTTGATACAACGGAAACATTCGATAATACATATAGTAACGGTTTCTATCGTGTTAATCGTTATAGTTTCGCGGCAAGTGCTGCAACAACCGTTTATGGAATTGCAAATATCGGTGCTTTTGGAATAAAGGCGATCCGGCATACTTTACAACCATCAATATCATTGACTTTTACTCCTGATGTTTCAAAACAAGAAACACGAACTTATACGGACCTTCGTACCAATCTGGTGGTTAAATATAGCAGATATGAAGATGATCTTGGTGGCGGAGGATATGCTATGGGGGGCACATCCGGAACATTAGGTTTTAGTCTGGGCAATGATTTCGAAGCGAAGGTCGAGCATAAAGTTACTGCAGATTCATCGACAGAAGATAAGGTAAAAATTTTGAATTTGAATTTTGGCTCGGGCTACGATCTGATCCAAAAAATATTCAGTCCGCTTGGCGCATCAATGAATACACAGATCGGAACCCTGCTTTCGATCAGTGGGAATGCAAGCTATTCTTTTTATCCTCGTAATTACTTAGGCGGTGACTCAACCGCCCATACATTGCTTTATCTGGGTAAGGGAGTTATTCGCGCAAATAATGTATCCTTCAGTTTAAGTGGGGGATTTTCTTCTCATACAACTACAGAAGGTGATAATCTGGATTCGTTACGACGCTTTTTTCAATTACGAACTCCGGAAGATGAGCGGCATATGTATCTTGGTGGTAATTATCCGGGTGCATTTATCTCTATCCCTTTTCGTCCTAAATGGAATATAAACTACAGCCTTTCCTACACTGAAAGCTACCTCGTAAACGGCAGCCAGCGAAATTTTTCGGTTAATCTCGGTTTTACACTTTCACTTACTAAAAATTGGAGTTTTACGACAAGTGCGCAATATGATCTGGTAGGGGGAAGAGTTATTATTCCTAACTTGCACGTCTATCGTGATTTGGATTGCTGGGAATTAAATCTTGATTACCGACCATTTGGCAGCGTAAAAGGATTTCTTTTTGAAATTCGCTTAAAAGCACCTGAACTTCATGATGTTAAACTGACGCGGCAAGAAAGTACGTATGGGCAATTCTAATACCTCAACAATTCTTACCGAAGTCGCTCACGCACTTTCACGGCTTGGAGTAAAAAATACTTCGAGTATTCTTATAGGAGTAAGCGGAGGAGTGGATTCGATGTCTCTTGTCTTCATTCTCAATGAACTCCTTAAGAAGGGACATCTAAAAAAACTTGGGATTATTCACATCAATCATTCTCTTCGCGGAAAAGAATCGGATAAAGATGAAATTCTCGTGAGTAAATATGCAAAAAAATCACGAATCCCGATCCAAATATTTATTGTAGATACTAAAGCATATTCCGTTGAAAAGAAAATTGGGATTGAAGAAGCGGCACGTATCTTACGTTATAAAAAAATAGAGAGCCTTTCCTCGTCGAGAAAATTTGATTTTGTTGCAACCGCTCATACTGCAAACGATCAGGCAGAAACAGTTCTTATGAATATTGTTCGGGGATCCGGTATCAACGGTATGCAAGGCATACCTGAATCCCGGAAATTATTCCTTTCATCGCGTCTTATTCGCCCGGTACTGGGAATTACTAAAAAGGATTTACAGTCTTTTGCTAAAGAAAATAAAATTCCATTTCGCGAAGATAAATCAAATAATTCGCTCGATTATCAACGCAACCGTGTCCGACATCTTGTTCTTCCGGCATTAGAAAAAGCATTTAGCGGACGGGATATCTACACTGGATTTACGAAGATGGCGCGTAATGTTGTCCCTGTTACCGAATATATTGAAAGTGAAGTTCAGGAATTGCGAAAAAGGACAGTTGCCGAACTGCCATTATTTTTTATCCAAAGAAAAACTATTTCGTTAAAGAGGGAAGAGTTGTTGGCTGCACCTGCATTTCTCAGACGCGAATTAATTCTACAAGAGGCATCATTACTCTTTCAGAAATTAATTTCCATTGATCAGGTACACTCACTTCTCATGGAGTCCTACGTATCTTATCCCTCCAAAAAACCTTTTTACCTAACTAAAGAAATTATTATTTCCCATGAAGGACAATACCTTATAATTGAATTAACAGAATCTTGCCCTAAAGACGAGAATCAATTATTGATTAACAAGAGAATTATAACTCCGATCGGTTTTCTTTCTTTGAAAAAAACGAAGAAATGGAAACAATTGAATGATCCAAATACTGCATATTTCAAATACGATGATTTAAAAGATCGGGAGCTCATGATCCGTTATTGGAAACATGGTGATAAAATGAAGCCTTTCGGCATGAAAGGGAAATCGCGTTTAGTAAGTGATATTTTAAGTGAAGCAGGTATTAAAAGTGAACGGCTAAAATATTTCATCCCTTTAATCGTCTTCCAGGATGAACCTGAATTTATTCTTTGGATTCCCGGCATCAGAAGTGCCGAATTCGGCAGGTTAGATGCTAATTCCGAAACAGCGCTTGAATTAAAACGTAGTATTCAATAGGGAAGAATATATTCAAATGTTTAGAAGTTTCGTCATTCTTTGATTTATTTAGAACGATGATCTAAATTACGGTATTCTCGTTCCGAACTCACATTCTGTAAAGGGTGTTTGCCTTTACGGATAAGTCAATAATGATAGTAAAATTTTAATATAAAAGAATTGAGGGCTGCAGATATCCAAGCAATCTCTCAGACAATTGAAAATGGCAGAAATGACAAATATACCCGAACCTTCGGGCATGAAACCGGAAACAGAGTCCCCCGCAAACGAAGCGAAAGCTCCGGTTAATGAGCGAACCACGAAAAAGGATGAGCGTCCGGTCAGTCGGAATGGGAAGAATGCGTCCCAGCCGAACGAAAAACGTCCTGCGCCAAAGCGCAATAATTTCAATCCAAAGCTTCCGCCGAATCGCAACGGAAATGAAACAAATTTAAATCATATTTTCCGGACATTACTCCTATGGGCAGTGATGTTTGTCGGCGTAGCAGGTCTTTTCTTTTTATTCAAAGGTAACGGCGAACCTGCTGAGATCGAAGTAACCAATACCTATTATCAGCATCTTTTAGCTGACGGAAAATTTGCCGCAGGAAAGATCGAACAATATGGGTTGAACCAATACCGTTTTCATGGCACCCTCAATAGTAAAGAAACTCTTGAAACGATTGTTGCCGGAAAGGTTCAGAATGGCGATCATATCGTAGTTAATCTTATACCCGAAACGATCAATGATCAATATAAGATTTGGAACGAGAAGGGCGTTAAGCTTACGAAAGAAGATTCTACAAGCTCATGGATGGATGGATTAGTGAGTTTCCTTCCGTGGATAGTCCTCGGAGTTTTTTGGATATTCCTGATGCGCAGAATGCAGAATCAGGGAATGAACGGACCGAAAGGAATTTTCTCATTTGGTAAGTCTCGCGCAAAACTTGCCGATGAAAAAGGACCTAAAGTTACATTTGCCGATGTATCAGGTGCAGATGAAGCAAAAGTTGAATTACAAGAGATCATCGAATTCCTAAAAGAGCCGACGAAGTTCCAGCGTTTAGGCGGCAAGATTCCGCGTGGTGTACTCTTGCTCGGGCCTCCTGGAACAGGCAAAACACTTCTTGCGCGCGCTGTTGCCGGAGAAGCAGGCGTTCCTTTTCTTTCTATTTCGGGTGCAGATTTCGTTGAGATGTTTGTCGGAGTCGGTGCCTCGCGTGTTCGCGATCTTTTCGATCAGGCAAAAAAGAATGCTCCGTGTATCGTATTTATTGATGAAATAGATGCAGTTGGTCGTCATCGCGGCGCTGGACTTGGCGGCGGTCACGATGAACGCGAGCAGACTCTAAACCAACTTCTTGTTGAGATGGATGGCTTTGATCAGAATAACGGTGTCATCATTATGGCGGCAACGAACCGTCCTGATGTTCTTGATCCGGCATTGCTTCGTCCGGGTCGTTTCGATAGACAAGTTGTTGTTGATCGCCCTGATGTTCGCGGCAGAGAGGGAATTTTGAAAGTACATACCCGACTCACTCCGCTTGCAAGCGATGTTGATCTGGCAGTGCTTGCCAGAGGCACTCCGGGATTATCCGGCGCCGACCTAGCAAACTTAGTCAATGAAGCGGCGCTTCTTGCTGCACGCAGAAATGTTGACCGCATCACTATGCATGATTTTGAAAATGCAAAAGATAAAGTGATGATGGGCGTCGAGCGCACATCTTTTATCATCAGCGACGAAGAAAAGAAGACAACGTCGTATCATGAATGCGGTCACGTAATAGTGGCACGCATGATTCCCGATGCCGATCCTGTTCATAAAGTAACGATCATCCCTCGCGGACGTGCACTTGGGGTGACAAGTTATTTACCGATTGATGAGAAGCATACCTATTCAAGAGAGTATCTTGAGGCAGTAATCGCGTATGCTCTTGGCGGACGCGCTGCTGAAAAACTGATCTTCAACCGCATCACAACAGGCGCAGGAAACGACATTGAACGAGCAACAGATATTGCACGCAAGATGGTATGCGATTGGGGTATGTCGGATAAACTCGGTCCGCTGAAATACGGACAGGGCGAACACGAAGTATTTTTAGGTAGAGATATGTCACAGACTCGGACTTTCTCCGATTCAACAGGTAGAATTATTGACGAAGAGATTCGCCACATTGTTGAGATCGGAATGGAACGCGCCGATAAACTCTTGAAGGATAATATTCATACTCTGCACCGGATGTCTCTTGAGCTTTTAGTAAGAGAAACATTGACTGCGGCTGAAATAGATATTATCATCGCCGGTGGCACTTTGCCTCCATTCGAAAAGAAATCAGTTGCTGAAAAAGCAAAGGAGAAATTTACGATCGCCGATAACATCAAACTTCCACCGCTCGAAGATCTCGGTGGAATCGCTCCGATGCCGGCGTAAGCAGGTTGAGAGTATTGGATTTAAGATTTGTAGGGCGACCGTTTGGTCGCCCTATGTTTTAGAAAAGGTTTTGATAAATAAATGAATCGCAGATCATTTCTACAAAATACTGCATTAGGGGCAATTGCTATGAGTTCGATTAACGATCTGAAAGATGTTTTTGCATCTGAGAGAAGTTCAGATGTTCTGCCGGTTCTTTTTGTCGGGCATGGGTCGCCAATGAATGCAATTGAGGATAATGAATTTACCCGCGAATGGGAAGTGATCGGTAAAAATCTTCATAATCTCAAAGCTATACTTTGTATCTCAGCACATTGGCAGACAAAGGGGACATTTGTTACCGCTATGAATAAACCTCAAACAATTCATGATTTTGGTGGCTTCCCAGAAGAACTTTTCAAGAAAGAATACCCTGCTCCCGGCTCACCTGAATTTGCAAAACAAACAAAAGAAATCATCAAGAAAACCATTGTCGAACTTGATAATAACTGGGGTTTGGATCACGGTACATGGTCGGTACTCTGTAAGATGTTTCCGAAAGCCGATATTCCGACGTATCAGTTAAGCCTCGATTATACTCAGCCACCGGAATTTCATTACGAACTTGCCAAAGAATTACATGAACTTCGAAGGAAAGGCGTGCTGATCATCGGCAGCGGAAATATCGTGCATAATCTACGAATGGCGACCTTTGACAAAGCCGATGGATTTGATTGGGCAATTGAATTCGATCAGAAGATCAAAGAAGCTTTGGAAATAAAAGATCACAAATCTATTATCAATTATCAGGATTACGGTTCCATCTCTCGGCTTGCCATTCCAACGAACGAGCATTTTCTCCCGATGCTCTATGCAATCGCATTACAGGAGAAAAGCGAAAATATCTCTTTCTTTAATGAAAAGAATCTAGCAGGTGCAATTTCGATGCGTTCAATGATCATTTGTTAAAACTCTGTAATCTGAGATTTTGCAGGTTGGATCTGAAACTGCAGAAACCGGAAGAATAACTTAGTGCACCCGTAGAGATTCTCGGTTCGAGAATGAGCATTTCTGTAGCTACACTGTTAGCATCACTTGCAGTAGGTTCTTATAGAACATCCCGTATCCAGTTCCTAATGCTCTTAGACCTTTAGACAATTCGAGATCGGATGGATAATTGATTGCTTATCTAGAATCATTTCTAATGCATTAAGGAAGTGTTGGTGGGGAGAATTGCTCAGGAAAAAATAGCGTGTTAACCATATTCGCGTTCTACACAACTCCTCGTATACTACTTCGGGTGAATTTCCAGATTTCCAAAGCAATGCTAAATGTATTGTACCCAATTGCGCATCGAACGCTCGGTTATAACATTCTCCAGAATTCTTATTGATAAAATCTTGTAATTTATTTTGTGATTCTTCAAAATTCTCTGCAACAGAATAAAAAAAAATGCAAATTCCAATTTATAGAAAATGTTTCATAGTCATCTCCTCTGAAAAATTATTACACAACCTATTGACTGTTAAAAACTTAAAGAATTTATGCCTTATCAAAACGTAGGAGCAGCATTCATTCTCCTGCATGCTTCCCGTGACAGGCAACATACGAAATATATAAAAAGCCAATCCTACAAAATACGAAATCTGGATGTAGAGGTAATAAAAATCGTATCTCCACTAATCTCCTGTAAACCTTCGTTGATGTAACTTTTCCTTCCAACTTGTATTTATATGTTATTACTAATACCTATGTTAGAACATGATTAAAATTCGGAGATCTTCAGTAAAGCAATTTTACACTGAACCCGGAGTACTAATTCATGGGAGGCAAACATTTATCTTTTTTTTACTTCGTCATTCCCCACTCCATATCCGGTTGGAATACTAACTGCCACGAGAAATCGCCTCTGGTTGTAACGGGTGCTTGTAGCGCAACGCCGATCAGGAGATTATCATTAATTCGGAATTTTAGTCCACCAAGCAGATTGATCAATGGCATTTCACCCGGTGCTGCCTCACCAGAAATTTCTACGACAGGAAATAAGAATGCACCTAATTTTAAAACAAGCGATGCGCTTCCCTCCACTCCATCCGAGCGGGGATCATAATGAATGATTTGATTGAATGCAGCTTCGGCTCCCGTAAGAGCAGTTGAAAATCCAACCAAGGTATTAATATGCTGGTCGCCGCCCGGATGAGTTGGAAACTCAAATTCTATAATTGGTGAGAATCCACTCATTCCATTCTCACTTCGGATTGCTGCAAACTGGAACATCATTTCCGAATGCTGTCTGTCGCGAATTCCGTCATTTCGAATGTGGAAACCAATGAACTTTGACAGCCCTGTTTCAAAATGGAAGGCGAAATCTCCATCACGCTTCCCATCGACACTTGTGATCAATCCTCCGAGACGAATGCTATACACACCCACTGCTTCCGGCATTCCCATGTGAGTGAAGAAAGGATGAGCAACTTCCTCCATATTTGCCATTCCTTTTCCATCGGCAGGCATATCCATCTTCATTTCTTGCCCGTACACCGGAATTGTGCTGAATATTAATAAAGACATCCACAGACTGATCTGCATTGTGATTCCTATAGACGTTATTTTTTTCACTAATTTTTAGTTTTTAATTTAAGTTTGTTAAATTACGAAATATGGTCACCCGAATCATTACATCCTGATAGTAATATGTTACATAATTCACACATATTTTTTGATTTGGTTTGCTAAAAAGCAGAGTTCACTCTATTGGGTTGCCCAATATGATAGCGATTGATTCTCAACCAGATGAACGGTAATGCAAAGATGAAACTAAATTCCAACAGAGACGTTTACAATCCCAATAGAATGTCAAAACACCTACGACATATTGTTTCTCTCTCTCTTATACTCTGCCTGATCTTGTACTCGGCAGGCAATGCCGCTATTAAAATTTCTTGTCCGAACGAGACCCCCAAAACCGGCACATCACATCATAATTCGCATGACGAATTCCATCATCACTCCCATCATAAATCGAAACATGGGGAGAATTCTGATGAACAGCGAAAGGGCTGTTGTACAACAATAATTGAAAAAAATATTGTTAGGCCAGATTTTGAAATCCCCCTGAAATTTAAATATTTTTCATCATATCAGTTGATTGTTTCGGTTGGGGCGACTGCGTTGGATAATTACCAATATCAATTTTCACCTCAGGTCTCTTTTTTAACATATCATGTTATCCCCTCTTGTGTGAATTCAAGGGAGAGGTGCGTCCTGTTATCAACCTTCCTGATCTAACCTCATAATCCTTCTTCGCATTCTTCTCATGTATCCTTCATGAAAAGTTTTTTTATTTTTGAATTTAAAACAGCAACAATAACTCATATACTATATGAAAAATATACTTTTAACTTGTATAATCTGGGCAACAGTTTTCAGCCTTGAAAATCAAAATGGAATTGCAGCGATGCAAGTCTCCACTCATGTACGTCATTCAGAGACAGAAGCCAAAGCCTATAAGGTTCGCGGAACAGTCAAAAAAATCTATCGCGAGGAAAAGAAAATCACACTCGACCATGAAGCGATCAAGGGTTATATGCCTGCGA
>JBBQGG010000090.1:0-9964 GCA_038322815.1 Kapaibacterium sp. (SeqCode)
TATTACAATAACGAACGATTACACTCAGCGCTCGGATATAAAACCCCGAACGAATGGGAAGAAATGCAAAGGAAAAAAATACAATCAACCATAAACAAAATCACACTGGACAGTGTCTACTAAATCGGGGCAAGTCCAGACGATCGCATGTTCTTTAGAGATGCATTGAATGAACTTCCTTTACCTGCTTCATTCAACACCGTGAACAATGGAGGAGAACTCATGAGCTTTCTTGAAAGCAATTCGATCAACCTTCCACATGTTCTTTTTCTTGATCTCAACATGCCACGCAAAACAGGTTTTGAATGTTTATCTGAAATAAAGCAGAATGAAAAATTGAAACAACTGCCTGTAATAATTTATTCTACATCCGCTAATCCAGAGGTAATGGATATGCTTTACAATAATGGTGCGCAACATTACATTTGCAAACCAGCCTACTTTAAGGAAATAAAATCTGTAATTAATACAGCTATTGCCTTAAGCGGACAAAGCAAAAGCTTGCAGCCATCAAAAGATAAATTTGTGATACAACCTTAATATGTAATGCATGAAAGCAACTGCTGAGAGTGATAACCGATTTCTTATCGGTGGAGGCGAAATGAGTGAACTCATTAGGTCAATGGACTGGGATAACACTCCCTTAGGAAATATAAAAAACTGGCCTGCAAGTTTACGAACCTCACTTGGTATAATATTACACTCTGCTTTCCCAATGTTTTTCTTTTGGGGTGACGAACATATTTGTTTTTATAATGATGCATTCAGACCAAGCTTAGGTATAGACGGGAAACACCCGGCTATTGGTAAAAAAGGAAAAGAGGTCTGGCCTGAAATATGGGATTTTATTGGTCCCCTGATCGATGAGGTAATGACTACCGCCAAACCCGTTTCATTCAATGACCAGTTAGTGTCCTTTTATAGAAACGGAAGGATGGAGGACATTTACTGGACCTTTTGCTACAGTGCCGCTTATGATGATGATGGCAACGTAAACGGTGTAGTTGTAACCTGCACTGAAACAACTGATACGGTACTAACCAAAAGAGAATTAAAGGAAAGCGAACGCAGGCTTCGCTCTATGATTCTGGAGGCACCTGTTTCAATAGGCATTTTTAAAGGGAATAACTATGTAACAGAAATTGCTAACTCTTGTGCACTTGAATTGTGGGGCAGGCAGAGTGAAGAAGTTCTGAACAAGCCCATTTTAGATGCTATGCCTGAATTAAAAACGCAGGGCATAAAAGAATTGCTTGATGAAGTTTATAATACCGGAAAAGCTTTTAGAGCCTCTGAACTTCCTGTACAAATAACAAGAGATGGAAAATTAGAAACTGCTTATATTAATTTCAGCTATGAGCCACGATATAACGCCAACGCAGAAATTGATGGGATTATGGGTGTGGGCATTGAAGTAACAGATCAGGTAATGGCTCGCAAAAAAATTGAAGAAAGCGAGGAGAAATATAAAGAGCTTATTCGTGGTTTACCGGCAGCAGTATATACCTGCAATGCTGATGGATATGTACAACTTTTTAATGAATCAGCAGTGAAACTTTGGGGAAAAACACCCGAGGCAGGAAAAGATTTATGGTGCGGTTCCTGGAAAATTTTTAATGCAGATGGTTCACCATTGCCACTTGAGAATGCTCCTATGGCAGTAGCCTTAAAAGGAGGTCCGATATTGAATCCCGAACTGATAGTGGAGCGGCCTGATGGATCCAGGCGCAATATAATTCCACACCCACAACCGCTTTATGATGGCGAAGGGAAAATTAGGGGAGCAATAAATACAATAATTGATATCACCGAACAGGTTACAGCGCTCCAGGTTATAAAAGAAAGCGAAATGCGTTTCAGCATGTTGGCTGACAGTATTCCTAATCTTGCATGGATGGCTTACGCAGATGGCAATATATTTTGGTATAACAAAAAATGGTTTGAATATACCGGCACCACACTCGCAGAAATGCAAGGATGGGGTTGGCAGTCGGTTCACGACCCTGAAGAACTTCCCAAAGTGCTTAATAAATGGCAGGCATCTATAAAAACCGGAGAGCCTTTTGAAATGGTGTTTCCGCTCAAAGGTGCAGATGGCAAGTTCCGTCAATTCCTTACCCGCGTATTGCCGGTTCTTGATAGCGAGAACAAAATTTACAGATGGTTCGGAACTAATACTGATATAAGTACACAAATAGAAGCTGAAGATACAATAAAAGAAAGCGAAGCCAAGTTCAGAACGCTGTCCGAAACTATTCCTATCATGATATGGACAGCCACACCGGATGGAAAGAAAAATTTCTTCAACCAATATTATCTCGATTACACATGATTATCTTTTGAAGAATTAATAAGCGATGGCATGCAGAAAATTATTTCACCTGCCGACCTTAAAGAAGATCTACGTTTGTGGCAGCATTCCCTTAAAACAGGCGAAGATTTTAAAATGGAAAAACGTATCCGCCGTCATGATGGAACGTACCGATGGCATGTAAGTCATGGCATCGCACAAAAAGACGAACAGGGAAACATAATAGGATGGGTAGGAAGCAGCACAGAAATAGAGGAGCAGAAAAAATTTGCAGAAGCATTAGAACAAAAAGTAAAAGAACGCACCTACCAACTTCACATACAAAATGAAACCTTCAAGCAGGCGGAAGAAAGTTCTATGCAGGGCAGCTATTCATTTAACTTAACAACAGGCAAACTTTCTTACTCTGATAATTTATTCCGGTTGATAGGATATGAGCCAAATGAATTTGAACCTTCATTGGAAGAATTTAATAAACATGTACATCCCGAAGACAGGGACTTTGTGCAAAAAGCTGCCGAAAAAGTTTTAGCAAATAAAACTGGCGACGAATGGCACTACCGCATGAATACCAAAACCGGAACACTCATACATATAAAAGGAACAGGAAGAGTTATAGAATCCGGGGATGAAAAATTATTAGTAGGAACCTTGCAGGATGTAACAAAAGAATTCCAGAACAAAGAAGAATTAATTGTTAAAACAAAGCAATTACAAAAAATAAATCAAAAGCTTGAATTACAAAACATTGAGATTGAAAACAGCAATGCTGAACTTGCCTCCTTCAGTTATATTGCCAGCCATGATTTACAGGAACCGTTGCGGAAAATTCAAACCTTCGGCAAGCGTATTTTAGAAACAGAAAAATTTTCAGATAAAACACAGGATTATTTCAACCGCATTATTTCAGCAGGCGAGCGCATGCAAAACCTCATTGTTTCGCTGCTCGACTTTTCCCGTACAAATACCACAGAACTAATTTTTGTGCCCTGCGATTTGAATGCTATTGTTGAAGAATCTAAGAATGATCTTCACGAAAGAATCCTTGAAAAACAAGCAATCATAGAACATGAAAACCTTCCAACATTAAATGGAATTCATATTCAAATCGCTCAACTCTTTACAAACCTTATTGATAATGCCATTAAATACAGCCGTCCTGAAATTAATCCGCATATCAAAATTACTTCTTCAGTTATTGAAGGAAAACAAATTCAACATCCGTCTGCAAACAAGCAAAAAAAATATCACGCAATAACATTTGCAGACAATGGAATTGGTTTTGAAAAGCAATACGAAACGAAAATCTTTGAACTCTTTCAACGGCTTCATGGCAAAAATGAATATTCAGGAACAGGCATTGGTTTAGCCATCGTGAAAAAAATTGTAATCAATCACAATGGTTTTATTATAGCAGAAGGAAAACCTAATATAGGATCAACATTCACCATTTACCTTCCAACCTCATAAATTTGGAAGATTAGGAGCTTAATAAAATGAATTCCATATAGTGTGCCTCCGATACAAATGCCGGAAAATGTTTATTGATTCTTTTTACAGCCCTCTGAAATGAGGGTTTATGTATTTTAAGACGTATACGTTTGGATAAGTCATGTTAATTTGTTGAGAACATGTGTTGTACAACTTCTTACAACACTATAACGGATATGTTATTTGATCGCCAAGACATTAAGGCAGTGCATCTTGTAAATTAGTGCTAAAAATACTTTTTCGTTGACAGAAGCGAAGATTCATCTTATTAAAACATAACAAATTGAAAATCAGGCAGGTTGTAGGTGACAACATACGTTGTTTGCGAAATAAAGCAAGAATCACTCAGTCCCAACTCGGAATGAAGTCCGGCTTGAATAATGATTATATTGGGCGTGTCGAGCGCAGTCTGGAGAATATCACCCTGGATAACCTTGTTAAACTGGCAGTAGTATTTGACGTAGATGTATCTAACCTGCTTATTGAAGGTTGGTGCGTTTCCTTATCTCAATAATCGGGATCGCTTTAAAACGATGAAGAATCAATATCATGATTCTTTTCCTCTATCTTCTTCTTTTCTCTGATTGTGATCTGCAACACGATGTAATTCCACATCTTCGTTCAAAAAAACCTCGAAATTTTCTTACGATCTATATATCTTAAAATGAACGGCAATTAAATTTTTCTACCGAGACATCACAAAATTATCACGATTCAAGGCAGCAGTATGATGCTGCCAGTCGATGGACATTATATCGGTAATGAGATTCCGTAATTTTTCCATATTATTGGGCTTAGTTATATAGATATTGGCTCCTGCGATGAGTGAATCATCAATATCTTTTTTTGCTGAAGAAGTTGAATAGATCACAACGATCGTATCTTTGAATTTCTGATCTGCCCGGATCTCTGCAAGACACTCTATTCCGCTCTTTTTCGGCATGTTCAGATCAAGAAAGATGAGATGAGGGCAGTCAGAATTGCAGTTTGAAAGATAATTCAGCAATTTACTTCCGTCTTCAACACGGTGTAAGACATGACGGATATTCGCCGATTGTATTGCTTCACTGAATACATCGCGATCATCTTCATCATCATCCGCAAGTACTATGCGTATAGGGGCTTCCTCTGCTGCATCTTTCATTATGAAATTATTTTTTTTAACGAGATTTTACGGCGAAACTCACGAAATTCATTATAATGGTATTGTTAACGTAAAGATTTGCAAAAATATCATGATTTTTAAGGAGTTAGCACAATATATATAACGGAAAATGAAAACTTGCGGATTTGTCCGCCATATATATCGTATTCCGGTAAAATCTATTTATTTTAAAACCAAATAGTAGCGCATTTCGTATTTTTAAATGGGTATCAGTATACCAATCTCCCCATAAAATCTCCCCAATAAGTTATTTCTTTACTTCTCTGCCTGGCAGAGTATTATTAACTAAATCTAACATACGAAAATGGCAAACAATCAGGAAATCAACGATAGCAGCCGCACAAGCGGATCACAAAACAAATCAGGTTCAAGCAGTTCATCACTGGAAAGCCAATCCGGTAAATCCGGTTCTTCGGGAATGGGTCAGGGCGATTCACGCTCGTCTCAAGATCCTCAAGGCTCACAATCCGGTAAATCCGGCTCAGGTTCTTCTGAGAGAAGTTCGCAGAGTAGCGATAGTTCATCAGGCGGATCGCAGTCAGGAAAATCTCGGCAGGATAGTTCTCAAAGTGATGTTCAGGCAGGCAGCAGATCATCACAGAGTTCACAGTCCGGAAAATCGGGTCAGTCCGGTTCTCGCAGCGACGGATAAGTGATCTTTGTGGAGTTGTTAACTCTTATCATTATTAAAGGACCGTATGAAAGCATATGGTCCTTTTTTTATGAAAACGAATTCCCTTAAACGGTGTTGTTACATTAACTTCCACACGAGTGGTCGATTCCTCCCCCTATTTACTTTAAATCTCCCCGTTTTTCTCACAAAATAATTACCACTACCAATGGATAGAAAAATGCCAGCCATGTTGAATAAAGTCCCGGAAGTGATCCTTGCGTTCTGGATCATTAAGATCATGGCAACAACTGTCGGCGAGACCGGAGCAGATTTTCTTTCAACAACAATGAATCTTGGCCTGAACGGAACATCTTTGGTGATGGGTGCCTTGTTAGTGATCGCGCTTATATTTCAACTCAGGGCTAATCGGTATATACCGCCGCTCTACTGGTTGGTAGTGGTTTTGATAAGTATAGTGGGTACGTTTATCTCCGATAATTTAGTAGATAATCTTGGAATAAGTTTGGAATTGACATCGCTTATTTTCGGAATCGGTCTTATCATTACTTTTGTCTTATGGTATATCAGTGAAAAGACATTATCGGTTCATACTATTGTTACGACAAAAAGAGAATTGTTCTATTGGGCAGCGATCCTCTTCACATTTTCTCTGGGTACGTCTGCCGGCGATCTGATCTCTGAAAGTCTTGGTCTTGGTTATGCATTATCCGCCGTCATGTTCATCGGCATCATTGCAATAATATATCTGGCGTATCGTTTTGCCAAGCTGAACGATGTTTTAGCATTCTGGCTGGCATATATCATTACTCGTCCGCTTGGTGCTTCTTTGGGAGATCTCTTCACTCAGGATGCTGATGCCGGTGGTTTAGGAATAAGTACAACGGTGATCAATATTATTTTTCTCATCACCATTATATGCTTAGTGACCTGGTTATCGATCGAAGAGAAGAAAAAAGCTGAGGTCGTTGTAAGAATCTGAGCTTTCAGACATCCTAAATCTCAGATTCTTCGCTGTCGCTTCTATGGGTGCGCCAGAATGCTCAGAATGACAAAATTAAAGTTTTTTAAATTGAGCCACGACCTCCAGATTCCTGTGCACCATTTTCCGAACGTCTGCGTTCCCTTATCTCTTAATCATTATCATCTATATTCTTATGCCGTATACATTCAAGTTCGCATCAATTCTTTGCATTTTATTTATTACCGGATGTTCTTATAATCCCGGACCGAATTCCACGGGACCGGGCAAGACCGTGCCGGCGAAATCAGGCAGCACATATACATTCAAGAATGTTAGAACAGATACGACGGGAAAAAAAATTGATTCGACGACATATTATTCAAGAGACTCAGTAGTCTTTAGCGGAAGGGATACTTTAGGCAAAACTAATGTATCCGATATTGCAAGTGTGGATACAGCAACGGGATTTGTGTTCTCACATACATATTATAATTTTGAATCAAATGGTGATATTTCCCTCTATTCAGGCAGTGGTGGCGGATTCGGTGGTGTCACGCTTCCGGATTGGCGGACCTATCCAATGCAAACTCATCTGACAATAGGAGCAAAGATAGGGGATACGACACTTACCATTCCGGGAATTCCTGTACCCATTCCGATCAAAGCGTATGATTCAGTGTTTTATGTAAATAGCAGTACCTATCCGGTCGGAAGCATTCCGGTATATAATTTTAAGGAAGTGATCACGGTAAATGCGACCATCTTTTTTGCTCCTGTAACTTTTGTACTTACACGGCATTTATCATTCGCGCCTTCGCTTGGATATATAATCTCAGATATTACTGACCCTTCTATAAGCCCCACCCCTTTGATTCCTTCAAACGGAGGTTCGGAAATGACACTGGTAAGTTACAAACTTAAATAATGAAATTTTGCTTTTCTAAACGTTAGATGCTTAATGAATATTTTTTTTGCTTTCCGAATCGCAGGCATTATCAGCTTTTTTGCTTTTGCCGGATGCTCCTATAATCCCGGTCCAAATTCTATGGCGCCGGGCAAGACCGTGCCGGGTAAAGCGGGCAGCGTATATGTCTATAATAATACGCCGATCGATACGAACGGACATTTATTGCCGGACGCTTCGTTTATGACCGTTGATTCTGTTGCAGCAACAGGGTTGACGTATAATGGAAGAACGAACGTAACACGATTTTCGATAAGAAATCTAAAAACGGGTTTGGTGACAAGTTCGTATATAAATTTTGAGAGCAACGGCGACATTTCCGAATACATCGGACTGAGTTTCCTTTCCTTTATTGGAATCAGTTATCCGGATTGGGTAACCTATCCGATGCAATCACATGTTTCTTCAGGTACCAAGGTTGCCGATACGACGATCCAATTCCCGGTGCCTTCATTAGGCACGGTGCCGATTCACAGCATTGTCAGGGATAGTCTTGTGTATATAAACTGGAGTATGATATCGATCGATAATGCTTCACTTTCAGTTTTTAATCTGAAGCATCGCACGAATTTTGGCGGTACGGTTGCATTATTTATACCGATCAATTCCGATGCACTGACGACGGTATCATTTGCACCTTCGATCGGTTATTACTCCGAAAAAACCACACAGCCATTTCATTTTCCGCTGGGAATATTGCCTCCGACTAACGGTACGGAAAAGAAACTCGTGAGTTATAATTTAAAATAAATACTTTTTAGATCTGCTTACTGTAGTTACCGTATGAATAATTTTAGTCTATTCCGACAGTTGAGTTTTCTTGCTTTGGTTGTTATTCTTTTTTATTCAACCGGGAGTCACGCCCAACCAGCAGGGGAAAGTGGACAGTGAAATAAAGGAAGTTATTGGTATATTTCAGTGCATTTACTTCGAACGCTTTTTCACGGAGAGTGTTTAATTGTGGATTATCGGAGCACATTGAAATATTTTCTGTAAATTTGCAGGGAATACTTTCTCATTCGCTTCTATTGTTGTGTATTTTTCGGACATTCTTACAGTCGGTATTTATAAATGACGACACGACGGATACGTTCTATCTCACTGACATTCTTAGTCTTTTGCTTTGTTTATGCATGTCCGCTACAGCGGATCTACGCACAAAGCGATCCTGAATCCAAGCGTGCTATAGCACGCGGTTTTTCGGAGACTCATGCAGAGAACCTGAAGAATCTCAATTCCATTGCTGATGATGCAACGCCTATTATTTCAGGCGATGAAGGCACACTATATTATACCAGTTATCGCAATCATGGCAAGCAGGTACTCTACCGTTCGAAGAGGAAATCTTTGACGGAATGGGGTGATCCGGAAATTTTTCTTGAGATGCCGGGCAAGGGTAATGTCAGCGCTCTCTCGATCGCTGCCGATGGTAAAACCTGTGTTCTGCAAGGTTGTAATCTCGAGGACGGAATCTTCAAAACCTGCGATATCTATGAAGGCACCATTGAAGACGGACAGTTAAAGAATATGCATTCGCTCGGAAAAGAGATCAATTCCGAATGGTGGGATGCACAGCCTTCACTTTCCCAGGATGGGCAGCTTCTCTTTTTTACAAGCGACCGCAAGCATGGCCATGGCGGAACGGATATTTATATGTGCGCCAGATCCGGTTCGGGAACATGGGGCACTCCTGTAGATCTGAATTTTAATACAAGTGGTGATGAGGTCTCTCCTCATATCGCTTCTGATAATCAAACTCTTTATTTTGCAGCAAACGGACTGCCGGGCTGTCTGGGTGGATTTGATATCTATGTAACGTATCGCAAAGGCGAGAATGAATGGTCGGAGCCGAAGAACTTAGGTGAGGCAGTTAATACAAAATACGACGAGATGTTCTTTTCGATCCCGCCATCGGAAGATGCAGTCTATGTTGCCAGTGATCGCCCTGGTGGTACCGGGAATTTTGATCTGTACCGCATCATGCCGAACCCCATCGCTCCGAAGCCTAAATTTATTTCATTCCGAGGACAGGTGCTCGATGCTGAAACCGGACAACCGGTTCGAACAGATCCTGATGTTACACTGGAAGTATCATCAACTTCTGAAAAATTATCGAACACCGGTTCGCCACGCAATTATTCGGCAATGGCGCCCATCGCAAAAATGATCCGTGTTAACGGAGGGGCTAATGGCTATATTTCAGGTTCGATCGAATCGCAAGCGCCGGCTGCGTTTGATTCAGTAGGTTTTTCACAGGATATAAAACTCGTTCCGGCAAAGGTAAAGATCGAAGGTCACGTCACAAATGTTTTTACGAATAAGCCCCTGGCAGCAAAGGTTATCCTTGAAGATGAATCCGGAAATAAGATGAACGTTCAGACCGATGGCGCAACAGGCGCCTACAGTTTTGATGCGAAGATCTTCAGTAAATATAAAAT
>JBBQGG010000091.1:0-9786 GCA_038322815.1 Kapaibacterium sp. (SeqCode)
TTCTGACCTACTGAAAATCCGTTCGCGATCGAAGAGGAAAACACTGCCACCGTTTTAGACTCATGGGTCACCCGTTCTCCGTCAAGCGAGTAATCTGCCAGACGATATTCATAAACTCCGGACTTCGATGGATTATCGAGAAAAGAATAATCTCTCGGAGTGTTTGAAAATCCTGCTCCTGCAAGTGAAGCATTCAAAAGATAACTTCCAACCACTTCAAATTTATTCAACCCATTAGGATCGTTTATCAAACGTCGTTCGACTTCGAATCCTGCATTATCTTTTTCACTTGCCGTTTCCCAATTCAAAAGAACTTTACCATCCTTCTTTGCAGAAAGTGAAAAATTCGAAAGCTCTATCGGCAACGATCCATCTCTGAAGATCAGTTGAGCATAAATATCATAATTACCGTTGCGATTGTCACGCCAAACCGCAATACCACCATTTGTACGAGGGACGAGAACAACTTCATCAGCATTGGAATTTGCCCGATTACTCACAGGTACTCCCCAAGTGGATGTTGATGGTGAAGGTCCAATAAATCGTTTTGGAGTTTTATCACATCGCTGAGCGTAAATAGAAGAATAGGTGGAATTGGTGGCATTAGAACGCGTGTCATTCCATACGACAAGCAGTTCTCCGCTGCCGCTTTTAACAGCTTTCGGAAAAGTTTGGTCGTTAGTCTGTCTGCAAACGGAAAATAATTGATTAGGGAATGCAGGTTTGAGAGCATTTCCATCGGAAAGAAGTCTTGTCATAACTACATCATGCGATCCGCTATAATCTTCATAGACAACAAGCAATCCTGCCACGTTACTCGCACCGAGAGAGTCATCACTGAAGACGAGAGAATTGATCTGGTCTCCTGACCAATCAGTGGAAATTTCTGATCCCACAGTGCTTGTTCCCCAAACAAGCGTACCATCATTATTTATACGGTTTGCAAGGATATTCCACCCTTTATTCGTATTCAAACTATTATACTGTTCCCATGAAACGCAAAGCTGACTTCCATCAAGAGAAATATTTGGATTTCTTGAACCATCGGCAGATCCAGCTCCCCCTTGAAAAATTTGATTCCCTGATGTTCCCCATAGAACGGTTCCGCCGCCTGAGACACGAGTTCCCCAGATCGATGCAGGTAAAGATCCGTTTACCCAGACAAGATAGCATCCTCCACTACCATCAGGACTGAGTTGAGGGCTCGTCTGACGCAAGGTTTGGGAGATAATTGATATCCCAGAAGCACCGCCCCATCCTGCGCCTCCCGGAGTAAGCTTATTCATCCAAATATCGGGACGTGTGCTTGTAGGAGTAATGGCGGTTCGACCATCTTCCCATGCGACAAATGCATTGCCGTATCCATCGGAGCAGATTGCAAGATTATTTGGGAGAAGTGCATCTGCGGCAACTGCAATCCCGGCTCCGGAAGATCCATAACCTAACGATCCATCGGACCCAATATGTTGTGCATAAAGATCTGTTCCATTGGCTAAGGTTCGAGTATCCTTCCAAGCAACATAGGCGCCGCCGCCGCCATCGGAGCATATAACAGGTGAAGTTTGATTGGCAGTAGATGTACAGATACTAATACCATTCGCTTTCCATTGAGGAATGCCGTCTGCATTTAGTTTTTGAGCGTAAAGATCCCAATCGGTACCGCCTCGAAAATCTTCCCAGACAATAATTATTCCATTGGAGCCATCAGAGCATGCCTGAGGGTTTTGCTGACCATTTAAAGCCGCACAAACTGCTGTATTGGTAGTAGAATCAGTTTTCCATTGAGCGAAGGAGCTAACTGTATATATTCCACAAAAAAGAAGAACAAAAGGCAGTACTTTTTTTATCATTTTGACATCTATCCTCTCACATTCACTAGTAATGTAAGTAATAATATACAAAGATTGTTCCCAAACATTGGGAATGCAACAATGTTGGCAAAGCAAGTGTTTCCTTCCCTCGGGTTTTAGCCGGAGTGGCGAAATTGGCAGACGCGCCAGACTTAGGATCTGGTATGGTGACATGTGCAGGTTCAAGTCCTGTCTCCGGCACTTAAAATTCCTATAGGTCGTATAAGTCCTATAGGTTATATAGGACTTATACGAAAGCAAAAAAATGGAAGCGAAAATTCATAGCCGTTCGCAGATCTTGCGCGAACTTGAGATCTTTGTTGATGAAGCCGAAGTTGCAAAAGCATTCGATGATGCGTATAGATCTATGCGCCCGAAAATTACGCTTCCCGGATTCCGTCCGGGAAAAGCTCCGATGTCTGTCGTGAAAAAATTACACGGCGATGCTATCGAAGGCGATACCTTGGAAAAGATCGCACAGGAAAAATTCAAAGAGTACGCCGAAGAACAAAAGCTTGAACCTATCGGACGTCCCGTTATGACCGATCTTCACCGCCATGCCGGCGAAGGAGCGCATTTCAAAATTTCGTATGAAGTAAAACCTGAGTTCGATCTTCAGGATTATTCCGGTTTAGAGATCGAGCATCCTGTTTATTCGGTGACCGATAAAGATGTTGAAGAGCGCGTTCATTATTTGCGATTTAATTTTTCGACTCGCGAAGAGACACAGGATATTTCAGATACAGAAACAATAGTCAACATTACTTTTCAGGAACAAGAGCCGAACGAAACCGGCGAAATAGCTCCGCCGCAGACGACTGATGTCTATCTGCACGATCCGCAAGTTGTCACACAACTTCGCGATGCATTGCTTGGTAAAAAAGTAGGCGATAAATTTCCGATCACACTTCCGAAAACAAGTGACGATCCAAAAGTTGAGAATAAAGATGTGTCGCTTGAAATAACGATCAATAAAGCTGAGAAAGTTATCCTTCCAGAAATGACGGAAGAATTCTGCAAGAAGATCAGCCGCGATAAAGCAACGAATGAACTTGAGATGCGTCTTCTCGTACGTGAAGAGTTAGACGAAAATTCCAAACGCCGCAGCATCGAAGCGCTTGAATCGAACATGGTAAATGCGCTTTTGAAAAAACATGAGTTCATGGTACCGCGCACCATCACTCATGCCTTGCTCGATACGATGATCCAGGAGTTGAAAGATGAAAATAAGCGCCGCGGCTACCCCGAAGATTACGGAATTAACGAAGAAGAGTACCGTAAAATGGGCTGGAACACTGCCGAGACACGCGGCAAATGGCTGATCCTTCGCGATAAACTTGTCGAAGCAGAAAACCTTGAAGCGTCCGAAGATGATCTTGCAGCGCTTGCAGAAAAAGATGCGGCGCAATACGGAATTGCAAAAGAGAATCTCCTTAAATATTATCAGACCAACGAAGAGATCAAAGAAAAAGTAAAATCCGAAAAACTCGTTGCAAGATTAAAAGAGAAAATGAAGATCTCCGAGAAGGTAATAACCGATTAACCGATCTCTCTAAGTGGGGCGGACTCTTAGTCCGCCTTTTTTTTCTCAAAACTTTAGAATTGACTTGCTCTTAGGTTCGTATCTTTGCATAGCTATTTATAATACCTATGTCGGCACCACAAATTATCCGTGACCTCGTCGAGAAATTCGACCGCAACTTCGAGACTTATAAAAAAGCAACCAACGAAACGCAGGTTCGGCGCGAATTTATTGATCCATTCTTTAAAGCATTAGGATGGGATATTGATAACGAGCACGGAGCTGCGCCGCAATATCAGGATGTCATCCATGAAGATCAGCTCAAGATCAAAGGTTCAATGAAGGCTCCGGATTATGCCTTCCGTATCGGTGGTCAGAAAAAATTCTATGTCGAAGCAAAAAAGCCTTCGGTCTTTGTCAAAGATGATCCCGCTCCGGCACTGCAAGTACGCACCTATGCGTGGAATGCAAAGCTTGATCTATCCATCGTTACCGATTTTGAGGAGTTTGCTATTTACGAATGCTCGTCAAAACCAAAGCATGGCGATAAACCAAATATCGGAAGAGTAAATTATTATACTTATAAAGACTATCTCGATAAGTGGGATGAGATCGCAGGAATATTTTCTAAAGACAGCGTCCTCAAAGGTTCGTTCGATAAATACGCAGCAGGTTCAAAAGGCAAACGCGGCACGCAGACCGTTGATAAAGCTTTCCTTGCCGAAATAGAAAAATGGCGCGAATTGCTTGCAAAGAATTTTGCAAAGAATAATAAGATCACCGAAGAAGAAATGAAATTTGCAACGCAGAGAACGCTCGATAGGATTATTTTTCTTCGCATCTGCGAATCCCGCGGCATTGAAGAAGAAGGCAGACTGATGGAATGCGTTAATACCCAGCCCTCACCCCTGCCCCTCTCCCGGAGTACCGGGCGAGGGGTTCTTGCTCCCTCTCCCGGAGTACCGGGAGAGGGTCGGGGTGAGGGCACTTCCGCCTACCAGCGCCTCTTCGCTCTTTTCCAGGCTGCCGATAACCGCTATAACTCCGGACTCTTTTATTTCCGTAAAGGCGATAAGGCGCATACTTCCGAATCCGAACTCGATACCATCACTCCGCAGCTGAAGCTCGATGATAAAATATTAAAGGAAATTATCGGAGGCTTATACTATCCGTCGCCGTATCTTTTCGATGTTATCCCTGCCGATATTTTGGGGCAGGTCTATGAGCAATTCCTCGGCAAAGTCATTCGCATGACCAGCGGCGGAATGGTGAAGATCGAAGAAAAGCCCGAAGTTCGCAAAGCGGGCGGAGTCTATTATACGCCGACGTATATCGTGGATTATATTGTGAAGAATACCGTCGGCAAAATGCTCGAAGAAGAGAAAAAGGAAAAGCCGACACTGAAGATACTTGATCCTGCCTGCGGTTCCGGCTCATTTCTTCTCGGCGCATATAATTATCTTCTGCATTGGTATCTTGGCAAGTATTCCAAAAATGCCGCTGTGCTGCTAAAGCAGAAGAATTCGCCGATCTATGCAATCGGCTCTAAAAGTGTCATTGCGAGCGCAGCGAAGCAATCCCCTGAGGTAAGTACGGAAAGTTCTCTTACAAACCAGCAGAGGATTGCTTCGTCAGTCGCTACGCTCCCTCCTCGCAATGACACGTTAACAACCTATGCACTTACCACTCCCGAGCGCAAACGCATTCTCTTAGAGCATATTTACGGCGTGGACATTGATGAGCAAGCCGTGGAAGTGGCGAAGCTGAACCTGATGCTGAAATGTCTTGAAGGTGAAGCCGGTACAAATCTGAAGCTATCGGTCGAACGCATTCTGCCTGATCTATCCGATAATATCAAATGCGGAAATTCTCTGATAGGTCATGATTTTAATGACGGTCTATTTGCTGACGATGAACAGAAGAAAATAAATCCGTTCGATTGGAATTCGGAATTTTCCGACATCATGAAGAAAGGCGGCTTTGATGTGGTTATTGGGAATCCGCCGTATGTGCGTCAGGAAACCTTAGGTCAAGAATTCAAGAGTTATGTTAAGAAAAAATTTGAGACGTATCATGATTCTGCCGATCTATACACATACTTTATTGAACAAGGAATCAAATTACTAAGAGATGGGGGAATATTCTCTTACATCGTTGCAAATAAATGGATGAGGGCGAACTACGGAATCCCTCTCCGTAATTGGATGAAAAAACAATGTATTGAAGAGATTATTGATTTTGGAGATTTACAAGTATTCAGAGGAGCAACGACCTATCCTTGTATTCTCACAATAGCTCGGGCAAAGACAAGAACGAAATTCAAGGCCGTGAATATGAAAGACTTGGAATTTTCAGACTTGTCTGAGGTCATCAAAACTGAATCATTTGACATTGAAACGGATGCGCTTCAGGACGGAGGTTGGTCACTAACGAGTGACTTAGAGTACAAACTCATTAAAAAACTTAAGGAAAGAAGCACGTCTTTGAGTAATTATGTAAATAATAAAATCTACTATGGGATAAAGACTGGTCTCAATGAAGGATTCGTCATTGACGATGAAGCGAGAACCATACTTCTTAACGCGGACAAGAAAAGCATTGAGGTTATTAAGCCGTTCTTAGCGGGAAGAGATGTAAAAAGGTATCAAGAACCTAATGCAAATAAATATTTAATTTTAATTCCTTCCGGATGGACAAATAAGCAAAATCCTGATAGAAGAAATCCATTTAAATCTTTAGAAGACAAATATCCCGCTATCGCAAACTATCTTTTGCAATACAAGGAAAAAGCAATGGCACGGTATGATCAAGGTGATTATTGGTGGGAGTTGAGATCGTGCGATTACTATGAGGCATTCGGAAAACCAAGAATTATTGTTCCTACAATCGTTGCTGCAGGCTCCAACACCTATTCGGAAGAAATAATCTATTCAAATGATAAAACGTGTGTTATAGCAAGTGGAGAAAAATATTTAGTTGCCATTCTAAATTCAAAGCTATGCGATTACTTTATCCACTCTATCGCTTCCACGAAATCAGGAGGATACTACGAATACAAGCCAATGTATATTTCCCAAATACCGATTGCAAACGGCAACAAGGATTTAAAAAATAAACTCGTATCTCTCGTTGACCGTATGCTGTCGCAGAACAAAGAACTGCCACAAGCCAAAACGCCGCAGAGCCGGACGCAGCTTGAGCGGCAGATCGCGAATACGGATACCGAGATAGATCGGCAGGTTTATGCATTGTATGGGTTGACGGAGGAGGAGATAGGGGTAGTGGAGGGGAAGATATGAAAATTCAAATCCCATCTGAGTTACAAAAGCAACTTGATATAGTCAGAAGCGCTATTTTAGGCACTCAAGACAAGTGGGCTATAGGTAAACAACTATTTGCTTCAGGTGAAGAAAATTTGGAGTTATTGAATTACTCAGCTAACTATGCATTTTTGGCAATTAGTCAATCTTTATACGAGTCGGTTGTACTTGGTGTTTGCAGGCTCACTGATCCATCTATGACGTTTGGGCATGAGAATCTTTCACTTTGTAGAATTGCAGATGACATTAGTAGGCTTGATAACGAGGGAGGGGAGGAGATTTTAAAGAGCATTCAGGAGAGAGAAACCTTATTTGAGCCACTAAGGAGAATACGTGATAAAAGCGTAGCCCATTTTGATTTAAAAGACTTTCAGAAATCAACAAATCTTAACGAAATTGATTTAGCAATTAAGGCTTTGATTGATATAATGAATAGTATAGATATCCTTATCGGAGGCGAAAGGAAGTTACTAATCGATTGGGATAGATATGCGAAACCCACATGGGGTGATGGCAATGCACTTCTGTATAAATTACGAAAATATAAAGAGGGTATCATTACAAACGCAAGATAGCCTATGCTACCAAATGCTTGAAGCGAAAAAACGCCTAAGTGCCGCCCCGCCGCCGCGGGCAGGCAGCCGCGACACCGAGCGCGAACAGCTTTCGCGGAAATGCGAGTATCTTGATAGCGAGATAGATCGGCTGGTGTATGCGTTATATGGATTGAATGAAGAGGAGATCGGGGTTGTGGAGGGGGATGAAGGATGAAGGATGAAAGGGGAATGGGGAATGGGGAACCACTTTCTTCAGTAATTTATTGTATATTAAAAGGGTGAACTATCATGACAACAACTGAAATTACATCTGATCACGCAATCGAAAAGGCTTTCGACTACCTAAAAAATCTAAAACCTGAGTATTTGGGAAAAGTTGAAGAGATTC
Source organism: Kapaibacterium sp. (SeqCode) (assembly GCA_038322815.1). GTDB lineage: Bacteria > Bacteroidota > Ignavibacteria > Palsa-1295 > Palsa-1295 > PALSA-1296. Next base: position 7,638 of record JBBQGG010000091.1, read on the forward strand.
GTTTGGAGACTGTACAATTTTTTGGCACCGAATGGGTCGTTATCCTCAGTTATTTGACCAAGCGCAAACAAGAGGAAGGTGGCAAACAGAGGAACCCGTTGTTGGACGCACTCTCGTATCAACGGTATTACAAGGAGTTCGATATAGATGCGAATACGGGCGACGTTCGTGCCATGAAAAATCCTGAATCGCCTGAACTCACAATCGGACCTGCTACACTGAGGAATGCTTTGTGACCTATACTCACATACAAAGAAAATTCTTCTTGACGCGAATCTACTTGTTCTGCTTCTAGCCGCAAAGGCAGGGGCAAATCTGATACGATTATCTCCCGGCAACCAGACTTTTGATGCAAATGACGCCGATTTACTTGACAATGTAGTTGCTGAGTACAAGTATGAAAATATGATAATAACTCCTTATCTGCTTAGCGAAGTTAATTCTCTCTTAACAAAACTTGATATCAATTCACGAACAGACGCCAGAAGAATATTAGCGACATTAATTCCGACAATCGATTATTATCATACAAAACCTGACTTGCTTGCATGCGATCCTGATTTCGCTGAATTTGGTATTACGGACATCAGCATTCTCCACGCGTCAGAAACCGCAACATTAGTCTTGACCGAAGATGGTCGTCTTGCCGGACTATTGAAAAAGAGGCGTGATGTTCTGACCTATAAAGATTTGAAAGATATGATCTGAGGATTACATTGATCGCATACTGACGCTGACCAAAGAACTCCCGCAAGCCACAACGCCGCGGGAGAAGATGCGCCTCGAACGCCAGCTCAGCGCGACGGATGTGGAGATAGATCGGCTGGTGTATGCGTTATATGGGTTGAGTGAAGAGGAGATCGGGGTTGTGGAGGGGGAATGAAAAGAAATAAAATTTCCTTTTATAGATATGAAATTAAAAGATGAGATAAAAGACGAGATATTGACCATCTTGCTTGAGCAAATGAAAGAATACGATTCGCCATGGGTGAACGCGGAAGTATTGCGTTTAGTCCTTGAGGAACACGGGAAAAAATTGACGAAAGAAGCCCTGTCTCTTGAAGTGGGTCGCCTCGGCAAAGATGGATATGTAGAGATTAAGTCTCTTGACAGTGATTTATTGGTTAAAGGGTTTATCGTCCGCTTAACGATTCCGGGTAGGAATTTATGGCGTTATGGCGTTTCGTCGTTAACCGGTTTGTAAATGTTCATGGTATCCAACTCTCTCACACGTTATCATATTCAGAAAAAGGAGGTTGATGACCTCCTTGATTTTCATAGTAGATTACGTGGCACCCAAGGGAAAGGAAGAAGCGCTGCTAACCTCGAAGTCCTCCATAAATCAGCGGTGGTATTGCTTACAGCATGTTGGGAATCATACGTAGAAAATATCCTTGCCGAATCAATTGAACTCATTGCTCGCTATCTCAACGATTCTTCACTTCTTAATGATGATTTACGAAAAAGTATTGCCTCGACCACCAGTAAGAATCTTCGGATAAATAAGAATCACGACCTTTACCCCTGGTTTTTCACCGGCGATGGCTGGCGGATTATTCTTTGGGAATTTGCAGAATTAAAAATATCAGAGTTGAATACGCCTGATTCAGCGAATGCGAAAACCATTTTTGCATTGCTTCTTGGTATAGAAGATATCACCCTTAGCTGGGGTCGTCCTGCAAAATCCTCGCCTGCAGCAGCTGAAAAACTCGATAATCATTTGATAGACCGTCATGTCATAGCGCATGGGGCTTCGCCTACAAAAAATTTTACAAAGTCCTATATTACAAATTACCGGGATTTTCTCGATCTAACGGTTGAGAAAACGGATAAGGAAGTGAGCAAAAAACTTCTCTCCGTTGCCCTCTACTTTCGAGAAATATCAACCATTCCAGAAGCATGACGGAGTTTTGCACCGTCGATCACATACTGACGCTGACCAAAGAACTCCCGCAAGCCACAACGCCGCAGGAGAAGATGCGCCTCGAACGCCAGCTCAGCGCGACGGATGTGCCGACAGTTGTTCCGGTGGAGTGCCGCCATCCTTTACCATAAGCAGGCGTACTTCATTCCCAACGGTGAAAGCAGTTTTTTGTAAGGTTTGGTCGCCGTAGTCATTTCGGGATTTAATCCGTTCGGAAGTTTCGGA
>JBBQGG010000092.1:0-9720 GCA_038322815.1 Kapaibacterium sp. (SeqCode)
CCATCAAAACCCTTTACTGCAAATCCACCACCGCCGCCGCCGCCTACTTGTGGAGTGCAGCATACCGGTCCTCCTTTTCCGCCGCCAAAACTTACTTGTGGTTTGCTGAGTCCGGAATTAAAATATCGTGCTTCTCCTCCGGCTCCGAAAGGATGCCCTGTTCCCCCGCCGCCGCCTTCATTCTGTGTACTTGTTTCACCGCCAACAACTCCGTTCAATCCGTCTTGAAATTTTCCCGTGCCTTCCCCTGCAGGCGGACCTTCTGAGCAAGCATTATACCAATGCGAATTTCCTCCTCCTCCGGTGAATCCGTTTCCGCCTCGACTATCACAGACAAGTCCGTTTCCTCCTCCGCCGCCGCCGGGTCCTGCATCGATTCCTGATGCACTTGCATCCAATATTGAACTGCCTGCAACGCTGATCGTCCCTTTACTGATAAGTATAAACGGCAAATACCCCTGATTACCGCCAGTGAATGGATCGCAATCTGAAGTGCTGAAATTATAAACTCCGGTTGCTGCAAGAACAAGACTATCAACGATCATCGCCCCGCGCCGCGATCGCGTACCCCAGCCAAGCCCCGAGCCGAGTGTACCGGGAGATGTCAGCACGATCGAAGGACTTAAATTTTGCGGCTTGACGATATAAAACGTATCGGCATTCGAAAGATCACCATCGAAAAGAACTTGTATCGGAATTTTTATTCCGGCTTGCCAATCAGGTGAATTCGGCTGCGCCCAAGGCAGCACGAAAACCTGCGTGGAGATCATCCTACCGTTCCAGCTTACGATGCACGGACCGAATCGCACATACTGCGTATCCGAAGGATTCGCACAGACGATCTGGATAATATCGCCTCGATTACCAAAATAAAAACCATCCTTGCCGAAATTGGAAGTATCGTTGATCGGCGCAATGATCTCCATATACGTATTCATTCCCGGCGTTCCGATATCCGGTATAAGATACGAGATCATCGGCTGCGCGGAGGCAGTCCGTGTCGCAGCAAAAGCAAAAAACAAAAGAAAGGAATATTTTTTTAAGATCACTTCACAACTTCAAGAGTCTTTACAACCGAAATTCCGCCAATCTGAATCCTTAAATAATAACTTCCTGACGGAAGATCTGAAATATCGAATGCATGTTCATGACTTCCTGATTCTTCTTTGGTATTTATAAAAGTTCGAAGACTTTCTCCGAGTGGATTGAAAATTTCTATCTTGACTTGCGAAGATTTTTCGAGAGTATATGAAATTTTTCCGATGCCGATACTTGGATTCGGATAGATCTGGATATTTCCCTGTAGAGACACGATATATCGTGTCTCTACTGCGTTATTAATATCAGGAGAGAGTTTCACAAGCCAGATATCGCCATCTCTTGTACTATCTCCACGCCTGCCGGAAACATTACCATCGGATGAAGAGGTGACGGTTGCAATCAAAAAACCCGAGTCGGCAGTCTGCATAATACCCGAACCGCTGTTTGCATCCGAAGCTGAGCCGCCAAAAGTTTTTTGCCAAACTAATTTTCCGGACTTACTAAGTTTGAATACCCAGCAATCAGTATTATCATGATATCCGGTTACATCACCATCGCTCGAAGAAGTATTAGCCGAAACAATATATCCTGAGTCGGAAGTTTGTAAAATGGAATACGCAATATCACCGTTCGATCCCCCTAAGCATTTTTGCCACTCTATCTTTCCTGCATTATCTGTTTTCACAATCCAGCAATCCGAAAAATACGAACCGTGCAAACCGGAAGCATCTCCATCGGCAGAGGTAGTAAACCCTGCGATCGCATATCCATGATCAAGAGTTTCGATGAGTGAATTTCCTTCCTCATATTTTGATCCTCCGTATGTTTTCTGCCACTCTATATCACCAATGCCTGAAAGCTTTACTAGCCAGACATCGGAAAGTGTTGTATCAATTGTATGTCTGCCGATTACATCGCCGTCATGCGAATAGGTTGTACCGATGATCGCAAATCCGCCGCCTGAAGTTTGCATGATTCCGCCTTCGTCATCTTGCGTACCGCCGAAGGTTTTCTGCCATCCGAGAGATCCGTTTTGGCTGATCTGAAATACCCAAATATCAAATCCCGATCCGCCGTGATAACCTTTCACATCGCCGTCAGTCGATTCAGAAGCAGCTGAAACTGCATATTCCCCTTCGCCTCCGGGAATAATTGAAGTCGCAAAATCATTCTTCGAGCCGCCGTAAATTTTCTGCCATAGTATTTTGCCTGCCGTATCGATCTTAAAGATCCAGACATCGGATTGTGAAATATCCGGCTGGCGAATCCCTTGCAGATCGCCATCATCAGAGTTTGTCGAAGCGGCAATAATATATCCTCCGTCAAGTGCTTCAATAATTGCACCGCCGTTATCATCCTGTGAGCCGCCGTAGGTTTTCTGCCATTGGATCGTACCTTTGGAATTCATCCTCACGATCCAGAGATCATTCTTCCCATGATTGGAGGTGGCGTCGCTGTCATTTGATTGCGTTTGCCCTGCCATTATATATCCGCCATCAGAGGTTTGGATCATGCCGCCGGGAAAATCATTTTTCGTCCCGCCAAGACATTTTTGCCATTGGATGCCGGGCTGTGCGAAGATGAGACTCGAAGAAAAAAGAAGGAATAAAAGAAAAGTGTATTTCATAGTATTTATTAACTATGAAATTCGGATAAGAATTCGGAAGCAATGCTAATTAAGAAATGATGAATGATGAATTTTTCGTATATTCATAATTCTTAATTCATTTCCCTATTGTCCCCCCAAAGCTCTGATAAGATAGTAGCTTCCAGCTCCGATTCCCGCTGCAGCAGGAATAGTCAATACCCATGCCCATATAATTCGTGTCGCGACTCCCCAGCGAACAGCGGATAATCGTCTGAGCGAACCAACTCCGACTATTGCTCCGGTGATCGTATGCGTCGTCGAAACCGGTATTCCCGCCGCTGCTGATCCGAGCAGCGTGATTGCTGATGCGGTCTCTGCTGAGAACCCGCCGATCGGTTTTAATGCCGTTATTCGCATTCCCATAGTCTTTACAATACGCCAACCGCCTGACAACGTACCCAGTCCGATAGCTGCATGGGCTGCAAGGATAACCCAAAACGGAATTTCAAAAGTTGGAATAAGTTTGTTGGCATAGAGCACCCCGGCAATAATACCCATGGTCTTTTGCGCATCATTAGTACCATGCCCAAGTGAATATGCTGCCGCTGAAAAAAGCTGTCCTCGTCTAAACCATTTATCAACTGCGAACGGTGTGCTCTTGCGCGATGACCACGTAACAGTAAGCATGATAAGAAAACCGAGTACCATTCCAATCAATGGTGAAAGCACTATAAAAAGAATGGTCTTTGTCCAACCGGATGCAATGATCGCTCCGAAGCCTCCGACCTTTGCAATTGCCGCTCCCGCATATCCGCCGATCAAAGCATGAGATGAACTTGTAGGCAGACCAAGCCACCAGGTAATCAGATCCCAAATTATCGCGCCGGCAAGACCTGCCATGATCACGTAGGTCGTGACGACCGTTATATCTACCATTCCCGAACCGATCGTTTTTGCAACGCCGGTTCCAAATCCAAATGCTGCAACAAAATTAAAGAAAGCAGCCCAGATCACTGCCTGTCCGGGAGTGAGGACTCTTGTAGAGACAACGGTTGCAATGGAATTTGCAGCATCATGAAAACCATTGATGTAATCAAAAATTAGCGCAATGCCGATGACGATATAAACAAGTGTCATAAGAGAGATTTAATATTGGTGGGGCGAACCCTCAGTCCGCCAGTCTTTGCAGAAAGAAATGCGGCGGACTAAGAGTCCGCACTACTGGAGAAAGAGCCATGAAAAGCTCAGGCATATTTAATGACAATGCCTTCCATCACATTTGCAACATGTTCGCATTTATCAATTGCTTCCTCGATATCGCTTAAAATTTCTTTGAGCTTAATAAGTTCGATCGGATCTTTTTGCTCACGAAAGAGGCGGGCAATGGCATTATGATAAATATCATCTCCGGCATTTTCACAGGTATTAATATGCTCGCAAAGGCGGTGAATCTCTTCGCGGTTCTTCATATTCGATAACATCGGCACAGCCTGTGCTAAACTTTTGACTGCACTGCATAATGTATCTGTCAGATCGCGAAACTCATTCGGAAAAACAGTTACTTCATACAACACTGTATGCAGAGCGGTATCTTCCATCAGATCGAGAATGTCATCGAGTATCGAAGCAAGCGCATAAATATCTTCGCGGTCGATCGGCGTAATGAACGTCTGTGAAACATCATTAAAAATATCATGAGTAATAATATCGCCACGATGTTCAGCATCTTCGATCTTCGAGATCAGTATTTTCCGCTCGGCAGGGGATGTCGCGTCCAAAAGAAGCCGCAGATCGGTTGAAGCTGATTGGATATTGCCGACATTGGCGGTAAAAAGATCGAAATATTGATTCTCCTTCGGAAGTATGCTCCTGATAAAATTGGCAAATCCCATAGTAGTATGGTAATATTATGAAATCATTACTAAATTATTACTACAAAATTAAGGAAGAAACGGGGAGGAAATCAAAAATTCAAGATTAATATTGAAAAATGAGGGGAGGGGTGGAAACCGAGCTTATAAAACTTAGAGAAAAAAAACTCTATTTTGTAATTATTTCACATCTTTAAAAGTTTTTCTCACCCGCACCCTAATTCCCCCTTTAGGTCTTAGCGTAATAAGCGGTTCCATTTCGACGGGAGTTGTGTCAAGTAATTCGAAGGAAAATTTTTGGGCAATAGTAGCTGTCATCAAATGTCCTTCGATCAATGCGAATTGATTACCGATACACACACGAGCGCCACCGCCAAAAGGAAGATAGGCATGACGCGGTATCATTTTTTCATTTTCAGGACTGAAACGATCAGGATCAAATTTTTCAGGATCAGGAAAATATTCTGCTTTCCTATGGAGCAGATACGGACTGATGATGATTGCCGCATTCTTCTTGATCAGGTATCCGTCAATCAAACAATCTTTTATAGCAGTGCGGACAATAATATATGCAGGAGGATAAAGGCGCATTGCTTCTTTAAAGATTTGCAATGTGTAAGGCAGACGCGGAAGATCATCAAGTGTCGGTGCATTTCCGCCGAGAACGGCAACTTCATTTTGCAGCTTCCTAAATATCTCCGGATTCTTCGCGAGTAAATACCACATCCACGCAGTAGCATTTGCAGTGGTCTCATGTCCTGCGAGAAAGATCGTCATTGCTTCGTCTCGAACCTGCTTATCCGTCATTCCTGACCCATCGTCTTCATCGCGTGCCAGGAGCAGCATTGAAAGTAGATCACCTGCATCGGTATCCGAACTTCTGCGGTCAGCGATCATTCCATATATGATCTTATCGAGCCCTGCAATTTCCTTACGAACTCTATTATTTCTTGGAGTACGCCACTCGAATGGAATATGGATCGGAATGCGAAGCTGCTGCTCAGCGTAGTTCATGAGATAGGTCAAACGACGTTTCACATCATCTGCTTCTTCGGAGAGATCAGTATTAAAAAGCGTTTTGCCTGTGATGCCTAAAGTGATGCGCATCATCTCACGAGAAATATCTATCACATCTCCATCCTGCCACTGCGCCATAGCACGGACAGTATAATCAGACATCACTTTTGCATACTCGCGAATGCGACGATGAACAAATGCCGGCGCGACTAATTTACGATTGCGTTTATGGACTTCATCTTCAGAGAGAAGAAGACCGTTGCCAAGAAGTGGACGTGTATATAATTTAAATTCATTGCCTTTATGAAATTTTTCAGCTTGCTCGACGAGTACTTCGTGAACGTATTCAGGACGATTAATGAGAACAAGTTCTCTTTTCCCAAAAGTGTTGATTACGATGTCAGGATGACGGCTTTCTAATCGACGCAGGAGGAGTATGCGATCCCAGAATATTCCCCGATAAGCCCGCAGGAGAGCCGGATCAGTATTAGATGGTATAGCGCGCGAAGAGGTCATTGTTTTGGAGTTGAGTACGAATTTTGACAAAGAGCTGTTTCATTAACCAAATACCAAACCCTCTCCGAAAGAGGGTTTGGTAAGTAACTTTCACTATTGACGGAATCTCAATGCTCACAAACAACAGCACCATTTGCAGCAACCTGCACTTCTTTTGCTGTACTTCCCTTTGTGAGGTCAAATAAATACTGCGTACTATTATCTGCAAGAGTAAGTTTTTCGATCGGATCACCGATAGTAAAACCTGTATACTTTGCCGTTAAAGCTATACGCATAGAATCAGGTGCTGATGAGAGCGCTACATCCTCCTCTTTTTGAACATAAGCTCCATCCGGCCTAAAGACAAGCGACAGATCCACTGCACCCGATTTCTTTATAGAAACATCATATGCCGAATCGCCTGAACATAATGGATCGTACGTTGCAGTTGAAATAGAATAACCAGGATAATTCTTATCAACAAACGGCTTCACCGTTGCAGGCAGATTTGCTACCGGAGTCTGCGCATCGGTATCACTCTCGGCAGCAGTATCCTTACATGCTGCCAAGGAAATTCCGCTCATAAGAGCTGCAATTTGTAATAATATTTTTATTTTCATGATCGTTTAATATGAGTTAACACTTCTCCTACGCTAAAACAATGGAGAAGTAATAAAAAACTTGCGAAAATCGAGTGAAAAATAATTCACTGCTGAGGCAATCCTGTAACCTACTATTTATAATTATCTTAGAACCTCTGAGAACCTTCGTCGACGAAACGCCATCTAGAAGCATGATTTCACCGGACGTGCTATCCTTATAAATTACCATTAAATGTATCGCCTTGTTGCACATCGCCGGTTTCGTAACCTTTCTTGAACCAGTACATTCGCTGTGCAGAACTGCCGTGCGTAAAGGCATCAGGTACAACATAACCTTGCGATTGTTTTTGCAGGCGGTCATCACCCACAGCGCTTGCTGCGTTTAGCGCTTCTTCAATGTCGCCAGGCTCTAATATCTTTTTCATCTCCTGCGCATGATTAGCCCACACGCCTGCATAAAAATCGGCTTGCAATTCCAAACGAACAGAAAGTTTATTACCCTGAGATCCTCTGAGCTGCGACTCTTTATTATGCACCTGAGCCAAAACGCCCATTAATTTTTGAATATGATGACCAAATTCATGAGCGACAACATACGCCATTGCAAAATCCCCGGGAGCGCCAAGCTTCGTATGGAGTTCATCATAAAATGAAAGATCAATGTATATCCGCTCATCTTCTGAACAATAAAAAGGACCGGAAGAAGAGCTGGCATTGCCGCAGGCAGATTGTGTAGCGCGCCGAAAAAGGACAAGATGCGGCTCGCGCAATTCTTTTCCCATCTTAGTAAATTGTGCATGCCATATATCTTCACAATCTGCAAGAACGACCTTTACAAATGAGGCCGCTTCATCGTCATGCTGCGCAGCGGCTGGAGTCTGAATGGTAGGCTCAGGATTTTGTTTGAGAATATCCAGCGGATTTCCTCCGCCGAGAAATGTGATAACCACATACAATATGATAGACCCGATACCGCCGCCGGCGATCTTCGTGCCCATACCTCCAAAACTGCGACGATCTTCAACATTACTGCTTTCGCGCTGTCCTCTCCAAAGCATAGTAGTATTTTTTAAAATTGTGAAATCAGGGGAGAGAATAAATAATCCCCGAAGAAGGGGTGTGAGGGATAATAAATTAACAAAATAAAAGCATAATCGTTTAGTAGATACTCTGATATTATCGCATCTCTACCGCCACCTCTGGGGTCACCGACGAAATGCCACTGGTAACAAACCGCACAAAATAGCTGCCGGTGGGGAGGAAGCGGGTATCCAAATGTTTATTACGGCACTTTTTTCTGCCGTTTTTTCGTTAAGAAAATATGCTAACAGCAAATCATTATAGTGCCAAGCAGGATGCGAAAAGAATTTTAGATTCGCTCAGCGATTCCGAAAACTTTGAACAGATACTTTATCAAATGTATGTCCGCAAGAAAGTCGAGCAAGGGTTAGCCGATATTAAAGACGGCAATATTGTCCCGGATGAAGAAATGGCTCAATTCTGGAATAGATGGTCCGAAAAGTAAAATGGTCTCGTTCGGCTCAAGTCGATCTTAGAGAAATACTGGAGTATATTACTGAAGCTGCACCGCTCAATGCCTTCCGACTTTCAGAAAAAATACGCCAAGCATCCGAAACTCTTGATACCATGCCCGATCGTGGCAGAATTATTCCTGAATTTAAGGACACCTCACAGCGTGAAATCTTCATAAGTAAATACCGGATCATGTATCAGGTTTTGCCTGAGCAAGTAATAATCACTGCCGTCATTCACATGTCCCGAGATTTGCAGAATATCTTCCCCTCTGCTACCGACTAACGTTGACTTTCCCTTTTCCCCGTTTAAGCTTTTCGCTTGATCACCCCTTCACCGACGAAACGCCATCAATTACGAACCGCACAAAACAACTGCCGATGGGGAGAGAGCGGGTATCGAAGTGGCTAAGTATCATCGGCTCTCGAGGGCTTAACTGCTCTACCGCAATACCTCAAGAACCTTCACCGACGAAACACCGTCAATAACGAACCGGACGAAATAGCTGCCGCTTGGGGAAGTGCATTCATGGTTTACTGTATGTGGCTGGATCATTACTTCACTTCTTCAATACTAGGGTCATCGAGGACCCAATCGTTTCCTTTAAAGCTAGTAACCCATCTAACTTTCCAAGCACCGACAAAAAGATGATGAACGATGCTGCCGTTAATCATATCAGTACTTGAAATCCTAACTGGTATGACTGGTTCATGTGGATTATCCATCAATTCAACGTTAACGTGCTCCATATTGTGAAATCCAACCAGCCATTTATTGTATGGATGTTTTCTTCGATAGTTCACGGATAGCATGTCATAGGCTGGTTTGAAGTCTCGACTATCTAAGAAAAGATAAAATACAGTTTGCGCAGCCCCACCCACACTTGGGCGAATTTGAGTGGGCAGAGGCTTGACATGCTTACCATTCACAACAATTGGTTTGATTTCTTTAGCTCTTGCGCAGCAATTTGCATCGCCGGAAAGTAAGTACCTAGTTGAGGCAAAAAGAGTATCAGCATGAAATGACACTTCAAGATTTGAGCCACCGCCGCAAGTCACGAATTTGGGGCCGTTATCAGTTTGGAGGAATAAAGCATAAGAACCAAAATGTCCACTACCACCACAAAAAAACTCAAGTAAAGCGTCTTCTTTACCATTCTGATCTAATCGAAGTATGTTGCACCATCGAAAACCCCACCCTCGTCGTCTTGGACATCCATAAAATAAATAGAATATACAATACCTCTTGAAGTATCGGAATTATCCATTTTAAAATGTTTATAATCGTAGACGAGCAATGAGTCCCACTTAACTTTTCTGATAGACGTATCTACAGAATGATTTTGCGCATAGGTTTCCTGTGTAATTATTAAACTCGCTATGATAAACAAGATTTTCATCATTTACAAATTTACTAATCAATTTTACCCATAAAACAAAAAACCCGTCAAAGCATAGCATTGACGGACTGGAGTAAATTAAGCTTTCGCTAATTTCTTTTTCGTTCTGCTCTTTAGTTTATGGAGAGTATCGTAGCTGAAGGTATTGAGGTTAACTCTATTTGAAGCATGCTC
>JBBQGG010000093.1:0-9547 GCA_038322815.1 Kapaibacterium sp. (SeqCode)
ATTTGGAATGAAAGAAAAACGAATGCTTCATCGTTTCTTATCGCGTATGAAGAATTCCTAAATACGTTCGGTACTGATTACAAAGAAGTTAATCACGTCAATACGTACGGTTCAATAGAAAAATTATTTACCGGAAATGGATATAAGCTACAGACATTTTCAAATATTCAAATTTTTGATTATAGAGGGTTAGAAGGAAGGGTGCTTTCATCGTCATACATCCCTTCCGGCGATGACCCTAAATATTTTTTCATGCTTGAAGAGCTGCAAAAACTATTTGAGAAATTTCAGAGTGAAGGTGCAGTAGTCTTTGAATATACGACGAAAATATTTTACGGACAGCTTATTTGTTAAATCTATGACGATTGAAATAATTATATTTTCGTTTGTAGTTTTTCTTTTGCTTCTTACCATATTCCTCTTTTACCATTTTTATCACTACCGATTTGTCTCCTTTGTCCGGAATGAGCATACGATAGATATGGATCCCGCAAGTATTGAAGGGTATACTGATAAGTATTACTATCTGCCGGGCGAGAGCATCTCCTTCTATTTATATTCCGAATACGAGCACAACGCACTTCGATTTCGCAAAATGAGCGCACCATATAAATTTGAAGATGTGCTCACTCAGGAATTTACAAAAATCATACAAGTGCGAAAGCCGGAATCGTCGGAGCAAGGCTGCGGATGGGAAAGAACATTAGAGATCAGGATTGATGAAAATATAAGACCCGGATATTATCAGGCATTACTTACTGCTCATGGTGGATCTGCGGAATACGCGATTACATTGATAATCGGCTCACGCGAGAAATCCGAAATGATACTGGTTGCTCCGGTTAGTACATGGAATGCATATAATACATACGGCGGAAAATCGCTTTATCAAAACAACTTCGGGGCAAAGACCGTCTATAATCTTTCATCGCAGCGTCCGAACAATGCCTTCCTTCTCAATCATGATATTCATGTAGAAGCAAACGCCTTCAATTGGTTCTCCGAAAAATACAAGAGTGTCAATATTATTCCGGATTATTCTTTGGAGTCGCAAGATACACTTGTTAATTGCAAGGTGCTGGTACTTGTTTATCATTGTGAATATATTTCACGAAAAATGTATGATAACACGATGGATTTTCTTGACAAGGGCGGCTCTCTTATCTCGCTCGGAGCAAATCAATATTATTGGACCATTCGGTGGCATGAAAATTATGAGCGAATGGAATGTAAAAAAGATTTGACGTTCTTCGAAGGTTCTTACGAATATGGCGGAATGTGGAAGCATCATTTTCGCTACCCGAAAAAATTATTTGGAGAGGATTATTCAGGTGCCGGTATGCATACTTTTGCACCCTATAGAGTGCTTAACGCATCACATTGGCTTTTCGACGGTGTTCAGATTTCTAACAGTGATCTTTTTGGAATCCGTGGAATAAATGAATTGGGAATTTGCGGAGCAGAAACTGATAAGGCAAAAAACGGTTCGGATATTGAAATTATTGCTCACGGAATGAATTGTGATTCTGAAGAAACAGGAAAGAATTATGATCGAAATGATCCACGTTGGAATGGGAAGGGGGGCGGAGATATTGTCTTAAAAAAACTTGGGAATAATAATGCAGTATTAAGTACCGGTTCGATCCAAAGCTGTTCAGGTCTTGGAACAGATCCCATTTTTACTATAGTAATAAAAAACTTCATAGCTCGCTATTTACCTTCATCGTGAAACGCTCCCAAAGGAAGCAGTGTTTGGTATTTTCGTAAAAGCTACAATTGCCTCGTGGCCTAATGGTATGGCATCTGATTCTGGATCAGGAGGTTCTAGGTTCGAATCCTAGCGAGGCAGCATCAAAAGTGCAGATCCTTGGCGGACTTGAAAAGAAATAATTCTGATTTGCCAAGACTTTCTACTAAGCCTGTCGTTTTATACGACAGGCTTTTTTATACTCGCAACTTTCTCGTTTAAAGCGCAGTTCGACAGACCATGACCGTTTTTGATCTTATCGCGATCCTGCTGACATACACCGCTCTTCTTAGCTATGTCAACCATAAGATTTTCCGTGTACCGGAAACAATCGGTTTGCTGATCCTTTCACTTGGCGCAGCACTTTTGTTCCTCATTGCTGAGTGGCTTGGAATCGCTCCTATCGCAGATTCTATTAAGAAGACACTTGCGTCTATCGACTTTAACCAAACCATGATGCAGGGCTTTCTCAGTTATCTGCTCTTCGCAGGTGCTCTTGGGGTGAGCTTAAAACATCTTCGAGTTGATATGAAACCGGTCTTGATATTATCAACGATTGGAGTTCTTATTTCAACAGTGTTATTCGGCTCGGCAATCTACTTTGTTTTTGAAGCAACAAATCAGCCGCTCAGTTTCGTCTATTGTCTGCTTTTCGGAGCCCTTCTTTCACCCACTGATCCTATAGCAGTCTTGAGTATTGTTCGTTCACTGGAACTTCCGAAAAGTCTGGAAACGATCCTCTCCGGAGAATCTTTGCTTAATGATGGAGTTGGTGCCGTGCTCTTTCTTTCACTCTACGGAGTTGCCGCAGAGGGTGGTACATTCTCAGCATTTCGTGTTATGGAGGTTTTTATGATAGAAGCTGTTGGAGGAGCTATTTTCGGATTAGTACTTGGTTGGTCAGCATACCTTTTGACACGAAGTATAGATAACTATAAAGTAGAAGTTCTCTTGACACTTGCTATTGTCACCGGAGGCTATGCCCTTGCTGCGGTTATTGGGGTTTCGGGCCCGCTTGCAATGGTGGTTGCCGGAATAATAGTTGGTAATAAAGCCCGTATGTTTACGATGTCGGAACATACCCTTCTTGCCTTAGATAATTTTTGGGAAATGGTGGAATCGATTATCAATGCCGTGCTTTTCGTTCTCATCGGTTTGGAAATTCTCGTCCTTCCCTTCCAAATCGAAACCTTATGGATTGCAATAGGAGCAATTATTCTGCTGCTGAGTTCACGCTGGATAAGCGTATATATCCCTCGAAAGTTGTTCAGATTAAAACAAGTCGATGCACCGGGAGTACAAACGGCATTAGTTTGGGGCGGTCTGCGTGGGGGAATCTCAATTGCATTGGCACTCTCAGTTCCACCCATACCTCAAAGGAACATGATTGTACTGATTACATATATTGTGGTTATTTTCTCGATTGTTGTTCAAGGACTTTCTTTCAAAAGCGTAGTAAAAAAGAGTACTGGTCAAACTATTTAAGTTGATGTTTTAAGATATCCTCGTCTACTTTGATTTAGGACGCGGCTTGCTATTTGAATCTGTCGGAATAGAATCTTTGATGAATGTAGAATCTGAATTTCGAATATTGCTGCTATTCGGCTGAGAAGTAATGGGATCCGGAGATTGCCCCGCTGATTTAGTGATCTCATCTGGCTCATATAAGTATTCAGCACTATTAGCTACTCTCATTTGTAAAGTACGAACGGTGAGTTTTACTGGTCTATGTGTGGCAGCCGTTAGGGATGATTCAAACGAAGCAACTTGCGATGGAGTAATTGGGGATGGAGATCGAACAGTCGCTAAAACTCCAAACGATGAATCCAAATTTACAAATGTAACATCTCCCAAATATGCACCAGGCACTTGTGCCAAAGCTTGAGAAAGTTCTCCCCTTGTCCTTGATTCCAATTGCTCCTGCTTAACACGGCGTTCAAGAATAACAATAAACGCTCCTCCTAATAGTATAAGTAAAATAATGCTCGGCAATAAGGGACGAAGCACATGTCCAAATTTCCGCTGCATTTTATTTTTATGAGAGAATCGTAGTGCATATAACACAATAGAATATGCACATTGGATAGCAAGAAGATTCGTAAAAAATAGCAGGATCGCACCCTGAAACAGTCCAAATCTATGATGCGCCAATGCTATTGCCGCAGAGGAAAGAGGTGGAACAAGAGCAGTTGCAATAGCTACTCCTATCAATGCACCTCCTGCAACACGTCTGCCGATTGAATATGCACCTGCAGCCCCACCGGCCAATGCAACAATCAAGTCAAAAAGTCCGGGCTGGGTACGGGATAAAAGTTCTTGTGATAATGGAATCTCAGAATGTAATAGTCCTATGAGATACGAAACTGCAAATACTTCTAATGCTCCTGTAACGAGAGTAAAAAAAGACTTTCGGAGTTCCTTATGTTCGCCTGAGATAAGGGCGTACCCAATGCCCCCTATGGGACCGAGCAGAACTGCAATTACCATTGCTCCGATAATTACTGCAGCACTATTAATGAGTAATCCATAGCTTGCAACAATCGCTGCAAAAAGATTCATGAGATAAAACGGTGCATTCGGACGTGCCGAATTGTATATCTCAAGCTGAATCTCATCGTAGTCTGAACTCTTTGATGTTGACGATGAATTCTCACCGGCAGATTGATTTAGATCGTCAGGTCTTTGCATTAATCTAATAATTAGATGAACTGAAACCGAGCTCTGAATCAAAGAAGTTCGTTTCAATCCGGAATTTTATTTACAAAATTTAATCGTAAAATACTCCATTAACTATTCTTTTGACATTCATGGAGTGCAAAAATAGCTTGTAGCCGCTAAATTCTCAGTCCCGGCTTGAGGGTTAAATCCAATTTATATAAAGCAAGATTTTATAGTTGAGATATATGCTACCATTTATCGGAAATCCTTAAATAAATATTTTGCATAATTATGCAACTTTATGCATAATAATACAGTTGTATTCTCTATGCAGAATGAAGAAACGCAAATAACGGCATCTATCTTAGGCGCATCCGGCTATTCCGGAGCTATGGCGTTGAGGATTTTACTGCGCCATCCAAATGTCACCATAGATAAAGTTTTTGCTTCTTCTTCTGTCGGGGAGAAAGTGCATGCTCTTTTCCCTTCAATGAGAAACATGACGGATAAGACATATGAAAAATACTCGCACGAGAAGATAGAAAACTCTGATCTTGTCTTTATTGCCCTTCCTCCTGAAAATGCAATGCATATTGTACCACAACTATTAAAGAGTGGAAAAAAAATTATTGATCTCAGCGGTGATTTTCGTCTCAAAGATGAGGGCAAGTATAAAGAATATTACAATGCCGTTCATCAGGCAATAAATTTACTTTCTTTTGCTTGCTATGGCATGCCTGAATTACATCGTGAGGAGATCGCGAAAACATCGTTGCTTTCAAATCCCGGATGCTATCCTACCAGTGCAATCATTCCGTTAGCTCCGCTTTTGAAGAATAATCTGATCGAGTCAGATGATATTTCGATCAGCTCGCTATCAGGCGTTTCCGGAGCCGGAAGAAAAGCCAGTCTCGATCTTTCCTTTGCCGAAGTTGATGGGTCAGTGAAGGCATATAAAGTTGGCGACCATCAGCATATACCGGAGATCGAATCAGTTCTATCAGGATATTCAGAAAAAAATGTTACTGTGACTTTTGTGCCCCATCTTCTGCCGACAGTACGCGGAATATATACTACAATATTCGCAACACTGAAAGAGAATATTACAAAAAATTATATAGATGAAGTGTACCGTTTAGAATATTACAATGAGCCATTCGTTCGTTATCTGGGAAATGAATTGCCTGAATTGAAAAGTGTAGTCGGCAGTAATTTTATTGATATCGGATGGAAGCTGGATCCTCATAACGGAAAATTGCTAATTTTTTCGGCAATAGATAATCTTATCAAGGGTGCGGCAGGACAGGCAGTGCAGAATATGAACATCATGTATGGATTCAATGAAACGGAAGGGTTATACTTATGAATAATTTTAAGGAAATAATCGGTGGTGTTACTGCTGCAAAGGGGTTTGAAGCAGCAGGAATATACTGTGGTATCAGGAAAGCCAAGAAAGACATTGCAATCATTCGTTCGGTAGTGCCTGCGAAAGTTGCTGCTGTTTTTACTTTAAATAAAACATTGGCAGCTCCTGTCGTGCTTGATAAATTGATCCTGAAACGATCAAATCGCTGTTCTGCAGTCATCATCAATAGTGGTAATGCGAATGCCTGCACCGGAGAAAAGGGTTTTGGCGATGCAGAACGTATGATAGAATTAACTGCAGAGTCATTGAACATTCCGAAAGATGAAGTTCTTGTCGCTTCAACAGGTGTGATTGGGCAATATCTTCCGATGAATGTGATCGAAACAGGCATTGCGGAAGTCGCTGTAATGCTCTCATCCGATGGCAGTGATGATGCAGCAGAAGCGATCATGACAACCGATACATTTGCAAAATCTTGTACTGTAAGTTTTGAAATTGGCGGAAAGCAAATTATCATAGGCGGAATTGCGAAAGGCTCCGGGATGATAGAGCCGAATATGGCAACGATGCTTGCATTTATGACATCCGATGCGAACATCGAAGATAGCCTGTTGCAAAATGTTTTTCGTAAAGGGATCAACCGTTCGTTCAACTGCATCTCAGTTGATGGCGATATGAGCACGAATGATATGGCAGTTATTCTTGTGAATGGACTTGCTGAAAATTCCGAAATAGTTGAAGGTACACCTGAAGCCATGCTCTTTGAATCTGCACTTGATCATGTCGTCATAACACTTGCAAAAATGATAGCTCGTGATGGCGAAGGCGCGACGAAACTTGTGGAGATCGAAGTAACAGGTGCGGCTTCGCATAAAGATGCAGTTATGGCAGCGCGCTCAGTTGCCAATTCCAATTTAGTGAAAACAGCAATTCACGGCGAAGATGCTAATTGGGGAAGAATTCTCGCAGCTCTCGGATATTCCGGCGTCGATATTTTTCCGGAGCAAATCGAACTTACGATGAATGACCTTCCGATTTTGGGAAAAGGATATACAATTCTAATTGATGAAATAAAAGCGAAAGCAGCTCTATCCGAAAAAAATATTTCGCTTTCAATTAATCTCAATCAAGGTACTGACAGTGCAACCTTTTGGACTTGCGATCTGACAAAAGAGTATATTCATATTAATGCAAGTTACCGTTCATAATTTTTTCTAAGGAGATCAAGAGAATGTTAAAAAACACAACAAAAGAAGATATCCTCATAGAAGCGCTGCCTTATATACAGCGGTATGAAGGAAAGACGTTCGTTATTAAATATGGCGGAGCGGCGATGACCGATATCAATTTGCAGGAATCGTTTGCAAAAGATGTAACGCTTTTAAAAAAAATTGGCATTAATATTGTCATCGTTCATGGTGGCGGCAGGGCGATCACTGATCTTTCAGGAAAGCTTGGAATAGAGACCCGCTTTCATAACGGACAACGTTATACCAATGCGGATACCCTTTCTTCTGTCGTGATGACACTTGTTGGTACGACAAATAAAGATATCGTCCGACTTATAAACCGCAACGGCGGCTCAGCTGTGGGCTTATCCGGAATGGATGGCGAACTACTTCAAGCTAAAAAATTTCTTTATAATGGTATTGATCTTGGCTTCGTCGGAGAGGTTGAATCAGTCAATACGAAATTTATCGAATTGCTTTTAAACAACGGTTCTATTCCTGTGATCGCCCCTGTGGGAGTTGGCGCCGATGGCGAGATGTATAATATTAATGCCGATCTTGCTGCTGCTTCGATCGCTTCTGCGCTCAACGCGGAAAAGCTTTTTTATATGTCCGATACAGAAGGAATATTGATCGACGGTAATCTCATTCCAACGCTTACAAATGAAAAGGCAAAACAATATATTGCCGAGGGACTCATTTCAGGAGGAATGGTGCCGAAAGTGCAATCGTCCTTCGATGCTATTGAGCAGGGTGTGAAGAAAGTACATATAATTAATGGTACGGTAACGCATTCAATTTTACTTGAGATTTTTACAAATGTCGGAGTCGGAACGCAAATTATCAAGTCTGAAAAGCCAAAACAAGCTACAGAAAAAAAGAGCGCGAAGAAAAAGGATTTTCTGGATTTCTCCACTCTGACGAAATATGGACTATACGAGCTTTTTCATCTCGCCGATAAATTAAAAAGATATCCTGAGCTTCGTCCGCTTACCGGGAAGTCAATTGCGATGATCTTTCAGAAACCGTCTTTACGTACGCGTATTTCGTTTGAAGTTGGCATTACACAATTAGGAGGAGTACCCATCGTTTTGAATAATGAGGCGATCGGACTTGGAACGCGTGAGAGTTCGCATGATGTGGCGAAAGTATTGTCGCGCTATAACGATGGTATTGTTGCACGTGTCTTTGATCATACGCTCCTTAAAGAATTGGCCCAGTACGGATCGGTGCCTGTTGTCAATGCGCTCAGCGATCTTTTACATCCATGTCAAATTCTTGCAGACGCTTATACACTCTATGAACAGAATGCACTCCGTCCGGGAATGAAAATAGTATTTATCGGAGACGGGAATAATGTTGCAAATTCCTGGATCGAATTAGCCGGAATATTTCCGATGCACTTTGTTCTTGCTGCTCCGAAAGGTTTTGAACCGGATCCCGTCGTAATGCAAAAAGCGCTTGCCTCGGGAATCAGTAAGATTGAAATTAGTAATGATCCAGTAAAAGCTGCAAAAGATGCTGACGTTCTTTACACGGATGTCTGGACCAGCATGGGACAGGAAGAAGAAAGATCGAAAAGACTTGCAGCGTTTAAGGGCTTCACGATCAACGAAAAAATATTAGCACATGCTTCGACCGGTTGTCTCGTGATGCATTGCCTTCCCGCACATCGCGGAGAGGAAATTACGGATGAGGCAATAATTGGTTCGCAATCGGTTATTTTTGATCAGGCAGAAAACCGTTTGCATATTCAAAAGGCACTTCTCTGTTCACTTTTTGGCTCTGTTGATAGTTCTATAAAGGAAGAATTTCCTATTAAAGCCAAAATATATGAAAAAACTACAACGACAGTTTCTGCTTAAAGAGATCATCAATCGCAAAGCAATCCTAACTCAGGATCAGCTTTTGGTTGAGCTACTCGAGCGCGGAGAGGATGTCAATCAGGCAACCCTTTCCCGCGACTTGCGGGAGATGGGAGCAAGCAGAATTAATACTCCGGAAGGACCGAAGTATGCATTTCCCCCGGAAGGTGAGAAAAGACGTATCCGGGAAATGATCTCATATGAAATTCAAAGCGTCAAAACGAATGAAATGCTGGTCGTGATCCGCACACTGCCTGGCAGAGCACAAGGCGTTGCGGAAATAATCGACGGTTTGAATATTCCGGAAGTGTTGGCAACGCTTGCCGGAGATAATACGATCTTCATTGCCCCGAAAAAAAAGAGCTATATTCAGAAGATCGATAAACAAATTCGCGAGTTTATTACACAAGAATAACGGGTAGGAAAATAATGACAGCACAAAGAATTGAAGGTATCGATGGCGCGAAAATAGCGCTGGCATTTTCGGGAGGATTGGATACATCGGTAATGATCAAATGGCTGCAGGAAAATTATAATGCCGAGATCGTAACCGTATCCGGTGATCTTGGACAGGAAAAAGAACTCAAAGGCATTCGGGAAAAAGCATTTGCTTTAGGTGCAGTCGCTGCTTACGAAGTTGATCTCAAAGAAGAATTTGTAAAAGATTTTGCTTTTCATGCCC
>JBBQGG010000094.1:0-9364 GCA_038322815.1 Kapaibacterium sp. (SeqCode)
TAATAAACACAAGAATACCTCCCATTGAAAGTATCTTCAATATAATCGTATTGTTGCGCGAGCCAACCTCAGCAGTGTACCAAGAAATAAGCCATATCAAAATAAATATAAATAAGGCGAATGTAATATCACGTATGAAACGGAGAATTTGCTGTAAATTCGTTGATTGAATTGTGATGTTACCGCCAATATTCAAAAATCCCACAAGCGATGATGAATCTGAAGGATCTATATAAATTGAGTATGTCTTTTTAGAATTTATTGAGTCTACTTTTAAAGGAGTAAACGAGAAACGTGCCTCTCTACCGGAATTTGAACTTATATCATCAAAAAACGTAAGTTGGCGATCTTCTGATATTCCCAGGGGGTAGCGTTCACCAATCATTGCTTTTGCCGTTATATAGCCGAGCAGTGCTCCATCCTTCGAGATGATCTTTCGTACGGCGACAATCCATGCAAACATCTGCTCATTATCAACTAAAACAGTTTTACTGTGCTTTTCTAGATTTCCACCATAGGAAAATATCGAATCGAAATTAGCCGTTCCTACTCGCGTTGAATTCCATGCTATTAAATGTTTTGATGCATCGTAATATGCAATGCCCCTACCCTTAAGAAAAGAATATTGACCGGATCCTGCAGCAGGCAAAATATCTGAGAATTTGTTTTCCTTGAGAGAGTCTAAATGGAAGATGGTTTCGAAGAGAACAGGTGAGGAAGAATTACTCTCCACTTTTTGAATAAAGGAAGGATCCGTACTGACTGTATCACGCAAATTAGAAACAGCCTCAACTAAACGATCTAAACGTATTTTAACTTCTTTAGCAAGGATATTTTCAGAGACACGTTCTTTTGAAGAGGAGGAAATAAAGCCGGCAATAAAAAGAACAGAAGATGAAAGCAGGGCAATTATCGAAAGACTCATGAGAGTCCATCGCATGCTGCGAGGTAGTTCTCTGTAAAAATGGCGAATTTCACGGCGAAGCAGGCTTATTACAGCTTCAATCTTTACAGATGAACTTCTACGTGATGTATATTCTATTTGGTCTTTATCCGCCACAGTGCTTCAAGTCAATGAATACTGATTCTTCCCAAAAGCCAATGATCTCGGTTGTTTTTTTGAAACCCAAAATTAACTTTATGAGAAATATTTCTGCTATTTTGAATTACGATGAGCGAGCCGATCGCTAAGCCGGTTTTCCCCTCTTCTTTAATAAGAAGGTACGAAAAGGAAATCGGAGGCTGAGCACGAAAAAAAGATTCAATGACAGCCAGTGTTTGCAAAGGGCTAAGATATGAACCTGATTTCGGTGAAATCTCAACGTAAATTCTATTGGGATCTATAAGTGATCTTAGCGAATCAAGATTACGATTTGATAGTATAAAAGTAAAGCGCTTCATGTGTTTAACAAGTGTTTCTGCTTGAATAACACTAATACCCAATGACAAATAAGAAGCCAAAAGCACACATTTCACTGTCCGAACTAAAAGCGATATATTATGTGCTCGTATTACACTCAATCGTTATCTCTCCACCAGGATTGGTTCTTATTGATCACTCCAACAGGTTGTCCTTTTAACTTAGTGCCGATGAATGGCGTATTACTTGATTTTGAATGGATATGCTCGCTTCCGAATGTCCATTCCTTATCAAGGTCAATGATCGTAAGATTTGCTTTTTCTCCCACTGAAATTTTAATTTGCGCAAGTTTCATTAAATTACGTGGATTTAAAGAAGAGATCTCAATATATTTCATTAACGAAAGCTTTCCGTTATGGACAAGATTGGTTAATCCTAATCCTACTGCTGTTTCGCAGCCGATAATTCCATAGGCAGCAGACATAATATCCGTCTCTTTTTCATGTGCAGCATGAGGGGCGTGATCGGTAGAAATGCAATCTATTGTTCCATCTTGCAAGCCGAGAATAATAGCTGAAATGTCTTCTTTCTCACGTAATGGCGGATTCATCTTTGCGTTTGCAAGATGTGTTTCCACGGCTTCATCGGTCAGAGTAAAATGATGAGGTGTAACTTCACATGAGACGTTAATTCCTTTTGCCTTGGCTTCACGAACGAGTTGAACCGCATTACGCGTAGACAGATGAGCAACGTGGTAACGAACACCACCTACATATTCTGCCAGAAGAATATCTCGCGCAACAATTATATCTTCCGCCACGGATGGATATCCCGGAATGCCGAGTTTAGTGGATATTCTTCCCTCATGCATTGCCGTACCTTTTGTCATTGACGGTTCTTCGCAATGTTCGGTGCAAAGGAAATCAAACATCTTCGCATATTCAAATATCCGGCGCATAACTTCTGCGCTTGCTACAGCACTTCCATCATCAGAAATCATTTTTATACCGGAATCGAAAAGCGCTTGCATCGGCGCAAGTTCCTCTCCTTTGCGAGACTTCGTCATTGTTCCGCAAATCTCAACATCTACGATATTACCGTTTGCTTTAGCACGAATAAAACTTACTACGAACGGATCGGAAATTGGGGGTTCGGTATTCGGCATACAACAGATTCCGGTAAATCCCCCACTTGCAGCAGCTCGTGTTCCGGTTTCGATTGTTTCCTTATATTCCTGCCCGGGTTCACGCAGATGTACATGCATATCAAAAAAACCCGGAGCTACAAGAGCACCGTCTAGATCTTTTATAGGTGCCTTACTCTTGAGCCTTTTGCCGATTGCAGTTATAACCCCGGAAAGAATTTCTATATCAACTCCATTTTCGTCCGTACCCGTACCCGGGTCAACTATTCTGCAATTTTGTAAAAGTACATCCATGTTAAATTATTACTTAACTTCAAAAAGCCATTCAAATACTGCCATTCGAATTGCGACACCTCGTTTCACTTGCTGCAATATAAGAGATTTTTCTGAGTCAGCCGCCTCATTGTCTAATTCCACTCCACGATTGATAGGTCCCGGATGCAAAATAAAGGCATTCGTTTCCATAATACGCAAAGGAGTCAAGCCGTATCGCATTCTGAAATCAGATAAATTCGGAAATAACGAGCGCGACTGTCGTTCAAGCTGAATTCGAAGTGAGATAACAGCATTGGCATCTTTAATTTCATCACCTATTTCGTGCACTACTTTCACTCCGAATATATCTTCGACATATTTTGGAGTTAGAGTTAGAGGAGATACCAGCGTAACTTTTGCACCGAGTTTGTTAAGCAAGATCATATTAGATCTTGCAACTCGTGAATGTAAAATATCACCAATGATAACGATCTTCTTGTTCTTTAATGCACCCAGCTTTGATTGCAAGGTTGCAGCGTCAAGCAAAGCTTGCGTCGGATGTTCATGCCCGCCATCACCGGCATTTATGATTCGGATATAATTAGGCAAGTGTTTGCGAAGAAGTTGTGGTACTCCGGAGGAATTATGCCGAACGACAATGCAATCTATCTTCATAGCACAGATAACATTGACCGTATCAATAAGTGACTCCCCTTTCGTTAGACTGCTAGTCTGGATTGAAAGATTAACTGATGTCGCGCCAAGTCTTTTTTCGGCAAGTTCGAAGGATGTTCTTGTGCGAGTAGAGTTTTCGAAAAACAGATTAGCAACAGTTCTTCCTTGCAGTAATGAGCTTTTGGGAAAGGGATCTGTAGAATTTAATTTGAGGAAGTAGCCATCGGATCTTCTGAGAAGATCGGTGATCTGGTCGGTACTAAGTTGTCTGATTCCGAGTAAGTCGCGATTCATTCAGATCTAATTACAATCCTTTTGCTGACTCTGTTGCGTATGAAATCTGTACAAGATAACCTGTGGGGGCAACCATCGGTTTGTAAAAACTGTTTTACTTAGCTTAGCAATTTTTTTCTTAATAAGTACTGCGAATTTTACTAACACCTTAATTGGCAAAAACGGCTCAAAATAAGTCAATACCAAAGTCAAAAAGCTCGAAAAAGCCCAAAGATAACGTATTACCCTTACCAAGTACTAATAAAATTGCCGAATCCGGCGCCGTTTCCCCCCTTGATAACCTCATAATCCGCGGAGCCAGGGTTCATAATCTTAAGAATATTGATGTTGATATTCCAAGGGAAAAGCTTGTCGTTATTACAGGTATTTCCGGCTCGGGAAAATCCTCTTTAGCATTCGATACCATCTATGCCGAAGGACAGCGACGCTATGTGGAAAGTCTTTCGGCTTATGCGCGTCAATTTCTTGACATGATGGAGCGTCCTGATGTCGATATTATTGAAGGACTTTCTCCTGCAATATCTATCGAGCAGAAAACTATCGGCGCTTCGCCTCGTTCAACCGTTGGTACGGTCACAGAAATTTATGATTTCATTCGGCTTCTTTTTGCAAGACTCGGCACTCAATATTGCGTTGAATGTAATGTTCCGGTAGTCAAACAATCACAGGATCAGATCATTGCTGCGATCAGAGCGCATCCTGAAGATTCGAAACTCACAATACTTGCTCCGTTAATTCGTGCTCGAAAAGGACATTATCGTGAAGTTTTTAGCGATGCGCTTCGACAGGGGTTTACAAAGGTCAGAGTGAATGGCGAGATGAAAGATCTCTATGAAGGATTGCAAGTTGATCGTTACAAAGTTCATACAATTGAACTTGTCATAGATCGTTTCCCTGTCAAAGATCAATTTGTGGAACGTCTTACCAACTCAGTAAATACTGCCCTCAAAATGGGCAAAGGCATATTAAGTATTATAATTGAGGATAGTAAGACCAAAAAGACGAATGAGTTTCTCATGAGTGAGAAATACTCCTGTCCTAATTGTGGAAGATCATACGAAGAGCCTCAGCCAAATACTTTTTCATTTAACTCTGCAATTGGCGCTTGCGTATTATGTCATGGACTTGGTGAAACCAGAGATTTTGACGCATCACTGATCATCGGCGACAAAACAAAATCGATTGAAGATGGCGGATTACTCCCTCTGGGAAAGAAACGAAAAAATTGGCTTTGGGCCCAAGTTGAATCTGTCTTCCTTGCTTATAAGACTCCGCTTGATACGCCGCTTGAAAAAATCTCGCCAAAACTTTTTGATATACTTATTCACGGCTCAGGTGAAGAAAAATTGATCGTAAAATGGCAGTCGGATTCCGGTAGAGAAGTCTCCTATAACATGCGTTTTGCCGGATTGATGGAAACCCTAAAACAGGCAACGGCCCGGGATTCAACTGAATCGATGAAAGAGTGGGCTACTCAATTTATGTCAAGCCACCCCTGCCCTTCGTGCCAAGGGGGACGTCTTAAACCCGAATCGCTTACGATTCGCATCGGAAAAGATAATATTCATGATGTTGTCATTTTAGATCTTTTGAAATCTCGAAAATTTTTCAACAGTCTTTCTTATGTCGGGAATAAGAAAACTATTGCAGATCCTATCTTACGGGAGATTATTTCCCGTCTCGATTTTTTGCTTGATGTCGGGTTAAATTATCTTTCTCTTGATAGACCGTCTCGAACCCTTTCCGGAGGGGAATCTCAACGAATCAGGCTTGCTACTCAGATCGGCACCCAACTTGTTGGTGTGCTCTATATTCTTGATGAACCAAGTATTGGCTTACATCAGAGAGACAACGATAGGCTTATTAAATCTCTTGAACATCTTCGGGATCTCGGCAATACCGTTATCGTTGTCGAGCATGATAAGGAAATGATGCTTGCAGCCGATATTATTGCGGATATTGGTCCCGGTGCTGGAGAATATGGCGGTAAACTTGTAGCTTACGGTCCGCCGCGATTATTTCTTGATCATTCTAATAATGAGCAGAAAGGGAAAGAATTTATTTCTGATTCATCACCGACAGCGGATTATTTATCCGGCAAGGATACATTTATTATTCCACTAATCAGAAACGTCAATAAAAAACAACAGCATTTAAAACTCATCGGGGCGAAAGGAAATAATCTTAAAGAGGTTACCCTTGACATTCCTATCGGCTCTTTTACGTGTATCACCGGAGTTTCAGGCTCAGGCAAATCCACACTTATAACTGAAACTCTTGCTCCGATATTATCGAAACATGTTTACAATTCCAATGTCTTACCGCTTCCCCATAAAACAATTGAGGGTTTAGAGTTTATAGATAAATTCATTGAGATCGATCAGACTCCGATCGGCAGAACTCCTCGTTCTAATCCGGCAACTTACACCGGTCTCTTCACAATGATTCGCGACTTCTTTGCGGAATTGCCTGAAGCAAAGATCAGAGGGTATAAAGTAGGCAGATTTTCATTTAATGTAAAAGGCGGCAGATGCGAAACATGTCAAGGCGCCGGAATGAAAAAGATCGAAATGAATTTCCTGCCAGATGTATACGTCACCTGCGAAACATGTGGCGGCAAAAGGTATAACCGCGAAACTCTTGAAGTACATTTTAAGGGCAAGTCTATTTCGGACGTGCTTAATATGAGCGTTCTGGAAGCCCAACAAGTTTTCGTTGACATTCCAAGGATCAAACGGAAGATCGATGCCTTGGCGAATGTCGGTCTCGGATATATTAGGCTTGGTCAACAGGCTCCGACACTTAGCGGAGGTGAGGCACAACGAGTGAAGCTTGCCACAGAATTATCAAAAGTAGCGACTGGTAAAACCTTATACATCTTAGATGAACCTACTACTGGATTGCATTTTAAGGATATAAAGCATTTATTAGATGTTTTACTCGAATTACGAAACAGAGGCAATACGGTCGTTGTCATTGAACATAATTTGGATGTTATCAAGATGGCAGACTGGGTGATTGACTTAGGGCCAGAAGGTGGAGAAACCGGCGGCTACATTGTTGATCAAGGAACCCCGGAAGATCTGGCTTCAAGATTCTCTCAGGTGGGAAGTCATACGGGAAGGTATTTACATAAAGAATTGCTACAGAATACAGCATGAACTCATTCACTCAACAATACGATTCAACTATCCAAAAGCTCGACGACAGCCTCTCTGCCCTCATCGATTCCGGCTCCGACTTTGATCTTGAAAAGAATGGTGACGTTTTATCTATTCTTTTCGAAGACGATTCGAAATTCATTATCTCTCCGAACTCCCCTGTCAGCCAATTATGGGTATCGGCAAATTATGAGGGACATCGGTTCAATTTTGATGATTTAAATGCTTCATGGAAAGACGAAAAATCCAGCGAAGAATTTCTTACCTACCTTAGTCGTTTACTATCTGAAAAGTTATCGGAGGATATTACTTTATAAATAATTGTCATTCTGAGCGAGAGCGAAGAATCTGAACTCTCGGTCTGCTGAAAAGCTCAGATTCTTCGCTATCGCTCAGAATGACACCATTAGTTGAGTTTAGTCAATCATTGCGAAACTTCCTATAATTTCTCCTTTCCCTCAAAAAAAACCTCCTTTTCAATCCTATTTCGCCACAGTATATATTTATTTGATATTCTCAAAGTACTTTTCGTTAGCAGGCACAGAAAATTTCGTATATTTGCATCCATGACTTGCATCCAATGTAGGTCTTAAATCCCAGGAATGAGGCACAGCCCTTATTCTTTCCACTCTATTTCCTACCATTCTAATCCTTAATCATTATGTCAAAAACTACTCCGGCTAACTTTGCCAAAAATAAACTTAAACTCACAATGTGGTCTAAATTCTCAGCGCTTTTCGAAGCTGTGCAAAAAGGGCACCGTAGAATTCTTGTACGATCTGCAAACGGAGTCGGCAAGACCACTGCACTTGCCGCGCTATGCAACTGGAAACTCTCGACACATAAAGAATGCATCGTCCTGACAACTTCTTCAAGCGAGAAACAGGTGAAGCATAATCTCTGGGGCGAGATAAGAAAACAGGCATCGCTTGCAGGCTTATACGATCCCGCTGAAATAACCGATACGCGGATTAAACTTGACGAAAAAAGATTCATGCTTGCCGTCAATCCGGCAAAGCCGGAATCGGCGCAGGGCTACCATGCAGCAAGCATACTTATTGCAATTGACGAAGCAACGGGCGTTCGCCGCGATATTATTTCTTCGCTTATTGCAACTGCCACCGGCGACGATGTGCAGATCGTCATGATCTATAATCCGATGTCTGAAGATACCTATGCTTATGAAGCCGAGCAATCAGGCGAATGGGAAGTGATCACCATCAGCGCATTAGAACATCCGAATATTGTGATGGATAAAAATCTGATCAAGGGCGCAGTCACCAAACGTTCTACGCAAGAACGCCTTGCACTCTGGAGCGAACCTGTCGAACCAAATAGTCCGAACAGCATAGAATTTAACGGCAGATGGTGGCGCAAAACAATGGAAGTGAGCCGCCGCATCTTAGGCGAATGGCATTCCGATATTGGCGAAGGACTTATTCCTCAGAATCTTATTGCTGAGTCCTTACAGGTCTTTCCTTGTCCGGGTACATGTACGATGGGAGTCGATGTTGCCGGCGGAGGTAAGGATGAAACGATCATTGCACGCTTTGACGGCAATATCCAATTACCCTTCATCGTCCTGCATACAGTTGATTACGAAGAGATCACCGATGAGATCGTACGGCAATACTGCAATGGCTTCAAAACGATTGCCATTGATGAAACAGGAATGGTAAGCCGGATAACTCCGATCCTGGAGAAAAGGGGCATTCGTGCCAATTCAATTAAATTCTCACAGGCAGCTTCGCACCTGCACGATACGCAGTTTAGAAAACTTGCCAATGCACGAATGGAAATGTATTACAATCTTTTCGATGAATTGCATGCAAAGAAGATACGTCTGCTTGATGACGATAAACTTCATGCAGAACTGCGAAGCATCCGCATGAGCGATTCGGATAATGAACGTTACTATTTAGAAAAGAAAGATAACATCCGCAAACGTCTTGGCAGATCGCCGGATAGAGCCGATGCAACAGCATTAGCCCGATACGCACCGCTTATTGAATGGCTGACAAACAGACCGCTTTTTATGTAAAAAAACCCCTCTTTTTCAAGGAGGGGTTTGGGGTGGTTATTAAATTAGATAATTCCTTATTTCCCCTTCCCCTCGTTGAGTATTTGGAATAATTTTATTTATAACCGCCCCCCAGCCACCGCCTTAAAAAGGAGGGTGAGTTCATTTTTTTTTCAACACACAACAAAACAACATGAAAAATTCTTATGTAAATAATATTCCCATTGTCCATGGTGAAGTGACAATTGTTATAAATGATAATGCTGTGAATCTCATGAAGAACTCCTGCAAGCTTGCAAGATCTGTTCAGGAAGCCGGTGTTGGTTCGCTGCTTATTAATTGCGGATTAAGCGAGCGGCGTTTTCGTAAACATATCGGCTATCCCGAAGAATCAAAACCAAAAACTCATTTGCTGGTTAAGAATTCTGAAAAAGGAAATCTTATCGGCGATCGGG
>JBBQGG010000095.1:0-8324 GCA_038322815.1 Kapaibacterium sp. (SeqCode)
AGGTTGGACCGAATACATAGACCTTTCCAAGCGCCATAGCACCCGCTTCGCCATAAAGCTGACCGGATTGCGTTAAGTACGCTTTGCCTTGATCGAAATATTCTAATTCAAAAAGCGTGCTGGTTCCCTCTGCTGCATTCGGAGTAAGAATTGGAGCATCGAGCATGTTGAAGCCCCGTTCGTCGAAGAAATTTCTGATCGCATGAACAACTTCGTGGCGGATCTTTTGAATAGCATGTTGTCGTGATGAGCGAAGCCAGAGATGGCGATGCTCCATTAAAAATTCTACGCCATGCTCTTTCGGAGAGATCGGATATTCATGTGCAACAGAAATTATTTCGATGCTTTTTGTAAAAAGCTCATAGCCGCCCGGAGCTTTTGCTGCTTCGGCCACTGTGCCTGTAGCTGCAAATGCTGATTCCTGAGTCAGCTTATCATAAGCACCAAATGTTGCTTCATCAACCTGATTTTTCATCACGACGCATTGGCAAACTCCGGTGCCGTCGCGAAGCTCCAGAAACTGGATCTTCCCGCTTGAGCGCTTCGTATAAAGCCAGCCGCGAAGGGTAACTTCTTTTCCGACATGCTGCTTAAGATCTTCTATATATATATCCTGACGCAATATTTTTCCTGCTATATAATTAGTATGTGACGAAGTATAGAATGCAAATATACGAAGGCAGGTGGCAGGTGTCTGCTGTTAGGGGTTAGAAATTCTATTTTTCAACTGATAAATATAGCATCGCGATTAAAACTACTGTTATTGCGAGGAGCGCTTTAGCGCGAACGAAACAATCTAAAATTCCGGAATGTGCTATAAATTTAGAAATTTTAGGTAAGAATTGTCATCCTGAGTGTAGCATTCTTCTGCGACCACAGGAGCAGAAGCGAAACGAAGAATCTGAGCTTTGACACATCCTAAATCTCAGATTCTTCGCTGTCGCTCAGAATGACACCATTGGTTGAGTTGAGTCAATCATTAAGAAATTTTAGATTGCTTCGCTATCGCTTGCAATGACATCTTTTAAAATAAATTTCCTCAAAAAAATCCTCAAATTTAATGAAACATCCTCATTTTTGCGACGTAGCCATTACTACGTTTTGCTTGTATTCAAATTCATTCTTAGGAAATCATAACGACCGTTGAGAATATCTTTGCCCGATCTGCGTCAATCTATCTTTTCCGGACACCGTAAGAAACGGTCGGCTATTCTTGTCTCCATAGGAGTCATAGCGGCAAGCGGCGTGGTCTTTGCCGTTTATAAAACGATTGATTATCCTGTTCAGCGCGATGGCAGAGAAACCCGTGTAAATGTTATGTTGAGCGTTCCCTATGGCTCGCTGACACTACGTGCAGGTGCAGACCCGAAAAATGTTGCGTTACTTCGCATGGAATCTGTAGAAGAAGCGATGCCCTTTCATGTCCGTTATTCCTATAATCCCATCGGTACAACCGGTTCTCTTCGCATGACGATCGGTTCAGATGAAGGAATGCTGCAGGCAAATCCGCCAATTGCTCAAGGATGGAAAGCTAATTCTAAATTTTCATTGGCAAGCACGAATGCAATTCATTCCGATTACGGAGATATCTCGCCATCGCCCGGTACGTTTGATCTAATGAAACCTAATCCGGAAACTGCGCAAGATGAAAACGATCATGCAAAAGTTTTTCTGACTAAAGATATTCCCGTATCCATCAGCGCACAGCTTGGTTTTGGCGAGTCCCTTTTGGATTGGTCGGGCTTATCACTTACTTCGGCTTATGTGGAAACAGGTTCTGCAAAAACGGAAATTCGGCTGACTGAGCATAATCCCATTCCGATGTCATTCTGTAAGATCAATGCAGGCTTCGGTGAATTTTCCATGAATGGCATTTCCGATCTCAATGCCGATAAATTTCTATTTTCCGGAGGAGTCGGTTATTATGCCCTGAGCTTCAACGGCAAGCTCACAAAAAATCTTGATGCAACGGTTGAAGTAGGCTTGGGTAAGGTTGCCATTAATATTCCTCCAGAAGCAGGAAGAGTCCGAGTTATTTATGACGACAGCTTTTTCAGTTCATTCTCCTTTTCCGGTCTTACTAAACGCAGCGACGGCTACTACACCAGCGTCGGTTTCGATCAATCATTGGCTCCCATCCTCACCCTCCATCTATCCAGCGGTTTGGGCAAGATGATAGTGAATTATCATTGATCGGATTTTTTACTCAATACGAAAAATATTAGCGTATCTTTGTGTAGGGGCATGCCGCGCATGCCTTGTTTGAAGACAATCATAATCCCGAAAGCGGGCAAACCATCTGCCCCAAGAATCATGCAAAAGAGAACCTTTCGTATTACTATCGGCTGCTGCGCAGTTTTTTTCTGCGCGTCATTAGGATTTTGTGGTGATGATACAATTACCAAGGGAGTAGAAAAAATTAATCCAAAAGGTGAAGGGACTCTTTCAGTTGTATCTTCAGATTCTGAAAGATGTGGCTACTTGAGAGGGTATGAAAACAGTCCTCCTAATTTAGATATAGCTGGTTATCACGTTATTTATGATACGCTTCGTTTATATATTGAATTATGTGGAAATAAAGATTGCACTTCTTGGCAAGCATTCCATAGTATCAATGCAGCAGTGCAGTTTATGAGCAATGATACTATGCGCTTTGATAGATACAGAACTTGGCTCGATTCAATATTGTATCTTAATCCCAATTGTCCAGAATATTTTTGTGTTGCCATGGGTTCAGTAATATTGACCTATAAATATGGGAAATATAAAAACATCGGTGGTCTTGCCATAGAAAATTATTTGCGCAAACATCATCGCGAGTGCTTCGGTACTGATAGCGCCTCATTAGCAAAAGAAAATAAAAAATATACTTTAGACAGCCTTAACTTGGTTAAGGGCGGTTATGATGTAGTTAACTTGCCGCCTCTGGATTCACTTGGCTTAGGCAATGTTCTTCAGCATGACGCGAATTTAGGAGTATTACTGCCATCTTCTTCGCCTTCGGTTGAGGATTTCACGCTTCAGCCTAACCCTGCTTTAGAATCGGTTACGGCATTGTACACGTTGAAGTCACAGAGCTTTGTGATGCTCTCGCTCTTCGATGCCTTAGGAAAGCAGGTGTGGTCTCTTGGTGGAAGCACGCAAGAGCGAGGCGAGCATAAAATTTCCATTGATCTGCACAACTTGCCTGCGGGAGCATACTATCTGCGAATGAGAACGTTAGGTGAAACGAAGACGGTGAAACTGGTGCATGAGAACTAAAAATCCATCTGCTCTTTTCAGGCATGTGGATAAATTGTTAATAAAAACATGGTTTGAGCACCTTGACAAATAGGAAATAATTTCGTATCTTTGTACTCAGTTGTTTGACAACGAGCAGAGGGCGGTCAGAAAAAGCTAAGACATATCAGGAGTATAAAAATCCCGATCTGCTTTAGCTTTTTTGGCAAGGAGTGATTCCTGTGGTGTGCACAATTATATCGTTCATTTATAATAGGTTACAAGGGCTGAATTGCGAATTTTCCGTTTGCCGATCAATGATCATGAAGCAGGCAGATATTCAGGGATTCAAGTTAACCCCTACGATATTCTCCTCTCAGGGCGATTTCAGAAACCCGAACTGCTAATTCGTGGTTATACGGCGGCATTGTTCTGGCTTTGCTGTCACGAATATTGCAGGAGAGCCCGTAGCTCAGTGGTAGAGCATCTCACTTTTAATGAGAGGGTCGTCGGTTCGATACCGCCCGGGCTCACAAAAAAATGTCAAATTTTTGTTTACTATTTTAATACTTTTTTTTAACAATACTCTCTCTATACAATATCATGAAAAAACAATATTCGATTCTTTCGTTGATGCTCGTGCTGACGCTCGGCTTGTTCATTGCAAGCTGCGGTCAAAAGCGCGATGAAGCCTTGGTTACGGAATACAATTCTAAAAAAACCGAAGCCGATAAAATAACTGCAACCATGAATGATAACGGCAAAATGATGATGGCCGATCATGCAGCATGGAATGCCAAACTTGATTCTGCTGCAAAAGCCGGAGCTGATACTTCAAAGGTCAACTGGTTCAAAGGCGAAATCAAGAAAATGGAAGATATGAGCAAAGGCATGGCAACAATGGATAGCCTTAAGTATTACAGCAATGCCAAAACTGAAACAAACGATCAGTTGAAAGCAGCAATTGCAGGGTTAGATGCAAATCTGGCAGCATGCAATTCGATGTGTAATAATGCGATGGAACAGCACAAGAAACTTGGCGCTGACATCATGGCATTTCTTAACGGCACTCCGACTGCTGCTACTACTGAAGTAACTAAAGGTGGAAAAAAAGCAACAACTACTACAACAACCACTACAACAACGACAACTCCAGGAACAATGGATATGTCGAAACACCCTGTAAAAACTCCTCCAACCGGAGTAAAACGCCAGGGAAGCGGTGGTACTGTTAAGTAATCATGATTCTTAAGAATGATCACTCTAAGGGCAGCCGCTATCGCGGCTGCCCTATTGAGTAGAATTTCGATTAGGCTTCTCCCATTCTTACTACTTTTTTCTTTCCGGAGTGTTACATCCAATAGGGAATTATATCTGTACTATAAGCATTACAATAACAGATGAAAAAGGTATTATTTGTATTTATGATCGTCAGCCTCACCGGCGTAGCATTCGGCTTCTCCGAGGTATTGACCTATCTTAAAGGTCGCGCCGAGACTGATGCCATTGCTCTTGATTGGCAATCGGGTACTGAAACAGGAGTAAAAAGTTATACCATTGAGCGCAGCGATATTAAAACTTCTGACTTCAGAGATATTGGCATTGTTTCTGCGACGGGAAATAATTCTACATATCGTTACCGCGATGTTGCAATCAATGGCGCACCAATGAATGGCTCGGGATCTAATCATTCGAATATGCCGCTTTCCGATCTTTTCAAATACCGCCTTCGACTGAACTATGATAATGTTGTTAGTTATTCGCAAACAATTTTCGTAACACGTCCATCTGCCGGAGTCAAACGCACATGGGGAATGATCAAAGAGATGTTCCGCTAAAAAAATAGTGGCTTCACTTCCCTTCCTCTACCTTGCATCCCAATCCCCTCGCCGCGCTGCTTTAATAAATTTACTCGGAATCAGACGTATCGAAATTCGACATTCATCGGTCGAAGAGGTTTTTGATAATTCCGAATCTCCGGAAGCTATTGTCCAGGATCTTGCGTTTCAAAAAGCCCAAGCAATATTAACAACGTTTAAAAAAAATGATCCTCCGGGTGTAGTACTCGGAGCTGATACTATAGTTTATCTTGAAGAAAAAATTCTTGGCAAGCCCGTTGATGAAGTCGAGGCTTCAAGAATGCTTCGCAAGCTCAGCAATAATACCCATACGGTTTTTACAGGCGTCGCACTAATTGATACGGTATCAAAACGAAGTCAGACCTTTGTTGAACAGACGAATGTCACATTTCGTCAATTGACCGATGAGGAGATCGCTGCATATATCGCAACCGGATCACCAATGGATAAGGCGGGAGCGTATGGCATTCAGGAAGATCATGGCGCAGTATTTGTTAAACGAATTGTCGGTGATTATTATAATGTGGTCGGTCTTCCGCTTTGCTCATTGCATCAGCATTTGAAAAATTTTGCACCGGAGTTGTTTGTGTAAAAGTTTTGGTTTTCAGTGGGGCGGACTAAGAGTCCGCCCCACTGGAGAGAAATAAAAATGTCAATCACCCACTATAAATCACGAACTGCATTTCTGCTGCTCTCGCCTTGGCTGGTGACGCTTGTGGTATTTTGGGTTTATCCCTTATTCTATGCACTGTTTCTTTCCTTTACGAAATATAAAACATTAACAACAGAGACGATCTGGATCGGCTTCGCGAACTATAAAAAACTTTTTTCGGATCCGGCGTTTTTACAGTCACTTCTGAACACTATATTTTTTGTCATCGGCACGATTCCTTTCACGATGGGCTTCGCGCTGTTTTTCGCAGCATTGCTTTCGAACACGAAACGATTCCGGAATTTTTTCCGCTCCGCATTATTTTTACCAAGCGTCACATCACTTGTTGTTATTGCACTTATATTCACTAATCTTTATTCATCCGGCGGATATATCAATACGTTGTTAAAAATGGCTGGTATTGCATCGCCGGAGCGCGGCTGGCTGCTTGAACCGAACTATGCACTGCCGGCGGTGATGGTTATGGATATTTGGGTTTCGATCGGATATTATGCCGTGCTTTTTCTTGCGGCAATTCAGAACGTGCCGAAAGATTATTATGAAGTTGCCGATCTCGAAGGCGCTTCGAAGTGGAAACAGTTTTGGCAGATCACTCTTCCCATCATCAAGCCGACGATCCTTTTTGCTATCGTTCTTAATACGATAAAGAGTTTTCAAGTCTTCACTGAAATCTACGTTCTCACCCGAGGGGGACCACTTGGCAGAACCTCAACCTTGGTCTATTCCGTCTATGAAAATGCCTTCGAGAAAGCCGACGGCATGGGCTACGCCTGCGCCATCGCCTACATCCTCTTTTTCATCATCGCGATCTTTTCGGCTGTGGAGTTTCGGATGTTGAAGGAGAGATGAGCCAAGATTATCAGGATTAAAAAAGCTTTTCAGATTTGGCAATTTATACTTAAAATCCTAAGCATGTTTTACAATAATCTTAGTAAGCACCTATTAAGTTATTGATTTATAATGGCAAGATTTTTTGAAAATTTTTTTTGGATAGGTGCCTATTGGGAAAAGATCAATTAAAAAGACAACGACATAAAATTAAAAGAAAATTAACTGGGTAGTTATAAATTGTCATATATTCGAAGTGTAAAATTCAGATCACTTCTAACATAAGTATGATAAAACGGATAATTTCAGTTTCAAACCAGGCATATATGAGCATCAAGAATGACCAGCTTATTCTTCGGCGTGAGGTGGATGGCGAAACGCTCACAGATTCAATTCCTATTGAAGACATCGGCATTGTGGAAATTGACCATCCACAAATAACTTTAACCGGCGGACTTCTTTCTGGGCTGCTGGAAAAAAATGTTGCGCTTATATCCTGCAATAATACTCATCATCCGACTGGATTATTCCTGAGTTTAGATGGCGGAGTGATTCAATCCGAACGTTTTGGTGAACAAATTGCCGCATCTGTTCCATTAAAAAAGCAATTGTGGGCACAGACGGTTTCTGCCAAAGTAACAAATCAGGCTGCGCTCTTAGAGCGATTAGGCATTGATTCTGAGAAAATGCACCGATGGGCGAAGGCTGTTACAAGTGGAGATCCGAAAAATGTGGAGGGAAGGGCGGCAGCTTTTTATTGGCAAAATATCTTTAAAGACAAAACAGAAAAATTTATACGTGATAGATACGGTGATCCACCTAATAACTTATTGAATTATGGATATGCAATTCTCCGAGCTGCAGTTGCAAGAGCTTTAGTCAGCACAGGGCTTCTTCCCACACTTGGTATTCACCACCATAACCGATATAATGCCTATTGCCTTGCCGATGATATTATGGAGCCTTACCGTCCGTTCATTGATCAACTTGTCTGTAAGATTATTCGAGAGGAAGATGATTATACTGCTGTGACGCCTGCACTGAAAAAGAAACTACTTGCGCTTCTGACACTTGACGTCAGGTTAGAAGACCGAACAAGTCCACTCCTTATTGCTTTGCAGAGAACGACTGCTTCCCTTGCCGAATGCTACGGAGGGAATAAACGAAAAATTCTTTATCCTATTCTATGAGAAAACGATTCAGCGCTTACAGAGTTATGTGGATACTTGTATTATTCGACCTGCCAACTGAAACAAAGAAAGACCGGAAGGAATACACAAAATTCCGGAAAAAGCTTATGAAAGATGGCTTTGCCATGTTTCAGTTCTCTGCATATTGGCGGCATTGTGCAAGCAGGGAAAATATGCACGTTCATATCAAGCGTGTCAAGAAATCATTGCCGGAAAAAGGCAAAGTGGGAATACTAACCATTACCGATAAGCAGTTCGGCATGATGGAAATATTTTACGGTGCAGAAAAGCTGGAGCAACAGCTCATCCCCCAACAAGTTGAGATGTTTTAGACACCCTCGCGCAGTACTCCGAGAAAGGGTTAGGCGAGGGAAAATGGGATGAAATTTTTTCATCCTAATTATCCCCATAAGCCATTAAAAAACAATGAGTTGACCTATTCTCTACTGTAACAGATCAACTCAAAGAACAATTTGAAAGCAATTCACAACCGGGACGGGACTTTGCCTTATCGCTCTTGACTGTAACAGATCAACTCAAAGAACAATTTGAAAG
>JBBQGG010000096.1:0-8073 GCA_038322815.1 Kapaibacterium sp. (SeqCode)
GGCAGGCTCAACAGCAGAAGGGAAAATTCCTGCGGCGACAAATAGCGGAAAATACCGTAATCCATTGCCGCTATCTAATGGTACACTTTTAGCCGTCCATAGCAATTCTACATTTGATGATAGAAATACCGGCACAAGAAAAAATCCCGTTTCACGATATGATTTCCGTATCAAAAGTTTAAAACTTTCGGGAAATGTTTATGTAGCCGATCAGCTTGTAACATCAGGAATTTCTAAGACACTGACCTATTACGATCCCGATACGCTTTGCTCATTCAGTGGAACGCTATGGGAACTTGATCCCGTTGAAGTTCGCTCACGTACAATTCCTGTAAGACGTGTTTCAACGCTTGCAAGTCCTGAGAAGCAGGTTTTTACTGAAGTTGGAGTTGATGAAACGGTTTTCAGGAATGATATGACGCAGAAGGGAATTGCTCTTATTGTTTCGCGCAACGTCACGCATCGTGATAAGACTGATCATCAGCAGCCGTTTAATTTGAAGGTACATAACTCGGCAACGCAAAGCCCGAACGCAACAGGAAAAATTTATGACGTTTCACATTTGCAAATGTACCAAGCCGATCATATACGCGGCTTGCATTTTGGGAATACCAACCCTATTCCGGGAAGACGCATTCTTCCACAATATATGCATGATAGTGCAGTTAATTATAATCAACCGACTACGGGCGAATTATCATATACGGTAAAGATAGCTTCTGACGGATCGTATGCTGCTTATGTTCCAACTCGACGCGCGATCACGTGGCAGCTTGTCGATAGTAATTTTAATGCCGTTGTTCGTGAGCGATATTGGATCACAACACAGCCGGGAGAGATCCGCGTTTGCGCTTCGTGCCATGGTACGAATGATGAAGCTCTTACTATTGCCGATCCTTCTCCGCAAAACAAACCCGAAGCATTGCGGTCGGTATTACAATATTGGAAATCGTCGCATACTCCTCTTGCTCCAACTCTCGCATCTCCGGCTAATGATTCTATAAATGTTCCTCTGAACCATCCCCTTATTTGGGGTTTTGCAGCTAATGAGCTTAGTTATCATCTGCAAATCTCCACGATGTCAAATTTTTCCACAGTTGTCTATGATGATAGCACATTGAATTCAGAATCGTATTCATTTGCAGGCTTGCAGGCAAACACGAAATATTTTTGGCGTGTAAATGCGAAAGGGTTAGCTGGCACAAGTCCGTGGTCGCAGGTATGGGATTTCACGACGATAGGAAATTCTCCTCTTGCAGTGATACTTTTATTGCCCTCAAATAATTCAACGAAACAGGGACTCATTCAAACATTTACGTGGAAACCAAACAGTGATGCTGCATCCTATCGGCTGCAAATATCAACACAGCAGAATTTTACGACAACACTGGTTGATACGCCCGGATTGAAGTCCACGGCATTTGCTGTTGGTGGATTCAAGAATTCCACAACATATTATTGGCGCGTGCAGGCAAGTAATATTTTTGCGAATGCTCCTTGGTCAGAAACATGGCAATTCACGACGACGGATTCGCCGAAGCCACCGCCTGATGCACCGCTATTGATAAAGCCGCTATCGAGGGAAACTCTTGAAATTCACGACAGCCTGATGGTGAATTTTTTATGGCATACCGTACTGAATGCAAAAACATATCAGCTGTCAATTTCAAAAGATTCTTCTTTTACTTCAGTAACGTTCACATCGCCTCAGATTCCGGATACATCTTTAGCTCATCTTCTTCGATTGGCTGATGGAAATTTTTGGCACGTTCAGGCATTTGGCGATGGAGGGAGCAGTCCATTTTCAGAGTCGAGAGAATTCCTTTTTTCGGTCACACTTAGAGTAAATGAATTTTCAAGCAATGAAATGCTTTCACTCATAAGTAACCCAAACCCATTTTCTTCTAAGACAACAATTACCTATTCATTGCAGGAATCCGGAATCCTATCGTTAAAAGTATTCGATCTCTTAGGCAGAGATATCCGGTCTCTCGCAGCAGGTTTTACCGAAGCAGGAATTCATTCACTGTCTCTT
Organism: Kapaibacterium sp. (SeqCode); assembly: GCA_038322815.1. Classification (GTDB taxonomy): domain Bacteria; phylum Bacteroidota; class Ignavibacteria; order Palsa-1295; family Palsa-1295; genus PALSA-1296. The sequence continues at coordinate 2,036 of JBBQGG010000096.1, forward strand.
GATGGCAGTATGTTGCCAGCCGGAAGTTACATCGTCAGGCTTGAAGTAAACGGAAAAACGGCTTCGCAAATTATTCAGGTTGTAAAATAGATTGTTGTTCTGTGGATAGGCGATCTTCTCGCGTCTCTACAGTTGTCTTTATTATGTAACTATCGTTTGCCGGATAGATGTTTATTCTGCACATTCTTTTAATACCTGCTATGAAAAAAACTTTTCTGCTTCTTCTTGTTATTCTTTTTCCGACTCATTCCTTTGCTAAAGACATTAACTCTATTTATCCTTACCCCAAAGCTGCATGGAATAAACAAGGACAATTTACGATCACGAATGCTACAAAACTTGTCATTCCTGATTCTCCTACTCCGGCCCAGTTAGCTGCTATTGCTGCTTTGCAAACGGGAATTAGCAAACAGGTTGGCTATAGGTTGCCGATAACTTCTCTAATAAGTTATTCCGGTACTTCCGGCATTATTATCGGCGAAGCAAATACGAATTCTCTTCTACATAATCATTTGAAACTGGTAATGCCTTCCGGCGAAGCAATGCCTTCTGCTCAAGGATATGTTCTTGATATTTCTTCGAATGAAATTATTCTCGCAGGAAGTGATACTGATGGTACATTCAATGCCATCGCAACTCTTGCACAGCTTTTTACTATTTCGGGCCAGTCAATAACAATAAACTCAGCGCATGTTTGGGATTATCCTGATTATCCTGCACGCTGGGTATTTTCTACGCATAATCTTCTGGTACCAAATCAGCTTTCTTTAGTGGAAAGCATTGCTGATACTATGTCACTCTATAAACTTAATGGTCTTCAACAAAATGATTTTAAGTATTCCATTTTGCAGATCATGGGCTCGAATTATTTTAAGAATGTCGATTCTTTAAAAACACATGTTGGAAGAGAAAATATCGAAATTATTCCGGGCGTTATCGGACTTGGATGGTCAAGCGGCATTCTCTTTAACGATCCGAATCTTGCTGAAGGCTTACCTGCCTCCGCAACATATATGATGGAATCGGATACCGGTAGACTTATTCCAAATCCGCAGACCTTTATTGCAAATGGTGATTTTGAAAATATTGCAAATAATCAATTCACCGGCTGGAATGGCGGCGGAAGCTTTTATGACGGACCGAATGTCAGTGCCTTCGTCGATCATTCTGTCTTTCATAGCGGTGCAACAAGTGCAAGATGCACAAATTTTGTCACAGGAAATGCCGGGGGGAATTGCAGGTTTGCAAAACTTGTGAATTGTGATTCAAATAAATCCTATTCGATGTCAGCTTGGATCAAAACACAGAATATAAAAGGTGGTGATATTCAAATGCTTGCGCTTGGCGGAGTTAGCGGGCAGAGCCTTACGTTTACTCAGCTTTCAATCCCGGCGACATCAGATTGGACAAGGGTTGAAGTGAATTTTAATTCGCTCGGCAATACTTCTATAAGGCTATATGTCGGCATCTGGGGCGGTTCATCAGGTACAATGTGGATGGATGATTTTTCAGTTCATGAATCCGGTTTATGTAATGTGCTTCGGCGGAATGGTACTCCGGTAACAGTGAAAAATAAAAATACAGGTAATATATATACTGAGGGAATCGATTATGTAAAGATCATAGATCCTTTAGTAGAATCCAATAAAGATAGTTATTTCCCATATCATAATCCACCGACATTTAAGCGAATCTCAGGTGGTGCAATTAAAAATGGCGACAGTGTGGTTATTAGTTATTACCATCCTTTCGCTGCTATTAGCGATAACAGCGGCAATGGCAGTGTAATGGCGTGCGTCTCGGAAGATACGCTCTATAAAATATTGGGTGATCAAATAACTCGCGTTAACAATCTCTATCATCCTGCAAGTTTTTTTATGGGTCATGATGAGATCCGTAATATGAATCATGATAAGATCTGTACTGATCGCCATAAATCAGCTGCCGATCTCCTTTCGGATAATATCACAAAGTGCCATGACCTTATCCGCGCCACAAATCCGAATGCCGATATCTTAATGTGGAGCGATATGGTTGATTCACTTCATAATGCGCATAAAAATTATTATTTGATAAACGGCGATCTCACCGGCGATTGGAATAATATTCCAAATGATATTACCATGGTCAATTGGAACGGCGGAAATTCAAAAGCATCACTGCAATTTTTCGAACATTACGGATTCAAACAAATTTCTTCTCCATATTATGATGTCGGTAATACCTCAACGATTCGGGCATGGCGAATAGCTCAAGAAGGAGTGAGCAATGTCCGCGGCATGATGTATACGACATGGCAGGGTGATTATAATTTCCTCAGGCCATTTGCCTATTATTGCTGGGGAGCCGGATCGAATATTATTCATACTCCGCTCGATACAAGTGTTCTCGGAATGAATAGCTTTCCAATCACTGCTCAGGTTATTAAAGATCCGTTCGATAATGCCGATGCAATAACATCGGTTTCAATGACTATTGAGGATACTACAGGAAATATTCTGAAGACTATTACGATGTCTCATAGTACTGGAAACACTTATGATGGCGTTGTAACAAATAATTATCAGAACGGCTTCCGTTATTTTATTTCAGCAGTCAATAAGCAGGGAATAATAAGAACAATACCGACATATATTATTAGTCATGGAAATAATATTACGCAATTAGCTGACTCAGTTACCCTTGTTTTCCCAGCAAATCATTCTATGCCGATTGAGCATGTAGACGAGTTGCCGCCTTACCGCCTTCATTTCCAATGGGACAGTGTTAAGAGCGCAACCTTATATGAATTTCAATTGTCATCGGATTCTCTTTTCACGGGTATTATAGTTGACTCAAATGTGGTAGGATTTGTAACCTATTATCAAGCAAAACGAAATACTCAATATTGGTGGCGAGTAAGAGCTTTCGCTGGAAATAGTTGGAGTCCGTTTAGCGAAGCATGGACATTTTCCGGTGTAACGTATTTAGATATCAAGAATCCAAAGGATAGCCCAGAACTTTCAATTTCCAGCCATCCAAATCCATCACGTTCGGAAACAACGATCAATTTTACAACTCCACATTCCGGATTTGTAACGATTAAATTATTTGATATTCTCGGAAGAGAAATTAAAACTGCGGCGGCAGAGCGAATGTCATCAGGCAGTCATGATCTGAATTTGAAAACATCGGATCTGCCGGATGGCACTTATATTTTGAAATTGGAAACTTCGGAAGGGGTGATTTCAAAGAGGATGCAGATTGTAAAATAAAATTGTGACAAAATAAAGACGGCTTGTGAAAACAAGCCGTCTTTTCATCCTAGTCCCTCTCCATGAACTTATGGAGAGGGGTTGGGGAGAGGTAATAATTTACCAACGTCCGCCGCCGCCGCCTGAGCCGCCGCCGTAACCGCCGCGACCACCGCCGCCACCGCTACGACCACCACCGCCGCCGCCGTAACCGCCGCGACCACCGCCGCCGCCGCCAGTGCGTTGTTCCATTGGACGAGCTTCGTTAACGGTGATCGTACGACCACCCAACTCTGCTTCGTTCAATTCTGCGATTGCTTTTTTAGCTGCTTCACCATCTGTCATTTCGACAAAACCAAAGCCTTTTGAACGGCCGGTTTCGCGATCTGCGATGATCTTTGCGCTTGTTACTTCACCATAAGGTGAAAAGATCTGAGCTAACTGCTCTTCACTTGTCTGGTAGGGAAGTCCCCCGATATAGATTTTCATCATAGATTCTCTAAAGAAATACGAAATACGAAAAAGTGGTTACGTTGTAGCGATGATTATCAGATCGAAAGTCTTAGAGCAGAATCAGATACGGGTGGGTAACACTCGGACCAGCACGCAGAAAGTCAATTCTCAAAGAAACTCCAGGTTACAAATGCGAAACCGTTATTTGCAACGATTACAACATAATGTGGATAAAAGAATTCCCTGCATCAATTTTTTTAATGTAATTGGAGGTGTAAAGGTCGTACTATTTCTTTAGGAAGGGTATAGAGTACGACGCAGCGTTCGGAATCCAGAAATTTTGCTGCTACTGTCTGAATTTCGCTCGTTTTGACCGCTAATAAGCGATTTAACTCTTCATTGGCCGTTTCGGTACGTTTCGTATAAGCATAGGCTTGCTGGAGATTATCAGCTCGGCGGGCCAAATGCTGCATACTCCGGGCACGCTCCATGATATTCCGGTTCTTCGCTTTTTCAAGTTCTGCTTCCGTAACTCCATGCTTTTGTACCTTTTGTAATTCGATCCAGATCGCCTCTTCGAGTTTCTCAGGCGACACTCCTGATTGAGCTATAGAGCTAATAATAAACGCGCCGCTTTTTTCGAGCGTGATCGTATAGCACGATACATTTTTTGCTAACTGTTTTTCGTAAACGAGATTTTTATAAAACCTGCTGCTTCTTCCGCTCGATAAAATATTTGTCAGAAGGTCTAAGGTATAATCATCATCTGAAAAAATATTCGCTGTCTGAAAGGCTATGGTCACTGCAGGTAGGGAAATAGAGTCTTCATGTGAAATAGCGATCTTCGATTGTAACGGAGTAACGACCTGTGAAGGTCTTCTCGGCGCCGCACCTTTTGGAATATCTCCGAAATATCTTTCGACCAAAATTTTTGCTGCATCGTTATCGAACTCCCCGCAAATAGTAAGGGAAGCATTATTCGGCACATACCATTTTTTATGGAATGCCTGCACTTCTTCTATCGTCGTTTCATCAAGATGTTTCATCGAGCCGATCGTTGCCCAATGATATCCGCTTGTTGGATAAAGATGATGAAGGATCGTTTCGAAGATCGTACCATACGGCTTATTATCATATCGCTGGCGTCTTTCTTCTTTAACGACTGCGCGTTGGTTCTCGAAATTTTCAACGCTGAGGTCAAGCGATAACATCCTGTCGCTTTCAAGCCATAAAGCAAGTTCTAATTTATCAGCCGGAAGTGTTTCGAAATAATTGGTACGGTCAAAACTCGTCGTTGCATTTAATGTACCGCCGGCGTTCTGAATGTATTTGAAATGTTCAGTCTTTTTCACATGTGCCGAACCTTCGAACATCAGATGCTCGAAGAGATGTGCAAACCCCGTGCGCGCAGGATCTTCATCCTTCGAGCCGACATGATACCACAGATTGACAGTAACAATAGGCTGCTCCTTCGATGGCGAAAGAATAACATGGAGTCCATTAGCAAGGTCATACTCGCTGAAAGAAATACGTGAGGTGGAAGTATTCAAAATTTTATTCAACAATTAATTAGAACGTCAGTCCGAGAAGTCCGCTTGCGGACGACGTGGCAATCTAAAAACTAAAACACTTCAGTACCATTAAAGATTTGAGATAGTCAGGTCATCACTTCATGATTCTCCGCAATGACAATAGTTATATCAGCATTCTTCTCTCCCCATTTAAGCTTTTCGCTTTAAGCTTTAAGCTTTCGTCGCAGGCGTGAGTATTCCCACCAAGGTTTTGCTTCCCCGGTCTTTGCATTTTCGATGATGGCAGTAAAAGTATCGAGTACGCAGATGTCATGTTTGACTTCATCCATTGCCGAGATGCGGTCATAAAGTTCTTGCGGATCGCAGCCCTTCAATTGCTCCACCGATGTAATTCCCAGCCGAGCAAGATCAGCGGCAGTCGCCGGTCCAATATTCGTAAGCCCCCGAAGTGTGTTATTTTTTGCCGGCATGTTTCAAAAGAGAACTTGTCCTTGCCAGACGGACGTTAGTGCGTCGTGGCAATCTAAAAAATCTGAGCATGAAAACAAATTTAAGCCTCTGTAACCCTATAAATATCAACATTATAATTATGCACACCACCGCTTTCCTTTTAAAACCAAAGAGTCGGCTTTTGCCGACTCTTTGGTTTTCAGAATTTGGGTTGAACTTCATCCTACAAATATACGAAATTTTTCATCATTTGTCAAGGTGCTCAAACCGGGTTTTTATCAACATTTTATCCACATATGTTTATTGAAGAATAATCTTTATTTTACAAGCTCTATCTTTCTTGTCACAACTTCATTTCCGCTTTGCACTC
>JBBQGG010000097.1:0-7646 GCA_038322815.1 Kapaibacterium sp. (SeqCode)
TAGGAATTCTGTGCCGATACTCGTAACAGTTTCTATTTTTCCGTAGCCTCCGCAGGGCTGTGCTGAAAGCGTATTCGGAATACTTGATATCGCAGCTGCAAGTACTAAGCAGATGACTGCAATGCGTTTTAAGGGAAGCATCTTTAATGAACGCATAAATATCTCTTATGTGTAAGAAAAATATCTTGATACCTCGTTGAACTCGGGTCATATCCTGAATTTTCATTCGCCATGAAGACGAGAAGAAACTCTGTGCCTGCATCCGTATTGGCAAAAGTTGGCTGAGCTTTTACATCAGATAAATTGAAAAAAATTGCGTAGAGGAATAAACCACAGAAGGCGGTACTAAAATATGACGAAATCGATTTTCGGGACGGATACATGAAAATAACCTACGCCAAAACTAAATTAGAATGATGCTTTATTTCAGGGACACCGAACGGCACGTTTTTGTGACATCTTAATAAGCCACAACGTGACTATATATCAACAACTATCAACCCAAATTGTTACAGGTCCGTCATTAATTAATTCGACGTCCATCATGGCTCCGAAAACCCCTACTGCAACCCTGTTTTTACCTAAAAGCTCTTTCAGATCGGCAATAAATTTTTCATACAGCTTTTTTGCCTTCTCCGGCTTTGCCGCAGATGTGAAATTAGGGCGGTTTCCTTTACGGGTATCGGCAAAAAGAGTAAACTGACTTACAATGAGAATGCTGCCTGAGGCCTGATCAATATCGAGATTCATTTTCCCGTTTTCATCCTCAAAAATGCGTAAACGGGCAGCTTTTCCTGCCATTTCTGAACAGATCGCTTCCGTATCATCTTCTCCAACTCCGAGAAAAACGAGAAGCCCCTTGCCGATTTCACCGGTAATATTGCCTTCCACCGTTACTTTCGCTCTTGATACTCTTTGAATCAGTAAACGCATGTTTCATGGTTTTGTCATTGCAAGGAGTCGCTTACCGACGACGAAGCAATCCCCTGAGGTCTACTGCAAAGTTGAACATATTGCGAACCTCAGGGGATTACCATCGGGCTAAAGCCCTTCTCGCAATGATACGATAATTACTCTTTCAATTCCTTGCAAATCTTTTATTTTTCCAACAACGATTAGTCCTGCATCGGTGAATATTTTTTCAACATACTTGATTGCATTATAGCCGATTTCAACAAGTATTTTTCCTCCTGGCATAAGTAGAATCGGCGCAAGTTCAGCAATCCTTCGGTAAAAGCGCAAACCATCAGCTTCATCAGTCAAAGCAATGCGGGGATCGAAATCACGCACTTCCCTATCAAGCGTTTTAAATTCTTCAACGCTGATATACGGCGGATTGGAAACAAGCAGATCGACTGAAGAGAAAAACATTTTTTCGATATCTTCATCAAAGATATCTGTGATTTCGAATGAAACATTCTTTATTTTCAACCGCTCTTTATTTTTATTTGCAAGAGCAATGGCATCAGAACTAATATCTACCCCTGTGATAATTGCATTGGGAATCTTGGAGGCAAGAGCCAATGCAATTGCTCCGGAGCCTGTTCCAATATCTAAGATATGTAAATGATTCTTCCCCGATTGTCGATGACTATCGACAATCGACAAGCGACTATCGACCACTTTCAAAACCTCTTCAACAAGAATTTCCGTATCGGGACGCGGAATCAGCGCAGCAGCTGAGGTAAACAAACGAAGTCCAAAAAATTCCGTCTCGCCAATAATATGCTGTAATGGCTCACGGTTGAGACGGCGACTTAGTAATTTTTCATATTTTGACTCTTGATCTTTTGAAAGTGTCGTATGTAAATATTTTTGTAGTTCGCTTCTATTCCAGATTCCTAAAAGACTCAAAGCAAGGTATTCAGCGTTGATTTGAGCTTCAGATATATCTGCAAGTTCAAGTTTTTGCCCAGCATTACTTATCACTTCTTCCCAGATCATCTTGTAAGAATACTATTAAATACTTCCGCCAGTTTTCTCGTCGCTTCACGGCGTTCGTATTGCGAGATAAGATCCGCATCCATTTCGGCTGACGGGGATTTTCCGGAAAGCCAACTTTCATAAAATCTTTTTATCACCCTGCACTGCCCTTCAATATCACTTTGCGCAACGGCTTCTCCACCATGGGTTTCTCTCAAGAGTTCACCGATCGCGCCATTAGGTTGTGCGATTGCAAGAATAGGACGCATTGCGCCGAGATATTCATATACCTTTCCGGGTACGATGTGCTCAACGCTTGGAATATCATCGACAATAAGTAGGAGTGCATCACTATCGGTAATAAGTTCTACAGCGTGTGAGTGTGGTACGTAGTCCAGTTTTTCAACCAACGGTTTTATTTTCGGTGCTTCGAACATTTCGCGAAGATCATCACCCATGCGTCCTACAAACCTCAAATGAATTTTATTCGGATCGATCTCATTACAATCAAGCAGAAGTTCTATTGCCCTGAAGAAATTCTTCGGATTACGCGGACCGTATAACGAACCGGAATATGTGATGATAAATTTTTCTCCGCGTTTGCGTTCTGCGCGTTTATGAATATCATGCTCAGTATAATCTGCACTATCAAAGCCATTGGGAATATGGATGAATTTTTCTTTCGGCAGATCGGGATATTTTGTAATTGCATCGTAGGTTATACCTTTCCATGCAACATCTATTTTTTTTGCATCGTGAAAAACCAAACGCTCCAGATACTGATCGAACTTACGAGGCAACAGCCAACGTTTCGGTGCTGAAACTTCAAACCCAGACCATGGATCACGGAAACCTGCAACAAATGGAATGCCAGTTTTCTTCGATACTTTTCTTGCGATCACTGAAACAGTATATGGCGGCGATGAAGAATAGATCATCTCAATCGGATATTCGCTTACAATCTTCATCGCTTCTTTCACGGCACTACTATACCAACCGATACGCGCATCCGGAATGAAAAATGTTGCCCGAATGAAATTTGCAATTCTCTGCTTGAGGGAAAGTTTATTTCCTTTCTGGAAAACATTAATATCCAGGGATACCCCTTCTTTTGTCCCGGTGAATTTACGATAAAGGTCATACGGCTCAAAGATATGGGAGCGACGGACTATGAGATCATGCGGCAACTCCTTCGCTAATGATTCATCTCGTGCCTGATATTCAGGATTATCAGGAGCGAGAATGATAGGAGTCCATCCAAAATCTTGTAAGTACCTAATAAACTTCGTCACGCGCTGCACACCCGGACCGCCGGCAGGGGGGAAGTAGTAGGTAATGAATAATACGTATTTTTTCTCTTGCAAGGATAATTGATCGTTTAAAAAGTCGTAATCACAAACAAAAATACGGCAATGAAAATTGATGCTACCCGAATATACTATTGTATCTTTGTAATCATGTCAAAGAAACTATCGAAAGATTACCTCTCCACAGCGACTTTAGTCATCTGTTTATTCGCAATTTTTTTATCAGCTTTCCGAATTATTTATCATCTTCTCACTCAAAGCAATGGGTACCTTACTGTCCCGCAAGATGATTTTTACTATTATTTTATCACGGCGAAGAATATACTGCATTATGGAAAAAGTTCTTTTGACGGAATAACTATAACCAATGGTTTCCATCCACTCTGGATGGTCATTGTTCTGTCTATGGAAGCTCTTTCCTTTGGGAGCGACTTTTTTTTCTTTATTGAATATACTCTTATCTGTTCTCTTTCGTGTTTCTTTACTTATAAACTTATCCTTGCAATTTTACGGAAGTCATTCTCGAAGTCATGGTTCATCTATTGTACAACGATCCTTGCTTCTGTCAGTTATTCATGGATGATATTTTGGGGAATGGAAATCACCTTGACAATCCCCCTTTATCTTTATGTGATTAATAAAATTCAGAATTATGATCCCCGTCTTTTCTCAAAAAAAGAGGCGCTGCAATTTGGCTTTATTTCTTCTTTACTGATTCTCAGTCGTTTGGATTCCATTACTTTCGTCGGTCTTATTTTAATATATTTTTTGTTGACTAAGCAAAACTCTTTAAAGGAGAAATGGAACTTCATTTCATCTTTTATACTTGGAGGATTTCTTCTTGGTATTTATTTTGCCGGCAACTATTTATTCTCCGGTTCATTCCTTCCGTTTTCTGCACAAGCAAAGGGACTAAAAGATACGACAACTATTGGTTTCCCTGTGCTTATGGAAATGAAAGGATCAAGAGATGGTGCGATAGCATTTTATCTTCTGCCCATTGCTTTTTTGCTTGTTACTTTTATGCGAAAGCTCTTTTCTCAGAGCAAAAGACATCTGTTGATACTTGTTTTAGCTTTTCCAATTCTTTATTTAATCATTTTCAGAACATTTTCAGATTGGTATCTTTTTGCATGGTATGGATTTTCGATTCCGATCGCTAATAGTATTGCTCTCTCATCTATTCTTTTTCTGGCATTTAGAAAAATTCCATCTCGCTTTTCAACAATACTTGGGACACTCTCCACTTTGGCTATAAGTATCTTGCTTTTTATGCCCTTATTGATTAGAACTATGGAAGGTACAGTAACTTGGAAACCGCATCCTGGGTCAATCTATGCGCATGCAAAAAAAATTAAAGAGTTTACCGACACGCATCCCGGATTATATGCCTGGGAGACAGAGCAGGCTTAACAGCATATATAACGGGAAAACCGATACTTCAATTAGAAGGGCTGATTGCAGACAAAAAAATGATCCGGCATATCGCTTTAGAAGATAGCTTAAACACTGTTTTGAAAGAATACAATGTCAATTATGCGATTATTTCTTCCTATTTTCCTATTGAAAAAAAAGATAATTGCTATAAAATTGAGATACCATTTCAGATGCAAGCGGGAGCCAGGTCAAAGAAAATGAAAGGGTGTTTTAGTAATGATCCTATTTTTTATTATGAATCTCCGAATGATCCTGCTATCCCAATAATAATTTATACCTATATTTTTAAGATATAAAATGGAATTAGTGTCAAATCATAATATCGACGAATATAATTTTAAGGCTGGCTAACTTTGAACTGGGAAGAATTCGAATCTGATAAAGGAAGGAAAACATAGCGTGGAGTAGTTGTTCTATAACCAAAACGAGAACGAAAACTAACCAAGAGGGAGTCATTGCATGTTTTGGAAAAAGCATAGTATGGTATATTACCAGGTGGTGAAGAAGTAATCTGATCGGCAATAATATTTGAGAAATAATGCTTTTTATACGCGTCATTCAATGAGGTCTGTAACTCTCTAGAAATGCTGTTATTCATTCCTGCTACTTCGCTGTATGGCAATATATTGGCATATGAATGTTTTCCGGCCATCGTTGGGAGGAAGCTATGTGCTTGAAGTAATACATTCCCTTTCATTTCTCTTAACTCACGAATAAATGTTTCAGATGCAATTTTATCTGAGTCATTAAGATCGACGAGATCTTCTCGGTGCGGATTATAAAGTAATGCAAGAAACTGACAGACAACAATCCACGGAACAAAATTGAGGGAAATAACCGGAAATCTTAATGAGGCTTCTCTGAGGCAGAAAGGGAAAGTTATTGCGAACTCCTCATTCCCAATTTTTCCTTGATCCGGAAATTTAGCAAAGGTATATATCAATATCAAAACACTACCTATTCCACAATAAGAGAAAATGTAATCTGAGAATGCAAAGAAAACTCGGAAGTAGTTCAAATCTTTACCTATTGAATTTGGCAAGGAAAATACATAAAACAAATACCATTCTCCATTCACTGAATATAAATAACACACACCAATAAAAATACAACTAATAAGAGTCAGCAAAAAGATGATCAGTGAAGATTTTCGTTTAGTAATCCAAAACCAAACAAGATATGGTAAAACAAGAACAAGCACTTGTTGTTTTGTAAAAAAAGGCAAGCGCAAGAAAAATAGCTGAACTCACGACTGCAATTGCTCTTTTGGAATAAAGTAATATAACAACAGAGCAAACGGCAAGCAAAACGAATAAGGAGTCTATCCTCGCAATGTCATAGCTAAACCCCCTCATAGAATATTCCGCAAGATACAGGCAGGGAGCTATAAAAGCATATGATTTTGCTGTGTCGGTCAGACGGTAAACGGCAGCATATAATAAAATACAAGTAAGTATCGTTGAACTAAAAGAAACAAGTCTGCCAGATAAATAAGAGACTCCTGTAATATGCATTATTGCTGCCACAGTATAATAGTAAAGAGGCTGATAGATCCAATTTATGAAATCAATGGAAGGTTTAATATAGAGTTGCTTCCCTTGGAATATCCGCAATGCATGCTCAGTGATCGATCCCTCCATCCATTCAATTTCGTATGGAAAGAATACCCTCTTGAGACTAAGATAAAGGAATAAACATACAAAGAAAACCCCGAGACAAAGAGCTATAGCCTTTGCAATAGTGGAATGTTTTGACCATAAAAATTTTACTGACTTCAACACAACTATATTACTCTTTTTTCCTCAAAAGATACGATGCCTCCAGAGCCGCAAGTTCTCTGAGACCCGGAATATGTTTTAAAAAGTTCGCCTTGATCGGAGGCAAACCAAACTTCAACTTGAAAACAGGACGCAGAAAGTATAGTTGCTCATCTTCCAATTCTAATAGGGCATTTTTTATTGCCCTACGCATTTTCCTTATCGTTAGCCTGATCCTTCGAAGCATTGATACTTCTTCGACATCGATCTGTAAACGTGCATTCTTATAGGCTTTCGTGAACATTCCATCAGGCATCAGTTGGATATATGGAAGCTTCCCCATCGTATTATCTAGTAAATGCTGATGCGCTCCGAATGGCGAATAATACGGAGGGAAGACAACGTACAACCAGCCGCCGGGCTTCATAAAATCCATTACATGACGCAAACTAAGTTCTGTTCCTTCAAGATGCTCGATCACGTCTCTAAGCAGAACTATATCAAAATGCTCTTTCCATCTATCAGGCGGAGGCTGAGTAATAATATTATGAATTGTAAACTCACCTTTCGTACCAATCGCATCGAATATCTTCTCTGAGCTTTCGATCGCGAGATCACGAATATCGATACCGACAATTTCAGCAGCGCCTTCATCGGCAAGAGCAGCGAGCACGCCGCTTTCACCGCAGCCGATCTCACAGATTCGTGCTCCGGAAAGTTGAACACCTTTGCTCTTAAGATACGGTACAATATATTCGCTTCCCAAGCCATATTGATAACCAAAATAATATCGTTCGTAGGAATTAATATCCTCACGCTTTGCAAGTTTATCGACTTTCTCCTGTGTTCTCGGTGGAAATTTTGGCATTCCTATATATTTTACATTTTCCCTATTTCTTCAATTCCTTCAACAAACGTATCCCAGGAATATTTCTTTTTTTCTTTGCGGACACCGGCGCGTAATTTCTCTTCCAATCCTTCATTAAAAAAGTGCTCCACATCTTTTGCAACGAGTTCAGGCGTCGCTTCTTTCGTGATAATTCCGCTGACTCCGTCAATTACTACCTCAGAAAGTCCGCCGACATCGGTTGCGATAACGGGAACATCAAAATTATACGCGATCTGCACTATACCGGATTGTGTTGCAGTGCGATACGGAAGCACAACAACATTCGCAGCACTGAAATACATTGCTACTTTATCATTAGCAATGTAGTCGGTT
>JBBQGG010000098.1:0-7025 GCA_038322815.1 Kapaibacterium sp. (SeqCode)
TACGTGGTGGACGGCTGTTTATTGTGATCGGATAAATAAAATAGCACACTATACCTTCGTTGATGGAGGTGTCGGCATTTTTGAGAGTTCAAGGATGTTAACACTAAAGACGGCTATGCAGAAGGCGAGTTTATTGTTTAAGAGCAACCATGATCTTTTAATAGATATTCTTGGAGGGAAGAACCTCTCATCGACGGGAATTCCATATAGAGGACAAGGTTTAAATAGTATTGGCAAAGTGGCGAAGCGTGACCAATTAAAGAATCTCATTTTGATTGCAAACGATGTCTATGCCAATATCTCGACTGGAACATTTAAGGTTTTACCGACACCATATGAAGGAACATTTTTCTACTGGGAGTATGATAGCAACTGTAAATGATGAGGATTTAGACATTCTTTCGATACGAAAAGAGTTTAGCACAACTCCGGGTCCACGATTTAAGAAAGAAGGAGAATTCTCCGGAGAAGAATTCCGGGATAGAATTCTCTCTAAACGTTTTTTGAAAGCTAAGGAAGAAGAACATAAACTGATTGTCGATCTTGATGGAACAGCAGGTTATGGGTCATCATTTCTTGAAGAAGCTTTCGGCGGTCTTGCTCGGATATATACGGCGAAATCTGTTGATGCTGTTCTTCAATTTAAATCTGATGAAGAAACCTACCTTATAGATGAGATTGAGGGTTATATTAGAAGCTCTAAGTGAGGCAAATACTCCGCCCTGCATTTCTAATCGCTATTGGAGCAATAGGCTATGCTCTTTGTCCTGAGTTGATTAAACTAAAATTTGATTATACATATAATGTTGCAAATATTTTCAACCTTTTCGCAACGTTGACAGCTGCCTATTTTATCACGACGTTTCTTAATAAACGAATTTCCGAGCGCCGTGTAGAAAAGGATATTCCTATAGCAATTCTGAAAGACCTGGTTACGAAAATAAATAATCTACAGTCACGACTTGATGAAATAAAGTCAAGCAATATCACTCACCCCGACCGACAAGAATTTATAAAAAAATTCAGAGAATTTAATAATGATCTTCAACATATTTCGGGTTGCATTACTGAATACAAGCTACTTTCTCAGAGTGATAGTACGGTAAAAAAAATAAGCATTGCGTTGTTAAATTTTAAGCAAGCTCTAACTCTGTATCCCGAAAAGGGTATACATTTCGGAAATTGCTTTTCTTACTATATTGAAGTTCGCAGTGATCTGTACAAATTGATTTTAAAAATAAATCGCTGCTAATAAATTGTACCTGTGTCTAATCAGGAATGCCTTGTGTTTCTTCTTCTTTGCTGCCCTAACGATTGTTTTATTACCTTATCCCTGTTCGTCCGGTTAACTTCTCATATGTCAGTTTCCGTCCGAAGATCTGAGAAACTGCTTTTACGAATCTCTCTGCATCGCTATCTTTCCGATTATTGTACCTGAATGACTGTTCATCTAAATACCGTTCGACATGGCAGCGTCCGATCTGTATGTATGTTCCGGTAATGGTACGCTTAAAGTGTGCCCAGAAATTTTCAATCGTATTGATGTGAATATTACCTCTTGCATATTCTTTCGAATGACTGATTGATTCATGTTCGTATTTACTCTTCAGCCAATAGTGAGAACAGCGTCCATCAGTATAGACCCTTGTGCCGTCCTCGACATTTCGGTAAATCTCCGGTACGATGGTGGAATTCCTTAAATCACCGATTACCTTTGCCCGGACCTCTCCACGACGTTGCAGGATTCCCACAATAGCAGTCATTGTCTCTTTCGTGCTCATTCTCCGGTGAAAAGGAGAACGGGACTTATGTTTGTTTCTTGCAGAGCCTCCAACATACGCCTGATCTATCTCTACTTCGCCTGAGAGCTTATAGACATGATCGTTACGCATTGCCTCACGAATGCGGTGCATCATAAACCAACTTGTTTTCTGTGTCACCCCTAATGCTCTTTTTAATCCCCAGCTGGATATACCCATCTTTGAATTAACCACCATCCATATTGCCGGAAGCCACTTCGAAAGAGGAAGCGGACTGTCTTCGAAGATCGTACCGACCTTAATACTAAAAGAAGAACGGCAATCTTTTTCCCTACATCTGAACGCAGGGCGAGTTGTAAGTTCGCAGATATTCATTGACCCACATCGTGGACAAAGAGGAATACCATTCTCCCATTTCAATTCAGCAATAAACCGGTTGCAAGTTTCTACGTTAGAGAAAAAGGGAATGATCTCAAGCAGGGTTTCAGGGATGAATAGCATAACATATCCTCCTTCGAATTGGAATACGCTTTCTATACGGGTCCGGATTTATTAAGAAGGAAGAATATTTCGAGGCGATTAGGACGTTTAAGGAAAAATATTAGAGGAGAGAATTTGTACTTTTTTGAGGTTGTTTTATCACTTAAGATTAGTTAAGTTTGCAGTCTTTATTAGGAGGGTAATTTCTTCTGAAGTTGTTCGGCAGAAAGTTTATAGCCCTCTTCGATAAGTAAATAGTGAGGACTTGTTTTAAGAGCTTTTGCAATCGCAAAAGTTTTATAACGGTTACATTAAACTCACCTCGTTCGAGATCGCCAATATAATTTCCGTTCATTTTGCACTCAGCACCCAGACGGGCTTGAGTCCATTTTCTTTTTTTGCGAAAACCTCGGATGTTGTCTCCGATGATGTTTATAATGTTCATCGGGAGTTTTGTACATATATTTGTAGGACTTATTACCGAGTATATACCAAAATTTGGTATATACTCAAGAAAAAATTACCCGAATGTCACTTTATGACTCTGAAAAGGCATTAGTTAGTAAACGGACACTTTGAAGAGATACTTTTTAGCAAGCCTTGTTCTTATTGGCACGAATTTATACCCTTATAAGCCGTGTAACCTTTAGCATTCTGAGGGTACTTTTAAAGTATGTTAATCGATCATTCAATAGGAGAATCTCTATGAAAACCATTATCGCATTCTTTTTTGCAGCATTTTTTGCAGGTGCAAGCCTTGCCCAAGACCAAATTCACCAACAGATTCCCCAAGCCGATACGACGAGCGGATGGAAGTTAGTATACTCAAATCCACATTATGGGTTCGGCAAGTTGATATATTTCGGCGGAGAAGTAAACATCTGCTATGCTTGGGCCGGCAACGGTACCAATAATTTCTTGATGCGCTCGACAGACAAAGGGATAACATGGGATAGTCTGTCGCAAGTACCAAAAGGTATTATTTACTTTACTTCACCACTTGTCGGTTATTCTACGCCAATTCTTCAAAATATCGTTTGGAGAACTACAGATGGCGGAACCAGTTGGACACCCCATGACAGGAAATCCGTAGCGTTTGGTCCTATTGCATTTGCCGATAAGGATACGGGTCTGATCTTCGGCGTTTGCTGTACTGCCAGAACCACAGATGCTGGCGAGACATGGAAAGAACTACCGTTTTCTTATAATATTCAAAAGTTCGATGCTTCATTTACCAATTCAAAAGTCGGATTTGCCGTTGGCAGTACTGGCAGTTTTCAAGGGCATCCGGATTGGCCTGACGCCGGCTTCTGTGAACGAACTACAGATGGTGGAGCAACGTGGACGCAGATTTATTCAGAGATACCTGCATATTTATATTGCTGTCAGGCAATTGATGAAAAAACACTCGTCACAGCTGGGGCGGAAGGGTTTATCGGCAGAACATCAAATAGCGGGACTTCATGGGATACGATTCGTTTTGGGTTACCAAATCTTCCAGTTTTTGAATCGGTTTCTTTTGCAAATCCAAGGCACGGCTTTATCGTTGGCACCGGCGGCAGGATTTTGGAAAGTACTGATAGCGGAAAATCTTGGCATCAACAGTTTATAAGATCGACAGATTGGTTTAGGAGCGTCGTTATGATCAATGATAGTATTGCGTTAGTCTGTGGAGGAAATGATATTTATCGAACGACAACGGCAGGTAATTTTTCTTCAGTATCATATCAAAGTTATGATTTTAGATTGCAGATTTATCCGAATCCAGCAGATAGAGTTTTGAATATCCAGTATCAATTACCCTCTGTATCAATTGTTCTTATTAATATTTATAATATCCAAGGAAGGTTAGTAGGGACAGTCAATTCCAGTATCCAATCAGCAGATATTCACCAAGCCCAATTCGATGCTTCGTCTCTTTCGAGTGGCGCTTATACGTGCAGGTTAACTGCCGGACAAAACTCACAAACAATATCCTTCACTATCCAAAAATAAGGAGACCTTACAATGAAAAGATTTTATCTTGCAGTCATTATACTGCTGTTAACAGCTTGTTCAGCATATTCGCAGATCATCGTTCCGAAAGGTTGGGAGAAAAAAGACTCAATCCGGTTTGCGCTTTATCCGTTTTTCGAAACAGGTCTAATTGTTGCTACTCCTGCCGAAGTCGTTAAACAAGCCGACACGATCAATGCAAATTGGGACGGGGATTTCGGAGGAATAGATCTCTCAAACCCCGGATCGCCTATTGCAGGCGTATCTCCTGAAGTCATTAAAAATTTTTTTCCGCAGCCGGTCGATTTAGGGTTAAACTTTAAACAACTTCCATATTTAGCGCTGCCCTTTCAGATTCCCGAAACGTTTTATGACGGGTTGATGTGGCGGTATAATGATGCGAATATTTCAGGGCATCCGGCAGGCATTACTTATAACAATAATACATTCGACTCAGCCGATATATCCCCTTATACAGAGTTTCCTCAGTCTAATTCCATAGTAAACGGCAAATTTCCATCAAGAAGGAACAAAACCGGAAGCGGCTCCGATGTTGATACATTCTACTATGGCAATGAAGGTAGAGTTATTCTTGGAATGTCGGATATAAGAGATGTTTCAAAACAATTAAAAGAATCGCTTAATGGATTTTTCACACCCATTTCTGGGGGAAAATATCAGCGTGATACTGTCTATCATCCCCATGATACTGCCCGCGCATTTTCCCTCACAGTGACGTTCAATATTGATGGTCCTATTGAGACTGCATTAAGGAATGGAAGGGATAGTCTTGATCTGCCATTATTGCGCGTACAAGTTCTATTTAAAAGAGGAAAAGATCCAACTAATCCATTAGATAACGGTCAAGCAGTTTTGCCGATGGTGCCGTATAAAACAAATTCTACGCCATCGAATCCGGGCTGGTGGATTTTAGCCGATAAGATCATTACGAAAAATATTTATAATAATAACGATTCTCTTTCCGATAGCTGGCGCGTGCCCGATACATTAGCGAACGGTTCGCCGTCCCATTCCTGGAAATTTCGTCAGCTTCATATATTGCTTGCCGATCTGCCAACCGATTTGAAAAATGTAACCTATAATAATATTGTAAATAATGATTGGAGTGGATTTGGACTAAAACAATATGAGCATGATACTCCGGATACAATTTATATACATCCAGACTCTTTAGTAGATAAACCATCTGATACTAGTTTTACTGCATTACCTATCCTCGAAGTGCGCTTACTCTCTACCTATCGTGCAAAAGTGAGGGTTCGCGGTATGGAAATCGAAGATGATATAGTCGATAAGTTTCTGTACCGTAAACCTGATGGCGCTACGTCGCATTCCTGCGAACCTGATGGCAGAAAAGGAGGCTTCGATAGTGTTGTGGCAACGGTAATGCGCGATTTATCGGCGCAAAAACACGGATTGCAGTTGGAAATTCAGTATAACGATACTCGTGATCATTTCCACCGTTACGGGTGGCCCATGATTGCCTATATGGATTATATGGGATCGGCTGATAGCATTTATTCCCATATTCATGAACAGGATTATGGCGGATATGCCCTTCATTATCGGAGAGATAGAAGAAGCTATGACGGATCAGTCCCCTCGATGTTTGAAAATGAAGGGTATCCCAACGTTACTGCAGATACGGCAATGCCGAGAGATTATATTTATTATACCGATACGACGGTAACCGGATCATATCCAAGCGCCGGCGATAAGCGGACGGGGTTATGGTATACGCGCAAGACAACTGGCGCGGATTCGATGAAATCGTATAACATCTTTGACACGGTTTTTAATGGAGCGCCATTTCTCTCCGGCTCTATCAGAGCGACAGTCAATGCAGCGCAAATGCATCCAGTAAACAAACGTTTTGCCGTTGAAGTCAATATTCCTGTATGGGGTCAAATCAATCATAAACATTCAGCGAATCCAACATGGGAAACTCATATCGGCTTTCCTGAATTTATCACAGCACATATATACGGCTTTATAGCAAACGGTATAACCTGTCTCAATGACGGCCAGGCGTATAATATAGGCGATACAAACGGACTTGCTTTAGGTTTGGTCACTCTTTCCGGACGAAATGCTCATTTCTATGATAGTTCAACTTTTGATCATAAGAAAATGCTGCATTGGGTTCATGGCTTTAATTTCGGTCATACTTTTGCAACGAATGAAAATTATTGTCCGAATCATGATAGTAACGATTTTGATTTCGGATTCCCAAATTATTATACAGGCTTCTCGAATTCCTGGCGGGCTGTTAAACGAGGTCTTGAGCGCATCAATCAAATTTATGATACGAATGCACATAATAAAATTCCGTTCAAGCGCTTTACCTGGCTTGATGTCTATAGCACTCATAAGGCTCTTCAGGTAATTACGACAACTCATCCCGTCAATCAGGATTCCCTTACCAAAGCAAAAGCCTTTCTGAAGTGCTTCTGCACGACGAAAGTAGATCCCTGGAATCGCGGTACACACGGAGAATATATTGATAGCATTTCTTCCGGTACGCTAGTTGCCGATCATGCAGACCGTACTTTTGCCGAAGTGGGGTTATTTATTGATTCTATAAATTCAACAACAAAGAATTATGCCGCCCTTGTTGTGAATACAAGAATGTATCCATCACTCCGAGATGCCGATGACAGCGGATATTACAACAAAGGATTTGAAGCCCCTAAGGATTCCATTCAGCGATGCCGTTCTATTTATGGCGATATCGACACCCGTAAAGTCTGGTTCAAGATCGATACATCT
>JBBQGG010000099.1:0-6856 GCA_038322815.1 Kapaibacterium sp. (SeqCode)
ATCGCCCCGTACTCTGAATGCTCCACGCTGAAATTCCACATCATTACGAGAATAATGTATTTCATGTAGTGCGCGCATGAATTGATTCCGTTCGATCGTATCACCGGTATGGATGCGAAGCATTTGCCGTGCGTATTCATCCGGTGCTCCAATACCATAGATGCACGAAACCGAGGCAATAATTATTACGTCATTTCGTCCATCGAGTAAGGCACTCGTTGCTTTCAGGCGCAGTCGGTCGATCTCTTCGTTGATCGACATATCCTTTTCGATATACGTATCAGTTGCCGGAAGATATGCTTCGGGTTGGTAGTAATCATAATACGAAATAAAAAACTCGACGGCATTATTTGGGAAAAATTGCTTGAACTCTCCGTAAAGTTGTGCAGCAAGCGTTTTATTGTGGCTGATGACAAGCGTGGGTTTATTATATTTTGCGATCACATTTGAGATCGTAAAAGTTTTGCCCGAGCCCGTCACGCCAAGAAGCACCTGCGATTTATCGCCTCGCTCTATTGCTTCGTTCAACTGCTTGATCGCCTCAGGCTGATCGCCGGCAGGCTTATAATCCGATACTAATTTATAATCCATTTTTTAATTCTTCGGCAGGCGCATGGCTTAACCTGCGCCTACCGTTTAAATTTTATCCATGCATCACCGGCTCTGATAATAAAGATGAAACGAGATCACCTTCAAATTTCTCAAATTCACCCAGACGGCTTAAAACTTCATCTGTTCTGAAATGTAGCCTTGCAAGATTCAAGAACGTATTCCGATGCCGCGCCTCACTTGCAAGAAGAGAGTCGTAGAAGTTCCGGAGTTCAGGATCCGGAACAGATTCCGATAGAAGTTTAAACCTCCCACAGGAACGCGCTTCAATAAGCGAAGCGACTATAAGCTTATCTAAAAATTTTGCCGGCTCCTGTTTTCGAATTTGAGAATGAAGCGCCTGAGCATAGGTATCTCCCGGATCATAAGCAAGAGGGATTCCTCGTTCGTTCATTTTTTTCAGAACCATTCGGAAATGGCTCATTTCCTCAATTGCAAGTTCACTCATCTCATCAACCAATTCTTTTCGGTGCGGATAGCTATTCAAAAGCGAGATCGCCATAGTCGCTGCTTTCTTCTCGCAATGAGCATGGTCGGCAAGAAGAAGTGCTGAGTCTCCTGCTACTCTCTCAACCCATTCCTTATTTGTTTCGCATTGTAGTCCGAGCATATTTTTTTTGGTTTATGATAACAGCATTTTTTTGAAAAACATTATTGAATGAGTTTGTGCGGGTATTGATATAATTTAAAAAACTTTAATTTTGTCATTTTAGCGACAGCGAAGAATCTGAGATCAGGATATCTGAACGCTCAGATTCTTCGTTCTGCATCTCCTCCTGTGGTCGCAGAAAAATGCTCGACTATGAATGACAATTGATATTGAGGTGTGTCAGAATGGTCAGAATGACAAGTTAAAGACACTTTTCTAGCGTATGAAATCTGAGAGGATGGCTTTTTTACTTGATTTAGAGAACTATTTCCCCGAAAATGCCTTTATATTTAGTGCCATGAAGTTTTTTGGGGCGTTTGAAGTTGTGTTTTATCCCCAAATTCGTTTTTTTTCTATTTATTTTCGAATTTGTTGTAACTTTGCATGGTCGGAATAGTTTTACTATAAATAGGGATTCGTACTACGAGGGAATCCATTGCATACATCTTCTTTTTTATCTATCTTCTTTTACTATGAAACGTATAGCAGTATCCGCACTTTTAATCCTATTATCGTTTTGCTTATTGCCCGAATTGATCTCGGCACAGCAACAAGGTGTCCCGGTTGATGGAAAAGATTTTTATATCGGATTTGTCTATCCGAGTTTTAATAATAATCCGGGTCAGCAAGGACGCGATTTTCACGGTTTCTTTGGCGTCTATGCGCTCGTTTCAAGTTACGAAGATAATAATATAGTAAAATTTGCTTACTTTGATGCTGGAGGGAATGAGGTTGCTTCCGTTTCAAAAGTTATTCGGGCACGCAGTGCAGTTCAGGTTCCGCTTGATATTGCATCAATGAAAATGTCCGAACCAGGTGATATTCCTGAATATAAAGCATGTCATATTACTGCAAAAAAGCCTGTGAATGTTCAATACTTCAGTACCGGTGCATGCTCAGGCGGAAGTTATCTTGCAATTCCTACACCGGCATTAGGAAAAAGTTATGTTGTTCCCAGTTTTAATGATAACCCTGATCAGGGTGCCGGCTTAAGCCAACAGCAAGAGCCTGCAGCAGGATTTTTTCTTATCGTAGCAGCATTTGATGGCACAAATATTACTATTACTCCGAATTCCACTACTGCCGGTGGTCACACAGGTGTAAATTGCGGTAACGGAGCAAACGGAACACTTCGCCCTTATACTATCTCCCTTAGACGCGGACAATGTTACTGGGTTAAAGGACAGGGTAAAGATGGCGACTGTGATATGTCCGGATCTCTCGTCGTTTCGGATAAACCGATTGCCGTTCTTGGCGGACACGAAAATGCTTTCTTAGGTGATGTTGGCAGTCGTACACTTGAAGGACGTGATTTCATGATCGAAGAAGTGATTCCTTCTGAATATTGGGACTCTACAGGATATGTTTCGATTCCGATGAAAGACGGAGCAGGCACACAGGCAGGAGATGCAGGATATGGCGAAAATTACAGAGTATATACGAACGACATCAAAGGTGCAGCAGTTAAAATGTCTGACTGTAATGTTGCATTGAAAGCTATGGATGATGGCAGACTCGCTTATCCGACTCCGGAAAATAACACGGGCTGTGCTGCAGAATTCCATACAACCGATGGACATAAATTCGGTGTGATGATGTATGATCTTCGTGATCAGGGAAATGCAGCGCCTCATGCTGCAGAAAGTATGATGAGTATTGTGCCGATGTCACGGTGGAGGACATCTTTCCTCTTCTATGTACCTGCGAACACCTTTGAAGTGCTGCAGAATTATTACATTAATATCATTGGACTAAAAAGAGATTTTGCTGCAGGCAATATAAAATATTCTTTGAATGGTTCGACTACATTGAATAGGCTTACGGGTCTTTCGGCCCAAGGTAGTTATAAACAGATACCATTTCACCCTGAGCTCGAAGGAAACAGATTCAGTGTTGCACCCGGTGCCTATTATTTTACCAATATCAGAACAAAAATTGACACTCTCGTTCCGATCGATACGATGCTTCAAGGAGCATTCATGATGTATCATTACGGAATGCGTGCTATCGATCCTGATCGTGATCTCGGAGATTTCTGCGGAGATGATTTTTTCTTTTCCTACGCTCTTCCAATTGGTATGACAGTAAGTTCAGGCGGCGGAGACCCTCGCGCGAAAGTTGACACACTTTGTTCTTCATGGCATGTATGTGTCAGAGATACGGGTGGTGTTACCATCAGGAGCGTAACATTGCTTGATGATCCGGATGGAAATTATTATCGTCCGGGTAAACAATTTTTTAATGCACACTTTGATCCTGCCCTTGATCCGGATAATAAAGGAGAAATAGATTTTACGGGAGATGATACGTCGGTTTGCTTCGACGTGATTGTTTCGAATCCACTGGATTCAGCCTATGCACCGCTTTATATTGTTGATAGCAGAGGAGCCCATGTTGTTATTGACTTGCGTTATAAAGCACCGAAATTTACGTTGACGAAATTGCCGGATTTTCCGCCAAGAATTGATACGCTTGCCTTTCCACCAACGAAGATCGGCGACGAAGTTTGCTCGACACTGGTGTATATTAATACTGCTCCTAAAGGAGGAAAAGCATTTAACGTTATTAGTGCAACCCTGAAGAAAAATGATCCTCACTTCAAGATTTCATCTATAACACCTTCGCTTCCTGTTAGTCTAAAGGGCGGCGATTCTTTGAAAGTACTGGTGTGCTTCGATCCAAAGGATACGACTGCATCTAATGATTCAGTAATACTTACAACGGATTGCTTTGCTGCTCCGCTTCCGATAATTGGAAAAGGCGGCACACCACTTATTTATGCAACAGATATTGATTTTGGTAGTGTACCTACAAATACTACTCTTTGTTTACCTCTTGTCGTTGAAAACCGAGGTACTCTTCCATTTCTTCTTACGAAGAATTACTTTTTGCATGATAAGATACTATTCTCTATAGATCCTGCAAGTGCGGCACGCCTTCCAGTGACTCTTCAGCCAGGTGGCTCGATCACCTTAACATTCTGTTATTCTCCGAAGGTATTAAGTGATCTCGATTCTACCTCAGTCGATTGGATTACAGATATTCCCGCTCCATTCACTCAGACGATAAAATCATGGTCATATTTGAGAGCCAAACCTATTAAGCCGGGAGTAACGTGGGATCGATTCAAACAACTTGATTCAGTAGTATGTGAGGACTCAGTTGTACGCAGAGTCTATTTGTTAAATAATAGTTCTCAAAATACTACAGTTGCTGATGTCTATTTTGACGGACCGAATGCTTCTGAGTATCATATCCTCGGAAACAAACTTGGCCGTAACCCCCTTGCTAATTTTAATTTAAATATTAAAGATACCATTTGGGTTGATATAGTATTTAAAGCTGATCTATCAAAAGGCTATGCAGACCGAAAGGCAAGGATAATTGCAACGTATGCTACATCCGATCCACTTAAGAATGATTCTACAGTAATTGATCTTACTGGAAAAGTACAGCATGCAGTGCTTGTGAGTAATCCTGCTCTTCTGGAATTTGGTTTTGTGACCAGAGGAACTTCTTCTTCCAAATTCGTTACAATTATCAACACAGGGGATGCTCCTTATATTATAAGCAACCTTGATCTGCCGAATCCGCCGATTGATAGTATCTTGCGTAATGGAATACTAGTGTCTGTCGGCGATGTCATCGGAGTAGGCGATACGGTAACCTTTCAGATCCATGCTCACTTGGATACCTATACGGATACAACTGTTACGTATCACCTTAACAGCACGAAGAGTCTATGCAGCAATCATACAGCTCAAATTCATATAGCTGCAGCCAGCTTAAAAACAACGGCTACCAGTTTCCCTGCTCCGAACACGTTTGTCGGATGTAGAGAATATGACAGCGTCATGGTAGCAACCAACCTTGGTTCGGTATCGGTCACGCTCTTATCTGTCGATATTATTTCCACTCCGGGCACTCCGAATCCCGGAGAGTTCGATTTAGTAGATGCCGGAAATAACCATGTAAAAACTGTGATTGTGAATAAACTTCTCAAACATTTGGATCAGGTAAGAATTCCTATTATCTATCATCCAACCATTGCGGGACCTGTTTCTGCGACGATCGTCTATCATTGGGATAGTGCTGGTGTAAAATTCGATTCTACAAGGATCGCAAGCGGCATTGGTAGACAATTAAAGACAACGGTTTCCGCTGCACAGGTTGGCGGAGCACCATTCTCAGCTCCTACATCTGGATCATTCACATTGCCGATCTCTCTTGTTAACACTTCAATTCCGGATACTGCTGATGTTCATCGTATAACGTTCCGTCTTACCTATAGACGTGATGTGCTGAATCTCACTTCTGCCACACCGCCTGCTTCTGGTAAGTTTACTGTTGCAAATTCGCAGCCAACTCAGCTTGCAAATATACCGACGAATGGCGATGAATCGATAGATCTTGATGTCTCATCGAGCAGTGCTGCTCCTATTACCAGTCTTGAAGATATTATTAACGTAAATTATCAGGTTATGGTATCGAAAGAAGTGATAACACCGTTTATTGTTTCAAACGTAACGTTCTATGATTCGAAAGGCAATTCGATTTGTTATGTTGCAGCCGATACAATACCGGGTGCCTTTGTTCCGAATTATATCTGCGCAGATACATCATTAAACCTGTATCTCAAAGGTGTACTTCCAACGCGTATCAATATGCTATCACCGAATATTGTCGGAGAGAATCAATCGCCGGTTCTTTACTATAGCATCAACCGTTCGGATATTCCAGTAAAGGTTGAAATATTCAACGTACTCGGCGAACGTGTACGCACGATCAAGAATACTGCCTCACAGGCTGTTGGCAGCTACCAGCTTCCTATTGGCACGAAGGGTATGCAGAGCGGAACGTACCTTGTACGTTTGACGACTCCTGTATCATCGCAAACAGTAAACTTTATCATGCAAAAGTAAGTAACGGCAACGTATTTGATCAAAGCGGGTATCTTAAAGATCTCAATATGATCATTAGGATATCCGCTTCGTTTTTTTTGATTATTTTATGACTACTATGAAAAAACTTTTTTCTATAATCCCGATTCTCCTCATATTCGTTTTTACTAATGTCGGCGCACAAACTCCGTTTTGGCATCAGACGAACGGTCCTGAGGCAGGAACGGTGCGTGATATGACGGTCGACTCTGCGGGCAGGCTTTTTGCCTGGACAAGCGGCAGTGGCGTTTATAGAAGCACCGATAGTGGAAGTTCTTGGGAATTGTTCAATAGAGGCTTGCCAACGTTGCGGGTTACGCGTGGTGCAGCATCACGAACGGGATTTCTTTTTGTTCTTACACTCGGTATTAATACACAGGTTTTTCGGATCAATGAAAATGTAACGGATGCTCAATGGGAAGAAATAACGCCAAAAGGCACGCTCCAATTAACGATCAACGATATTCTTTGTGATCCAAAGGGTGAGCTTTATATTGCTACTTCGCAACGCGGTGTCATGCGTTCTGAAGACAATGGTACCAATTGGATACAAAAAAATGCCGGGTTGATCGATTCATCGGAAAAACCTCATGATGGAAGCGCAGTGCTTTTAGCAATAGATACGCAGTCAAATCTTTTTGTGGCCCTGGGACGCGGT
>JBBQGG010000100.1:0-6828 GCA_038322815.1 Kapaibacterium sp. (SeqCode)
GGCTTTGCACAGCAAAAGAGCGGGGCGGTCAACCATTCCGAACGGTCTTCTATGACCTATGACATCTTTGACCTCTCCCCGCTCTCTGTCGGGTCACTTCATAACAAGAAATGCACGTGGTCAAGCAACATAGGATGACACCATTAGTTGCGATTAGTCAATTATTATGTTTATTTTTATTTTTTTTGGCTTTATTATTCAATAACTTACAAGGAAAAACTAAGATTATTCAAAAATACGATTAGGATTTTTATGAATTATTCCGTATCTTTGTATTACTGAATACAGTTGTCCGAAGATTAATCTACCTATGACCTATTTCGAAACGACGACTCTTAGATCCCAATTCTTTTCTGCAGAGCTCACCCGCACATCATAAACTCCATTGCCGACAGGCAGCATAAGCTTCGCGGGTGAATTCTTCCCAAGCGAAAGAGAACCTACACTTCGCTTCACACCAAGCATATCATAAACTGCAACACTTACCTCACCGAGATCAGAGGTTGATGTAATGGAAATATTTCCGCTTGTCGGATTGGGGATGATGCTTAGTTGCGGTAGAGTGCCATCGTGCATGAAGCGGGAAAGTGTTTGAATGCTGCAGCCGGAAGGAGGAGTGATGGTGCTTGTAACTGATGCAGGCAAAATATACTGGCATGGGGCAACTGCTGTCAGCACCGTAACCGAATCGAATGTCACATGAAATTGCGGAGTAAGAGAATCATTGAAGACATCAAACCGCGCGTATCCTAAAACAATATCCGGTTTCGCCTGCGCAATATGAAGTTTCGATCTTCCGCTCCATCCTTCGCCCGGTATATCGAGTTGCACATTTGCAGGAGAATATGAACCGTGATAGGTTAGCTCTTTATCATAATGCAAAACGAGATCGATATTTTCGGCATGATCGAGACCAGCAATCGTGATTGGTACGCATTCCTGCCCATATCACTCCATCCTTAAAATGCACGACTCCTATTCTGCCCCCGTACATCATATTTACAGTTAAGAGATTCGGCGTCACATTGTTCCACTGCGCACAAACATCCGTACCTGCAAGGAGGACAAGTAGTATCAGTAGGACGATACGCTTATGAAGGGAAGTTTTCACACCAGTTGAAACACAGAAACCTATTTACAGTTTCCTCTTAAAATTAATCTGTCCGATAACCATACTGCCAATAATAATCATCGCTCCGGCGAATTCCATGGTGCTGAGTCTTTCGCTCAACCAGAGATAGCCGATAAAGGCAGCGACGACTGGTTCGAGCGTATAGATAAGGACGGCAGAGGTTGGCGTTACTTCTTTTTGGTACATGACTTGAATAAAAGTCGAGAGGGCAGTTGCGAATATCGTTGTATAGAGTATTGCAAAAACAGAGTTGCCGCTTATGATCAGGTGCGGCGTTTCGGCAAATGGCAGAACGATGAGTATGATAATGAGTCCGATGAATAATTGCATGGCGCTGATCATCATCACCGATGAATTTTCACTGCCGGAAACTTCGTTTGCTATGCTATGAATTTTATCAAGCCACAAAATATAAATTCCGAAGCTGAACGCACAGGCAAGAGTGAGAATATCACCGATAACAATTTTATCGATCGGATAGGGATGAATAAGAAAAATAATGCCAAGCATTGAAAGCATTATGGCAAAAACTTTTTGAAATGAAAATTTTTCATGCCCGATAAGTTTAGAAAATATCGGAGTCCAGATCACCGTTGTAGAAGTCAGAAAAGCAGATTTTGAAGTGGTCGTACTCAGAAGCCCGACAAATTGCAGGATATATCCACATCCTAATGTCGAGCCAATGATCAACGCCTGCTTCCGGAAGAACCTCTCTTTATCATTCTTAGGCGAAAACAGAAGAATGATGCCTTTCCTCGAATCTTTAGAAATGATCAGAAATATTGCAAGTGATAGCGTAAAACGGATTCCTGCAAAAAGGATGGGGGATACGTCACCGAAGGCACTTTTTACAATAGAAAACGTCGTTCCCCATACAGATGTAAGGATTATCAGGATAATAATAGCACGGGTTCTTTTGGATTGTTTTTGCATGGGCGAAGATAACAGAGGTGTTCGGCTTGAGGTGCCGCATCGTATTTTCGTAATAATGTGCCTCATCGTGATGAATCCGCATGCGGATGACCGGCAATCCCTTAATCGTTGCAGACCTTTATCCTTACCAATACTTTTGGGGGGATTGCTTCGTCGCGCTTCGCAGTTCCTCCCAACAGACACTGGTAAATAGCCGGTTATAATCTCAATATGGCTTTATGGTTCAGAATACGGGAATTTTTAAGCTCTAAAAGCGGTTTGTAATCGGCTATAATTGCAATTCTTCTACCGGACACAACAAACTGCGATCTAATTCGTCGTCTCGTGTAGAAGCGTTCAACAAAATTTATACGATCTTGACTGCACAAACTACCATTCGGCTTGCGCTTATTTCCATTACTGCGCGTTTTCCAATTTTCCAGTTCCATAATTTTACTTTACTTTCTTACGCAGGAAATTTTCCTTCGTAATGAAATGTGATTTCGTGCCGATTTTTTTCGGTGCAGCGTTTGTGATTTTTATTTCGATCAACGAAAAAATTTTATAACTTAGATTCGCATGGCAAAAAAGACCACCACCCCCCTTCTTAACAGCGCTCATATCAGCGAGAATGGCAGAATAACATTTTCGAAGATTCCAAAGGATTATCATATCCCTGATCTGCTTGATGTGCAGTTAAAGTCATTTCAGGAATTCCTGCAGTCCGGCGTGCCGCTATCAGAGCGCATGGCGTTAGGTCTGGAATCCGTATTCCAATTAAACTTTCCCATCGTTGATTCTCGCGAGACATTCGTTCTCGATTATCTCGATTATCGTTTGGAAAAACCACGTTATGGTATTATGGAATGCCAGGATCGCGGACTTACCTACAGCGTCCCATTAAAGGCGCGTCTTCGACTTTCATCAAAAAATGCCGCTGAAGGCACGGAAGATTTCGTCGAGACCATTGAGCAGGAAGTTTTCTTAGGTAATTTGCCAATGATGACCGAGCGCGGTACTTTTATTATCAACGGCGCCGAACGCGTTGTTGTCAGCCAGCTTCACCGTTCACCCGGAGTATTTTTCTCCGAGAGCTTGCATCCGAACGGCACCACGATCTATTCCGGCAGAATTATTCCGTTCCGCGGAAGCTGGGTGGAATTCACGACCGATATTAATAATGTGCTCTGGGCATATATTGATCGCAAAAAGAAATTCCCGGTAACGATGCTTCTTCGCGCGCTTGGATATTCAAGCGACGAAGATATCCTGGAGCTTTTCGAGATGGTTCAGGATCTCGACGTAAAGAAAACAAAATTTGATGGTTACGTCGGACGCAAAATTGCAGCCGATGTTATTGATATGTCTACCGGCGAAATTTTCCTTTCGAAGGATTCGGAATTTAAGGAAGAGCATATTGAGCAGCTTAAAAAGAGCGGCGTAAAATCGGTAAAGTTCTTAGATCTCGAAGAAACGGGCGGCGCAGTTATTTTGAATACGATCGGAAAAGATCCGTCGCGTTCAACTGACGATGCATTCGAAGCGATCTATCGCGTCATGCGTTCGACCGAAGCACCCGATCTTGAAACAGCTCGCGGTTTGCTTGAGAAAATGTTCTTCACGCAAAAGCGTTACGATCTTGGATTGGTCGGACGTTTGCGCTTGAATCAGCGTCTTGGCTTGCAAGTTGCCAATGAGGTTACGACACTTGCAAAAGAAGATATTGTTGCGATCTTAAAATATATTATCAAGCTTCAGCTTGGTAAAGCATCGCTCGATGATATCGATCATTTGGGTAATCGCCGAGTTCGCACAGTCGGTGAACAACTTGCACAGCAATTCAATATCGGTCTTGCACGTATGGCTCGCACGATTCGTGAGCGTATGAGTATCCATGACGAAAAAGTCGGACCTGCAGATCTTGTAAATGCACGCACAGTAACGAGCGTCATTAATACGTTCTTCGGAACGAACCAGCTTTCGCAGTTCATGGATCAGACCAATCCGCTTGCAGAGATGACGCATAAGCGTCGTATGTCTGCTCTCGGACCTGGTGGTCTAACAAGAGAGCGCGCAGGATTCGAAGTCCGTGACGTTCACTATACACATTACGGAAGACTTTGCCCGATCGAAACACCGGAAGGTCCGAACATCGGTCTTATTTCTTCTCTTGCAGTTTTTGCGCAGATCAATGAGTTCGGATTTATCCAGACTCCTTATCGCATTGTAAAAAATGGCAAGGTAACAAGTGAAATTCATTATCTCACAGCAGATGATGAAGAAGATAAGATCATTGCTCAGGCAAATCAGGAGCTTGATGCAAAGCATCAATTTATCGGAGACCGCATTAGCTGCCGTCAGTTCGGCGATTTCGTTGTGAAATCTCCGGAAGAAGTACAGTTCATGGACGTAGCACCGAGCCAGATAGTCAGCGCCGCTGCAGCGCTTGTTCCGTTCTTGGAACATGATGATGCTAACCGCGCACTCATGGGATCGAATATGCAACGTCAGGCTGTGCCGCTTCTGCGTCCTGTTGCTCCGCTTGTCGGAACAGGTTTTGAAGGAAAGATAGCACGCGATAGCCGCGCACTATTACTTGCTGAACGCGACGGAGTTGTGGAATATGTCGATTCTGAAAAGATCGAAATGCTTTATGACGATGAAGGTTCGCGCGAAGAGATCACGGCTAGTTTTGATGACCGCCGTCATCATGAATATTTTCTGACGAAGTTTTTCAGAACGAACCAGGATACTTGTATTAATCATCGCCCGATCGTTAAAGCCGGTCAGCGTGTGGTTAAAGGTCAGGTACTTGTGGATTCCTCATCGACCGATGGCGGAGAATTGGCACTCGGAAGAAACGTGCTTGTGGCATTCATGCCGTGGCGCGGATATAACTTTGAAGATGCTATCGTTATTTCAGAGCGCGTCGTATCGGAAGATATTTATACTTCTATTCATATCGAAGAGTTTGAACTTCACGTTCGCGATACGAAGCGCGGCGAAGAAGAATTGACTCGTGAAATTCCGAATGTTTCCGAAGAAGCCACGAAGGATCTTGATGAGTCAGGTATCATTCGTTTGGGAGCTGAAGTAAAAGAAGGCGATATTCTTATCGGAAAGATCACACCGAAAGGTGAGACGGATCCGACACCGGAAGAAAAACTTTTACGCGCTATCTTCGGTGATAAAGCCGGCGATGTGAAAGATGCATCGTTGAAGGCACCTCCTGGAATCAAGGGAGTTGTTGTCGAAACAAAACTTTTCTCACGCAAAGGCTCGAAAAAAGAAGGCGATGAAAAGCGCGAAGAGAAAAAGCGCATCGATGCCATCGACAAATATTATAAGGACGAAATGTTCAGCATCAATACAAAGCTTGCCGAGAAACTTACGAAGGTTACCGAAGGCGAAGCGAGCGCCGGAGTTCGTGATCTTGATGGCGGAGTAATTATCCGCGCAGGTGTGGCTTTCAAAAAAGATACATTCACTTCGCGGTTGGATGATCTCGAAAAATTCTCTGTCGGTACCGATTGGGTCGAAGGAGATCGCAAGCGCAGCAACCTCGTTCGTAAAATTTACGAAGGATACTGGACAAAGCGCGAAGATATCGAAGCTGAAGTCCGCAAAGAAAAATCGAAGGTCGGCTTAGGCGATGAATTGCAGCCGGGCATTATGCAGATGGCAAAGGTCTATGTTGCAAAGAAACGCAAACTTTCAGTTGGTGATAAAATGGCAGGTCGCCACGGTAATAAGGGCGTGGTAGCAAAGATCGTACCACCGCAGGATATGCCGTTCTTACCTGATGGAACACCTGTTGATATCGTACTTAATCCGCTTGGCGTGCCAAGCCGTATGAATATCGGTCAGCTCTATGAAACCGCTCTCGGTTTTGCAGCATCGAAACTCGGTGTCAAGTTCGAAACTCCGATCTTCGATGGCGCGCATTGGGATGATGTCTTTGCGTATTTAGGTGAAGCAGGTCTCGATCAGGAAGCTCGTACATTATTATATGACGGCAGAACCGGCGAAGCTCTTGAGCAGAAAGTTACTGTCGGTCAGATCTATATGATGAAGCTTTCGCATCTTGTTGACGACAAGATCCACGCTCGCTCGATCGGACCTTATTCTCTTATTACGCAGCAGCCTCTCGGTGGTAAAGCACAGTTCGGCGGTCAGCGTTTCGGAGAGATGGAAGTATGGGCACTCGAAGCATACGGTGCAGCTCATGCATTGCAGGAAATTCTCACTGTTAAGTCTGATGACGTTCCTGGACGTTCACGCGTCTATGAAGCGATCGTCAAAGGTGAGAACATGCCTGAGCCAAGCGTACCTGAATCATTCAGCGTACTGGTTCGCGAGCTGCAAGGCTTGGCGCTTGAAGTAAGTATTGACTAGTCTTTAGTCGGCAGTCGTTAGTCGTTAGCAAACAAATTCTGCTAACGACTAACAACTAATGACTCACGACTTTTTGATCGATAAAAGAAAATTTTAGAATAAGAAGAAGTTTAAACATTAATTAGATAAAAGGCGTATTATGGCATACATGCTTCCGATGGAATCGCCGTTCAAGAGATTCTCGCAGATCACAATCTCGCTTGCTAGCAATGATTCAATCCTTGCCCGCAGTCATGGCGAAGTGACCAAGCCTGAGACGATCAATTACCGCTCATACCGTCCGGAAAAAGACGGACTTTTTTGCGAGAAGATCTTCGGACCTACTCGTGATTGGGAATGCTTCTGCGGTAAATACAAACGTATCCGTTACAAAGGCATTATTTGTGATC
>JBBQGG010000101.1:0-6763 GCA_038322815.1 Kapaibacterium sp. (SeqCode)
ACCTCTTTTTCTTTTTAATACCTCAGTGCCTTGTTTCTTCTCACCCACCCACTTGATCTGCCAGTTCTGCCCAGCGCTCAACTTTCGTATCCATTGATTTTAGGAGGGTTTCAAGTTCTTTCGAAAGCGTCTGAATGGCAGCAAAATCACTTGTCATTTTTGCAAGTTCTTCTTCGATCGCTAATTTCCTTTTCTCAGCTTTTGCAATTTCAATTTCAAGAACGTCAAATTCCTTTTGCTCTTTGTATGTCAGCTTCTGTTTTTTTTGCTCATCCTTTTTTTGAGGTGAAGCTTTCTTTTCTTTCGCTTTATTTCGTTCTTCCTCTTCGCGCAGTTCTTGCTCTTTGATCTTTAAGAATGCCGAGTAATCTCCGGGATAGTCGCGGATCTTCCCATCACCTTCAAAGCGCAGAATATGATCAATTGTCCGGTCAAGAAAATACCGGTCATGGCTGACAACAATCAGGCATCCGGTGAATTCATCTAAGAACGATTCAAGCGCAACGAGTGTCGGAATATCGAGATCATTGGTTGGTTCATCGAGCAATAAAATATTCGGAGTACCCATGAGGATGCGAAGCAGATAAAGCCTGCGCCGCTCGCCGCCGGAAAGTTTTCCGATAGGGGAGTACTGCATTTCCGGAGGAAAAAGAAATCGCTCAAGCATCTGCGAAGCAGAGATCGTCCCGCCATCGGAAGTCGGAATATGCTCGGCAATATCTTTGATGTAGTCGATCATCCGCTGATCTTCATCAAGCTTGCGGCTTTCCTGATCGTAGTATCCGATAACAACAGAGGGACCGATCTCAAGTTTTCCTTTATCAGGCTTCGTGCGTTCGGTTATCATTTCAAGCAGCGTCGTCTTACCTGAACCGTTGGGACCGATGATGCCAACGCGCTCGCCGCGAGTCATGATGTAGGTAAAATCTTTAACGAGAGTTTTACCATCATAGGATTTCGATACATTATCAAACTCGATCGTCTTTGTGCCGAGCTTACGGGTTAAGATCGTGATTTCGATCTGCTCTTTCTCGCGCTCCTTCGGCGCTGCCATCATTTCTTCAGCGCGGTCAATACGTGCTTTTTGCTTAGTTGAACGCGCCTTTGCTCCGCGACGCAGCCATGCAAGTTCACTTTTAATAAGTGATTTTAATTTCTGTCCTTCAACTTGGCGATTAAATTCTAATTCTGCTTTGCGTTCGAGATAATAGGCATAATTTCCATCATAAAGCTGCGTCGTGCCTCTATCAATTTCCAAGATATGATCGGTAACGCGATCAAGAAAATACCTGTCATGCGTTACAAGCAAGAGCGCACCTGAATATCTCGAAAGATATTGCTCAAGCCAACTGATGGTTTCGGCATCAAGATGATTTGTCGGCTCATCAAGCATCAGCAGATCAGGCTGCACAATAAGCGCATGCGCTAATGCAACGCGTTTGCGCTGACCACCGGATAGCTGCCCCATTTTGGATTCCAGATCGGTGATCCCAAGTTTCGCAAGAATGATCTTTGCATTCGTTTCGATCTCCCACGCTCCTGCAGCATCTATCTTTGCACTCAGCTCAGTAATGCGTCTGCCAAGTTCAACATCGTCATGATTAAGAACAAGCTCATGACATGCAGCTTCATAATCATGAATAAGACTCAGCGCATCAGAGCTTCGCGAAAAAATTGCATCGAGGACTGTTTCTTCAGGCTCGAAAGATGGATTCTGCGGAAGGTAGCCGACTCTGCTTCCCGGAGCTACCGTGATCCCACCGTTATCGGGAGATTCTTCTCCGGAGAGAATGCGCATCAGCGTTGTCTTTCCGCTGCCGTTCGTGCCGATAAGCCCAAGGCGTTGCGACCAATCAATGCTGAAAGTCACGTCGCTAAAAAGCGGCTTATAACGAAAATCCTTACTTATTTTATCAACGGATAGAACGGGCATTAGCTAAAGTTTTTATTTTGTCGGAGACAAACGAATACAGAGGGCTTTACGTCTCCTGATTGTTTTTATTTACAGAAAATTAATTATTCACTGCAACAGTTTGCAGAGCGATCGCCGGAGTTTTTAGGACGTCAGTTAGGGGATGATATTTGCGGATATTCGATTGTAAATATGCAATATCTGAGGGATCAATTACCTGAAGTATAACACGAGTAGTACCTGCATCGGCAAAGCCAAGTTCTCTGGCAGCGCCGCGGGAGAGATCAATGATCCGGTGCTTAGCATACGGACCGCGATCGGTTACTTCAACGACACACGATTTATGATTGACGAGATTTGTGACTTTTAAGAGCGTGCCGAAAGGAAGCGTACGATGGGCTGCCATAAGCGCATTCTGATCGAAGCGTTTACCGGATGCAGTCTTGCGATTATGGAAACCGTGACCATACCAGGAAGCTGTGCCAACCATTGACATATTCGGAGCGGAAGAGCGTTTGAAAGATCTATTTTGGCGATGACGAAGAGCGGTTTTAGATTTAGCCGGTGGAGTCTTCGTTGCGGCTTGAGCAATAGCTGTTGCGCCAATAGAGATCAATCCGCCAAGCCAAATGAATGCAGTTGCAAGTCCGATGCGGAGGAAGGTTTGGATGCGATGACGCACGATCTCCTCAGCGGAAATAATTTCCATAGGAAATTGCTTCAACGCGTCGCCGGAACGCTTGACTGCTTCTTTGGAAATACTTAAAATATTTTCTGCTTGTATCACGAGCACCTTGAAATAGGTTTTGGACCGGAATAGTTTCAACTAATTCTCCACAAACTCCTTACAAAGTCATGTAAAGTATATTTTTGGTTGTCTATCCGTAATTATATTATTGAATTTATTTATAGTTTTTGATCTCACGTCTTCTATCACCACATCAGCATAAGTGATTGATTCCCCTTGACTTGAATCTTGGGAAATGACATCTCCGTTGTAATTAATAACACAACTACCACCCCGAAATACCAATTCTTCGGTTTTCCCTTCTATAGTAGCTTTTTCCGTACCAATGCGACCGGAAAAAGCAATTATCACCTTATTTTCAAATGCACGGACTTTCAGGGTTTCATGAAGCATTCCTGTCGTAGTAACAATGTTGGAAGGGATGGCAATTACTTCCGCTTCTTTGATAGCAAGCGATCTGGTAGCTTCGGGAAATCGCCAATCATAACAGATCAGCATTCCAAGATTTATTTTTTCACCATTGCGAACTTCAAGTTCAAAAACAGGGAAGCCAAGGTTGCCTTGCATAAAGACAACTTTTTCATAATAGAAAAGATGTACTTTCCGGTAATGCCCGATAACCTCACCGTTACGATCTATTGCAATCGAGCTATTGTAGAGAGCACCGTTATCGTCCTCAAGAAAACCGGTAACAATAGCGATATTATTTTTTTTGGCGATCTTCTTAATCTTTTTAATAAGTGAGCCGTCAATGGACTCTGCAAATTTTCTTGCCTGCTCCGGTGATGTAAAAAAATAACCGGTGAAAGCAAGTTCGGGGAAAATTAAAAGATCGGCATCGGCTTCACTAACAAATTTCTCAAACTGTTTGAGATTTGCTTCGATATTTCCAAAAATTGGATCTGATTGTACGCAGCCGATTCGTATCATTTCTTCTTTGTCTTAAGCA
Source organism: Kapaibacterium sp. (SeqCode) (assembly GCA_038322815.1). GTDB lineage: Bacteria > Bacteroidota > Ignavibacteria > Palsa-1295 > Palsa-1295 > PALSA-1296. Next base: position 3,610 of record JBBQGG010000101.1, read on the forward strand.
TTTGAAGTCGTTTAAGACCTAACCTCACATAATCAGGATTCATTTCAATGCCGATAAACTTTCTTCCCATGCGTTTTGCGACAACGGAAGTAGTCCCTGAACCGCTGAACAGATCGAGAATTCTATCACCGGAATTGCTGCTTGCACGGATGATGCGTTCGATCAGCGCTTCGGACTTTTGTGTGGAATGTTCCGTATTCTCCGGCATTGACCAGAAGGGAACAGTCATATCCGTCCAGATATTTGATGGATGTGTCATGCGTTCGGCAGTTCCGTCATCTTTAAGATACCAATCCTTTGGCTTGCCATTCTCTTTATAGGGGGCGATAACCTTTTTCGGAATTTTTACATCTTCAAGATTGAAGGTGTATTTTTTTTTATCGCTGACTGCAAACCATATGTCTTCCATATTCTGCTTCCAATTTTTTGCTGCACCGCGTCCCTTGTCACGTTTCCACGTGATCCGATTTAATACAGAAAATCCGGCATTATTTAAAGCGCTTTCATAAAGCGAAGATTGCCGCCAGTCACAACATATATAGACCGAGCCATCTGCGGTCAATACTCTTTGCAGCAGCCCAACCCATTGATGTACCCATTCCCGGTATTCATCTTCGGTTTGTTTATCACTGTCATTGCCGAAATCTCTGCCTGTATTATATGGGGGGTCTGCAATGATCAGGTTAAAATAATTTTTTGGAAAAGTATGTAGTGCTTGCAGTACATCCCCATAAAAAATACCGGAAGTCTTCGATGCAATTTTATTAGGTAAGGATGGAACCCGCGATTCTTTTTCGTTATTGGATAGACGGATCGTCTTATTGAGTGGCGATGGCATATTAAAATCCGAATTCGAGTGAGAGAGTAGATGTAACGTCCTTATAACTGAATGTCGGTTGAGTTGAGGTATATTTTGACGATTGAATATCAAAGACCGGAGTGAAAGAATTAAAAATACTTATGAGTCGGCTATCAAAAAGGAATTCTCTTGATACATCCAGACCGAACTGTGGTCCTTTATCTGAACGAGGACCGGTTGGCAATTGAAGTCTTTTAGCAATTCCTCGTGGTATGGAAATGTCGGCGTATTTTCGATTTTCATAAGAGAGATCCAGCGCAAAATTTATATCCCAAAAAATGCGCCACAAAGAAAAAACATTCACCCGTGTCAAATCATAAGAATATGAATCATCATTCGTACTGCCACCGATACTGCTCCTTGATGAAATAAGATCTACTAAATACGGGCGCAGTTTCGAACTTCGGGTAATTCCGCCCGCAATACCTATATTGAATCTATTTGCCGGGAAAAATAAGACTGCAGCCCCAACGAGAAAATGAGAGAAACTGCTTCCTGTTTTAATTATTCGCTTTGTAGGTTGAACTAGGTACTGAAGGGGATGATCGAAACCTCGAAAACCAAGACCGGCTTCAGCTGCGAGGACTATTCCCGTTGTAATTTCAAAACGGCCGTCAAAGCGTATTTTATTTTCAACCCCTTCATAAACTGTATCGTAAGGAAATTTCGTATTGGAAAGATCATAAGAGATTCCGACCCCTGCTTTAGAAGAGAAATAATAATCAAGCCTGGGCTTCAATTCAAATGTCGAATAACTATAAATTTTATAAGCGTCTTTATTCGTTTGGGTTTCCAGAGTAATAGGAATAGATAGAAGAGTAGCTAAAGTTTTTTTGTTGAGAGAGAGGATATCTTCTTTCAATAAAATATCCTGAGAGCTAAACTCATTGAATGTTGTCTGAGAATTCACGAGTGTGATAAGAGGTGCGTTTTTTATTGCAGTGGTTACTTTTACTTCTTCTTGTAAACGTGCCATAGCCTGAGCAATAAGATCAGTTCTCTCGGATGAAGAAGTAGCTGGAGAAGGGGAAATAGTAACTACATCTGTGGTAGGTTTTGGAGCCTGAAGAATATCGGATTGCGGTTTCCCTGCTCTTAAACCATCTATAATATCTTCGAAATCCCTAATAATTTCCAATTTATGGATGTTCTCCATAGGAACTTGCGAGAATATTTTTTTTTGCTTAACAAGTTCAGTTGTTACGACATCGGTAATGCTTTCTGTAGTGACTTGCGTGGCGAGAACATCACTCAGCGCAAGTACTGCTTCGGAGACAGAGTCTTTTAGATCTGAGGCAGCATCGGTGGAATCGGCAGATAATCCTTTCATGTCTATATCGAATGAGTCAAGTAATTCGCTTAATGTCGCAAGTTTTACTGAAGCAATTTGTCCAAGATCGGCTGGAACAGGTTTGATGGCAACTACGGCTTCTCGTGTCACTACATTGGGAGGTACTTTCGGTTTCTCAGAATTTTTACTTGTTTGTGGCGGTGAAATTTTTATTGGCGCGAGAAGAGAGTGTTTTGAATCCTCTTCAATATCAGATAAATAAAAATTTCCCGTAACTCCCCAAAAGCTCTTAATATATGATCTGGAATTAACTTGTGTAGAGATATTCGGTGTAAGAGTTGCCTCGAATTTTATCGAAGACGGATCCGAAATAGTCCAGTTGTACAGGAGATCAAGTGATGGATTAAGGGTATTATCAGGCGTTGTAGAGTCTCGTCCCTCTACGTTTGTGGATCTGTATCCGCTTAATGTGATCGAACCGGAGAATTGTGCACAGGCATTTCCTGCATGTAGCAGAATTACTACGGCTATAAGAGCAGTTGCCGGAAGTTTAGTTTTTTTAATGTTCAAGGCTCTTGTAAATTTTTTATTTTACTAACGCCCGGTATACGGCATCGAAGGTCGAAGGATTTATCAGAGATAACAGATAATACCCAAGCCACATAACTATACCTATTGAAATCGGTACGGAAAAATTATCGTCAACTCGCAGCCTTACGCTCATTGCTTCTAGAATACCTCCTATGAACGCTGCGATGAAGCCTATACAATATTCCTGCCATAAGCACTCCACTTTCGGAGCAATAACAACAACGATCCATGCCGAAATAATAAATGCAATAGATCCTTCTAAACTCTTATCGAGGAAATGATGCTTGCCAAAACGCCTTCCGAGTAGAGCGCTTGATGTATCGGAAATAATGAGAATTGAAAATGCGCAAATGGCTATGATTTTTGGAAAGATCAGAATGCAGAGACATGCGCTGATAAGAACATACGATCCT
>JBBQGG010000102.1:0-6463 GCA_038322815.1 Kapaibacterium sp. (SeqCode)
TGAAGAAATAAGGATCTATCTTATTAATAGATTTCTCTCTGCCCCTCTTTCTTCCTTTGTTAGAGCGAGGCTCCGTTCGAAATGACATGATAAATCGTGTTATAAAAAAAGTTAAGACGTTTTTTCCCTCTTCGTTGTTTACTTTGACTCCCCAGAATCTAACCAAAATTATCTATGATCAAAAAACGTATTATGGCTCCGGGACCTACGGAAGTCCCACCGGAAGTTCTTGCTGCAGGCGGATTGCCTATCCTTCATCACCGCACACCGGAATTCCGCGCAATTTTTGCTGAAGTTTGCGAGAAAATAAAATATGTATTCCAAACTACACAACCCGTTCTAACCCTTGCCGCAGGCGGTACAGGAGGGATGGAAGCAATCGTCGTTAATCTCAGCGCACCGGGAGAAAAAGTGCTTGTTATCTCAGGCGGAGTTTTCGGTGAACGCTGGGCAAAGATCGCCGAAGCTTTGGAGCGAAAAGTCGTTCGCATCAATGTTGAATATGGCAAAGCCGTAAAACCCGAAGATGTGCAAAAAGCCTTGACGGATAATCCCGATGCCGTTTTGCTTTGCGGTACGCTTTCGGAAACTTCCACAGGCGCTCAGCATCCGATAAAAGAAATTGCCGCTCTCACAAAATCCACGAATACTCTTTTCGCTGTCGATGCGATAAGCGGGCTCGTCGCCTGTGTTTTCAAGATGGATGAGTGGAGTGTCGATGCAGTTGTTTCCGGCACGCAAAAAGGGTTAATGATGCCTCCTGGACTTGCTCTCATCGCATTGAGTGAACGAGCTTTAGCTTCGATGAAGGCGAAGAAAAGTCCGAAGTTCTACTGGTCGTTTGAATCAGCATTGAAAAAACTTACTGAAGAAAAGCTTCCGGATACTCCGTGGACTCCGAACGTCTCTCTCGTTCGCCAGCTTCAAGTATCACTTCAACTCATTCATGCCGAAGGAATAGAAAATATATGGAAGCGTCATGAACTACTTGCTCATGCAACTCGCGAAGCAATGAAAGCTTTGGGACTTACACTCTTTGCAGAGTCGCCGAGTGTCAGCGTCACATCAGTTCACACCCCTTCAGGAATTGCAAGCGGCGATATTGTAAAAAAGATGCGTAGCGAATGGGGTATTTCCATCGTTGGCGGGCAAGGAACAATGGAAGGAAAAATTTTCCGCATCGGTCATCTTGGCTATTGCGATAGAACCGATGTATTGATGACTGTTGCAGCGCTTGAATGCGTCTTGTCACAGATCGGAGTGCCAATTACAATGGGCGCAGGAGTAAAGGCTGCGCAGCAAGTATTTTTAAAATAAATATTCTAACCGTGTCATTGCAAAGAGTCACGAAGCGACGACAAATCAAACCGCTGAGGTATACTACTCCGTCTCTCTTTTAACCTGAGGGGATTGCTTCGTCGGGCTAAAGGCTTCCTCGCAATGACACACAAAAATAAAACATGTATAAAATCTTAATTTCCGATAAACTTTCCGAACAAGGCATTGCCGTATTCAAAGCCGAGAAAGATATCACCGTCGATGTAAAGCTCGGCATGAAACCTGAAGAATTAAAAAGTGTAATTGGAGAGTACGATGCATTGGTTATTCGCTCTGATACGCAAGTGACAGCCGATATTATTGCAAGTGCAAAAAAACTGAAAGTTGTCGGACGCGCAGGTGTAGGTCTTGATAATATTGATATTCCTGCAGCAACGCGAGCGGGAGTTATCGTCATGAATACGCCGGATGGCAATACTATTTCTGCCGCTGAGCATACGATGGCGCTTATGCTCGCATTGGCGCGCAACGTTCCACAGGCTTATGAAAGCTTGCGTGCAAAAAAATGGGAGCGATCAAAATTTACAGGAATTGAATTATTTGGTAAAACGCTTGGCATTATAGGTCTCGGAAGAATCGGAGTTGAAGTAGCAAACAGAAGTAAAGCATTTGGAATAAAAATAATTGCATACGATCCTTATGCCCGTCCAGAACGCGCCCATGAACTTGGCATTGAACTTGTAGAATTAAAAGTACTTCTTGAGCGATCGGATATTATTACTGTTCACGTTCCGATCACGAAAGATACTTCTCATTTGATCGGTACTGAAGAATTAAAATTGTGTAAAAAAGGTGTTCGCTTACTCAATGTAGCCCGTGGTGGAATTTATAATGAAGAAGCAGTTGCTGAGGCATTAAAATCCGGCGCTGTTGCCGGGGCAGCATTTGATGTTTTTTCTAAGGAACCTCCTACTGATAATCCCCTGCTCGATCTGCCGAATTTTATTGCGACTCCGCATCTCGGAGCAAGCACCGAAGAAGCGCAGGTGAATGTTGCAATTGTTGTCGCAAAACAGATCGTTGATGCTCTTCATGGTAAGACCATCTTTAATGCAGTCAACGTACCTGCAGTAGGTCCTGAGCAATGGGAATATTTACGCCCGTATTATACACTATGCGAAAAACTTGCTGCTTTCCTTTCGCAAGGTTCGCGTGAGAAGATCGATAGAATTCATATCACTTATTCAGGCGAAGTAACAAAACAAAAGACTCAGGCTCTTACAGTTGCTATTCTTAAAAGTTTTCTTGCGCAATTCATTCAGGAACATGTCAATGATGTCAACGCTCCGGTTCTGGCAAAAGAACGCGGTATAGCTGTAACTGAATCTACCACTGATCATTTCGGAAGTTATACCAATAGCATCCTTATTGAAATAGGTACTGCAAATACTTGCCATTGCGTTCGCGGCACATTACTAGCCGATGGCATGGCGCGTATCGTGGAGATCGATAATTACCGTGTTGATATTTCGGCTGAAGGCACATTGCTGTTATTCTTCAATCCCGATATTCCAGGTATTCTTGGTAGAGTCTCGACGATTCTCGGCAGCAACAACGTAAATATTGCCGGTCTCGCCAATGGCAGACTTCGAGCAGGCGCAGAGGCAGTAACAATTATAAACGTAGATATAGAAGTCCCGGAAACTGCATTAAAAGAAATTTCCAACATTGAAGGACTTAAGGGTGTTAGACTTGTGAAGCTTTGATGCCCCTTACGGATAAAATCGCACTCCGACTGCAGCATCGAATGCTACACCGAAAGGAGAAATTCCTATAAGTGGCCCGACCTCCAAAAAGAACTCAAGGGGCGTGCGTTTGGGAATAATATTTAATCCAAACATTGCGCGGATTCCGAATCCTATATCAGAAGTACGATATCCGCGATAATAGAATGGATAGTCGCCTTCATCATAATGTTTTCTTTGATAAAATACTCCATAGTATCCACTCCCAAAACCAACAGCTCCACCTATTGCCGCGTAAAGTTTGACGACATTCGAATTAAATGCATGAAAATGCCACAGGTAGTCAACATCTATGCGAGGTGCACCAAAATATGAATAGCCTATATCAGCTACGAGAGCATTTTCGCTATTAAGCCAATACTTTACTGTACCGCCGGTCGGCTCACCAAGAATCAAACCGAATCCGAATTCCTTACCGCCGGGTCCTTGTGCGAACGAAGAAGTTGAATTACCGCTGAGCATCAAGACAATAGCACAGCAAAATGTGAAACTTGGGATTGATTTTATTTTCATAATATCTAATAAAAGAATTTACTGCAACATAAAAAAGTGAGGAGCCTGAAATGGACACTTCGAAATCGTAGTTGATGTTTTAGAATCCGTATTCAGTCCAACGGTCAGAAACCCGTTTAACGATTTCTTCTGACATTATGCATGGATTCGGGTATCCGGTTTTCCATGTTGCATCGATTCCCATTATTCCGTGATATACAGGTGCAATTCCATTCATCTCCGCCTTTGTAAAGAGCACATCACGCGCAGCATCGAAGCGTGTGAATATTCCCCATATCACTTCCTGAATATTAGAGAGATTAATATCTTCACTGACGGCAGCAACGATCTTGGTTCCCCGCGGAAGCATCTCGACATTTTCAGAAGCAATTAATTTTTCAATTACTTCATGTCCGATTGTTTTTCGTGAAAGAGTGATTTCTCCTTCCATCTGCTTAGCCGCATTTTGTTCCGATGTAAAAGCACCCTCAACTTTTACTACGAGCAGCGTCTCTTCAAACATCTTATACTCCCTTATACGCATATCCAACTCTGATGGATTCCTTGGCGCTCTTCCGGTACGTGACTCAATTTCATTCACTTGGCGTAGAGGATATTTTCCTCCGCTTGCCGATGCAGCAAGTTTCGGAGTTACATCAAGGATCATCTTCGAACCAAGATTCATGGTGTAGCTCGTGAAATCAAGAGTATCGAGAGGTACATTTGGAAGAAGAAGAAAATCATAGTGCGGATCGAAATGCTCACCAATTGCCCGCAAGACTTCAAGAAAATTTCTATTATTTGTCTGCTCTCCGACCATCACCGCACATTTTGTAAGAGAGAGCTGTCCTTCACCGACAAGTGAAACAGCTGTTTTCATTGCTTCTTTTCCATAACGCTGCTGAGTCGAGATCGAGAGAAAATTATGAAAACCAGCTTCGTAAAACGCCCAAATATCTCGAACTTCAGGGTGCATCAAGCGCGCAAGTGGTCCTAAAATCATTTGTGTTGCGTCGCCTAACCATTTATCTTCCATTGGCGGTTTGCCGACAACCGTTGCAGCAAATATCGGATTATCACGATGTGTAACAGCTTTTACATGAAAGACAGGAAACATTCCGGTATGAGAGTAATGTCCGAAGTGATCACCGAACGGTCCTTCAAGTCTGCGCTCGTTTGCCGGCACAAAACCTTCTAAAATAAACTCCGCTTCGGATGGAACATCGATGGAGATTCGTTTCCCGCGAACCATACGTGTTGCGGCACCACGCAAAAAACCCGCAAACATTGCTTCATCCAAACCCTCCGGAAGCGGAGCAATCGTTGCAAGTAAGAGTGCCGGGTCAGTTCCGATCGCAACAGCAACTTCCAATAATTTATTTTGATCTTCGGCAGCAGCATAATGAAATCCTCCACCCTTTTGTATCTGCCAATGCATACCCGTGCTTGAATCGTCATAGATATGCATTCGATACATTCCTATGTTACGCTTCCCTGTTCGCGGATCATAAGTAAAAACTTGTGGAAGTGTAATAAACTTTCCACCGTCGTCAGGCCAGGTTTGCAATATCGGAAGAGAAGAGAGATCCGGAGGGGATATATTTTTCTGCGACCGTGCATAATTATCAGATGAACTTCGTGCGGCAAATATCCTTGAAGCAAGTGGCTTCAAGAGATTGTACATCTTTGAAAGTTTCGGAGGCATTAGTTCTTCGGCAACATGGAGTAGTTTTTCTCCAAGTTCGTTCGGGTCTTCTCCAACTGCAAGTTCGATGCGGCGATCGCTTGCAAGAATATTCATTGCCAGAGAATATTTAGAACCGATGATATTTTCAAACACGATCGCTTTACCACCTTCAAGCATTGAGCGAACGGCAATTTCTGCTGCTTCTAAATGCGGATCAACGGGTGCTGTAATGCGGATTAATTCACCTTCATTATCAAGAACACGAAGGAAATCATGTAGTGAGTGAAACGTATTTCGTTTTGCCATTCTTATTCTAATTCCTCCGCACGCCATCCCTTACCTATTTTTATACCGCATTGCTGTAAGACCTTATTTACGAAACCTTGAACATATTCTTCGACCGTTTTTGGTATGAAATAAAGCGGGGGTGAGATCGGCATGATAATAACACCTTCGCGTGAAAGCTTCGCGCACTGTTCAAGAGTTATCGTCGAAAGTGGCGTCTCACGAACACAAATGATCATCTTATATCGTTCTTTCAAACAAACTGCAGCAGTACGGGTGATAAGTGTATCTCCGACCCCTGAAGCAATTTTTCCAATCGTTGAGGTTGAAGCTGGGATAATCACGTACGCATCAAGTTCTGAAGTGCCGGATGCAAGCGGAGCAGTAAGATCGGTATCGGCAAAGGCTCTGGTGTAATAGGGTTTCAAGGCTTTCTCCGGTTCGGGCATCTTCAATTCATCCTTCATCACTGCTTTCCCCCACTTGCTCATGATAAGATATTTATCGTATGGATAGCGCTTCAAAAAATCGAGCGCATAGACAGCACCGCTTGAGCCGGTGATGCCGACTGCAATACGAGGCTTTATTATTTGTTTTGAATCACCCATTAGTTAGATCGCTATTTGAACACCAATAATTACGAAGGTAAAAACAATAAATCCGAGAACAGCATTGATCTTAAAAAAAGCCAATTCCACATCATCGGCCTTCGCTTGTTCAAGATATAAAAGATAACCCGCAACAAGTAAAAGTATTGCGACTATGATACTGCCGTAGAATGCAGAAAAATATAGCCCTATAAGGAGCGCGAATGCAAAGATATGAATAATGCCTGAATATTTTAATGCTCGTATCTTTCCAAATCGCGAGGGGAAAGAAAAAAGTCCTTCACGTTTATCAAATTCTTCATCACTTG
>JBBQGG010000103.1:0-6292 GCA_038322815.1 Kapaibacterium sp. (SeqCode)
TGCCATCGTTATTCTTTTTGAACTCATTGTTAATCCCGTGTTATGAGTTACTGGAATTCTGATCGGACAACCTCTTTCTCAATCAACCAAGATTTTTCTTTGGGCAGATGTAATTGTATCTGCCTGAAAAAAACCGGAGCGCACAAACGCTCCGGTGTTCTAAACGAGCAGTTCGGGAAGCGAGACGTATTTTTCGCTTACACGAAAATATGTTTACTTCCCCGCTGCTTTTCATTAACAAGCATCTATCACTTAAAATTCTAAACGATCATGTATTCAATTAAACGTTTCTTCACAAAAGCTCTCGCATCACTGATGCTTGCAGGGCTGTGTTTGTGTTTTCCAGTATCAGTTTTAAAAGCTCAGTGTCCAACAGATGTCTACCCTACTTCCACAGACCCAGGCTATGTTCCTTGGACTTCAGGATTCAGCAGAACATATGCTATTTCCAGTACTTGTGAAATCATCGTCACCTATTGTATGCGGACGATTGCTAACACACCTTATAATATAGTCCAAAGGTACATTTACAGTATTGTGCAAAACCCAAGCAATTGTACAAATATTGATCCTTCACAGATAATCAACACCGCTATAGAAGATTTATCGTCTGATGTTGGTGCTTATCCGAACGGTCTTGTTGCACCATGTACTGATCACGAAACTATTACTCAGCTATATAGAAAATCGTGTTGGAAAATTAACTCTTATACCGGCGCTTACGAACCATGTAATGTTAATGCATATTGTAAACTGACTTGCGATGTATGTGTTGATGGCACAGGAACTGTAGTCTCAGTAACTAATTGTTCATATCAAGTGATAGGGGATTCAAATCCCGACTGCCAAGCGCTGCCAACAGGGCAAAACTATTGGATTCCAGGTACATGTTATCTTCTTCATTGCGGCAATAACTAACGTGTATGAAATTTTTGAAAATATACTTGCTTATTTCGCTTTCACTCCTGATGTATACATCAGGAGTGAAAGCCCAGTTTTTATGGCATGTAACTCATACAGATTTTAAAGCCGACACAGAATACTTCTTTCAATCTATTTCTTGTTCAGGGGATAATTGTACTGTAACCGGAATGATTCAGGGTACTCAAAATAATCCGATATTTCCCAAAATACTTTTTTGGCGGAGTACTGACGGAGGAAAGACATGGGCAGAACAATATCCCGGTTTATCATTCCAAATAGGACCAAATGGAAATCCGATTCGCATTGTTCAGCAAATAGACTCATTGAATGTAGTTGCAGCAGGAGATTCAGGTATCATAGTTCGTACATCGGATGGCGGAGCCACTTGGCGAAAACAAAATACCAATACCACTACGTATACTGTATTTATTGATATTCATTTCTCCGACTCGCTAACAGGAATAGCAGTTGGCGGCGGTCCGATCCATACGACAACTGACGGGGGAATACATTGGGTTAAGGCTCCATTTACCGCCAGTCGTGCCAACCATTGCCATTCGTATGGAAACGGTAAATTTCGCGTATTTACGAGTTACTATGGAGTTTTCTACACTACTTACGATAATTGGCAGACTGTCGATTCGACGAAACCAGTTTTTGACTCTGTGGGAAAAGCTCGTGTTTATAATTTCCTGGGTGGCTGCGATTTTAGCCGCAATGATACGATCCTTGCCTATGGTGAAACTTACCACCCCGGTTACACTGTCGGTCTTATTGTTCGTTCAACTGATGCAGGTGCGCATTGGGAGAAGCCATTCATTACGGACCAGTTTAACTATATAATATATACTACATCCGTAGGGCACGATACAATCCTTGCTCATGGAAATGCTATCAATAAGATTCTTTTCAGTAGCAATAATGGAGCAACATGGAGAATTGACTCAATGCAGTTTGATACGAATTACTCAGCATTAATATGCAATGGTATAGTTTGGGCACGAAACCATCCGCTTGGGATTTTTAGTACATATCCTTCGGTACCTTCTGTAATAGCTGTAGGTAAAAGCTTAACATCACATGTTGAGTCTTATGAATATATTCATAATAATACATACATTTACCCAAACCCTGCATCTTCTCAAATTACCATTTCTTCAATAGATATTTCACGTTCTATTTATATTTATGATATGCTAGGCAGGAAAGTGATGCATGGCTTTTTATCACCGCAACGCAAATTAACTCTTGATATTTCTTCACTGCCTCAAGGTATTTACGACGTTCTTCTCGATCATTTTGGAGTAATAATTACTATCGGAAAAGTAGCAGTCATAGGCAAATAATATGTTTCTAAAAATCCTCACCCAGCGAGAAAATATATTGGGGTTTTGCCCAGTGGTCTATTGTTGTTGTCCAGGCAATATCCATTTTTAAGTAGATGCCGAAGAGGTAGGTGCGGAAGCCGATACCTGTTGAGATCAGCAGGTCTTTCGTTGTCCATGCGCCGTCTGCTTTTTTCTGGAGGAGATAGAGTTTATTATTCCATGCCGAACCTGCATCGCAGAATACTTCGGATAATAGTGCAAGCGGAGCACCGCTGACATAGATCGGGAAGGGGAAGCGTAAGGCAAGATTTAGTAATCCGTATTTCGTGCCGATCTGCTCGTTATAAGGAAATCCGCGTAACGGCGTACCGACGGCATAGAATGCAAAATCCTCAGGTTCAGTAAGCGGATAGGTTGTTGCGCTGAAATAGCGGTTGATCCATCCATCAACGCCACCTAAGAAAAATTTCTGCGGATTTGGTCCGAAGCTCATTGCTCCGGAAAATCTTGCAGCAAAGGTCATATCGCCGATGATCTTGAAGTAATGACGGAAATCCAATTGCGGTGTAATAAAGCCCAGCGTATTCGTGGATAATTTAGGCGAGATCGCAAGCGTTGCATTATACCTGGTACCGGCTTTCGGATAAAAATAACTCCAGATAACATCGTCATGTACATAGCCGAGGCTTGGAGTGATGGCAAATCTTCTCTTCACCGGAAGGTCAAGCGGGAGACCTGCTCCATCGCCGATGTCATCTTTTTCCAATACAATAGCCGATAGATTTACATCGAAGCGGTTGAAACGATCCAGAGGGTACGAGGCAAGTCCGGTCAATCCGTATGAAGTAAAGCGTGAAATAAAATATCCGTAGCTTTCAAATCCCGGATCAGGCGATGTATAGATAAAACGCGCACTATGGAATGCCTGCAAACCATAATTAATCCGATCCTGCAGATTGAAGTACGAAAGCACGTAATCGGAATTTTTCAGATCAAGCAGCAGATTGGTCGCAAAATAGAGCTGATGATTCCCAAGTTCATCGGAGAAAAGCATCTGTGCTGATCCTTGCAATCCATAATATCCCGTGTATCCTGCCGTACCTAAGATAATATCGGGTGTAAAGACTACTTTATATTGACGCTCAATATATTTTCCGGAAGTATCTTTATAATTGGTGATCGCAGGGATAGCCTGCTTCTGCTTATAGTCCTGACGTGAGCGGTCACTATAGGGAGTATTGCCATAGACATAGTTATGAAGATCGATGCCGACCTCACCATATCCTACAGTCGAATCAGCACCTTCGGAAGTCGTACGATTCGGATCGTTAATACGTTTGATCGCCGAATCTTTTAGCAATACTTCCGTGATCTTATCGCCGCGGAATTTTGTATTCGGAAGCGAATCGAGCTTTCTATCAAGCGGATTACGCATCAGATACATATTATATCCGCCTTTGCGGATCGCGCTAAAAGCAAGTTTGGAGCCGTCATCCGATACGGAAATTTGATCGATCTTTGAGACGGAATTCGTCAGCGGGCGAGCTGATGTTCCATCAAGACTTGCAGCAAAGATATTATTGATACCGTTTTTATTTGAGATAAAAAAGATCGTCTTTTTATCTTTAGAGACAGCAGGCTTTGTCTCATCGGCATCGGGCGTACTTGTCAGACGTACGATCTTTTTTGTATCAATATCAAAACGGTAGAGATCTTTATTACGAATTTCTATCTTGGATTGCTCAACGCCTGATGGCGGAAATTCGCCGGGGATAAGATGATCGCCGCGATCGCTGGAAAAATAGATAGCATGCGAATCCGGTGTCCACTCCACATCCTGATCGGCGAAGGCATCGTTCGTGAGATTCGTCAAAGATTTCGAAGTAAAGTCATACATATAAATATCACTGCCGCCGTTTTTATAGGCAATGATCGCCAAAGATTTTCCGTCAGGCGACCACTTCACCTGCTGAATTGCATCGAGATCAGTTGCCGATAATGGAAGCAGATCGTAATCGCCGCTTTCGATATCAATGATATTGACAACATCATATTTTCCTGCTTTCGAAGAAAGCGCAAGTTTCTTTTCATCCGGTGACCATGTCAAGCCCGGATTGAGCAAATGCAGCTCTTCGAAATTTCCGCTTGCGCCGCCGCCTGATACGATCTTACGAATATCAGAGGGCTTGGCTACGTTTTGAATATAGATATCATAGTAATCACTGCGGTCGGAGATGAATGCGATCCAATCGCCCTTAGGAGAGATCTCCGGCGATGAATTATAAAAATTTCCGAGTTTCTTATGATCGGCATACGTTTCAGCGAACGTTGCAGGATCATCGAATCGTGAGATATCCGGATAGTAAAGTTTTTTTAAGTACTCGATAAACTTTTCACTGAATTCCGATACGCTTATCCCGAACGTACTTTTGTAAGCAAGCTCCGGTGAGCGTGTTGTGCGGATACGCTGCAATAGCTCGGCAACTTTTTCCGGTCCGTATTTTTCCGAAATATACCAATACATGGTCTGCCCTACGCGGTACTGTACATATCCTCCAAGCCGCTGCAGCGGTGGTATGGCATCAGCAAGTGTTGCATCGCGCATGAACATATCTGTTTCAATATCAAGCCCGTTAAGCGATTCGTATTCGGCAAGACCCTCGTTCATCCAAGTAGGAATCGTGATGCCGCCGCCGGTAAGAAGCGCCTGATAGGAGCCACCGCTATACATATCATTGAGCACAGCGTGGACAAGCTCATGATGGATCACGTGACGGAAGAGTTCGTAATTGCCTTCGAAGGGAACAACGACGCGGTTCTTGAAAAGCTCGGTTACGCCGCCTACACCTTCAGGAAGATATTCGCTGACGGCATTGGTCTGCTGAAAATCATTATGCGAATTATAAACAAGGATCGCTATGCGTTGCGTAATATCATAGCGAACGGTTTTTTCGATGCTCGTAAGCGAGCTCTCGGCGATCTCCGCGCAGAACTGAGCGATCTCGTAGCCGCCTTCATAATAATAAATATCAAAATGCGGAGACTGAATATATTTCCAATGGAACTCGCGGTACTGAACTTTATTCTTCCCGAAATTCGTGCTCTGCGAGAATATTTGCCGCGGTAATGCTGCGCTCATGGCGAGCGGCAATAAAAAGAGTAATAGCCATTTCTTCATATCTATATATTAGACACGAAAAATGCAGGAAGGTTTCAAATTGTTTTTTTGATTTTTACATTTACAAAACCTGCGATGATCAATATCCGGTGGTTAGATTAAGATTCGATTAGGATTAATTAAAAAATACCAGGATCCTGGATTTGGGATTAGCAACTGTAATTCATGAACCATGCCGGCCGGCTTGAACCAAATATCTTTCAATGTTAGTGAGATTGGCGGACTACTACCGGTAAACAAAAACATCCAAAGAACATGAGGATGGATGAACTTACAGATGCAAATATACGGAATTTTTATGCATTTGTCAAGGTGCTCAGCACATAAAAAATGAAAATAAATTTTAAGTTATTGAAAATAAAGAAGATAAAATTTTACGATATTATCTGTTTATTAATTACCTTAGTATTGTATTTTAGACCCGGGTGTTTCATGATGTAGGGAATATTGTTAATTCATGAATACAAAGATACGAAAAAAGAACAAGCGTGAGTTTTTAGTCTTTCGTTGTCAGCAGATCAATTATTTTCTTCTGTCTTGTTATACGCCTATGCTTATGTTGCAAATTTTTTAGATTACGGACTACTTCACCTTTACAAAACTCTGCGACACGCCTCCCACCCTTACCAAATACATTCCCGACGAAAGACGCTTCGTATCAAGATGAAGCTTATTCTCTCCAACAACTAAATTCTTCATATCCAATAATACTCTCACTCCCAACGCATTGTATATCTCAATACTCACATCCTGATTTAATGCTGAATGTATGTTTATCTCAATATCATCTTGTGCGGGATTGGGGCGGATGGAGGTGATGTGAATTAATGTGCCATCGCGCAGAAAACTTGAAAGACTTCTT
>JBBQGG010000104.1:0-6036 GCA_038322815.1 Kapaibacterium sp. (SeqCode)
GCTTCCGCGTCATACATAATGATATTTTAGGACCATCGAAAGGCGGCATACGTTTCGATCCCCGTGTAAATCTTGATGAAGTAAAAGCGCTTGCTGCTTGGATGACGTGGAAATGCGCCGTCATTGATATACCTTTCGGCGGAGCCAAAGGCGGAGTTCGCTGCGATCCGAGGCATTTATCACAGCGCGAACTTGAAATGATCACGCGCCGCTATACATCGAACATGCTCGATGTCTTCGGTCCCGACCGCGACATTCCGGCACCTGATGTTAATACGAATGAGCAAGTCATGGCATGGCTGCTCGATACCTATTCCATGCACATGCGCCGCACCGAGCCCGGCGTTGTAACAGGCAAGCCGCTCATTCTTGGCGGAAGCAAAGGACGCCGCGAAGCAACAGGCCGCGGAGTCATGCATGCCACGCTTTGCGGACTTGAGAAGCTTCGTATCTCTCCGGCAAAGGCGGTCGTTGCAGTTGAAGGATTCGGAAATGTCGGTTCGATCAGCGCAGCATCGCTTTATGAGCAAGGCGCGAAGATCGTTGCCATCAGCGATGTGACGGGCGGATATTTTAATGCAAAAGGAATTGATATTGAAGCGGCTATAAAATATTCGGAATCGCACGGAAATCTGCTCGAAGGATTTACGGGCGGTGAGAAGATCACCAACGATGAAGTGCTTACCGTGAAATGCGATGTGCTAGTTCCTGCTGCAAGAGAAGACCGCATTACTGAAAGAAATGCAAAAAATATTCAGGCAAAACTAATAGTCGAAGGTGCAAACGGTCCGACAAGTGCAAGTGCCGATGCGATCTTAGAGAAAAAAGGCGTGATGGTTATTCCGGATATCCTTGCCAACGCCGGCGGAGTGAAGGTCAGCTATTTTGAATGGGTACAAAACCGTATGGGCTTTTACTGGCCGCTCGATCTGGTCAACCAGCGCCTTGAGCAGGCAATGAAAGATGCCTTCGACCGAGTTTATGAAAACGGACAAAAGTACAATGTATCTTTGCGACTGAGTTCATATATTTTGGCGATCGATAAAGTAGCGCGGACACTGAAGCTTCGTGGTATTTACGGGTAATCTCCAGTAGGACGGATCTCCAGTGGGGCGGACTCTTAGTCCGCCAGTGAGGCCTGGCGGACTAAGATCCGCCCCACTGAATACACAAACTCACTTGCGCAAAAACCAAATCATATTTGCAATTCTACTCTCCGCCCTTGTCCCAGCAAGGGCGGAGATTTATGGGCAAAGTTACTTAGGAATAAAGGATAGTTTAGGGCGTAGTGGTATATATCAAATTTTGCTGAATGAAGGTATAGACTCAGTTTTGAATTCTATAAATCTATCGAGAAATGATGTGGAAGTAGTCGAGGATACAAATCTGACATGGAGTGATTATTCTCATATTGGATCACGTCCCAAAGATCCCGATACATTTTTCAAAAAGCTTCTCATCCAAAAAAATAATAGGAATTATAAAATTTTTAATAGTTCAAGCACTACCGAGCAAGGAATATATACTCTTTCAGTAACTGGAAAAGTTGTCAGCCTGCCAGCAAATATTCCGGAAAGAACTTTCTCATTTAATAAATCGCGCAAATACAATACGGTGTATGAAAATGATCTCTCAAATGAATCAAAATCCTTTTGGGATTCCACAGCGAAACCTATTCTCGTTACGCTTGGCGCTGTTGCCGTAATTGCACTCTTTTTCCTCGTTCGAGGTTAGTACATTGTGAAAAAATTAAAAAATAAAATTTCTACTCTTTCCAAGCTTCTTTTAGCGGTTAGCCTTGCGGGTACCGGCAGTTCGTTGATCTCATGCGGATCAAGCAAGCCCGCTCCGGTCGCAGCAGGAGAGAATGTCATCGAAACTCGTTTTGCCGAAGGAAAGAAGGCTTACGACAAAGAGGACTGGCTCGAGGCAATTCGTATATTCGATGAGATCCGTCTGCAAGCGCCGACTTCCGATTATGCTGTGAATGCAACATTTCTTGAAGGCATGGCACGATATAATTCAGGCACATATATCAGTGCCGCAGTAGATTTTCGGGCAGTTCGCCGCAACTATCCAAATTCTTCTATGGCGCCACGAGCGCAATTTATGGTAGGCGAAAGTTATAATATGCTTTCGCCTCGTCCGGAACTTGACCAAACGTATTCGCAATATGCCATCAATGAATATCAAAACTTTTTGCGGGATTATTCTACCTCCGATAAGCCATTAGTTGATAGTGCACAAATGCGTATCACGGACATCCGCAATAAAATGGCGCGAAAGATATTACTCGGAGCTGAACTTTATCTCAAGTTATCATCGAATAATTCAGCGATTGCATTCTTTAATCGCGTAGTAGAAAATTATTATGATACACCATCTGCTGTCGAAGCGCAACTTCGTATTGCAGAAGTTCAGTACAGCAGAAAGAAAATGAAAGAAGCGCAGGATGCAGTGTTAGTATTTGAAGATAAGTTCTTTAGTAATGCTACACCTGCTCAACGAGCCCGTGCTCATAGCATTAAGCAATCACTCTAAATAATGCCGCAGAAACAATCGAAGAAAGTCCGCGAATCGCAGATCGAGATGACAGAGCTTGTTCTGCCGAACGATACCAATCAACTCGGCAATCTTCTTGGGGGACGTTTGATGCATTGGATGGATATTTGTGCTGCAATATCAGCAGGAAAGCATTCCGGCAGAGTCTGCGTCACGGCAAGTGTTGACGAAATTAATTTTTTAGGTCCCGTGAAACTCGGTCAGGTCGTTCATCTTTATGCAAGCGTAAACCGTGCATTCCATACTTCGATGGAAGTCGGAGTTCGCGTGATCGTTGAAGATATTCATACGGGTTATAGCCGGCATGTGAATACGGGTTATCTTACGTTCGTTGCATTGGATGAGACAGGACGTGGAGTGAAAGTGCCGGAGCTTGTGCCTTCAGCTTCAGAAGAAAAGCGGAGATTCGAAGCAGCCTTCACGCGCCGTGATAATCGTCTGGAACGCCGCCGGCTTATCGCAACCAATGAAGCAGTCCGACTAAAAAAAGAATCTTCGAAAAATAAGTAAGGGTTGCTCTTACCATGTCAGAGATACATTCACTCTCACTAAGTCTTCAAGCAGTTACAAAGCGTTATTCCCGCGCACCGATTTTTTCACCTGTTACTTGTGAAGTTGGTCAAAGCGAGATCGTTGCAATTACAGGAGCGAATGGATCGGGCAAATCCACGCTGTTAAAAATTATTGCCGGAGTTACGGAGCCGACAAAAGGGAAGTGTACCTGGAAGATTAATCAAACAAATTTAGCAAATCGAGAAAATGTTCGCGGAAGAGAGATAAGTAGTAGCCCACGAGAGATTCAAAAAACTTTAGGTTTTGTCTCTCCCTATCTCGAATTATATAACGAACTCACAGCAGTAGAGCATGTGCAATTTGTAGCAGAGCTTAAAGGTCAAAGAATTACTCGTGATGAAGCTGTAAGTGAATTGACTTCTTTTGGGTTAGATAAAGATATTGCTTCGGGCAATAGAACGATGAAGCAGTATAGCTCAGGAATGCAGCAGCGAGTCCGATTGGCGATGGCATTTATCAGTAAACCAAAAATATTATTACTCGATGAGCCAAGTTCGAATCTCGATGAAGAGGGAATACAAACGCTTTTCAGAAAATTAGATAGATATTCGATCGATGGCTCGATTGTTATCATTGCTACGAATGATGAACGGGAAAAGAATCTTGCTGCAAGGGAGATAGTGCTTGAACCGTTTAAAAAATAATGTATTGTTTCATTGTGAGGAGTCGTGCTGTGACGACGAAGCAATCCCCTAATAGTTTGTAGCGCGTAAGTCTCTACCTCGATTCAGGGGATTGCTTCGTGGGGCTAAAGCCCTTCTCGCAATGACACATATTTTAAAGTATGCACTTCACACTTCAACATACCGACACTAAAACCAAAGCGCGCACCGGCTTACTTACGACCGATCATGGTATGATCGAAACACCGGCATTCATGCCTGTGGGGACGCTTGCAACGGTAAAATCACTTTTGCCGCGTGATGTCTGGAATACAGGAGCGCGGCTATGTTTAGCAAATGCCTATCATTTATATCTACGTCCAGGGACAGAGATCATAAAAGAAGCGGGTGGAATTCATCGCTTTGCAAATTGGGATGGAAGTGTCTTAACTGATTCAGGAGGGTATCAGGTTTATTCTTTGAGCGCTCTTCGGAAGATAACGGATGATGGCGTGAAGTTCAAATCACATATCGATGGCTCTGCACATTATTTCACACCGGAAAAAGTCATAGAGATCGAACGCGATCTCGGACCAGATTTTATGATGGTTCTTGACGAATGTCCCCCATCGAATGCTGAAAGGGCAGTTGTTGAGCAAGCCGTGAAGCGCACTCTGCTTTGGGCTAATCGCGCTATGGAGCATATCGAAAAGACAAAGCCATTACATGGTTACGATCAAGCGGCATATCTTATCGTGCAAGGTGGAGTTCATCGCGACTTGCGCGAACAATGTGCCGAAAAACTTGTGTCAATGAATTCATTTGGTTATGCTATCGGCGGACTTGCAGTCGGTGAACCGAATGAAGTGATGTATGAAGTAACGAACTGGACGACAGATGTTCTGCCAAAAGAAAAGCCTCGCTACCTTATGGGAGTCGGCACTCCAGTTGATCTTCTTGAATCAATTGCGCGGGGAGTAGATATGTTCGACTGCGTTATCCCGACTCGTAATGCCCGCAACGGACAGATATTTACTGCGAATGGCAAACTCAATATGCGCAATGCAAAATGGAAAAATGATTTCTCTCTTATTGATGAATCAACCCCATCCTACGCTTCGCAGAATTTTACTAAAGCCTATCTTGCACATCTATTTAATTCCGATGAAACACTTGCATTAACTTTAGCGACGATGCATAATATTGCATTCTACCAGCAACTTGTAAGAACAGCAAGGGAAAAGGTTCTTGAGAGGACATTCCTGCAATGGAAAACTGATTTTATCTTCCGATACACTCTTGTGAAAATATAGCTTCCCAATCTGACTCATCCAAAGCTCAATAGTTAATAGTTTACAAATTCGTGGCCCAAAATTGCGTCCTTGATTCTCCATGAATCAAACATAATCCGAACAATAAATTATTTATTTATATTGAGTTACAGTATCTACGTATATTTTAAGTAGTACCGAAAAATAACCTAAAGCGTAAGTTTGTATATGGTGATTATGTAATAACAATCGCCAAACATTTTTTCACAAACTAACCCTTTATACTACAATGAAAAACTCAATCAAAACAATCGCATCTTTCGTCACTTTTTATGCCATGCTCATCGGATTCGGCTCAAATGCAGCCAATGCTCAATTCTCGAAAGCAGTCGTTGTGCTCAAGGGAAGCGTACATAATGAACAGACGGGGAAAGCATTTCCGGTGAAGATCAGCATTCTAAATGAGAAGAACGATGAAGTTACTGCCAGCCAGTCCAACAGCATCACCGGCAATTACCTTGTGGTGATCCAACTGAACAAGAAATACCACATCCACCTTGAAGGAGAAGGAATCGTCACGAAGGATGAGATCATTGAAACTCCGACAGCCAATGCAACAGTACAGATCACGAAGGATTTCACCATCGTTCCGACTTCGGCGGTAGCTGGTACAGCCGATGGATCAGGACAGAAGTAAGTGGATTTCGATCATAACCCCTCTACCGTGATGAGAGGATTGATATTCTGGGAACGGACGAAGGATTTGGGAAGTTGAATGCAATTCGCAAAACGATCGGAACTTCGGAGAGGTGGCAGAGTGGTCGAACGCGGCGGTCTCGAAAACCGTTATACCCGCAAGGGTATCGAGAGTTCGAATCTCTCCCTCTCCGCACTTGATATTTTACAATAGTATCAAATATTAATTTAACGGAAGTTAGCCGCTTTCGGCACTTTTTTAAGAAAAATTGTATTTAATAACCTTAACTGTGTGCAAAGTTAGAAGCATTAATCAAATATCCCCCCTATCT
>JBBQGG010000105.1:0-5951 GCA_038322815.1 Kapaibacterium sp. (SeqCode)
GAGCACAGGCATGGTGATCTTTGTCAAGATTTATCAGAACAGAGAATTGAATCTCCGAAAGGATCTGCAGATTCTCAGTGCTCCATTTTAAGACTTTATCCACATAGGAAGCGGGTACTAACTCCGGCGAAAGTGTAAGCCACCAGATCCGCGCAAGCGGATTATCTATCTTCAACCTATGTAATATCGGAGTTGTGCGAAGGACATCACCTGCAGCTCCCAATTTGATAATGAGAATATTTTCTGCAATAGGGTCGTAGTAATCGCATCCATCGCAATGCACACCAAAATCTTTATTCGGCTTGCATGGAATATCGCCGCGGAAGTGACGACAATCTTCGTGAATGAGAAGCGCGCTGCCGGACATAATGATTACTGGCGGCTGCGTTCCGGTCTGGTCCTGCGCTCGGGGCGCTCTTCACCAGGTCTTGCAGGACGCGGCTTGCGCTTATCTTTAATAAACGGTACATCATGCCCCTTGGCAGCATTCTTGACGATCATTTCGCCAAGCAAGCCGATCGAGATCAACTGCACACCGACCATCATCAGCAAAATGCCGAGCAAAAGTATCGGGCGGTTCGAGAGCGGAATTCCATGCGCCCATTCGATGCTGACATAAATATTTATTCCAAGACCGATCAGCGATAAAAGTGTGCCGATCGTACCAAAAAGATGAAGCGGCCTTTTGCCGTAGCGATTTGTAAACACAATAGATAATAAGTCTAAAAAACCTTTGAAAAAACGGCTTGAGCCGAATTTGGATTTTCCAAAACGGCGGGGATGGTGAAGTACCGGGATTTCCGTCACACGGAATCCCTGCCAATGCGCAAGTGCAGGGAGATAACGATGAAGTTCTCCGTATACATCAAGTGAATCGGTTACTTGTTTGCGGTAAGCCTTCAATCCGCAATTAAAATCATGAAGCTTAATTCCGCTAAAAATACTTGTTACCGTATTAAAAAACTTCGACGGTACCGTTTTCGAGATCGGATCATTACGCTTCTTTTTCCAACCGGAAACAAGATCATACCCTTCATCGAGTTTCGCGATCAAATTGGTAAGCTCTTTCGGATCGTCCTGAAGATCGGAATCCATCGTAATGACGATACCATATTTTGCTTCCTTAAACCCTACAGAAAGTGCATCGGATTTTCCTCTGTTACTTCTGAATGTCAGAACTGAAACTTTCGAGGTTCCGGCTACGATATCTTTCAGGATTTCCGGTGAACGATCGGTCGAGCCGTCATTAATATAAATGATCTCATAGTTTTTTTCGCAAAGCTTGAATAATTCTTCACGAAGTGCAGCAGTAAGTTCGCGAAGTGAGTCCTGTTCATTATACAAAGGAATTACTACGGACACTCCGAGTTTTGAAGCAAGGGAGCGTGCACGGGCAAAAGCATTTTCACCGCTTTTTGGCACGACTATTTTCTGATCTCTGGGCGCTCTTTCAGGTTGATCTTTTCTTTCCGGCCGATCCCTTCTTTCAGGACGCGGTGAACGATCAGACTGAAGTTTGGGCTGCAATGTTAGAGTAGTTTCTGCAGTCCTTTCCGGGCGAGGCTCGCGCGGCGGACGGCGTTCGTTGCGGTCGCGATTTCGTCCACGATCACGATCTTTCCTATTATCACGAGAATCATCTTGACCGGTTACCGGAGCTGTGGTTTCAATCGACTGAGTAGTTTCGGAAATAGAATCGGCTATTGGAGTGCTGAATACCTCAATAGGTGCGATTTCGGGTTCTTCCTTTACTTTCGGTTCAAAACTAAGAATTTTACGTTCTAATTTGGGTACATCAGCACTTGGTTCTTCCGGTTTAGGCTGCTCAATCTGCTGTTCTGCTCCCCGTTCCTTTATTCGCTGAGCTAATCGCTCGGCGATAATATCGCGTGCTCCTGATGAAGGGAGCGGCGTATCCAAAGAAGGATATTCAGAGAGCACCTGTTCATGTTGCCCCTCATCTGTCTTATCGGGCGATGTATTCGTTTCGTTGCTCATTTAAAGTCTAAATTACGTATAAGATACAGCGAAGTGCAACAACTCTTAAGCCAAAATCGTCCGCATGGAATTACGGCTTATTTCATTTTTCTTCTTTCCTTAAAACCGTCCCGTCCACACCGACTGCCGTTACATGCTTTGTATCAATCTGATCTACAGCAAGAAGATGTTTGCCGTTTTTCTGCGATTCATTTTTCCAGGTGACTCCACCATCGCTTGAGCGGAGAATCGTGCCGTTTTCGCCGACTATCGTGCCGATGTTCCCGAAAAACGAAACGCCTCGAAGATTTTGTTTCGTACCACTTTCGATGCATTGCCACCTGTAACCATTGGTAATCGAGCGAATGATCGTTCCGTTATCGCCTATAGCCACGGCAACAGCGCGTCCGAGAAAGCATACTCCTGTAAGATTCTCAGTAGTTTCACTGGGAAGCAACTCCCAGAATTTACCACCGTTGATCGTCCTCATAAGCGTACCTTTTTCCCCTACCACCACCCCAACCCGATAGTCACAGAATTGAATGCTGCGCAAAAAAGTTGAGACCTCATTTTTTTGTTTTTCCCAATGCATTCCACCATCGGTCGTATGAATAATATTGCCATACCATCCGGATGCGTACCCCACGACTGAGTCAATAAAATACGTCGTTAAAAGCGGCATTACATTTACCGGACTCTGTTGGATATTCCATAATGCTCCGCCATCTGTCGTATGTAAAATAACACCATCGCGTCCGACGATCATACCATTTAGCCGCGATGTAAAATATATCCCCTTGAGTTGGTTGGTCACACCGCTTGTCTGCTCGGTCCAATTCTCTCCACCATCTGTCGTGCGAAAGACTGCGCCTGCCAAACCACATGCAGTTCCTGTACTGGCATCAGTAAAATGCACAGCATAAAGATGCCGGAGCGACGGAGTAATTTGCTGTTTCCAATTACCCTGAGCTGAGACCTCAGAACCAAAAAGAATAAATACAAGAAAAATAAAAAAAAATTTCACATAGTAAATAACATTAAAATAGTAGAAAAGGTCAATGCAGCAAATATATTTTTTTAACATATCACCACGAGGATGGTTTTTTTTAGGGTTCATCCCAATGCATATTTAGCGCGTAACTGTTCGAATCATCGTATTTTTGAAGAGATATGAAAACACCTCTTTCAGAGTTTATTGGAATCCGCTATCCTATTATTCAGGCTGGAATGGTCTGGACAAGCGGTTGGAAACTTGCCGTAGCAGCTGCGCGAGCAGGGGCACTTGGACTTATCGGCGCAGGTTCGATGAAACCGGATCTACTGCGTGAACACATCCGCAATGTAAAAACCACGGAAGTTGCAGCAACGATCGGAGTTAACATTCCGCTGATCCGCGGTGATGTTGATGAACTTGTGCGAATCAGCCTCGAAGAAGGAATAAAAATTATTTTTACAAGTGCCGGTAATCCAAAAGTCCACGCCCGGAAATTTAAGGATGCAGGCTGCTTTCTTGTACACGTTGTTGCAAATGTAAAACATGCTCTCAAGGCAGAAGAAGCCGGCTGCGATGCTGTCGTTGCTGAAGGATTTGAGGCAGGCGGGCATAATGGTATTGATGAGATCACGACACTCTGTCTTGTTCCACAGGTTGTCGATGCAGTAAATATCCCGGTGATCGCTGCCGGAGGCATTGCCGATGGAAGGCAAATGCTTGCAGCTTTCGCTCTCGGCGCGCAGGCTGTGCAGATCGGTACGCGTTTTGCGGCAACGGTCGAATCAAGTTCACACTCAAACTATAAACAAGCTGTTGTCGATGCTGAAGATAATTCGACGATTCTCACACTTAAAAAAATAGCACCAGTCCGTCTGAAAAAAAATATTTTTGCCTTACGCGCAATGAATGCTGCTGCTCATGGGATGACAAGAGAAGAAGAAATTGAATTACTCGGAAAAAAACGAGAGATGCGCGGCATCTTCGAAGGCGATCTCGAAGAAGGCGAACTCGAAATGGGGCAATCCTCCGGATTAGTAAAAGATATTCTTTCTGCCGAAGAAGTAGTCAAAAGACTACTTTTCGAATATCTCGAGGCAAAAGAAAAAATTAATAAATTGAGAATTGAGAATTGAGAATTTTAATACATTCTTATCCTCAATTCTCAAATTTCTTATTTCGTCAGAGTCACCGAAACCGTGCGTAACTCATTTTCATTAGTGAGTACTATTAAATAATTTCCGCTCGGAAGGGATGAGCCATCGAAGGAAGCCGAATAATTACCTTCGTCTAAGACTGCGTCAAAAAGTGACCGTACATGCTTTCCTAGTATGTCATAAATATTAAGGTGTACTTCGCTCCTTTTTTCGACTGTGAAAGAAATATTCGACTGCGATATAAATGGATTTGGCCGCGCAGTTATTCGCAATGGTGAAGAAGGTGATTTTCCTTCAGCAATTACGCCTAAACCGGGAATGCTCTTAAATACTCCTAGACCGCGTGATGCAGCAAAAAATACACGGCTTTGAGGGTTTTGTACTACCTGAGATGTATTGACAAAGTGATTCGGAAAATCATGTGCGGTAAGACCTTCACTTACGTTTGGCCATAAAATGAATTTTCTGTCTCCGGTGGCAGAACGATAAATGCCGCTATCTGTGCATACGACGATACTTCCTCTATCATCGATCATCATTGAGAAGAATGTCGTGAACGTATTTTGAAAATCTGCAGGGGGAAATATTTGCTGCCAGCTCTTTGCTCCATCTACTGATCTAAATATTCCTCCATTAGAATTGTTCACCAAAGCGAGATAGGAACCGTCCGGATGAATGAGCACCTGCGTCGTGCCTTGAAGATCACTTGGTAAAAACTGCCAGTTTTCTCCCTGATCAGTGGAACGGTAAAAATCTGTCTTATACAACGCGGCAAGGAGCATCGTATCTTTTGAAGCAAAAGCAAACGTTTTGATCTTCGATGTTGGATCCGGAAGGTTTGTTATTTTTGTAAATGTGTTGCCATCGTTCGTAGAATATTGGAAGCCGATGGAATCCACATTTGTTGCACAAAAAAGTTTTCCTTGCCCATTATCCCCAACCTGATTGATCGTGTTATTTTTTAAACTTGTATCGAAATTAAAGATCAACTGCTTTAATGTAAGACCATTATCTATGGAACGGAAAAGGCCGCGATCAGTACCGATGTAGATATAATCTTTACCATTAATATACATGCTCGGGAAATATGTTTCTCCGTATTCAGGCTCAAGTTCCCAAGTATCTCCTTGGTCAGTAGAGCGATGTAAACCATACTCGGTAATTGCAAAAATATCCCGTTTAGAATTAATTGCAATTCCCCACATAAATTGAGCGATCAATTTATTATTTTTTGCAGTCCAAGAGGCACCGCTATCAGTTGATAGAAATATTCCGTCCGGTTCGCACAATTGGAATATAAGTTTTCCAAAGCCAGCCATTGAAAAAATTTCATCCCCGCGTTTATCCGTATCCAACAGCGTCCATGTTAAGCCGTTATCAGTCGATCTGAGGGTTGGTCCATGAGCATTAGCATAAAGAATATTTGATCCGGGCACTAAAACAATTTTGTCGATCCAATTTTTTTGCTCCGGAGTTGTTGCAGGCCGACGGTACACAGAGTCCCATGTCTTCCCTGCATCCTTCGAAACAAATATCTGTCCGCCTTGTGTATAGTTAATAGACCGGTTTCCGATAATGAGATTTCCATTTGCAGAGGCTGCTAATGCATAGAGAACATTTCCTCTTACTGGATCTCTTGTAAGTTCAGTCCAATTATCTCCTTTATCTGAGGATCTCCATAGAGTACCGCGTCCCAGGGCCACAAAAAGATTTGACTGCGTATCTATTGCTAAAAGCACTGCGCTTCCATCATGAGGTTTTTCCGATGAATCGATCAACCCGGCATTTTTTTGTATCCAATTGGTACCATTGTCTTCAGAACGCAT
>JBBQGG010000106.1:0-5564 GCA_038322815.1 Kapaibacterium sp. (SeqCode)
GATCTTCCAGTGGTTATTAGCGAGAAATCTGTAAAAAGAAAGGTGATGATCATAGGACAAGATCCATTAAGGAAAACCAAGGACTTTCAGCGAAATGCCGCATTTCAAAAAGGTGATAATTTAATTTTTGGAACTCCGTACGCCCTCCATTCTCATGTATATCGTAGTAAAAGAACCCGAGTGTATTGGCAGGTGATAAAAGATCTTGCTTCTGGTGGGCATGAGTTGTATCTAACAGATATACGTAAGGATTTTGTTGGATCAGTCGCATTTCAAAAAGGGAGGTATAAAAAGGATAAAGAGCTGCTCATCCGGGACAAAACTATACTCGAAGTGGAGCTTGAAGAATATCATCCCGATGAAGTAGTGTGTTTTGGAGGACTATCACATTCCTTTGTTCAGCCAATATGTCAATCTGTGCTCAGAATCGATCCGAAAAGAACCGAGCATCCAAGTCCTCGAAACCGAAACTGGAATAATCTATTAATACGAGATAAGACGAAAGATTTTGAATTGGAAAAGGCTCAATGGATAATTTCGGACCTGGGACTTTAAATTACTCTGCTCAGTTCGAATCCGCACATGGCGGATTAAGCCCTCGAGAGCCGATGATACTTAGCCAGTCAGGTTTGGGAAAGTAGGTCGTCGCCAGGGGTTTTATAAATTGACCCGTCAATGCTACGCTTTGACGGGTTTTTTATTTGCATAAAACTCCTCTCCTTTTCAAGGAGAGGTTTGGGTGAGGTTCCCCCTCCCTAGGGTTTTTATTTGCCGGAACTATAAGCCTCTTCTTTTTCCTTTTATTCTTATGGAAAGCGTAATCATTACT
Source organism: Kapaibacterium sp. (SeqCode) (assembly GCA_038322815.1). Taxonomy (GTDB): domain Bacteria; phylum Bacteroidota; class Ignavibacteria; order Palsa-1295; family Palsa-1295; genus PALSA-1296. Next base: position 830 of record JBBQGG010000106.1, read on the forward strand.
CCGAAGAATGAGTCGCAGCTTAGCGATCTTAAGAAATTTATTGCCAGTTCGCATTTGGAAGCGAAAATTCTTTCGGATGAAGAAAAGGAAGATATTGGACTTCTGATCATGATGTCCGAAGCCAATATGAATGACCTTGTGCCCGAAAACGAAATAATAAAGATTCTTGTGCAGTCGTGAAAATCGAGTATTCTTCCCGCTTCGCGAAAGATCTTCGTAACATCGCCGATGCTTCTGTAAAAGCAGAAATTGCCGAAGTCCTCGCAATAATGAAATCAGCGTCCCGCCTACAGGAAATACCGGACATTAAGAAAATGGGTGGGGCAAAGAATGCTTTCCGTGCAAAAGCCGGAGAATTCCGGATAGGATTTTATTTCAATCATGATACGATTTCCCTTGCACGTTGTGTGAACCGAAAAGATATTTACAGATCATTCCCATAATTAGTCTTCCCCCATTTTAGCTCTTCGCTTTTAGTTTTTAGCTTACACCGTACTCGGTGCCGGGTTGTATAAACCAGCCCGTCAATGCTATGCTTTGACGGGTTTTTTATTACGATCTACTCATTGATTTATTTTATTTTGTTATAGGCTCGCATTATTTACGGAATAATTCTCCTTTTTGAATGTTATATATTCACTCCCTTACTGCCAATTCCTCAGTGGTAGTATATTTCCGAAAGATAATTAATCTCTAATAAAAAAACCTGTTATGAAAACACTAATACTTATTTTTTCTTTCCTTGTTTTTTCTGCAACAGTAATCAATGCACAAAGCAGTTTCGAAGTTGGGTTACGCTACAATCCGGAGTTTACCGGTATAGCGAATTCAAGTGATGCTAATGCAGGTAACGAGTTAAAATATGCAAGTCAATTTAGTTATATATTTACATTTGGCGCCGGCGCCATCTATCATATTAATGACCATTACGGTATCGGAGTTGATATTCTTTTTTCGCGTGAAGGTCAGGCGTTTACAGGCACAATGACAAACAGCAAAGCTGAGCATCCAGAAGCTTATAGCGCTGTAGTTGCCAGACAAATAAAGCTGAATGATATCAAGATTGATGGCGATTATGTTGCGCTGGACGAACTGAATTATATCAAAATTCCAGTAATGCTTTCAGTAACAACGGATATCCAGGATCCGGTATTTTTTGGTTTTATGGTCGGTCCGCAATTCAACATTTTGCATAGTGTTGCGCAAGAAGTCAATGGAGTTGACCTTGACTATCCGACGACCGATGTTACTCCTTCCTCTATTCACAAATCTTTTACGCTCGCTGCAGTTCTGGCATTTGGTGTAGGATATAATCTCTCTTCAAATCTTGTTCTATCAGCGCATCTGAGACTGGATTACGGACTTAGTGATGCAGAAAATAAAGATGCGATGATCAGCTATCACGGCGAAGCTCCCGTACGTTTTTATTCCGCAGATCGTGCAGCAAGTCACAGTGAAACGGCGGGTTTACTCATCGGCTTGAATTTTAAACTATAAGAGTTCGAGAAAGTAGTTTATTGTTCGTTGTTCTATAACCCGTCAATGCTTTGCTTTGACGGGTTATTTATTTTGTCGTCTTTGAAGTTTAAGCTTGAGACGACGGGCGTCTTCATGATTATGCAAAAGAGTGACACAATTAGTATATTCGCTGTTAGAAGAACTTGTTAAATCCATAATATCTATGATACAATCGTACCTTTGTAATATCCCCATAGTTTAAGATATGAAAAACAAAGGCTTGTTTGGCTAAATTAAGACAATCTACGGATGGAAAATAGTAAACGCATTTTTGTAACCGGAGGGACGGGCAATCAAGGCGGCTCTGTTGCAAAAGCATTAGTGAAGGGAGGTTTTGCTGTCAAAGTACTGACAAGAAATCCTGATTCCCAAAACGCATTGGATCTTGCGAAGATTGGCGTCCGGCTTGTACAAGGGGATCTGAATGATGTTCGTAGTTACAAAGAACACATCAAAGGAGTCTATGGTATATTCAGCGTTCAGACATTTACTAAGGGCATAGAAAATGAAATTGAGCAGGGAAAAGCTCTTGCCACCTTAGCTAAAGAATCGGATATAAATCATTTTTTGTATTCGTCGGTAATGTGTGCCGATACGAATACAGGCATCCCGCATTTTGAAAGTAAGCATATTATAGAAAATCATGTTCGGCAATTGGATTTGCGCTTTACCATTATACGTCCAGCATCTTTTTATGAGAATTTCTTAATTCCACAAGTTAAAAAAGGAATCCTAAAAGGGAAATTCGTCACTCCGATCGATCACGATGCCATCCAACAATACATGGCTGCCGAAGATATAGGAAAAGCTGTGTTAAAGATATTTCAGAATCCCGAAATGTACTTGGGCAAGACAATTACTCTTGCAGCAGAACAGATGAGTATTCAGGAAGTCGCGGACGTATTTTCAGAAGCATTGGGTATGAAAATGGAATACAAGAAGCTGCCGTTTCTCGTCTCAAGATTTATATTGGGAAAGGATCTGTATAAGATGTTCCAGTGGGTGAATGGCAAACCTCATTTCGAAAGGTCAGATATCGAAGCTACAAAAAGAGAATTTCCGGGTTTCCTCGATCTGAAAAGCTGGATTGCGATGAATTTTAAATCAAAATAAAATAACAGAAAACGATATGCAACTAGTCATATATGGAGCTTATACTTTTTTAGCCGCATATAATGCAGGCAATATGATGTCTCTACAAATACAGCACTATGGTATTTACCGACATGTATGTAAGGAGAATTTCAAGGGATATATGAGCGCTAATAACCAGGCAGCTCTTATTCCCGCAGTCATTCCCGGTATGTTTATGCTTCTATTAAGCATAGTGCTCATGTTTTTCCATCCGGATTTTATGACAATGACTGAAGCCGTTATTTCATTAGTTTTAAATATTGTGGCCTTTATTTCTACAATGAAGTGGCAGCGGAAACTTCAGGAGGAGATGGCATCTACAGGTTATGATGAAGAAAAAATCAAACTTCTGCTTGCAACCAATTGGATTCGTACCATTGCTTTTTTTACTCTCAGTATTTTGACGGTTTCAATTTTGATAATGGCTGTCAGATAACAGTTCTTTATAGTAGAACAACTATACCCGCTTCTTCCCCATCGGCAGCTATTTTGTGCGGTTTGTTATTGAGGGCGTTTCGTCGGTGAACATTCTTGAAGTGGTGCGGTAGGTTTTTGTATTTTTGCAATGCGCTATCGGGCTCTGCGAACTTTGCGGAGCAGATTGCGTCAGGCGAATTGGGTCGCATAGAGTTACTGCTTGATGACTTTGTATTCTTCATTCGTCAATTTTGTGTTGTCTGAACTGTTCACAATATACTCTCATGAATAAAACTCGTCGAAATACCGTAAGAATAATTGTTGGGATTCTTATTCTTTCTGCGGCGACATCATTTGCGCAGCGGCCTCACCTTGCCGTCAGTGCATGGACATATCAATTGCAGAAGATCGATATTAAGGCACTCTCTGCAAATAAGAGCTTTGACCTTGCAGTTATTGATTATTCCTCTAACGGCACTGCCGATAAAAAATTCTCTCCGTCGGAAATTGCTATGATTCAACAGGGCGGAAAAAAAGCGATCGCATATATTTCCATAGGGGAAGCTGAAGACTATCGATCATATTGGAAACCGGAATGGTTATCATCTCCACCGTCGTGGTTAGGTCCGGAAAATCCGCAGTGGCAGGGTAATTACAAGGTTCGATTCTGGTACCAAGAATGGCAGCAGATCATTTTCAACTATATCAAAGAGATTTACGATCAGGGCTTCGACGGTATCTATTGTGATATTATTGATGGGTACTACTATTGGCGGTATGAGAAACCTGAAGAGCCAAAGGCTGATTCGTTAATGATACAGTTTGTTTTGAATATTCGAGACTACATTCAAACCCTTGGTACTCGCACATTTTATATTATACCACAAAATGGAGAAAGCATATTGCATGAGTCGAACGTCAGTACCGAATTGCGGCAGAAGTTTTTCGATGCTATCGACGCAATAGGAGTTGAAGATGTGTTTTTCCGTGAAAGCAAGAACGAAAATAATGCTTACAATCCCGAGACATCGCGCTTTTCAAACCTGCAGGAATTTCTTGATAACAACAAGACAGTCCTTTCTATAGAATACCTAACAGAGCAACCTCTGATTGATAAATATCTCTTGGAAGCTCAAAAAAGGAATTTCATCCCTTTCTACTCGCTTCGCGCTCTTGACACCTTGGCAAACGGTATTGCGAAGAATAGCGTACTGAATTCTCCGAGTACATCAAATGATATTGATCTCTTTCCAAACCCTGTCTCGAACGATGTGAACTTGGCCTATTCCCTCAATAACCGTTCACAAGTTAGGATCGAAATCCTTAATCCTCTCGGACAAAATATAATCACGCTCTGCAATGATACCGAAGATCAAGGAGCCTACACCAAACACTTCGATACCCGCTCCCTTCCAAGCGGCAGTTATTTTGTCCGGTTCGTTATTGACGGTGTTTCGTCGGTGAAAGGGCTTGAGGTGGTTCGGTAGAGCAGTTAAGCCCTCTCGAGAGCCGATGATACTTAGCCAGTCAGGTTTCCGAATGTAGGTCGTCGCCAGGGGTTTTATAAATTGACCCGTCAATGCTATGCTTTAGATGTTTTTTAATTTCCGTATTTTTGTATCCACGCATATGAAATTCACACGATACTTTGAATACCGCAGTAAAA
>JBBQGG010000107.1:0-5545 GCA_038322815.1 Kapaibacterium sp. (SeqCode)
TACACACCGCCCGTCACGCCATGAAAGCCGGGGGTACCCAAAGCCGCCTCATAAGCGTCTAAGGTAAAACCGGTGATTGGGGCGAAGTCGTAACAAGGTAGCCGTACCGGAAGGTGCGGCTGGATCACCTCCTTTCTAAGGTGCAATCTAAGATCATCGTAAGCGAAAGCTGAAAATGCTAATGGAAAAAACGATCAAATGATTGGTCTTCACGGACAAATCATTACATCGGCACAGAATCATATATGAATCTAATTCATAAGTGACATCCTACTGACTCTTTGTAATCCCCGTTTAAGCTTTAAGCTTTAAAGTTTAAGCTTGAACGGCCTTCTCTCTGTCGATGATCTTTTCCCTCGTTGTCATTCTGAGCTAAGCGAAGAATCAAAAAAAATATTTTCGTTGGTGATGTGACAAATAATTTCTTTTCAGTCAATCAATCATTTTCCTTTAGTTGGTTTTTTTTCAGGATTTAGTGAGTTTAGCTAAAGTTTTTCTTGAGGTCAAGAAAAGAACGTAGTGATGAAATGGCATGTGACCAAAGCAACTGCCAGGAAGATGTTCGATTCATACGATTGAACAGAACACCTGGATTTCTCTTTTACGGCAATGATCCAAAACAGCAAGCTGACCAAAGATATTGGTTACACTCAGTACAACGCGGCGCATTGTATACCGGTAGTTCTGTACCGTCGCCAGTGCCTTTTGCACCTGATTATTTTGCTATAAGTTTCCGTGAATTGATGGAACATGAAATAGGTCACTATTTTGGGTTATTACACCCGGACCAAGTTGTAGGAAAAGATCCGAATGGCAATGACATTATTTGCCAAAATAATGCAACTCACTGCGAAGAAGTGATTGTGATGACAGCTGGGCTTGGAAAAAATGAGTCACCTCATCCACTCACTGATGATGACAAGTGTATGTTTAAGAAACTGTATTGCACCGATTGCGAGAATGATGTCCGAAATGATAGAAAGATTTATGGATTTACCCAACCAAGTATATATCCAAATCCGGCGTCAGGAAATGCTTTCCTGGAATATTCCCTATCGAATGAAAACAAGGTGGAAATTTCAATATTTAATATGCTTGGCGAAAAGGTCATTGACGTAGTTAATGAGAGTCAAGCATCCGGTGGGCATATAGTATCACTTCCCACAAGGTATCTATCGTCAGGTGAGTATATTTGTCTTCTAAATTTAGGAGCAAAAACATACACATTACACTTCATCATATCTAAATGATACGTATGTCAAATAAGAAGTACATATACTATCTTTATTTCTGCTTCGTGCTGAGTTTCTCCAGTAATACTTCTTTATTCGCACAGACAATAGGCGAGTGGCATACGGCTTCCTCAGACGGATTTACACCGAGATTTGATGCTTGCTCAGCAGTAATTGATGACAAGATATACGTTATTGGTGGCTCTGACTCATTTCATCGATTCGACGCATTTCAAATTTATGATATAACACATGATATATGGCGAACTCCCACATTGAACACCTCATTTACTCCGCGCAGTGTCGCCACTTGTACTATAGTGGACAGAAAAATATATCTGATGGGAGGATTTAGCCTTTCGACTACACGAAAACCCCTTGAGATTTACGATTTAGATTCAAATTCATGGAGCAGTCCGAAGGTTAACGGTATGCAACATGGGGTTTTTTATGTTAAATCCGTTTCCATTGGCGATAAAATATATGTAATCGGTGGAAAAGACACTGATAAAACTATTTATCCTATTGAAATATTCGATACGAAGACTAATACTTGGAGTATACCTACAACAAGTGGTTCCTATACCTCACGGCATTTTTTCACAGTTGTAAGTATCGGAAATATCATTTACATTATGGGCGGACAAAATGACGCTGGTGAGTTAATAGATAGTTTTGATGCTTTCGATACCGAGACAAACACATGGACACAAGAGATAACTATTTCCAAGATTACACCCAGATCGAACTTGATGTCCGTCGCTTTAAATAATAAAATTTATGCAATCGGTGGGTCTAAAGGCTTTGGCTCTCTCGATCTCGTCGAAGAATATGACCCATCCACTAATATCTGGAGCACATTGTCAACTTTAGGTACTCTTCACACAAGAAGCTCCGGCTCCGCTTCAGTTTTCAATGGGAGAATTTATATACAGGGGGTAGGGAATGCCAACGATACACTAAGCGGACCAATCATTCGGAATGAATATCTTACACTTATCGAAAACAGTGTGCCGAACGCATCCCCTTCAAAAAAAGTAGATATCACTGTGACGCCAAACCCGACTGAAGGGATTCTACGAATCCACTCACCAGAGGACCTGCTATCATTTACACTGTCAGATATCTTAGGAAAGGTTCTTCTGCAACAGAAATCTATATTTACAACAAATATAGAAGTTGATATATCTAACCTACCACCAGGTGCATATTTTCTCAGAGTTGTAACTCCTAAATCAATTTCAACCCTCAAGGTCATCCGGTATTGACCGTGACCTGAGCCGAAGTCACTTAAAGTCGCCTTAACAAGCCTCTAAGGTGAATACGGCATTCTATCGTTCATTTCACGGTGAACATAGTTGGTCGCACCAAATGATATAGTGGATCATGATTCACTCTTATTTTGCTCACGTTCTCTGCAATGGCTTTTAGGAAACCCCGTCGCTCTGCGATGGGGTTTTTATTTTTTTTTGGTTCCAAAATTTTCGTATATTTGCATTTTATTAACTAACTGAGAGTTTGCATGTTGCCAAAGTACATCACAAAGTTTGTAATTTTTCTTTTCCTCGTTATTGCTTCGCGTTCTTTTGCCCAACCTGCTTTTACGAAAGAGGACTTCATGCAGATCGGCAATCAGGATACTCTTGCCTTTGATTATCTGCTCGATGGTACCGTTCCGACTGCAACAGGTCCGAATTACACTTGGGATTTTTCGGCAGTCAAAGGCATCGCAGGACTCCATACTTACTCGTATCGAGCGCCGCAGCATTCAGGCTCAGAACCTTTTGTCGCATTAGGTGCATCTTTGGAAGAATGGCATTCGTCCCCTGACGATGAATATGCATTATGGAAAATATCGAACGATACCTTGTATAAAATGCGCGAAGGGGCTGCATCCGGTACGACCTTTATTCCTCCTTATGCTCAGTTTGTTTTTCCGATGTCCTTCGGCCAGACGTTTAGCTCGACGACCAATTTTGGTGCAGCACAAAGGCAGAATACTGTGATTTATGATGGCTTCGGTACCCTTAAGACGAAGAAGGGGACATTCGCCAATGTGTTCCGGTTGGCGATTCGTGATTACGATTCAATTTTCGTTACTCATACGGCGAATGATTACCGTGCATTCTGGTGGTTGAAAGCCGGAGGCAGTGTCCCATTATTCCAACTTAATCAATATGCCAGTGCCGGTACAATTTATAATGCTTTCGTCAGTTTTGCACACAGTGTTAATAGTGATGTAAAGGAAACCGCGGATAATAAACTGCCATCATTTTTTCCGAATCCGACACATGATAATCTTTCAATTTCCGGAAGGCTACCGGAGCGAATCATTTTGCAGAATTCAGTCGGAATAACAGTACGGACATTTGAAATGAACGACAATTCTTCACTTAATCTGAATGGTCTTTCAAGCGGCATCTATTTCCTGAGTTATATGTTCGATAGTAATTTGCATCGGTTAATTATTGCAAAGGAATAAAATGTAAGATTTATGGCGGCGAATATTTTCCGCATTTTGAAGTTCATTTGCTAGGCACTATTTCCAAGTTTAACAAAAAATAATGATTCATATGGAAGACAAAACAACAGATCAAAAAACGGAGAATGATGCGACTCCGAAAGTTACAGGCATTGGGGGTGTTTTCTTTTTTTCAGATAACCCAGAGGCCTCGCGAGAGTTGTATGGCAAAAACTTAGGATTTGAAGTATCACCCTGGGGCACAAAATTTGAATTCAGAAATGTAGATCGCCCCGACGAAATAAATTCTATGAGTTGGAGTCCGTTTAAGAAAGGCAGCGATTATTTCGCCCCTTCAACAAAAGACTTTATGATCAATTATCGAGTTCAGCATATCGAAGAACTCGTGAAAAAATTAAAAGAAAATGACGTGGTTATCCTTGATGAGATCACAGACTCCGACTACGGAAAATTTGTTCACATTATGGACACTGAAGGAAATAAGATAGAACTTTGGGAGGCAAAGTAAATTGATTTTTCTTCCAAGAGTTCTTTATATCCATTAAAATCCCATTGCGATGGGTCTACTGCCACGACTTCGGTGATACTCACTAAATAAAAATCGATCTTATTTCTTCCGAATAACAAACTCAACCCGCCGGTTCTTCTGACGCCCTTCGATGGTTTCGTTGGAGTCAATGGGTTTTGTTTCGCCGAAGCCGCGAAATGTCATTCTGGTCTTTGATATCTTTTTGCCGATAAGATAATCAAATACTGCTTTCGCCCGGTTTTCTGAAAGTGTCAGGTTCGCATCGTCATTACCGACGTTATCGGTATGTCCGTCAATTTCGATCTCGACTTTTTTATGAGTCGATAGATAGGTGTTGAGAATTTCCAATTCTTCAACCGATTCTTTTTTCAGGTCCCATTTGGCGTTATCGAAAAAAATATTCCGTAAGGCAATGATCTCGCCAACCTTTGCGGATTCGACCTGTCTTTTCATATTATTTTTTTCGCAAGTATAGAAGACGATGTCGTCTAAGATGAAATCATTGCCGCCGGCTATAAGATTCAGATTGACGATACTGATCTCTGCCATCTTTGCTTCTCCAGAAAACCAGACGGCAAAGAATTGCTTCCAGATGCAGGTTTCCATTGTTGCAATGATAGGATCCCCAAGGCGTTTGCCGTTTATAGAAAACACAAGTTCAGAAGGCGCTGCGGGTACGGCATTTGCAATCCATGTTGAAAAATAATAATAGGTGTTCGGCTCTACAGATACCTGCTGTTTCCAGACTGCTTTATCCGGAGACTGCGAACCATTGATGACCATCATGTTTCCGCCTGAGGAAGTATGGTCGCGGCAGGAAGCATAGTGTATATGCGAATATTTCGGATCGTTGACAACGGAATAATACCCTTCGTCAAGCCAGATATTCATTCCTTCTGATCTCTTATCCGAATAAATATAATCGCTTGTAAACGAAGTGTTTCCTCCGGAAAAGTCTCCGTTCTTCGCTAAATTCGTATTCGAAGTAACATAGCCGTCGGGGCATTGAGCAAAAATGCTGGTATAAGAAAGAAGAAGAAAAACAAAAAGAAAGATGCGCATGAAATAGAATGAGAGAGATGAAGCGAAAACCAACGCGAGGGAATTGAGTAGGATTCCCTTGAACGTAGGTAGTCTGCCTTTGGATTTAATATCCATCAAAACCCCATCGCTATGTGATGAGGTTTTATATATTTTGTGAAGCCTCTGAAATTTTTCGTATATTGGATTTCGTTTGATGGGCACCTATAATTATCAATGAAATCTCTCGACAATCTTCGAACTCTGTTGGCGAAAGCTAAG
>JBBQGG010000108.1:0-5298 GCA_038322815.1 Kapaibacterium sp. (SeqCode)
ATTGCCGAATGCGATGTCCGTGTCATTATTATTTCAGGATGGGAATGGACATCGGCAAGTTATCGCAGGAAAGAACGGCTTCTGTTCTATCTTCGCGAGATCATGTCCGAACGCAAAGTTGCCGTCATAATCTTTTCGCAGACAACGACGAAACCCGTTATCGGAAAGATCGATCGCGCCGGTCTCGGCAAATTGCCGACCTTTGCCATTGCAATCGTTGCAGGCGAGATGAGTGAAGCGCTGGATGCGGTATCGCCGAAGCCTCCGCCGATTGTCATTCACTCGGCAGAAGAGAGGCGCGCTGCAGAGGAGAGTGCACAATTACTTATCAGTAAAATCAATATGTTACAGCCGCTAAAACCTCCAATTGCCGCGAAGAGAAAATTAGTAAGAAACTAAGCCCATAGTGCTTCGGTTAGCTTTCGATCATTCACACTTCTTTTCAATAATGTCAGCCCGGCCAATACATACTAACGGAACACTTCATAAATCGGATTCATCGTGGCAGATCACGCTGAGTGATTCTCATCCTTCCTATGACGAAGGAATGACGGTTGATCTTGTTCTATGGGATTCGCGCTCTGAAGGTGGACGCAGCGAAGTTGAGGAGATAGCAAGGATTCAACAGCTTGATCCGGCAATTGTAGCACTCGGACTTGCCTCTGAAGGGGCTATAACCGATTCGGATTTCGCGAAACGGCTTTCACAGATTTAATTATTTCTTAATCTTCTTCATGCAATTTCTTATCGAAACAGATGTTCTAAAAGAATATCTTATCGCAGCAAAAGCAGAGGAGAGCTTATTACGGAAGGCACTTACAAAAGGAGTTTGTTATACGACGATGTATAATGCCCTTGAACTTTTTCGTGCAACGATGACAAACGAAGAGAGTGATGCCGTACTGCAAATGCTGATGATTGTCAGAGTACTTGGCTTCAATGCACGGTACGCTCAAAATTTTTCCGAAATAGCTGCTGAGATCGAAAAAAATACCGGATTATCAGTTACTCATCGTGAGTCAATGATGATCGGCATGGCGAAAATTTCTAAACTTTCTATACTAACAAAAGATTTTTTTGAAAGATATAATGCGATGAAAGCCGTTCCAGTGCTATGTTCTATGGAAGAGGTTCCCATACCTTAATAATTATTATGGAACAAATAAATTGATTTTGGAGTAATTACATCCGCAGTTGCGCTTAAGCCTTAGACTATTTACCTGTAACCCAGTATGAGGATTTCCAAACAATACACGAATCGTGAAAGCCAATCGTTAGATATGTATCTCCAGGAGATCGGCAGAATGGATCTGCTGAACTCAACAATGGAGATAGATCTTGCACGGCGAATCCGCGGTGCAGGTCCCGATGCTCAGCGAGCATTGGAAATTTTAGTCAAAGCGAATCTTCGCTTTGTCGTCTCCGTCGCAAAGCAATATCAAAACCAAGGCCTTTCATTAGGCGACTTAATTAATGAGGGCAATCTTGGCTTGATCAAAGCTGCTAAGCGATTTGATGAGACTCGTGGATTTAAGTTTATATCTTATGCCGTGTGGTGGATCCGCCAATCTATCCTTCAAGCGCTTGCTGAGCAATCGAGGATCGTCCGCCTTCCTCTGAACCGCGTCGGAGCGTTAAACAAGATCGGTAAAAAATTCTCGCAGCTTGAGCAGGAGTTTGAACGCGAACCGACGGCTTCTGAACTTGCAGAGAAATTAGATATGAGTTCTGCAGAAGTATCAGAGACGCTAAAAATATCCGGACGCCATCTATCTGTCGATGCTCCATTTGCTCAAGGCGAAGATAACAGGTTGCTCGACGTACTTCAGGATCCGCAGCAGCTTCCGCCGGATATGATCTTGATGAACGATTCGCTTCGTCTTGAAGTCAAACGCGCCCTTATGACGCTTTCTTCACGCGAAAGAGAAGTTCTCGAACTCTTCTATGGACTTGATGACCAACCGCCGATGGCACTCGAAGAGATCGGTGATAAATTCAAATTAACCCGCGAAAGGGTTCGCCAGATCAAGGAAAAGGCAATTCGCCGCCTGCGCCATGCTCAGAAGATAAAGCCTTTGCGCAATTTCCTGGGGTAAAAGGCTTAGACCTTCGTTTTGGTGCTGTTACAATTTGAACTGTCATTCTGAGCGCAGCGAAGAATCTACGCTTTCATCAAAACCGAAATCTCAGATTCTTCGCTTCGCTCAGAATGACAATTATACATTTGATATATTAGAGACGCTATTTTTCAGAAACTACGCGACCTTTTACAGTTGTTAGTGTTATAGACGTTTTAACCAACTTAGTTCAATAAGGGAAAATGATTTTTGATCTCGCCCAAGAGTTATGGCAAGCCGGTAGGATCCGTAGTTCTACCGATATTTTGGAATTGCTAAATGACGAAACCGATACCATCGTTGCAATACCAATCAAGGTATATCTATTTAATGATAATTTCCATACCTTTGATGAAGTGATCGGGCAGGTCTGTAAAGCAATTGCATGTTCTGAAGAGCAAGCAGAAAAAGTCGCATGGGAAGTACATACCCGCGGCAAATCCTTAGTATACGACGGCGATATTTCAGAATGCCTTCGCGTCAGCTCGGTTTTAGAAGAGATCGGTTTGCATACGCAGGTAATAACATGAAATAAACCATTAATTAATTTTCCTGCGCCGAAGTAAACATTTCGGCGCATTTTTAGTTTTATAAGGCTATCGGAGTGGGTTACGTCTCCAAAATAATTTTCAAATGACATCAAACGAAATACGACAAAGCTTCCTGGATTTTTTCCGCGACCGCGGACATACCATCGTGCCAAGCGCTCCGGTTATTCCGCATGGTGATAAGACGCTGCTATTCACCAATGCAGGTATGAATCAGTTCAAGGATGTTTTCCTTGGCGAAGGGACTCCCCCTTATACCCGCGCCGCCGATACACAGAAATGTATCAGAGTTTCCGGCAAGCATAACGATCTCGAAGAAGTCGGTCGCGATACGTATCACCATACCCTGTTCGAAATGCTCGGCAATTGGAGCTTTGGCGATTATTACAAGAAAGAAGCTATTAGTTGGGCTTGGGAATTGCTGACAAAAGTCTGGGGCTTGGATAAATCAAGGCTCTATGCTACAGTATTCGAAACTGATGATGAATCAGCAGAACTTTGGGCAACTGTTACTGACATCGATCCAACACACATTCAGCGATTCGGAGCGAAAGATAATTTTTGGGAAATGGGCGAAACTGGTCCATGCGGTCCATGCTCTGAAATCCATTATGATAAGACATCTGATAAATCAGGCGCACTGCTTGTCAATGCAAGTTCTCCTGATGTTATAGAAATTTGGAATCTGGTTTTCATTCAGCATAATAGAAATGCTGATGGATCGCTATCCGATCTCCCCCAAAAGCATGTGGATACCGGAATGGGTTTCGAAAGAGCTTGTGCCGTAATGCAAGGCAAAGCTTCAAATTATGATACGGATGTATTTATGCCGTATATCAAATGGCTTGAAAATAAGGCCTCTCTGACCTACGGTGCTAATGAGGAAATGGATATCTCAATGAGAGTCATTGCAGATCACGTCAGAACGTTGTCTTGTGCTATTGCTGATGGAGCATTGCCCGGAAATGAAGGACGCGGTTATGTAATGCGACGTGTCTTACGCCGTGCTGCCCGTTACGGAAGAAAGCTTGGATTCAGAGAACCTTTCATCTGCGAACTTACAAGTATTGTTGTCCAAACGATGGGCGGCGTTTTTCCTGAATTGAAAGAACGAAAAGATCATATTTACAAGGTCATTAAAGGTGAAGAAGAAAGTTTTAATGCAACACTTGATCGCGGTCTTGCCCTCTTCGATGAGATCGCAGAACGCGAAGAAGAATCCGAATCGCCATTCATCGCCGGAGACGAAGCATTCAAGCTTTACGATACATTTGGTTTTCCTATCGACTTAACGCAAGTTCTTGCAAACGAAAGAGGATTATCCGTTGATATGAAACGGTTCTCCGAACTTTTGACAGAGCAAAAGAACCGCAGCAAATCAGTTCATGCTTCCAAAAAGCATAAAGAAATTGCGAATACCGAGTTTGTCAATGTCGAATCAACCTTTACTGGTTACGAGAATCTTGAAGATGCAGGCTCAGTACTTCTTGCCGATGAGAATATGGTCGTACTGGATAGAACTCCGTTCTATGCGGAATCCGGAGGACAAATTTCGGATACGGGAATACTGATGATTAACGGCGATCCGTACCATGTCACTGATGTCCGTAAACTTGGAGGTGGTGTTGCTATAGGACATGTTATAGAAAATGAAAATACTCCGATACCCGAAGGATCAAGAGCAATTGCAACCGTCGATAAAACCCGTCGATACGACATCATGCGCAACCATACAGCGACGCATTTGATGCATTCGGCTCTTCGGCAAATTCTTGGTGAGCATGTCCATCAAGCCGGTTCACTTGTTACCGAAGAAAGGCTTCGATTCGATTTTGCACATTACCAGAAAGTCAGCCCCGAAGATATTCATAATATAGAAGAACTTGTCAATGAGAAGATTCGTGAAGCAATAAAACTTCATCATCATCGTAATATTCCATTTGAAGAAGCGAAGAAGATGGGAGCACTCATGTTCTTCGGCGATAAATACGGAGCGTTAGTTAACGTCGTGGATTTCGGTCCATTCTCCCGCGAATTCTGCGGTGGAACGCATGTTCAAAATACAAGCGAAATAGGATTATTTAAATTAGTAACTGAAGGGAGCATCGCAAGCGGTACAAGGCGTATTGAAGCTGTAACCGGTCGAGGAGTAGAGCGATGGATCGGTGAGCAAATTTCAAAGAATGAAGTGCTTTCGAACGAACGAGAAAAACTGGAAGATGAAAAGCGTAAATTAGAGAAAGAGATCGCAAAGCTAAAACTCAGTTCTCGTAAATCCGAAGCCGATGCGATAATCAAATCTGTAGTACTTCTTGACGGCACGAAGATTTCCGTCTCTGCAAAGGAAGTTGCCGCCGCCGATGCGGAAGAATTAAAATCTTTTGCCGAAATGGTGCAATCATCAATCGGTAATGGCAAAGTTATTGTGCTCGGTGCAAAACTTGAAGGCAATGCCTCACTCGTCGCAGTTGTAAGCGATGATATTGCGAAAGAGAAGAAGGTCGTGGCGGGAAAACTTGTCGGCGCTGTGGCAGAAATTGTCGGCGGTAAAGGCGGCGGCAGACCAAACTTTGCACAGGCCGGGGGTAAATATCCCGAGAAGCTTTCAGAAGCGCTTGCGAAAGTGGTGGAGA
>JBBQGG010000109.1:0-5277 GCA_038322815.1 Kapaibacterium sp. (SeqCode)
CCCGGAAAGGTGGCGATGATTGCTGTGGCAAATAAACTCGTCAAACAAGCATTCGCGGTTGCTACCAAGCATACACGCTATGATGATCAGTTTCAAAGAACATAAAAATCGAACGGAAACTAACACAGTTCATTCTGAGTGTAGCAAAGCGGAACGAAGAATCTGAGCTTTCTATAATTCTGAAATTTCAGATTCTTCGCTGCGCTCAGAATGACAAATTGAAAAGAGCTTTTCGAAAAATCGCATTTTTGCAGATCTTTAATAAAATAAACAGAGTATTATGATGATCGTAAAAATATTAATGTCCATTATCGTTGCAGGCGTAAGTCTGCTCGTTCTCGTAGCACTTTTTGCTAAAGGCTCGCGCAGAAGATATGGGAATGCGGAATAATGTGTCATTGCGAGGAGTCGCGAAGCGACGACGAAGCAATCTCCTGATTCGCGGTAGATCGTTACTTTCTACAATACATTTAGGGGATTGCTTCGTCGGGCTAAAGTCCTCCACGCAATGACACAAAAAAATAAATTTTAATAAAAATAATAAAAATATGAGTAAAATTATAGGAATAGATCTCGGCACAACGAACTCCTGCGTCTCCGTTATGGAAGGCACGCAGCCCGTCGTTATTGCCAATAGCGAAGGTTCACGCACCACGCCATCCATTGTTGCATTTACAAAGACTGGCGAGCGTCTCGTCGGGCAAGCTGCAAAGCGACAGGCAGTCACGAATCCCGGCAACACCGTGTATTCGATCAAGCGCTTCATGGGACGCAAGACCGATGAAGTAAGCGAAGAGCAGAAGCTTGTGCCATATAAGATCGCAAGCGGCGAAGGAAATGCCGTCCGCATTGATATCAGCGGCAAGCAATACACGCCGCAGGAAATCTCGGCAATGATCCTGCAGAAGATGAAGCAGACTGCCGAAGATTATCTCGGGCAGAAAGTTACAGAAGCCGTCATTACTGTCCCGGCATATTTTAACGACGCTCAGCGTCAGGCAACCAAAGATGCCGGCGAGATCGCAGGACTTACTGTCCGTCGCATCATCAATGAGCCGACTGCTGCTGCCCTTGCTTATGGTCTCGATAAAAAAGGCAAGAACGAGAAGATCGCTGTCTATGATTTCGGTGGCGGTACGTTTGATGTTTCAATTTTAGAATTAGGCGACGGAGTCTTCGAAGTAAAATCAACCGATGGCGATACGCATCTTGGCGGCGATAATATCGACGCAAGACTTGTGGATTATCTTGCCGATGAATTTTTGAAAAGCGACGGCGTTGATCTTCGCAAAGATCCGATGGCGCTTCAGCGTTTGAAGGAAGCTTCGGAAAAAGCAAAGATGGAGCTTTCGTCATTGATGCAGACCGACATCAATCTTCCCTTCGTCACTGCTACTGCCGATGGACCGAAGCACATGAATCTCACGATGACGCGTTCGAAATTCGAGCAGCTCGTCAAAGATATTTTGGAGAAAACCGTTGAGCCATGCAAACGCGCACTTGCTAATGCAAAAGTTACACCGAATGATATTGACGAAGTTATCTTAGTCGGCGGATCAACGCGCATTCCGAAAGTGCAGGAGATCGTCCGCAATCTTTTCGGTAAAGAGCCGCATAAAGGCGTGAATCCTGATGAAGTTGTTGCCGTTGGCGCAGCGATTCAAGGAGCCGTGCTAACCGGTGAAGTTACCGACGTTCTTCTATTAGACGTTACTCCTCTTACACTCGGAATCGAGACGATGGGCGGAGTTGCAACGCCGATGATCCAGGCAAACACCACAATTCCGACACGCAAATCGGAAACATTTTCGACTGCTTCGGATAGCCAGCCTTCCGTGGAAATTCATATCACGCAAGGCGAGCGTCCGATGGCGAACGATAATAAATCGCTTGGCAGATTCCATCTTGATGGCATTCCGCCTGCTCCGCGCGGCACGCCGCAGATCGAAGTTACTTTTGATATTGACGCAAACGGCATCCTGAATGTAAGCGCAAAAGATAAAGCAACATCAAAGGAGCAATCTATCCGCATCACTTCATCCGGTGGTCTATCGAAAGAAGAGATCACAAAAATGAAATCCGATGCCGATGCAAATAAAGTCGATGACTTAAAGCGCAAAGAAGAAGTCGAGACTCGCAATCAGGGCGATCAGCTTGTCTTCCAAAGCAAGAAGCAACTTGAGGAATTGAAAGATAAGATGCCGCCCGAAGCACAAGGCAAGATCAACACGGCGATCACCGATCTTGAGAATGCCTTGAAGGGTACAGATTCTGCTGCGATCAAGAGCGCCATAGAAGCCCTTAACCGCGTCTTTGGTGAAGCATCAAGCCAGATGTACCAAAATGCCTCAGCACCTCCTCCGGGAGCCGGAGTGCCGCCAACTGAGGGCGCCCAACAGAACGGTCACGACGGCAAAGTCGAGAACGCCGAATACACAGTGGTGGATGAGGAGAAGAAATAATATATTTGAATGCACACCCGGAAATCATTTTCCGGGTTGTTTTCTTTTATGCCCCATTCAATCGCCGATCGTATAAAGCAATGTCTTGGATTCCAATGGGATTCCGGAAATAGCGAAAAAAGTTGGATTAAGCATGGCGTGAGCCGCGCAGAATCCGAAGAGGCTTTAGATAATCTTCCTTTGTTATTATCCGAGGATAAAAAGCATTCAGGCGAAGAAGAACGCTTCCATGCAATGGGACAAACTGATCGCGGCAGACTATTGTTTATTACTTTTACATTTAGAGATAAATTAGTGCGAGTGATTTCTGCGCGTACGATGGATCAATACGAACGAAAAGAATATGAGCAAACAGCTTAAACCGATTCCAAAATTCGCTTCCGAGGACGAAGAACGCGAGTTTTGGGCAACACACAGTTCGACGGATTATATTGACTGGTCACAGGCAGAAGTAATTCGAGAAAAAGGTTCATTCCCAAATCTGAAACGCTCCGAAAACATCGTGGAAATTCCGCTCCCTCCGGAAATGATTCGTAAGCTTCAGCAGAGTGCGAATGAGAAGAAAATTCCTCTTGCACTTCTCGTGCAGCAATATTTAAAGGATCGTATGCTACAGACCGGAAAAGCAGCATAAGAACAAAGCGAGATCGAGAACGCCGAATACACGGTGGTGGATGAGGAGAAGAAATAAGACCCGGATTTTCTGGATTTTATAAGGATTAAGAGGATTATTCATAGGGGCACGCCGCGCATGCCCTTTTTTATTAGGTCAAAATTTCATCCCACATGATACAATTCTCCAAAAAAAGAGTTATCTTTGTATAATGAAGATAACAACCTATTTTCTCGTTCTTCTCGTCGTGTTCTCAAGAACTTGCTTCGCACAGTCCCCGAGGATCGATAGCATTTATGTTGATGAAGATAAAGGCGAGTTAGTTCTGCAAGGTCTTTTTACAAATTCTGCTTCTGCAATTGTTACTGTTGATTCTTTTTTACTTTCGGTGACGATGGCTTCTGATACGTTGATTCGGGCATTGATTCCGGTGGAGGGCAATGGCTGGGCTGGAATAGTAAAGGTTACTCTTCATGGGAGTGAAAGCAATTATAAACTTCTGACGGTTTTCCATTTTCGACTACTTAAGGTATCTAGCCACATTTATTCGAATGGAACCGAGGATTATTTAGAGAACAATTATGTCATGCATATTCGATTGGATTTATCAGACAAAACTAAAAGAGATGTACAATGCACAAGGAAATCGAGATTTGTTGCAAAGGCATGGGGCCTGGGTGTGATGCAAACATATGACTCTATCGGATCTTCCATTGAAGCTGTCCATTATGATGGAGTTAATGAATTTTATTGTGATTTCCAGATTGACAGAAGCAGTTCAATTCAAGCCTATGTAAAGTTTGACAAAGATTTTGCAATTATTTCTGAAAGGAGTTGGGGAGGTGGTTTTAAAGATCTTTGCGCACCTGGGGGACCCTATTCTGGTACTGGCTATTGTATTGATTGGTATGCGACTGCACCTACAGATTTTCCACCTCTAACCTTAGATGTTCTGCAAAAGTCTTCATATCCAAACATTCTAGTTGCCAACCTCTCTTCCAATCCTGTTCAGACAAACACCGAAGCAATTGTCACGCTTCGCGAAAATATGAATGTACGAATTGAGATCATGGATATTCTTGGAAATGTGCGGCAATCAGATGAGAGGATGTTATCAGCCGGAGAAAACAGATTGCCGGTGAATGCTTCAGCTCTGGCGGCAGGAGTTTATATTTGCCGGTTACAGGCGGGCGGCGAGGTTATGTCGTTACGGTTTGTGAAGGAGTAATCGTCTGAACTGGAATTAATGGAATGGCATGGAATTTATAAAATGAGAAAGACAGGACGATTCCAAAATTCAATTTTATTCCATAAATTCCAGTTCAGACAGCAGAGTTCATATTTTTGCACTATGCGATATATAATTTTATTTTTGATTTTATCTTTTGCCGGATCTTCCCTATCCGCACAAGTCTTCCCTTCTCGTTGTATAATTCTTGCGCAGGAATTTCGGGCAGCGAATGATACAACAAGCGGCGCGGCATTCCTGCGCCAAGAAGGGTTGTGGGGCGATCTTGCGAAGGGATTTAATAGCACCGGCGATCGCTTCGGCTGGAGCATTACAACAGGAGCGCTGGTCCAGTTCGTCGAATGGCAGCATTCTTCCCTTTTTATGCAAGGCGATTTTGAAGTTCTTGCCGATAGGTATAACGACATCTCCTTCAATCCCCGCGCAATATTTTGGACTGAAGGCTTTGTCTATGCAGATAAAATAGATAACACGGAATTACAGATAGGATATATTCATCGCTGCAAACATGATATTGATAATCTCGATATGAATCAGATCGGCAGCGGCGAACGCCGAACGCTGATCTATGGCTCGGCAATGCTTCGCGGGATCTGGCGTGATGTGAATCTCGAAGGCATTCATTCCGATCTTTGGGCGCAAGTTGATGAATATTTGATCAAGCAAGACACCAGAACGCCGGATATCATTCAACCTCGCAAAAGTGATATTGAAAAAATAAATTCATCAGTTTCCGCCGGACTGCGATGCGAAATTTTTAGCATGATGTATATCCGTGGATCGGCAACGTTCAGCGCATACGATTCTTATAAAACCTTTACGGTTGATGGCAGAGCAGAACTTGGAATGGAATTCAAAGGGGATGCACTTGCAATGAATATTTATATCGGCTACGAATCATTGCATGATGATCTGAATCGCCCGAATCCTGTAAGTTCAAGATATCCCTTCAT
>JBBQGG010000110.1:0-4942 GCA_038322815.1 Kapaibacterium sp. (SeqCode)
TTTGTTTTATATTAGCAACATTAGCGAGGCCGGAGTCTCCGATGTTTGCTCTTGCCGGATTCATTTTCCTGTTCCTCCATATTCCCAAGCCGGAAAAGATTAAATTTTTTATGTACGCCGTACTTCCGTATGTGATCGGGATGCTGATCTTTTTTTTGTGGCGCTGGACAACATATCATGATGTGCTGCCCAATTCCTTCTACGTAAAAACCGGCGGCGGTTTGCGGAGTTATATGATGGGAATAAAGTATCTTTTCGGTGCTTTAGGTGCCATCACGGCACCGCTCGTTCTTCTGATCCTTTTTGCTTTTTTAAGGAATTGGCGAAGCAACAGATTGAAGATCTATCTGAGCGTAATGATCGCCACCTCGATCATATTTATTATTTATTCAAGCGGCGATTGGATGCCGGGGTCTCGGTTTCTCATTCCGGTTGCTCCGTTCTTTTTTCTTTTAGCAGTCTTAGGATTTGCTGAACTCCATGAACTGCTCATGAGCGCAGGGAAGTTTCGTACACCATCAAAAGCAGTTTTCGTACTTCTTGTTATTCTAGCCAGTTTCTCCTGCAGTTTTTCCGGACGGATCATGCTTCGGGGAGAGTTGCCGAGAATGCCGACAGGATTTGTATCTCGTCCCGGGCATGCTGTCCCATCTCATGAGCAAGTCGGGGACTGGCTCTTGCAAAATACCCATGGTCCGATCACCGTTGCTGCCGGAGAAGCAGGTCTTATCGGATATATGAATCCACAAATGCGGCTACTCGATCTGAACGGCTTGATGGATAAACATATTGCCGGGATGCGCAAAGAAGGAAAACCCTTCGATGCAGAGTATATCTTTTCGCAGCATCCGGATTATATTATCCTTTATGGTACTGATATACAGCCGAACCCCTCTGCTCCGTCGTCAGGCAATTACCTTGAAGCAATTACCTCGTCACCACATCTCCATAATGATTACACGTTGGTCCGGAGTTTCGCTTCCTTTGAAATTTACGCGCGCAATGGCAGATCGAATTAGATCTCAAGGAAATTATTATAATATAGCGGACTCTTTTTTTTTGTGTTTTTGGATTAATTCCGTACATTTTCCGTATTTTTGTACTAAGAATACTGATATTCGGAGAATAGCCCCCTCCTTTGCCGAGCAATCCTTACCGGAATTGACCTTTTAATTTTCCGATAGCCAGTTGTGCAACGACTCGTGACGTACGTACATTTGCTTCACAAAATATGCGTTTGTTGCATAAGGATTCTATGCACTACCTCGGTAGGGCTGTAGTATCATTTGCGAATAATCTGCACTTTGCTCACAGAGCATGTGCATTTCCCCTTCAATATATGCATATAAAATGTCGTATCTTTTTTCTTGTTATTTTTCTTTCTCTATCCGGAGTTTCCTATGGACAGAGTGAAGAAAAGAGGCATCCGGTGGATCCTCAGGAGTCAAGTCCCACCTTCTACGAACTTCTCGATTCGCAGTGGGACTATCTTATGCATGTATATCCGGAATGGGCGACCGATATCGGTTATCCCGGACAGAACGGCAAATGGACGGATATGTCTCTTGCAGCCATCGAACGCAGACAGGCAGATGTCAATGATTTCATCAGTAATTTGCGATCGGGTAACAGGTATCAATTTCTTGATGCCAAAGGAAAGTTCGATTACGATCTTGTCATGTTTAGTATGCGCGATCAGGTTGCAAGCTTTCCGTTTCACGAAGATCTGCTTCCGATAAATCAACTCTATGGAATCCAGCAGGATATTCCGTACAAACTTTCATCGCAGCCCAATAAGACGCCTCAGGATTACAACGACATCCTCTCAAGAATGCAGGGCGTACCCCTTCTGATATATCAGGTGATCGCCTTGATGGATAAGGGAATTGAGATGCATATCGTGCAGCCAAAGATCACCATGCGCGATGTTCCCGATCAAGTAAAGAATTTGCTTGCGGATAATCCCAAGAACTCGCCGCTCTTAAAACCGTTTTCCGATTTTCCTTCTTCGATCGGCGAGCATGATAGAGCAATGCTGACGAGCCTGGCTCTGCAGATATATCGCGATAGCCTTGCTCCGGCTATCGAAAAGCTCTATCAATATTTACTTAAAAATTATATTCCTAACTGCCGAGAATCAATTGCCCTGAAAGATTTGCCGAATGGCGCGGACTGGTATAAGTATAAAGTTCGGCATCACACCACGACTTCGATGAATCCCAATCAGATCTTTGATCTTGGGATGAGAGAAGTCAAGACCATCCGAGCAAGAATGGATTCGATTCGTGAATCGGTTGGTTTTTCGGGAGATCTGGAGAAGTTCTTCGACTATCTTCGTACTGATCCGCAATTTTTTTATAAAGATTCTGCAAGTCTGATAAACGGATATAAAGAAATTGCAGTCAAAGCTAATGCTTCGCTGCCAAAATTATTTGGCAAGTTGCCAAAGTTGAATTTTGAAGTTGTGCCTGTTCCGGCGTATTCACAAAAATCACAAACGACAGCATATTACTATCAGGGTTCTCTCAAAGTCGGAAGACCCGCATATTTTTTTGCAAATACCTACGATGTTTTTTCCCGCCCAAAATGGGAGATGGAGCCGCTGACGCTGCATGAATCGGTGCCCGGTCATCATCTGCAGATATCGCTTGCTCAAGAACTTGAAGGCGTTCCTGAGCTTTTGAAGAATACTGAATTCACTGCCTTTGTCGAAGGTTGGGGACTTTATGCCGAACGATTGGGAACGGAGTTAGGATTTTACAAAGACCCGTATAATAAAATGGGTGAGCTGGAATATAATATGTGGCGCTCTATCCGTCTTGTTGTTGATGTCGGTATGCATGATAAAGGCTGGACGCGGCAACAGGCAATTGATTTTTTCACAGAAAATTCCGGAAAATCCAAACACGATATTGAAGTAGAAATAGATCGGTACATCATCGATCCCGGACAGGTGCTTGCTTATAAGATCGGCGCATTAAAGATCAGACAGCTTCGCTCCTACGCGCTGAAAGCATTAGGTGCGAAGTTCGATGTACGTGCATTTCACGACGAACTCCTCGGAGCAGGCGCATTACCGCTTGATATTTTAGAGCACAGAATGAAAATGTGGGTACAGCAGATCAAAGAAAAAGATAATAGCAGATAAAGCCGGAGATAAGAGGATTATCTTTTCATAAAGAGGATCGGGGGAAAATCCGATCCTCTTTATTTTAGATCAGAAATTAATTGTGATGATAGATCGTGAACGCTCCGTTAGTCATTACCGCGCTCGAAGGACCTTCGGTAGTACTTGTCTGACGAAGTAGTGTCGCAGTGAACGTACCTTGAATATAAGAAGTGTTAAGCGTAGTAATAGTGATCGTCCCTACCTTCGTTTTCGCATCATCGACGGCATAGTTAACAACCGTACCGTTAATTATTTTTTGATACGCGAGACCAAATCCCGGTACAGAAGAGGTAGCATCCGGTCCGAGGTCGTATGTTTTGCCTTGCTCGATCTTCCCTGCTCCGGCAAGAGTAAAAAGCGCACTATCGCTGGACGTAAAATCGCCGCATAATACGCTAAAAAAAGTTGCATCCGGTGCAGCTGGGATGTAGGTAAAAACCGTAGTCATACTATCTGCAAAAGTAATAGGTAAATGGGTAGCAGTGCCATTTATCGATGCACTCAAGGAGCTTGCTCCGGTAGTATTATTATTATTATTCGAAGTTGGGGTATCGGTTTTGCTGCACGAAACAAGCAACAGAGCTGAAAGCGAAAGAACGGATAGAATTTTTTTCACAAATGTATATAGAATGAAAATAAAAAAATGACAATCACAGGCTTTTATTTAAAAAGCTGCACCAAAAGTATGCCGCAAATATACGACAAAAAATTCAGGATATCTATAATAGTTAATGAATTGTGGCGTTCACAAATCCATGGGTAATAACAGTAATACTATCACCATCTGTGCCTTTGAATCTCTTTAAAGTGCCGTTAAACGTGGCTTTGATCGACGTTGTTGTAAGTTCTTGGATCGTCAGATCTCCAACGGAAACTGTATCCTCAGGGGATGAATATGCATTCGATAGATCGGCTTGATAGATCATCGTAGCACTGATGCGGGCTGAAGAAGTATCGCGCAATCCGATCTTATATGTTCCGGCATTCGAAATATTACTTAAGGAAAAACTAACGATTTTGCCGTTACCGGTCGATCCTGCTACAGAAATATAGCTGGTTCCTGTAATGGGTATAAAAACCCTCTGTGCAGTAGCAGTCCACGTATATCCAACGCCATCAACAGTGACGATCATTGTGTTGAGAGGATAACTATCATCTGTCGGATACTGAGTTCTTGTGCTGCACGAAACAAGAAGAAGAGTGCATGAAGCAAGGAAGATAACGGGAAGTAAGAAAGGACTGAGAAATTTTTTCATAAACGAATGTATAAGTGTTGTCACAAAACTACCACATTTTTAATTTTGCATTTTTAATTCCCTGCCGCAGCCAATCTCTTCGCTCTATCTGCAATTCGTAATTGCTCAATCAGATCATCTAATTCACCATCCATAATGGCTGGAAGGTTATGCAACGTTAAGCCGATGCGATGATCGCTGAGGCGGTCTTGTGGAAAATTATACGTACGGATCTTTTCGGAGCGATCGCCGGAGCCTACCATTACTTTTCTTTCAGCACTGTATTTTGCATCGGCTTCTGCTTTTGCTTTTTCATACATTCGTGAACGCAGCACCTTCATCGCTTTGTTACGATTTTTTAATTGCGAGCGCTCTTCCTGACAACTGGCGATGATGCCTGTTGGAAGGTGCGTGATGCGAACAGCAGTCTCGACCTTATTGACATTCTGTCCGCCTTTGCCGCCTGCGCGGAAAATATCGATCTTCAGATCGCCTTGATTGATCTCGACTTCCACATCTTCAACTTCCGGAAGTACGG
>JBBQGG010000111.1:0-4910 GCA_038322815.1 Kapaibacterium sp. (SeqCode)
AAAAGCCGGAGAAACAAAGACGTTCAGAACTTACGGTCCCATTCCTTCAAACTCACAAGATTCTGCAAAAGCAAGATACTATACTTTCTATGTAAAAACTCTCGATAGCATTTCGCTCTCTGTAATGCAGCCAACAATAAACATTCATTACGGAGAATCACCAAACGGTCCTGAGCAATGTGGAAGTCCGGGAAAAGATATTTCCGTTGATCCGATAAAACTTAAACACAAGTGATTTAGACCTGAGTCAGAAGAATGACACAAAATGCTCCACTGAAAAAACAGTGAAAAAAAAGAAAGCCGCATCAAAAAAAGGGCAGACTAAAAGTCTGCCCTACTGATTTCAAAAATCAAATTATTTTTTAGAATCTGAAATGTGCAAATGCTTTATTTGCTTCTGCCATACGATGGGTATCGTCGCGTTTCTTGATCGTCGTGCCTTCGTTATTCGCAGCGCCGAGAAGTTCTGCAGCAAGACGCTGCGCCATTGATTTCTCGCCTCGTGCACGGCTATATTGAATGAGCCAGCGAAGAGCGAGAGCATTGCGGCGCTCCGGGCGGACTTCCGTTGGAACCTGATAGGTCGCTCCGCCGACGCGACGTGAACGAACTTCAACTGCCGGAGCAGCATTTGCTACTGCCTTCTTGAACATTTCTAGTCCATTCTGACCGGATTTTTGCTCCATGATGTCGATCGCATCATACATGATGCGCTGGGCAATGCCTTTCTTGCCATCGAGCATAAGGGAATTAACAAATTGCGTGACAAGCGTATCGCCAAATTTAGGATCGGGCGTACGCGGACGTTTCGAAGAGGTATGTTTTCTCATGTAAAAATACTAAATCTAAATGCGTTTAACAAGAGCCGGATCGACTTTGCTACTTTTGGTAGCCACAGACTTTAAGTCTGCGAATGCCTTCCGACCACCATCCGTTCAAAAAAGAACGGACTCCAAATAAAATTATTTCGGCTTCTTTGCGCCGTATTTCGATCTCGCCTGTTTGCGGTTCTGAACGCCTTGAGTATCAAGCGTTCCGCGAATGATATGATACCGTACTCCGGGAAGATCTTTCACTCTTCCCCCGCGGATCATCACGATCGAATGCTCCTGAAGGTTATGCCCTTCGCCCGGAATATATGCCGTCACTTCGATACCGCTTGTGAGTTTCACGCGGGCAACTTTACGCATAGCCGAATTCGGCTTTTTCGGAGTCGTCGTATAGACGCGCGTACAAACACCTCTGCGCTGCGGTGAATTCTTCAGCGCTGGCGATTTGCTCTTAAAGATCAGTTCTTCGCGTCCCAGACGCACCAATTGGTTAATTGTCGGCATTAAATTCCTTCTTTATGACTAAAAAAACGGTATAAAATTAGAGGTCATTAAACCCATTTGAAGCCACTTCGGTTCGCTGAAAATACGAGAAAAAGGCGTTTCTCCATTTTACGGCACCTTTGTTAAAAAAACTCCGCTTCTTTAGAAAGAGGGACTATAAAAATGCCGAAGGATTGTATTACCCTGATTCTGCGTTCGAAATCTTCAGATGCGGAAAATTAGTGTTGTTGTCTTACTTATTCTGGGTGCCATCTTCTTCTCTGCGGAGAAAGTATCGGCGCAAGTCTCAATTACTGCATCTGATAATTTTAGTGTCGGCTTTACTTTCTCGGGCAATATTTTGCAGGGGGATTTTACTAGCCATCCACTTTTTTTCAGCGGCGATATATTTACAAAGCAGGATATTTTTAAGTATGCATCTCTTTATGCAGGATTTGCTTTTGGTGCATTAAAAACTTTGCTCGATCAGAACGAACTTCTTGCTCATCCCGGATTTCCTGAGAAAATCAGAACCGATTATTCCAACTTCCAGCTTTATGCGGCAATTCCTCTTTTGAATGGTGTCTTTCAACAAGAGATCTTTTTTGGCGGCGAGTTTTTGCACTTTGATCCCGAATCTTCAACGTCAACTCCGCTGCCTGCGACGGTGGCTTACGGCAAAAATGTTCTTGGTTTTATTGTCGGCGCCGGATTCGGTGTGCCCATCAGTGTAAATATATTAATCCATGCCAAATTGATGTTTCACCTCCCGGCTACGGATTATCTTGATAACTTTGCTGCGGAATCGAATGACCATATTACCACCTTCGGTGTAGGACTTACCTATACATTCAGAAATTCTGATCAACAAGTTCAAACTTCTTCACCAACTGCGACCGAAGATACTTCAAAAAAATCTTGGGATGGTAAGCTTGATTCCGATGGGGATGGCATCAGCGATGATGATGAAATTAATAAATATCATACCGATCCGCATAAAGCCGATACCGATGGTGATGGCTTAAATGATTTTCAGGAAATATTCGTCTATCGCACTGATCCGAATAAACCCGATACCGATGGCGATGGACTGTACGACGGAGAAGAAGTAAATAAATACCATACCGATCCGTTAAGCTGGGATAGCGATGGAGACGGGCTATCGGATGGATACGAAGTAAACATCTCACATACTAATCCTTTGAATCACGATACCGATGGAGACGGCATCTGGGATAAGTTGGATAAATGCCCTCTGGTTAAAGGCGTTCCGCCGGATGGATGTCCGGCAAATTAGATTGTGATTCGTCAGCCTCAGTATTTTTCTTTGCTGCCTTCAACGAAATTCCTGCGCTGAACATGAAGATCAACCCGATCACGGTGATGACAATATAATTTGCCGCATGAGTTACGGTCGCAAATGCAATTGCCTTCGAAGCATTTTTTCCGAAGAATAAAATTAATGCTTGGCTGATAAAATAATGATACGTTCCTGTTCCGCCGGGAGTGGGAATGGTAATTGCAACTCCTGCCAATGAAAGAAGAACGACTGCGCCTTTGAATCCTATTGCCTCAATTCCCGAACCGGGAAGCGCATATAACCCGAAATACGTTGAAGTCAGATAACATGCCCATACTGCAATAGTACCGAAGATGATAGGAATTGCAGTATCGCGTCGCAAGCCATGAAGTCCAACAGTAAATGTTTCGAATGCGTGAGCAAGTGGACTTGCAATTTTAACAGGAAATACTTTATGGATCAAACCTAAAAAGAAATTTGAAACTCTCTTACTGATAAATATTGCCACAAAAACTATAAGCCCTACCGAAATAATTATTAGCAGCGGAATTGCCGCACTTGCGAGATCCGGGAATGCAGATTTGAATTCCTTCTCATAGCTAAAAAGAGAGAAGACAAAAAGCGATCCCAGAGCGATGACATCAAAAATTCTTTCAACAATGATCGTTGCAAGTGTACCGGCGAAAGGCATATTTTCCTCGACCGATGCCATTGCAGGACGAATCAATTCACCCGAACGCGGAATAACATTGTTCATGGCATATCCTGCCATCACTGCTTTGAAGGCAATCCATAAACTTGTTTTGGGTTTTATCGAACGTAACAAAAATTGCCATCTCCATCCACGAACCAAATGCGCCAGAATTTGAAATACTACTAAAAGAATAATTGCCCAGATATCTGTATGCGCAAGTTCGTTTCCGATCGCACTAAAATCCTGCCCCCGAAAAGCAAGATAGAGCGCTCCGGCAGTGATAATAAAGGCGAGAAGATATTTGAGAAGGTTCTTAATATTCAAAATTTGCAGTGGTCAGGCATTACCTGACCCTCTTTCATAGTTTGCAACATTCGAGGGCAATGCAATATCTGCCGTATCGTAAATAATTAATTTTCAACCTCAACAGTCAGTTGTCCCAACTCCTGCAATGCCATCTGAGCTGCGGCTTGCTCCGCTTCCTTTTTTGAATGTCCTTTTCCTGCGCCATGTACAATACCAGCGACCATGACTTCGACATTAAATATTCTTGCATGATTCGGTCCATCCTCACTTACCGTCAGATAACGAGGTACACCTTTTTTTTGAGACTGCACATATTCCAAGAGCATAGATTTATAATTCGTATCTGAAAGCATTAATTCATCGCGGCGTGTATGTGTAATAATATGCCGATAAATAAAATCACGCGCAGCATCCATACCCCCATCCAAATATATTGCAGCAATAACTGCTTCGTAAGCATCAGCAAGCAAAGTCATCGAACCGCGGAGTAATGCATTCTGTGCTGAGGTTGAGAGTAGCATAAATTGCTCAAGCTCTAGTTCGGATGCATGTTTAGCCAGCGCCGCTCCGGAGACAAGACGTGAACGAAGTTTTGTCAGATCACCTTCAGGAAGATTCTGAAATTCACGGTAGAGGTATTCACCAATGACAAGATCGAGAACTGCATCACCAAGAAATTCCAATCGTTCATTCGATTGCATTCCAGGTTCTGATACAAATTGGAGATAGGAACGATGTGTAAGAGCCTGAAGAAAATAGACGCGATATTTGATGACGTAACCCAATCGCTGCTCCAACAAATTAAAATCGCTCGCACTAAGGACGCCTCGTGCAACTCCTGGAATTGGAAGAACATCCTCAGCAATCTCAACTTTTCGATCACCCCACAACGAGAAGAGGGTTTTATCACCTCGAAGTAAACGCTGGCGCCTTACTTCACCAATCTGGCGGTAATGATCAACGCGCGCACGAACCTTATCAAAAAAATTTTTGGCTTCGCCTTTAGTTTGTTTCACAAGAACTCAAAAAGTTGGTGTTTAGCAGGCAAGGGGCTTTAGCCTGCGTGAATAATGAATCGTGCAACGCGCTCGCAGGTTAAAGCCGTGCATCTACCGGCGAAAATGAACTGCGAAGAAATATTACTCGACATATTTCTGAAAAATAAGCGTTGCATTATGTCCGCCAAAACCAAAACCATTGCTCAGTACTACCTAGATCTTCATCGGGCGGGCAATGTTGGTTACGTAATCAAGATCACATGCAGGATCAGGTACTTCATAATTAATTGTAGGGGGAG
>JBBQGG010000112.1:0-4703 GCA_038322815.1 Kapaibacterium sp. (SeqCode)
CCCGGAAAGGTGGCGATGATTGCTGTGGCAAATAAACTCGTCAAACAAGCATTCGCGGTTGCTACCAAGCATACACGCTATGATGATCAGTTTCAAAGAACATAAAAATCGAACGGAAACTAACACAGTTCATTCTGAGTGAAGCATTCTTCTGCGACCACAGGAGCAGAAGCGTAACGAAGAATCCCCTGCACTTTAGCCACTAATCTGGTTCATTCTACAAACTATCAGGGGATTGCTCACATTTTTTTTTCACTTCGTTCAAAAATCTCCGTTCGAAATGACAAATTATCCCTCAGTTCCCGAACCTCACCTAACCCATTAATTTTCAAAGAACTAACTTTACACATTCACACTTTTATTTCTTCTGTAAATTCTTCTTCACTTGGTATCGGCGGCGCGATCTCCATATATTCCCGCTTCTTTTTTGTGAGAATGAATTTCCCGTCAAGCTTCCCTTCTTCGCTGATAAATTGCTCGGAGTGTTCGGATTTCTCTTTGCATCCTTGTATCTGCTTCTCCTCCTTTTCTATTTTTTCCTGCATTGGTAATGATGTTATTTTGCAAGCCATGATGCCCAATTTACCAAGTGAGCCACGCATCATTGCGCCGGGAGTGTAATCCTTAATCGCTGCCTGAGAATAAATGATCATGGTAAGTTCGTTCTGTTCAGTGGCTCTGCGAATATGAAAAAGGAGTTCTTCGCGAAGGCGGTAACTCATACTTGCATATTCCCAGGAATTAATGATCACAGCATCAAATCCATGTTCTTGGATCATCTTTTCTATATCGGCAAATGATCTCCCAAGCTGCCCTTGTATTCCGGGTATTATGCAGACCGGGCTTTTCGTAATCAGTGTACCTATCCTTCCGTCAGGCGAAACCCGACGTGCAAGTTTTAAGATGCGGCGGGATTTGGTGCTCGTATTGATGATGAGCACACGCTTAAAAATTCCGGAGTCAACCATTTCCAAAGCTTTGCGCATTGCTGATTCAGTATTAGAAATAACATTCTCGCCGCAAAAAATACTGAGGTCGGCAAGACCGATGCTCAGCTTTGCTTCGCATTCATCTGCGTGCATTTCATAAAATTCATCAAATTGCTTGGACTCTTCTAAATTTCTCATATTGTACACTGGCATAGTAATCCTCCTTGAAATATTAAATAAATATATACTTTTAATAGGTGCCCATCGGTTAATATATTAATATACAACCATTATTTTCAGAATTTTCAAAATACATATTTTAAAAGGAGTTAACCATCCCAAGCACGCCTTGAAAATGCGGGGCTATCTTATTTTAAACAAAAATCCCCCGCGTTTTCAAGGCAGGGGTTAGAGGGCGGTTGACCCATATAACTAACTCAGCGCTTACGCCCTGGGAAAGATATTAAAAAGAAATGAGGACTCCGTAAGGGGGACATTTTCTTTGCCGAAAGAATATATCGCTCCTACGGAGCTAAATACGATAGAACGAACTCTCTACACTCGAATTTTATCGAGATCAATCAAGATGACTTTGTTATTCATTAATAGAAATTACTTTTCCATCGCCGAGAACACTTTGCCGCTTTTTGATCTGCTGTGCTGCATGCCTTCGATATGCATACTGAAATAGGAACGGAAAAGGCTTTCTAAGGCGTGGCGGGCAGTTGGGGAGAGGCGCAGGCTTGCTGTGGCTGCAATGCCGGAGCGTTCGATATGGCGTAATGCAGCAAGGGTTTCAGGGTTGAGCTTATGCATCTTTTCGCTATGCATATTGGTGGTGGTTTCAAGAGTAATGACTTCGCCTGTTTCTATATCAAAATACTGCTGAGAATTCAGCCCAACGTTTTCGCCATGTAACCTAACTGCGAATCCGGCGAAATGGATATATTGCAGATAGTACGCGAAGAGTATAGGCAAAACAGAAGCTGCATCTTTGCATTCGGACATAAGCTGCAGCGTTTGCTTGACGAGTGTATAAAGCTCGGGATGGCATTCTTCATGATTCTGTGAGCGCAGCAGGAGTTCGACGACTTTCGTTGCCGCTTCGATATGCTCCAGATCGGATTGTAAATTCCGAAGGGCAAGCGCAGTCTCGGCACCGGAGAGCAGATAGAGATCGCGCCCTTCTTTTTTATAGAACGTTAGTTTTGCACAATTAAAAGGCTCAAGGGCAGAACCGAATTTCGATTTCATCTCCCTCGCACCTTTTGCTATGACATCAACCAAGCCGTAGTCGCGCGTATAAAGCGATACGATCTTCGACGTATCGCCCTGCTTGCGGGATCGGAGCACGATGGCTTCGGTGGTGACGAGCATAATTTTATGTGCTTAGAACGATATTGTCATTCCGAATGGAGCTTTTTTGAGCTACACTCAGAATGGCACTCTGAAAAAAAAATATTTGAATCTGTATCTTTTGCCCTTCCAAAACGTTTATAAGGAGTGGAACGTCTCTGGGATTTCAGGACTTTTAGTAAAACAATTAGACTGGCGGACTAAGAGTCCGCCCCACTAATTCAATCAATTTTTTAAATATCGTTAACCCATGAAACATCTCTTTTATTTATTTCTTGCAAGTGTTGTAGTTTTAGTAATGATAGATTCCTGTTCACCGACTATCACTCCAATTGCGCCTGTGACTTTAGTGCACTCAAAAGCGTACTCTCCGGTAGTCCGTGCAGATGGAATTTTACGAAATAATCCGGATACAAATGTGTATGCATACGATCTTTCCTGTGGATGCTCCTTTCCGCTAAAGATCGATGGTGCGGATACTTCATCAATTACCTATTATACCGTAGATTTTAAGGATACGATCGTAGTCCATCATATTAAAGCAGGGGCAAGAGCGGGACTTTCAAAGGGACAACATACAGGCTGGCTTGCTATCACGACGATTCAGCCCGTGACAACTGAACTTCTGAAGGATACGCTGAGAGATACGGTAATTGTGCCGTAAAATTTTCTGTCATTGCAAGGAATCGCGCAGCGATGACGAAGCAATTCCCTAAGGTTTGATAGAATTGAACATTCTTAATAACCTCAGGGAATTGCTTCGTCGGGCTAAAGCCCTTTTTGCCATGACACTCAATTAAAGAACGATCAATTCCTTCGGTGATTTATTGATCACCTCAACGTTATCTTTGCGCATGATGACATCATCTTCGATGCGGACTCCGCCGATTCCTTCGATATAAATACCCGGTTCGATTGTGAATACCTGAGAGGGTTCAAGCGTGAAACGCTCTCCGCGTTGTGCGATTACGGGAATTTCGTGTACTTCAATACCAAGTCCGTGCCCCGTACCATGTCCGAATTTCGAGCCATAACCATGGAGGGTTATATAATCTCTGGCAACGTTATCAAGTTCGCGTCCGTTCATTCCGGGTTTCGCTTTATCTATTGCACGCTGTTGGGCAACGCGGACAACGTCATACATTTTCTGTAATTCTAATGACACTTTGCCAAGTGCTACAGTGCGCGTCATATCGGAGTTAAATCCTCGATAGCGGACTCCGAAATCGAGCGTGATCATCTCACCTTTCTTGACTTTCTTATCGCTTGCTAAGCCATGCGGAAGAGCAGAGCGTTCGCCGCTTGCAACGATAATTTCAAATGCATCTCCGTCTCCGCCCATTTTCTTGGTGTAGTAGGAAATTTCAGCAGAAATTTCGCGCTCGCTCATTCCGGGCTTGATCATATTGATGATCTTATCGAAAACCTGATCACCGATCTCTGCGGCTTTTTGGATCATCGCGATCTCGTCATCGGTCTTGATCATGGTCATAGATTCGACCATTTCCTTCTTGGCTACCAGCTTTAAATGTCGGAATTTCTTTCGGAGGAAATCATGCATCCAGAATGCAATTCGGTTCTCTTCGAAGCCGACGGCATCGAAATCGGTGAAGAGCTGCTTATCAACGATGGCATCGAGCAGCGTCCGTTCGCGATCTACAATACTGATCTTCGCGCCGGCAACTTCGATCTTGACCTGGGCTTTATACCGGAAATCCGTGAAAAAATGAGGTTTTCCCTGCGCCGGAACGATAAGAATACCGTTCGAACCTGAGTATCCGATGAGGTAATGGATATTGGGAAGATGGGTGATCAGCAGCGCATCTAAACCATGATCGCGTACTGTTTTTTGAAGTCTTGCTAAACGTGCCATTGACATTGTTAAGTGAGAAATTCGTATCAGGCGCGAACAACAATGTTTCGGCAAAGAAAGCTTCGGGAATTTTCAATTATTTTCCCCTGTCATTCTGAATGTCGCAAAGCGGAATGAAGAATCTGAACTTTCAAGTATCCTCAACCTCAGATTCTCAGCTGCGCTCAGGATGACATGTAAAAAAAATAAACCCAGCATCCGTAGACACTGGGCTTTTTCTCTCACCTTGACTCTGGATACAAACGGCCTAAATGGAACCCGCCTACATCCATAAGTCTCACACTTTATTAAGATCTGTAGCTAAAACTCTACTGAGAACTTCGAAGTTCCCAAAACAAGCTTTTTCTATATGTATGACACGAAAAAGAGGTTGTTTGTGACAGCGATTATGAAATAAAATTTAAAGTGTCATCCTATGTTGCTTGACCACGTGCATTTCTTGTTATGAAGTGACCCGACAGAGAGCGGGGAGAGGTCAAAGATGTCATAGGTCATAGAAGACCGTTCGGAATGGTTGACCGCCCCGCTCTTTTGCTGTGCAAAGC
>JBBQGG010000113.1:0-4354 GCA_038322815.1 Kapaibacterium sp. (SeqCode)
TGAGATTTTATTTATATTGTCTTTTTTTTATAACTATTCATCTCTTTCTGTTATGATTAAAAAATTATGTTTCTCGTCGCTGGGAATTCTTTTCTTTCTTATGCTGGTAGCATCTGTCATGAAAGCACAATGCCCGACTGACATAGCGCCGACAACTATTCCGTGGCATGATACCTCCGCTTCAAAAACCGTTTATTGCGGACTAACAGGCTCTTGCACTATGACTGTTTCCTTTTGTTGGCGTGCAGTACCCGGCGGACCTGGAGGGTCAATTACTTACGAGACCTTTATGTATGATGTCTCAACAAGCGGGACAGACTGCAGCTGTTATACTAATCCGTTATACGAACTCGATGTTGCAATGAAATTAACATTTCAGGTTTTAGGAAGCGGCGTACCTGGATGTGGCGATGTTAACACTTACACATGGAGGGGTTATCGGTGCTCTTGCTGGCATAGAGTTTCAAATGGATTTACAGCTTGCAACTGTTCACCGGGCAACTATTGTGTAGAAACTTGCCAACTCTGCTATGCGAATGGACAAGTATATAATACAGGCTGCACTTGGTCAACTGAGGGAACACCTCTTTGTACAGATAATCCGCCAAGTCCTTGGCCAATAAGTGACACAGATTGTTATCTTCTTGACTGTAATGCAACTTGGTAATACGAGAATATTGCTATTATTGCTTGTCCTCACACCCATGCAATTTGCATCGGGTGCGAGGGCACAATTTGTATGGGAACTCTCACAACCGAAAGAGAACAATAACCGCTACCAATATAATTTTTCGGCTCTTTCATGCTCAGGTGATAACTGCACCGTCGCTGGCACTCAACGTGATTATATTACTTCAAAATTAGCCATCATTTTTTGGCATAGCGTTGATGGTGGCAGTTCATGGACTTTACAAGACCCTCAGCTTCCCTGGGAGATAGGAGATAATCAAAATAAATTTTATGGTATCCAACAGATTGATTCACTTAATGTCATCGCGATCGGTGATACTGGTCTTGTGCTACGGACATTTGATGGTGGCAAGACATGGAATAAACAAGATTGTCATACGAAAGCCTTTCTCAACGACGTTCATTTTTCTGACCCTTTGAACGGAATGATTGTATCCTCAGATTCTACAAGGAATATATTTACCACTTCAGATGGCGGCGTGCAATGGAATAATGTTTCTTTTGGGGAAAAGAATTTTGTTCGATGCCATACATTTGGGTCAGCAAAATTCGGTATAATGAAAAGTGGCAATGGTCCTCTCTATTTCACCGCTGATAATTGGAAAACTATTGATTCGACAAAACCTTTTTTTGATTCAATTTCAAGTAAGGAATATGTCCTGAACAATTGGAGTATTACCGGAACAGATACTATCGCGACATATGGTGTTGATTATGGCAGTGTAATAGGAGGTCTTATTATCAGAACGACTGATCGTGGAAAAACTTGGGAAAAACCTTTGTCATTCCCAGGTTTTAATTACATAAATTTTATGTCTGCCCTGAATAGAGACACTGTATTTGCTGCCGGATTTTCTATAAATCATATCCTTTACAGTTCAGACCATGGTACTACTTGGAGAAATGATTCTCTTATTGTGAATACCAATTACCCTGCAGATATTTGTGTTGGATTAGCTGCGGCAGGTAATGGTCATTACCTCGGAACATTTAATGGGATCATTATTAAAGGACAGACTCAGGATTTTACTGTAAATTCCTCGGGCAAGATAAATACAGTTTCTGTTTACCCCAATCCGGCTTCTACATTTGTTAAAATAATTTGTTCAGGTATACGGGTAAGAGTACATATTTTGGACGTACTCGGAAGAGAATGCCTGCCACCGATAATCTCTGATGAAGAACTTGTGACCTTTGATGTTACAAATCTTCCTCTAGGATTCTACAGCGTATTTTTTGATCATAACGGTAATTTAATTTCATCGGCAAAATTCGCAATAATCAGATAATGCTAATGAAATTAAAAATAATCCATTTTTTTTTAGTATTCTCTGTGCTCGGAGTTTTAACTTCGGCGGGACAATCTCAGTATCTTTGGCATATTACCCATACGGATAATGACGGGCAGTATTTATATGCTTTCGATGCAATTTCGTGTTCAGGCAATAACTGTAGCGTCGGTGGTTCTCTCATAAACCCAATTCAGCCCCTCGTTACCAGAATGTTTTGGCATAGCATTGATGGAGGTATATCATGGAAAATACAGAATCCCGGGCTGGCTTCATATACAGACTTAAAACATAAACATTATTTTTCTGCAATCCAACAAATTGATTCTCTGAATGTTATCGCAGGTGGCGATTCAGGTTATGTTGTCCGAACTTTTGACGGGGGTAATACATGGGAAAGACAAAATCTGAAAACATCAGGAGTCATTAGAGCAATACATTTTTCTGATCCGTTGACCGGCATTATACTTTCACAAGAAAATTATCAAGTTATTATTGGCGGCGGTAAAGTCGTTATTAATACAACTACTGATGGGGGAAAAAATTGGATGAAGGCATCCTTGAATGAATTTAATCCTAATGCAGCAGGTAATATTGTATCTTGTCATTCTTATGGCAATGGAAAATTCCGAACTTTCAAATCTTATAAAGGAACAGTTTACTCTACGTATGATAACTGGCAAACCGTTGATTCAACAAGTTTTCTACTAAATCATACGCAGGAAGATTCAATTTATTACGCATTCTCCTTTTATCATTGTAATTTTTCGAACGGTGATACCATCATTACTTATGGCAACTATTATGACACGGCAAATTTGGTCAAGCATGGTAGTTTAACGATGAGTTCTACCGATGCAGGTCGTAGTTGGGGAGCACCAGTACGTATTCCTACTAGCACCGGTGTACTCAATATGCTCAGTACAATGACTTCAATTGACAGGGATACGTTGCTTGCAAATGCTCCGGGTTCAAATAAGTTTTTAATGAGTACAGATCGGGGCATATCTTGGAGAGTTGATTCGCTCATACTTGATACTAATTTTGCAATTTCATCTTCCAATGGGATTGCCATTACAGGAGATGGTCATCCACTTGCTGTTTTTGGAAACGGTAATGCCTCATATGGTATCCCAATGATCATTCTTCGAGGGGAAAACATGAAAAATCACGTTGATCAAATTGATCTTCCCGCATTTAAACCTCACGTATATCCTAACCCTGCATCCGACTTTTTAAATCTCATTTCTCTTGATGCTTCGAGACCAATATATATTATTGATATTTTCGGTCGTGAACATCTGAGAAGTGTTACTTCCGATCAAGGTAAAGCTATCGTTAATATTTCCTCTCTTCCCTCTGGCATATATAACGTTTTAATTGATCGAAATGGAAAAAAACTTAAAGCTGGCAAAGTTGTCGTAAATAGATAAAGCTTAAAGTTATTTTTTACCGAGTCCCCGGTCGTGCCGAGACATTTTCGTTTCCTCGCAAATGGTGTCTGCCCGGATGACCTGCTTTCCATCTCTCGATCCTGTCATGAATTTTCTCGCGGACTTTGCGATTGAATTCCTTTTCAAAGACAAGTAATTTCGCCCGTTGTCGCGGAGTAATAACCGATTTCAGATTACCATCTAATTTTTCGTAACGGTCTTGGATCTGTTGATTCAATACTTTGATGCTCTGCAAGGTTGGATCAACATCGCCATCTTTATAATCTCCTCTGGTTAGCTGCACGAGCTTTAACTCTTGCTCCTGGCGTTGTCTGACAAGGCTGATCAGATCTTTTTCAGCCGGATCGTATTCGGCGAAAAACCTTTTTGACATCTCATCGTCAAGGTTTAATACTTCGCGAAGTTTTTGATGCTTCACTTCTTCTACCTTCTGGATGAGCAGCTTTACTTTTTCCGGATCGACTTTGCGATGTGGCTTAGGAGGCGGAGTTGTAATGCTTGCATCCTGTGCAAAAAGCGGTAATCCGAAACCAAGTACGAGAGCTATAAGCATTCCTGATAGTCCCGATTTAATATTTTTTTGTAACATATCTATAATACTCCGTTTCTAAAATTTATATTAATGCTGAGGAGAGAACACTATAAGCAGACTTTTCAGTAAAACCTGATTGCGTGCAGGGTTTTGAAGAATCATCGTCAGGATTATTGACGGTCTATCTGCTTCGCAACGATTTGAACGAAGAAAAACTTTCATCACTGAAAACTTTTGTTGCAACACTTCCTGAAAAAGAAATTCGTTTTCTTGAATCCGAAGAGATAGAAGAGAAAGACTGGAATGCGGCGTGGGAAGCGGGAATCGAGCCGGTAAAAATTTCGGATGAACTTGTGATTTCGCCAAGCTGGAAATTAGATGGAGCAAAA
>JBBQGG010000114.1:0-4198 GCA_038322815.1 Kapaibacterium sp. (SeqCode)
TAAAATAGGAATTTTCTTTATATTCGGAGGGCAATACCAAGCTTGTACATCTATAGAGTTTTCTTTAACGAGAAACCTAAACACTAATTTTTCCTACAACACTTTACACCCTTCAATGTGGCAATTAGGACACTCTGATACAGATGAAGTTTTATTTGCTCCAAAGACAATTGGTGTCCAAAATGATAGTGCTATATTTTGGTCCTTTTGGAGATGCTCGCCAGCAGGCCATCTTTTTTATTATGCAGACTCAATACGTTATCAATTTACTGCCAAAGGCATTGACTCAGTTGTTGTAATAAAACCCAAAGACCCAACTATCATTTTTCCAATCGATACTCAAGCAAGTAAATACAAATCGAAACTCGATCCATTTTATTTTTATAGCAACATTGCCGACAGCGTGCTTTTCGATAGCTGGCAGTTAGTTGTTGATCCAAGCGCGAAAATAATTTTTACGGTTGACTCCAATAGCAATGTCCTTTCGGAATATCGCTCAAAGCCTTTTACCCGAAAGAAGCAATTGAATTTTACATTTACAACTGCACTTCCGCCAACTGATACTGCGCATTCATTTCCTGCAACGATGAAAACCCGCGTGCGGTATAAAGGAGTTGATTCGATCTATTCAAATAATTTTTCGATCCTTCTTCCTGCTGCGCCGAAAAACGATGTGAGAAATAATTCAAGGACTGATCTTTCACTCACCATAAATCCTAACCCTTTTTCTAAATTGACGACGTTCATCGTCACTACTTCAAATTCAGAACCCGTGACACTTGAAATATACGATCTGCTCGGAAATCGCAAAGCCGTCATTACAAACGGTGAATATGTGAGCGGCATTCGTGATTTTCATTTTGATGCCACAAGCTTTACGGCAGGGTCATACTTCGCTCGACTTGTTTCCCCTGGGCAGGTTATTACCAGAAAAATTATAGTAGAATAATCGACGAATTTATTGACTATCTGCGAATCTCATAAGCAAATCCCTATATATCCGTAACGTCTTTTTGCCAATTAAGGCGTATTTTTGTTTATCCCTATTTCCCCACACCTATTTTTTTTAATTTAATTTATAATTACGAATATGAACGACGAAACAGTTAAAACCACTGAATCAAAAAGCAGCTACTCTTCCGACGGCGATTCCGTTAAGACAAAAGAAGTCCAGACTGAAAAGAAAACTACAGTTGAAGAAAAGCCAGAGAAAGAAGTTACAGTCACGACGATCGAGAATTAATCTACACTTCGTGAAAAAAGAGACCTATGCATAAAAGCATAGGTCTCTTTTTATTCATAGCGACCAAATCACTGATAGAATCAATCATCCATGAATTCGCTTTCATTTTGTCACACAGTACATTCCACGTTCGTTAGCAGGGTATTACATTCATCATTTATACTCTTATGAAAACATCATTTCGCATTCGCATCATCTCGATGAGCCTTGTTGCTCTAGTTGCAATCACTTTCGCACAGAAAACGTATGCTTCCTTTAACGCCTATTTAGAGATTACAGACGCCGACGGTAAGATCACGAAAGTGGATGTCTCCAAGGACGGCTCATTCACTACTCCATCACTTAAAGCAGGAAGGGTAAAAGTACAGTTTTTTTGGGATCGCAGCAGTGTAAAATCTGCAACGCTTACTGTTAGCGCCACTCCGGGCGGCACCGTTTCCGCCAGTAAGGATGGTATTGGCCGCGGCATCAGCTCGCCGACTGGCGCTGGTGGTGATAGAGAGGCAAGCACTACCTCGGTTTCCGAAATAACCATTTCGTATGAAATTTTAGTACCGCGAGATGCGCAAAGCGGCATGGCTTCCGGCAAGCGCCAGCATCAGCCGCCACTTACCATTAAACTCACCAATTCGGAAAGACTTTTGCCAACCGTCAATAAGAAACTCGGCTCGATCGAGATCGATAAAGATTGCGACGGAATAACCGGCAAGATAGAAATAAAAGATCCAAGCGGCAAGACAATGGCTATGGACGATTGGCATCAGTAATAAATGCTTTTTTTAGAAATGAACCTCCGCCTCATTTGAGGCGGTTTTCATTTATAACGACCAAATCACTAATAGAACCAATCTTCCATGAATTCGCTTTCATTTTGTCACACAGAATACTTTGGTTACGTTAATAGGGTATTACTTTTATTTTAATCATTTATATTCTTATGAAAACATCACTTCGCATTCTCACGATGAGCCTCGTTGCTCTCGTCGCATTCACTTTCGCATCGAAGACATTTGCTGTAAGCATGGCATTCCAGAAGATCACTTGGACCAACAGTGAGGGCAAAGCAACTGAAGTAACAGTTGATGAAAATGGACATTTCAAAACTCCCCCAATGCCAGCAGGAAAATATACCTACTCCTGGTCTCTTATCAGTAAACCGACCGGATCATCGGCAAAATTTTGGGGAGTTGGCCGCGGAATAAGTTCACCGATGGGAGGAAGTACCGATAGAGAAGCCTCTGCTCCATCTGTTTCAGAAATCACACAAAGCTCGAATAGAGAAGCCTCTGTACCCTCCGTTTCTGAGGTCGTTGTCAGTCACGAGATTATTTCTCCACGCGATCCTGCTTCCGGATTGCCAACAGGAAAGCGGATGCATAAACCATTCGTGATCACGAAGGAACTTGATAAATCAACACCGCTTCTCAGCACATCACTCGGTACATTCGTTGTAGATGCTGATTGTGATGGCATCACGGGATCGGTCTCTTTCAAAGATGCAAGCGGAAATAAAATTGACAGGTCAATGTGGGATCTTAAGCAGATGAAATAATAAATAGATTTTCAAAAAAGCCGCCTCTCAAAGGCGGCTTTTTTTTGCATCTTGCATCTTATTGAAGCAATCGGCGTTGTTGCAAAAGTCTATGAATGATAAAGCCAAAGCTTCGTTAGGTCATGCAGGGATTGCACTGATCTATCTAGGGATGATGACTCTGCACATCCAAAGTAATTCGTATAGCATTGCGATGTATCTTACTATTCCAATCCTTGTCGGTATCTGGGCTGCTATTGGAGTGCCGCAAGTCTCAACTTTTTCTTTACGGCTCGGAATCGTGATCTGGCTTGGTGTTGATATTTTTTGGTATCTTAACATTTTTGGATTTCTCAATTCCTCCAACGCTTCGCATACTATCTCAACAGAAAATATTGCTTTGATCATCGGCTTCACCCTTGTCCCTAAACTCATTGTAACCGTCGTCGCGTTTGCAATTGCAAGGGCTGTTTATAAGAAAAGGATTTCCATTTTTTGATTCTCCACGGCGAGTCTTTGACTTCGTAGTTTTAACTTTTGACTCCCACACTCGCATTCCTCCTTAATTTTGCACTAATTAATTCTTTACAAAAATATTATGCCATCCATCTTAAAAAGCACTGCCGATCTATCCATCAGATTTTTTCGCAAAAGTTTTGAGCAGCTCGGAAATATTGAGCAGAACGTTGTGAAGACGATTCTCGAAGGAGTGAGGATCAGCAAAAACACGAATAAAGTTTTTACTGATCAGATGACCTTCGGGCAGCGCGTTGCGGATAAGGTCGCATCGTTCGGTGGTTCGTGGACTTTTATCCTCACCTTTCTGGGAATCCTGATTTTTTGGGTTGCGATAAATACCTTCATTCTTCCGCAGCCGAAGATATTCGATCCCTATCCATATATTCTGCTCAATCTTTTTCTTTCGATGCTCGCAGCATTGCAGGCGCCGGTGATCATGATGTCCCAAAATCGTCAGGCAGCCAAGGACAGAATGGAAGCAACGCATGATTACGAAGTGAACCTCAAAGCCGAACTTGAGATATTAGAACTTCATCGTAAAATGGACACCCTCCGCGATGAACAATGGGGGCAGCTCATCACCCTGCAGAACGAACAGATTACCATCCTTCAAAAACTCCTTGCACAAAAAGAAGCGTAAGTTGGCATTTATTCTCTCGGTAATTCTTTTATTCTCATAGCGATACGGGCGCGTCCTTTTTTGCCTTTCATGTGCTTTACTCCCCTACGTAGTATTTACGTAGCACCAAAAAATAATCCGGTGCGTAAGTTTGATGTACGATGATTGTACGAACAATCACAAACAAAACATTTTTTTTAACACGTACTTACTAAAACAACACCATGAAAAATCTAATCAAAGTTCTTACAGCCGTTTCTATCTTCGTAGTTATCAACTGCTCATC
>JBBQGG010000115.1:0-3670 GCA_038322815.1 Kapaibacterium sp. (SeqCode)
CGTCTGCCAGCCCACGAGCATCATCAGTCTGCGTACCCGTTTTGCATTGACCGTATATCCCTGTGTCTTGAGCCATGCCGTGAGCCGTCTGGCTCCGTAGAATGGCGCATGGAAATATTGCTCGTCAAGCAATCGCATGATCGCAAGGTTCTCCTGATTCTCCGGGCACGGTTGATAGTACAAGCCGCTCCGATGAATGCTCAAGAGACGGCACTGACCCGCTGTGCTCATATCCGCATGTCCGCGATCAATCAATGCTCTACGTTCGGAGAGTGGCATCAGAGCAGCTTTTTTTTAAGGAAA
This sequence comes from Kapaibacterium sp. (SeqCode), assembly GCA_038322815.1. Taxonomy (GTDB): domain Bacteria; phylum Bacteroidota; class Ignavibacteria; order Palsa-1295; family Palsa-1295; genus PALSA-1296. The sequence continues at coordinate 304 of JBBQGG010000115.1, forward strand.
TCGTTTTCCACCTTCAGCTGACCGATCTGGGCGAACAGCTTCTCGGTGATGTCTTCGTGATGAGTCGAGGCATCATCGGAGCCGCCCCCAAAAACCACCGAAAGCTTCGATACCGCTTCCTTCTTCCATTGCGTGATCTGTGACGGATGCACTTCGTAGCGACGAGACAACTCTTCGAGCGTTTGACGCTCGCGCAATGCCTCTAATACCACTTTCGCTTTGAACTCTGAACTGAATTTACGTCTGCTTCTTTTTTCCATGTGTGACAAGTAGGTTGTGTGGTGTAACAATCCACCCTAAACACTTGTCCTAATTTTGGGGAGCATCATACAGTTACTTTTCATTTTAGGAATAAGCCTTTGCTTTTGCAAAGAGGTAATCGGTCAGTATGCATCGCCTGCCATCCCTGCAGCGTATAATTCTGATACAGTAAAAATCGTCCCTGCAACGGTATTTCCCCTCGGAGCACTTTTAACAGGAGATGCTACGACTTATTTGGATTCGTTAAAAAAATTAAGCATTAATACCACTACCAATTTTATTGACGGCGGAGGTCAGGATAATGTTGCAAAAACCGATACGTTAGGATGGGTAGGTGGAGGATCGGGATGGATTCCGGGATTCTTCGATCATCAGGAGCAAAGAAATTATTTATTCAGTGGATATAACAAGATTGGTAGTAAGGGAATTTTGGAGCGTCAACTTGATTATGCGGTTGAATCAGGAGCTTTCTATTCTAAAGCTGGTTCTCTTATCGGGACAACCAATACCGGACAAGAATGGCGAATCGACACGAGCGAAGTTCTCGATAGGCAGACGGATAAAGACAATGACACATTAGGCTATGCAGGAAATTACTTGCTTCGTTTTCCTCTTGGTCAACCGTTAGATAAATTCGATGCAAAGTCTGTCAATTACGCCCATTACTTCGATTTCATGTATCATTTTGCAGACAGCAATTTATTCACTGTAAGTAATCCTTCTACACCTCTTTTTACAATAGAAATTTGGATACGTGGTGCCAAAACTCACTCTAAATATAATACTGGCGATAAATGGAGAAAATACGATACTATCCTAACATATGATATAACGAAGCAGAAATATCTTGATGCCCTATCTTCATCACACGATTCATCGTGGTGGGCAAACGATTTGGAGCATAGTCTTCGAATAGCACCAAACGGGGATTCAACTGTTCGGATGCATATTGCACTTGATTCAGGATTCCTGCATCATTATTTTACCGACGGTACGACAGGCGATTCATCAAGTTATTTACGCTCGAAGTTTCCGGGAGAATTATGTTTTGGAAATTGTGATATGAATAGTAACGGAGATTGGCGAAATTTTATCCGCTTCGACGTCCGGGTTCGCCGAAATCCTGCTCTGAAAATTCCTATTTTCGTAAAAGGTCTGAGAATACGAAACGGAGGGGCGGAAAAACTCTTAACCGGAGGCTATGATAGTTTGCTTGCATTTCGCTTTAAGATGATATCGCAAAGTAAATACCTTGTTTATAATGATACTACAAAAATACATGACACCTTAACGGGAAGTTATTACCCGAACTTGCTGAATCTTCAATCGGAAAATGAACCTTACCCGGATAGATATTATATAATCGGATACTTAGATAGATTTGCCCGGGATAGTAACGACCCGAATGGACATCCTTTCAGACGCTTTACTGCTTTTAGCCCTTGGAATCCCCGTGAGATAAGATTGATCTGGGATGACATCCTATGGAAACCCACATTAACCGATGCGGCTCCAGAGCATTTATACCGTAATATTGAATATTCGGCAGGAACAAGTATCCATCTGCCTTTACCCCGTGATATGTTTCCAAAAATATTACCCGCACGATTAGATTTATATACACAGCCCATCATGGATCGTACTGATGTTGTTATGTACGAACATCTACACGATTCACTTTTCAGTAATCAATTCATCGGACTTCTAAAAGAAGTGAATCAGGGAGCGGTAGCAATCGGTACAAAACCTGTTCCGTATTGGGTCATGGGACAGGCTTATACAGGTTTAGTATATAAGAACTTAGACGGCTCAACGAATAACGGTGTACTGCCCGGGCGACTTCCAACAGGAATGGGATACTTAGTTGATACTATAAGAGCTATTCTCAGCAGATCTTCTACGACAGACTGTACTCCTCTTGATCGTGTTTGGAATGGAACACTTATCTATGATACAGCGCGGACAACCTATGACAGATCAAACGTAACAGCAGAACAAATCCGCTTACAGGCAAATATCTGTGCAGCTTACGGAGCAAAAGGATTTACCGTATCGAATGCCGGAACAAACGGTCTCAGAGAATATGGATTTACAGGAAATAATTTCGATCATTCTATTGATATTTACGATTCATCTAAAGGAATTATCAAGGGATTCATGGATCTCTCAGATTCATTGTACTACGCTGTTAAATTAAAATCGGGTGGAACTTGGTTTTTTACAAAGAGCGATACCTTCGATCTTTCAACGTATGAATATTGGACTACTACAGCTTGCGATCCAAAACCACACAGAGCAAAATTTATTCCATTTCACGACCCTAATACGAGTGGTCTCTGGTGTATTAACGACTGTTCTGCTACCCTTACCTTCGAATCATGACTTCCTATTTTTTATGGATGGAAAACACGCTATGAAGGAGTCAGACTCGGCATGAGCGATCTGAATAAAGTAGCTGAAACACTTGCTAAAGTTACATAGGATACAGCCGCTAATTATCTTAACTTCCCTGTTTCAGGAAATTCTCCGGGCAAGCTAATGCCAATTAAGGCACTTGAAAGCGTCAAACAATCAAAGAAGAGACGTACTTCTGAAAGTGACCATAGTTATGCAGAAAGCCTTTCAAGCGGTGTCAGGGTCAAAGATGATTCGACTACACAATACGTGGAAGTCGGAGCATTTCATGACAGCACTAAAGCACACTTACACTACATCTATTTAGTTAACCGAAGGGGGTGGACCGCAGAAGGGATATGTCATTGCTGTTGGTTTTGGGAGATGGCTCGAATCGGGAACACTGGTTGAGAATGATTGTAAAAAAGGAGATAGGGTTTTGTTTGGTAAGTATGCCGGAACTGAAATGCGCATTAATGGGCAAGATGTTTATTTAATTCGCAATGCAGATTTATTCGCAGTATTAGAAAATGATTCACCTGAGGAGGTATAAAATGCCAAAAGAAAAAGTAGAACCAGTGCCAATCGAAGAACCAGTACCAATCGAAGCAGCAGCAGGTTCCGACGATAATGAAGATAAAGATGAAGATGAAACCGAAGATGATTTAGACGATTTGTTTTAACTAGTAATTTTAGAACGCGTTCCAAAATG
>JBBQGG010000116.1:0-3404 GCA_038322815.1 Kapaibacterium sp. (SeqCode)
ATTGTGCCATTCCAAGTATTGCAATTTTATCTCCCATTGCTTCCCCTGTTGCATCGAGACAAATAGGAATACCAATTTCAATTGCTTTTTTTATTTGCGCGCGGACAGGATGAGAAATTAAAAGTTTTTTCATTGTGAATTGGTGAGTGTTTTCAAAATTGTAATTAAATCATCTTTGTGCATCGCTTCCCATGTAAACGACTCATTGCATACTATAACAGGCAGAGGATGCCTCATGCCTTTGCGAACTGAATCTAAATGCTTATTAATTGCAGAAGAGTATTCGCTCACCTCCATTTGCCCTGCACCTGCGATCTTCACAATCAAAACAGTTGTTGCGGTTAACTGGATTGAATCTTTTACAACTTCGTATGCCGTATATTCGTGCAATGGAGATTCGTGGAAGGTTGATTATGAATGACCAAGGCAATTCCTAAAATGATCGCGAATGCAACTGATGTAGAACTCATCACTGCCCTTGAAGATCATCTTACCGTGACTGAAGAGCAAGTCAAACGCGTCGAACAAGTCTTCGAAGCGATAGGTAAGAAAGCACAGGCAAAAGAATGTGCTGCAATGAAGGGCCTGATCGAAGAAGCAAAAGAACTTATGGAAGAGACCGAAGAAGGTGTCGTTCGAGATGCTGCAATAATTGGTGCTTCACAAAAAGTAGAGCATTACGAGATTGCTTCTTATGGAACACTCCGCGCTTTTGCTCTTGCATTAGGTTATGAAGAAGCCGCAGATCTACTTCAGACTACTCTGGATGAAGAAAAAGAAGCAGATGAAACATTAACCGGCATCGCAGAATCATCGATCAATGCAGAAGCGGTCAACGCCGATTCTGAAGAGGGATAATACTATAAATACAGGAAAAATGCTTTCGGATGTCAATTCAGGTTATGCAGCAGAGTTGATGACTAAGACTTGAAATCCGAAGATCATTCGTGGAAAGTTATGAAGGGTAATCTTTGATAAAGCTATCCTTAACCACAAATAAAAAGGGCGGAAGAGCTAAAGCTCTTCCGCCCTTTTTATATTGACAACTACTTACCCTTCAACGAATCCGGTGCCGTAAGAGTAGGGGGCGCCATTTGTATCTGTCCGTATTTTGCGGCATAATCAACATAACGAAAAGAAGCTAATTTTTGGACGATCTGGTTTTGGATAGACTTGTAACTTGCTGCACCGCCGCCGAAATTCTGCATGGTGATAAAATAGGAAGCTAACTGACCATCCTGCGTTGATACGAATCCGGCAAGTGCTGTAACTCCATTGAGTGTCCCCGTTTTGCTTCGTGCATTGAATTGCGCCAAAGATCCGATCATCCGATTGCGGGTGGTTCCGTCAACTCCGGCAATGGACATCGTCGTAATAAAATCATTATACATCGTTGGGCGAATACGAATACCGTGAAGCAGATCAATTACGGCGTTCGCAGAGGTCTGATTGCTGCGGGAAAGTCCTGAACCGTCATAGCACATACTATTATCACAATGTATTACTGAGAGCCAGGATTTTATCAATTTACGTGAGCGCTCAGCAGGATTCGAGGCAGTCACATCACTGATCGAAGAAAGCTTTCGAAACATTGATTCAGCTAAAAAATTATCGCTGCGCTTATTTGTCTGCTTTAATAATTCGAGCAACGGTGTTTCTTTGGCTGCAAGGGTCGTAAATTGTATTTTCCCTTTTGGAGGCTTGCCCGTGCGAGCAGTTCCGGTGACATGAATACCATTCCGTTCTAATTTCCATTTTAAAAGTGCAGCCATTGCAAGAGGAACATTACGTATCGGTACGTTATATACACGAGCCATATGCGCGGGAATAAGTCCGCTTATCATAATCGTTTGCAAATCGTCATTTGCACCTCCGGATGAAGATGCACGGAGCGTATAAACTGAACGGGAGCGTATTTTTACATTGCGATATCGCGCATGACGACCTCTTCCTATTCTCACTCTTTTTTTTGTAACTCTCATAGGTGCACTCGTCCCACCATGATTGATAATATGGACATTAGAGATCGGCGGGTTGATCGACACATGAATTCCGCTGCCTTTGCGATCTCCAGCGGTAACTCTGACAGAGATGACATTACGGTCAATAAAAAAATTCGGAGACGAAGAAAGAAATCCAGGCTCAGTCTCTTCATCGGCAAGATCGTTAATTGTGGAATCTGTTTGATCTGAAGTTGAGTCAATTCCAGAAGGATCAGTGACTAAAGAATCCGCAACTGCAGTCGTTGTTGGAATAGCGCTCTGTTCTGCAAAATATTTTTTTGCATCCGGTGTAAGGATATCATCATCTGATTCGTCACTGATAATATCGCCTTCTATCTCGTGTACACCATTCGCCTTTAATCCGTCTGCGAGTTGGTCGAAATCATTTAAGCGTAATGTAGGATCGCCGCTAGGGCGCAGATATACACTGCCAATGATTGCCCCCCCCTCGATTCGTGCAGGTGAGGTTAGAACCAGCTTTGTCGTAAACATATAATTTGATCCAAGAGCCCACAGAGTTGCGGACGTAGTAAAAAGTTTTTCGACTGATGCCGGAAGTACAGGCTGTGTGGGATTTACGGAATAGATTGGATGCAATACATTATCCGGTTCGTAAAAAACGATCTTGCAACTTGGAGTCATCCGTCTGTATTTTGTATTGGGCAAGATATCTGCAAGCTCTCTTCGCAATCCATTCAACGCAATTGCAGTATCGCCGGAATATCCTTTGAAGTTGATATTGTATGGCGTGTGAAGAGAATCAGAAACAGGAATTTGTGCGCTTGCCGAGATAGCGCAGTAAAGAAGGAATACTGGTATAAAATATATTTTTTTCATGTGTGATCTATACAACGATTGAGAATCATTCTCGGTTGCCGAAGTCTATCGTAAAGACAAAAACTATCTCCATCAGAGAAATATTGATTATGTTTGCAGTAAGTCGTTCTTCCGGATAATCGGAATGGACGAATTTAACAAGTCTTGAAAATGAACGTCGAAGAATTACGAACATACTGTCTTAGCCTACCGCACGCATTTGAAGATATCAAATGGGGCAACGATCTATGCTTTTGCATCGGAGAAAAAATGTTTGCCACTACCAGTCTCAATCCTACTTCGGGTTTTAGCTATTCTTTTAAATGTACTCCCGAAAAATGCAGCGAGCTTATTGAGCGTGATGGAATTACGAGTGCCCCTTACACAGGACGATTCGGTTGGGTCTGTATTAAAAAGAAAAACGCACTGAATACTGATGAGCTTAAAGAGCTAATCAAGAATTCCTACCATACAGTAAAAGAAGGGCTTCCTCTGAAGGTTCAAAAGGAACTTAAATAATTATTTTTTCTATAGAGCAATTTTTATTTGTCGCTTTATCATCTGACAAACAACGATTACTTCTAC
>JBBQGG010000117.1:0-3252 GCA_038322815.1 Kapaibacterium sp. (SeqCode)
CACCCTAAGAATGGATTTTTCTCCCGAAAACCACCTCCGATATACTTATCTCCGCCTATATCAAATGTTCGAATCGTTATTGGCGCAGGATGAAATCGTTTTGCAAGATCAGAGTATATTCTCGTCTGATCTGCTTCCGAAGGGATCTCATCGTAGGCAGAGAGAAAATGCTCGGTTCGCAAAAGTCCTAAACCACGCACTGCCTTCCCTTTTACTTTGCTCATCAACTCCGCTTCTGCAATCGCCTCATCGCTGATAAGCTCCATGTTCATATTGACGACGATCTTCCTATCATCGATCGTTCGTGCCGGAAATTCAGATTCCTTCGCTTTCGCAGCAATAATCTTCTTTTTCGATTGCGCTTCAAGCAGGCGTTCGCGGTACCGGGCTAGCGTATCCTCATCAGGCGTGACAAAAAGCTCTCCGCGATCACCATCTAAGATCAGAATATCATCGGTTTCAATATGTGCAGCTGCTCCGCGCAAACCCACAATAGCCGGAAGTCCGAGCGAGCGAGCCAGAATCGCAACGTGACTTGTCGAACCGCCGCCATCTGTTGCAAAACCCAAAAGTTCATGACGTGAAAAAAGTATTGCATCGGCAGGAGAAAGGAATTCTGCAACAACGATCGCCGGATGATCGAGCTTCGATATCCATTTCTGCTTTTCTAATAAATGACGGAGTAATCGTTGTTTAATATCTTCTACATCGTCAGCACGTTCGCGTAAGAGCGGGTTCTCGCTTGTCTGAAGAAAATGCTGATGATGACTATACTCGGAATCTACTACGTATGCTGCGGATTTTTTTTCCGAACTGATTCGCTTGCGTATTGTATCGAGTACAAATGTATCGGCAAGCATCATGTGCTGTGCTTCGAAGATCGCCAAGCCCTGTGTTCCCGCTTTATGCTCGGCAAGAGCGCCGATCTTTTCCAATTCATTTTTTGACCGCTCGATAGCATACTCGAATTGTTCAAGCTGCGAAGTAATTTCAACACCTTCGAGCATCCGATCCTCGGCAACAAGCAGCGAACGGTTATAGTGATATGCCGGACCAATGATGATCCCGCCGTTAGCAGCTATGCCTTTATAGTGAAGCAATGGGTTGAATAAAAATTATACTACAAAATACGAAGAAATCTCAACATTGTTTTTATATTCTGATTTTTTCTTTTATCAAACGGAGCAAGCAGAATTCCGATGCGGATTTTCTCACGTGTAAGTCGTACTCGTAATCCGCCCGTCTTCGCTTTTGCCTTGAGCGGATAAGGATGTCTGTTCTACAAATGCTATCCTTGGCCATTTTGCATCGGTTTTTTATCGTTCATCTTCAATCCTTTCCTGAGACTTGGCTTCTGCCCATTGACCATTGACTTTTCAACCTGTAAGTTATTGATTTTACTGGCAAGTAATTGTGCACTCCGCTCCATTGCTTCAAGCTCTTGCCTGCCGTTATAGACAAGCGGCGGTGGCTTAGGTCCTGCCTTTTCAAGTATGCCTGCTGCCTCATCGGAGATAATGGCAATGGCAAGCATGCTAAGTTTACCCACTCCGCCCCTATCATATTTTCCTATAACAGGTTTTGTAGGTGCCTGCGAATAGATAATAACCGCTATACCTTTCTCTGCCATGAGTTCGCGAAGAAAATATATAAGGCGTTCTTTCCGGCGGTAGGAATTGGAAGTCCATTCCCAACCGGAAATGATCACAACTGCGATCTTGCATTCACGAACAACCTGCTCGATCTCAGCGCGTTCACCAATAAGATCACCCCGATAGGATGTGCGAATCATGTAATGCGTTTTCGGATTACATTCTTCAGGGTAGCCTGCATGTTCTCTGAACCGCCTGTCGCTCATTCCGCAATTAACAAGCAGGACTCCGACTCCGGCATCCTTTATTTTTTGAGCAAGTGCTGATGAATGCTTCATGACCTTCTCTGCATTATCCGACATAACGATGCTCAACTCACCGTGAGCAACCGGAATATTATTAACGTACGTGTTTATCATAGCGATCTCCTTGAATTGATTAATAAAATCTTCTCTCACTCCCTTTAAGCTTGTTTTTTCGATCATCAGATCAAAAAAATACGTATTGTCCCACTTAAAGGTAGTAAATAAAACTCATTTAGCTGTAACTTTTCGGAACGCCAAACGTTATATTGTATAGCTTAACGGTAGAGACTTTCTAACAATCGCCGTAAGTCTATATAAATGAACATTATCCAAGTTTACAAGCAGTTTCCGACACAAGACGCTTGCCTTTTACACCTCGAAAAGGTACGTTGGAATGGCACTCCCGTATGTCCTTACTGCAAATCTACCAAGACCACTCCAATGAAAAACGAAAAAAGGCATCATTGCAATACCTGCAATACGACCTTTAGCGTGACTGTTGGGACTATGTTCCATAAGACAAAATTAGACTTCCAAAAGTGGTTCGTTGCGATCTCTTTGGTGCTGAATGCAAAGAAGGGCATTTCCGCCCGTCAGCTTGCAAGAGATATTGAAGTCAATAAGGACACCGCTTGGAGTATGGCAATGCGTATTCGTCGTGCAATGACGGAACAGGGTGAACTCCTAAAAGGTATTGTTGAGATAGATGAAACCTATGTCGGTGGAAAGCCTCGGAAGTTCGCTTATGACGTTGATAAAACAACGGGTGAAATTACCCCTAAGAAGAACAAGCGTGGTCGCGGTACAAGCAAACCTGCTGTTGTCGGCATGGTAGAACGCGGTGGTCGTGTCAGTGCAAAGGTTTTCAAGGGCGCAGTAACAGCGAAAGAACTCTCTAAAATCGTAAGGGAGCGCGTTGATATTAAAGATGCTATTGTAATCTCAGATGAATTTCGCGGCTACTGTGAGTTGTCGGGCTTCGTTCAACACCAAACGATTAATCACAAAAGGCATTATGTAAATGGTGAAATTCATACGAACACTATTGAAGGATTTTGGGGCTTATTCAAGCGCGGAATTGTCGGACAATACCACAAAGTAAGTGTCGGACATTTAGGCAAGTATATTGCAGAGTTTTGTTTCCGTTATAATAACAGAAACAATGTTGGTGTGTTTGATTTAACGATAGCTAAAGCATTAGGAGTATAATTATTATGGATAAAAAACTTAGAGTAGAATTTGGTAGAGACGATCATCCTTTGGTGATCGGAGACATTAGTCTTTTCTGCTACGTCCTTAACAACGGACAGCGGGTATTTTCACAGGGCGGATTAATATCTGGTATCGGCTTAAAG
>JBBQGG010000118.1:0-3148 GCA_038322815.1 Kapaibacterium sp. (SeqCode)
GTTTGCTTCGTCGGGCTAAAGCCCTTCTCGCAATGACACTTATAAAATCGGCGAGCACTCTAAGCAAGGCTCCCCGTCATTCGAAAACTACTGAGCCTTTAATTATGCTGCGACGGTCTCTGCAACAGGCTCAACGATCTCATCGATATCGCTTTCCTTTTGTAAACGTTCTGCTTCGACGCCTTCATCTGATTTTCTGGCTTTCGATGCCGCACGTCCGGCGTTGATCGCATCGGCGAATGAATGAACGAAGAGCTGAACTGAGCGAAGTGCATCGTCATTCGCAGGGATCGGATAATCCACAAGATCGGGATCAACATTCGTATCAACAAGTGCGAAGATCGGTATGCCGAGCTTTTTCGCTTCTTCAACTGCAATATGCTCTTTCTTAATATCAATGATGATCATCGCCGCAGGAAGTCCGCGCATATCGGCGATACCGCCAAGCGTTGCATCGAGCTTGATCTTCTCTCTTGAAAAAAGAAGCTGTTCTTTCTTCGTGTAGTTTTCGATCGTACCGTCTTGATCCATTTTATCAAGATTCTGTAATCTCTTAATGGATTTACGGATCGTAGCAAAATTGGTTAGCATTCCGCCCGGCCAGCGATCGGTTGCATGATACTGCATACAGCGCATTGCTTCTTCTTTAATGGCGCCGCGAAGTTGTTTCTTCGTGCCGACAAAAAGAAAGCGTTTGCCTTCAGCTGCCAAACGCTCTGCGGCGTTCAAAGCATCTTCAGCGAGCTGCTGAGTTTTTTTAAGATCGATAATATGAATTCCGTTGCGTTCCATGAAGATGTAAGGTTTCATCTTCGGATTCCAACGGCGGGTAAGATGCCCAAAGTGAGCACCTGAAGCTAAGAGGTCTTCTAAACTGATTCGCATGTATTTTATTTGGTTTTTATTCTCTACTTCCTCTTGTACCGAAATCCGCCGAAGCAGACACCCTCGGATACAATTACGAGAAAGTATATGTGATTGAAAACAGTAGTCAGTAGTTAGGAATACAACTTGTTAACCTAACTACTAGCTACTTATTACTCGCTACTAAAATTAACGTTTCGAGAACTGGAATCTCTTACGAGCTTTTGGCTGTCCGTATTTTTTACGCTCGACCATTCTCGGATCGCGCGTCATGAGATCGTCTTTACGAAGTATCGTACGGAATTCATCATTGATCGCAACAAGAGCACGGGCTATGCCTAAACGAACTGCTCCGGCCTGGCCACTTGTACCACCGCCAACGACGTTTGCACGAACACTGTAATTGCCGTATTGTCCGGTTGATTTCAACGGACGAATAAGATCTTCACGATGAATGCCGTTCGCAAAAAATATTTCGATCGGTTTGCCGTTGATAACGATCTCCACAGGCTTGCCTGTCGAAATAGGAGTGAGAATAACACGGGCTACTGCCTCTTTACGGCGTCCTACGTGGATTGATGCTTGCGTCTTTGCCATGAAAAAAAATCTTAAATAAAATTATGCTAATTTCAATACCTTCGGCTGCTGTGCTTCGTGCGGATGGCTTGTGCCTGAATAAACCTTCAGCTTCATGCCGACTTTCTTACCGAGCGAACTCTTCGGAAGCATACCTTTCACGGCGCTTTCGATGATACGGTCAGGATGATTTGCGCGAACATCTTTGAACTTCGCAAAACGTGCTCCGCCAGGATACAGCGTATTATGATAATACTCTTTCTGCTCCATGCGCTTGCCGGTCATCTTTACTTTTTCAGCATTGATAACGACGACAAAATCGCCCATATCAATATACGGAGTAAAGGTTGCTTTATGCTTGCCGCGAAGGACCCGTGCAACTTCTGTTGCAAGACGGCCAACGGTCTGCCCATCGGCATCAACGATGTACCAATCCTTCTTTATCTCGCCTTCTTTAGCGTTATATGTCCGATGCGAGAGTTTATCTTTCTTATCCACGTTTGAAAATCTCCTAAATTTAATCAATTATCGGACTTTTTTGCCCGATTTTGTAGCGGGGTAATAAGCGGTTTTTGGGGGAGAAAGTTCCGAATCGGGGAGTTTTGTGATGTCTTAATTTGATTGTCATTCCGAAGGAGCCGAAATTCACCGAAGGCGAATGAGCGACTGAGAAATCCCCTAATAGTTTGTAGCCTCTATGTCTCTACCACGATTTAGGGGATTCCTCACATCGTTTTTCTCACTCTGTGAGAAAAACGATGTGAGGAATGACAGTAAATTCAAATTAAGACATTATCGGGAGGTTTAAGTGTTTAATTACTTTACGACAAATTCCAGCAAAAATCCCAAGCTAAGCCCCTGTCATTTCGAACAGAGTATGACGCGATAGCGGCAGACGACGTGAGAAATCTTCAATAAAATAAAATCCTTATTTCCCCGGAGAGAATAAGGATTTTATTTTATTTAAAGATTTCTCTCTTCGGCTACGCCTCCGTTCGAAATGACAACCGTAAATCATTTCGAAACAGGATTACACCTACGATGACTCTATTTCACGCCATTCTCTTTGATCGCGAAGTTCGTGATCGTCCCGCTCGGTGATGAGAAATTAGTGGTTAATACTATGCAAAAAACATTGTAGCCCGTAAAATCTTCCGCTTGGCGACGAGAATTTCGCTGTTAATTCTATATCCTGGGCGATCACTTGGCAATAGACAGTCCTTCCGCCAACATCTGCGCTTGTCACGCTTGAAGAGTTGATCGGGCAGCTCTGACGCTTGATGTTGCTGCGAGTGGTGCTGATGATTGCGCCCGCATGTTCATCGCCGCCGCTGCCGCCGGGAGCTGCGATGCCATTATGCCTGATGTTGCTTTTGGAGGTACTAATGAGATCCCTTTGCGTCCCTGCGTTAGAAGCCCAATCAAAATCAAGGATAATAGTATTTCCGGTTTCCGCTGCTTTTGCAGTGAAGTATGCCTGGCTTCCTGCGATCAGCAGTTCGTATTTACCGGGCGGAACGTCGCTGAAGGTAAATGTACCGCCGCTATTAATCGTCGCCGATGTAGCAACAAGATTCTGTGCGCCGTCAACACGCCTGAGATAGAGCGTCGTTGGATTTTCGATCTTCGCCTCAGAGGTCGAAGCAATGAACATAAGTGCAAGTGCAAAGCCTGCAAGAAGAATGCGTGAAGTTAATGAGTGTTTCAT
>JBBQGG010000119.1:0-2904 GCA_038322815.1 Kapaibacterium sp. (SeqCode)
TCCAAAATCACCGATACGATTAACAATGAATGCTTTTTTCGCTGCATCGTTATTTTTATTTTCTTCAAACCAGAAACCGATCAGAAGGTAACTGCAAAGTCCGACGCCTTCCCATCCCAAAAATGTGAGTAGATAATTATCTGCCATCACCAGCTGCAGCATCATCACAATGAAAAGATTCAGGTACGTGAAGAATCGCGTATATCCGGAGTCGCCCTTCATATATCCGGTGGAATATAAATGTATCAGCGCACCGACACCGGTAATAACGAGAATAAAAATGATGGAGAGCTGATCAATAAGATAGGAAATTCCAACGTTTACCTTGCCGACGTTTATCCAATCAAAAAGTTTATAATGGATAGCTCGTTCTTCCGGTGAGCGCGAAAGCATCTCAGCAAAAACTCCACAGGCAATAATAAAACTGATGGTAACGGCAAGTGTGCCAATCCATCCGGCAATAGCTTTATTTTTATATTTGCCGCCAAAAAACCCGTTGATAAGAAAACCTATCAAAGGCGCTGCAACGATATATGGAATGAGTTGGGTCAAAAGTTCTTAGTTCTTAGTTCTGAGTTCTTAATTTTCTTTTCGGTTCAGTGTGATTGTGGGATTGCTTCGTCGGGCTAAAGCCTATGCTGCCTAATCGTTGCATACCCTCGCAATGACACAATGCAATTCCCCATTCAATTCGTAATTCGTAATTTCTAATTCGTAATTAAAAAAACTATCCTTTCAATAAATTTAGCTTGTCGATCTCCACTGTCTCTTTATTGCGATAGACAGAGATCACGATTGCAAGTCCTACTGCTGCTTCTGCTGCTGCAACGGTCATCACGAAAAAAACGAGAATCTGTCCGGACTGATCGCCCATGAATTGCGAAAAAGCGATCAGCGTCAGGTTCACTGCATTGAGCATCAGCTCTATGCACATAAAGATCACGATGACATTCTTGCGGAACATCACTCCGCCTGCGCCGATCATAAATAAGATGGCGGAGACGATGAGATAATTTGAAAGTGATGACATACTATGTTAATTTCTTTTTCGCTAAGACAATAGCTCCCACTGCGGCAGCGATCAAGATGATCGAAGCCATCTCGAATGGAAAGGCATAGCTTGTATAAAGCTTCATGCCTACCGACTCAACCGTTCCAAGTTCAAGAGCTTTTGCATTCAATTGTTTTGGTAGTTTTTCACTTGCCACCATAAACATTGCAATGATCTGCGCTAAAATTCCTGAGACTCCGAGAACGCCGATCATCGTTTTCCAATTTCCGGTTATTGAATATCGCTCATTCCGGATATTCAACAGCATGATCACAAAAACTACAAGCACCATGATCGCTCCGGCATATACAGTTACCTGCACGACTGCAAGGAATTGCGCATTCAAGCTAAGATACAATGCTGCAAGAAAGCAGAACGTGACGATTAACATCAGTGCGCTCGGCACAACGCTTTTGCGTGTGACCATGAGCAACGCAGATATAATTGCGCCGGCTGAAAGAATCCAAAAAACTATTTCGTTCAACGTATTTTTATTTAAAAAAGAAATGCATTCCGATCTGCGGCAGCGGCAAAATATTCCCTCCGGGAAGGAATGCCATTATCAGTAATCCAAAAGATACTCCGATCTGCCTGGCTAACGAGAATTCATACCCGGCTCCAGCCCCGATTCGCAGGGGAGTTGTAAGATCATTTGTTGAAATTCCTTTGTAATAATATCCTAATCCTGCGATCAGAAATATACGATCATTATCGCTTCCGGAAAGATCAAATTGGAATTCGCCGCCGAAATCGTAATAGAATGTAGATGAAAGTTTCAGAATTCCGCCATTGATCTGATATGCTACAGCAGTATTTGCAATCCTTTGCCGAAAAGAAAGGCCCATTCCTGTCACCAAACTTGCATGCAAGCCAATGCCAAAAATATTTTCAGCAAAATGCTTCGGTCGCTGAATCTGAGCATCTTCGGTTACCTGCCCAAAGGCATCCGATAAGCTGAATATCAAGGCAAGTGCTATGGAAACAACTTTTATTATTTTCATTTTTTTTTTGTAGCCCCCAGAATTTCAATCCGATGATTTGATAGCACTTACCATCTTATTTAACCTCAGGGGATTGCTTCGTTGTCGCTACGCGACTCCTCGCAATGGCATTATAAAATTTACGGACATATTCTCGATATCGTTCTCGGGAATGGAATCGTTTCCCTGACGTGCTCGATGCCGCATATCCATGCAACAGTTCTTTCAACCCCTAAACCGAAGCCGGCATGTGGAACGCTGCCATATTTACGAAGATCAAGATACCATTCAAATGCTTCTACCGGCAGATCGTGCGATTTGATCCGCTCCAAGAGCAAGTCGTAATCATCTTCGCGCTGCGAACCGCCGATGATCTCGCCATAGCCTTCAGGTGCCAGCATATCCATTGCAAGAGCTTTATCGGGTTCGTTCGGATCGCGCTTCATATAGAAGGCTTTCACTGCCGATGGATAGTGATGCACCATCACAGGTTTATCGAATTTTCCGGAGATAACTGCTTCATCGGGTGCGCCGAAATCATCTCCGTAAATAAATTCTTTATGTCCTGAAGCAAAACGTTCTTTCTTCTCATCCGGATTCATCTCGCTCCAATAATTTTTTAAGATTTCCGCTGCTTCATCATAATGAAGTTTTGGGAACGGAGCTTTAATGTTTTCTAATTTTGTCACATCGCGCTCAAGAGTATCAAGTTCTTTACGGCGGTTTTTTAGAACACGCTGAACAATATATTCAATGAATTCTTCAGCAAGTTCCATATCGCCTTCGAGATCCATGAATGCTACTTCCGGTTCGACCATCCAGAATTCTGTCAGATGTCTGCGCGTTTTGGATTTCTCGGCGCGGAAGGTTGGA
>JBBQGG010000120.1:0-2542 GCA_038322815.1 Kapaibacterium sp. (SeqCode)
ATCAAAGCAAAAAAGAAGATAGGTTTTTTACTTAGTCCTATCGGAGTGACGATACCTGCAGATAAAAATGCTCATGAAAAATATGTAACCGGAATTTTTGATGATATAAGTCTTGCAAATCGGAAATCCTATCCCGAAGAGCTTTTTGCAATTTGCGGCTATACATTTGCCGGAGAGAAATATATTATTGATAAGCCCGAAGAAATAGATTTTCCGGGACTCGATCTATCCCGACCTCTCGTTGGAATGAATACAGGAGCAGGAATTCGCTGGACATCAAGGTTGTGGAGCACTGCGCATTGGGCTGATCTTGCAAAGAAGCTTCATGATAAAGGATATAATGTAGTCCTTTTAGGTGGATCCGATGAAGATGCTCGCAATAAAGAAATTCAAAATCTTTCCGGCGGCACCGCACAATATCTTGGATATTTCCCGTTGAAAACATTCATCTCACTCGTTAACAAGTGCAAGACAATAATCTCCGGTGTTACGATGGCATTTCATATTGCCGTCGCTCTGGAAAAGAAGATCGTCCTGATTAATAATATTTTTAATAAATATGAATTTGGCGATCTCTATGGTCTCGGTGAGGTCATTGAACCTGATAAGCCATGTATTTGCTACTTCCGCGGAACCTGCATCAATTCCGATTATTTCTGCTTGGACCACCTGCCTGCAGAGAAGGTGTTAGAAGCAGCCCATTGAACGGAATTTCATTTTACGTAATAGAAAACCCATCCTGTAAATTATTCAGGATGGGTTTTTATTATCTAAGAAAAGATTATTTCTTCTTCGGAGATACGACGTTACCAACGCCTGTTGCAAGTGTATCAATTCCACCGACAATAGCATCTTTCATTCGCCCCCAACTTCCAACAGCTTCGTCTTTTTCCTCAAGTCTTGCCTTGAGAGCTGTTGAACGGCGTTTGATTGACTCGCGCGCTTTTACATCTGCTCTATAATGGGGATTTGCTGCTTTCATCCGTGCATCATAGGCATCAACGGAGTCTTGCAAAGCCTGAATACGCAATTTAGCATCAGCTTTGAACGCTGCCCATTTAGCTGCCTCGTTTTTTGCTGAATCTTCAGGAGTAATTGCTGCAGCGGTGGAGTCCCTCATCTTATCCGTATCTTCGGTTTTCTTACACGAAACAACGAAAAATGCGGCAAAAAGTAGAATGACTGATATTCTGGTAAATTTCATGGTTGTAGTGATGTGTTAAGTGAAAACATACGCAATATTTGAAAGATCGGATTTGAAATAAATAAATCGAAATTATAAGACTCTCAAATTCGCAAATTTCAGCATCAAATTCTTCTTCCCCTGCTGGTTAAAATCAACTACTGCTTTTGCCTTATCACCTTTGCCGGTTACTTCAATAACTCTGCCCTCGCCGAAAATTTCATGAATGACTCTAGCACCGCGGCGAACACCTCCGACCGGCTGTTCGATCTGCGAATAGGAATCAGGTGCTTCATCTTGAGCAAATGGATTGTAATTGCGCGGAGCTTTTCGAGCGACGAAGGTTCTTCCGTTGATCGTATTTGATCCGCTAAACATACTTGTTGAAAAGATATCTTCTCTAGAAGTCTTTTCTTCTGATTCACGGATCTTTGTTCCATAGCTGGTTGTATGTTCTGTTGCGCCGGAGACTACGATCTCTTTAATAAAGCGCGAAGGCATTGCCGAATTATATTCGCCGAACTTCAGACGATTCTTTGCATAAAGAATGTAGCATTTCTTCATTGCCCGCGTAATACCCACATACATCAAACGACGTTCTTCTTCAATTGAGAAATCATCGAATGACGTATTCGGATTCGGAAAAAGTCCTTCTTCCAGCCCCATGAGAAAAACAACAGCGAACTCCAATCCTTTGGCAGCATGAAGTGTCATTAACGTTACGACATTTTTTGTGTCATCAATTTTATCAACATCACTCATCAGCGAAATTTCTTCGAGGAATGATTCAACGGTTGCATCCGGATTATCTGCAAAATATTCCGTTATAGCAGAAAGGAATTCGCGTACGTTCTCATAACGTGTTAGTGATTCCATCGTATTCTCAGTTTTTAATTCTATAAGAATACCGGTATCATCAAGTAGGGCACGAAGCAATTCACTTGGGGAAAGCTCAGATCGAAGGCTCGAATATTTTAGAATGA
This sequence comes from Kapaibacterium sp. (SeqCode), assembly GCA_038322815.1. Classification (GTDB taxonomy): domain Bacteria; phylum Bacteroidota; class Ignavibacteria; order Palsa-1295; family Palsa-1295; genus PALSA-1296. The sequence continues at coordinate 2,167 of JBBQGG010000120.1, forward strand.
GTTCAGAAAATTCTTTTAGTTTAGTCGTAGCTCGCTGCTGTAAATTAGGAATGAATTCCGGTGTTGCGATCACATCGAGTATCGTGGAGCCGCGCTCTCTTGCAAATTGCGCAAGCTTCCCGATAGTCACATCGCCAATGCCGCGCGCGGGGAAATTGATAACTCGCATCAGGCTTTCTGAATCGGCAGGATTTACGATCAAGCGGATATACGCAAGGCAATCCTTAATTTCTTTACGTTTATAAAATGCAGTGCCACCAACAATAGTATAAGGAATGCCTTGTCTGCGAAGCGCATCTTCAATAGCACGGCTTTGAGCATTTGTGCGATAGAGAATTGCAAATTGCGAAAGGGTATATTTCTCTTTGCGAATTTC